>JAOARD010000017.1 GCA_025210735.1 Bacteroidales bacterium
TATATCACCTTTGAGCGTAAGCGGATTAGTACCGATGTTACAGTTTACCGGATCAGACAGAATAAGGTTAAAACTTTCTGTTGTTTCCGATATCCCATCGTCAATAGCCGGAATATTAAACGTAACAGTATTTTGTCCCGGAGTCAGAGTATATGTCTGTTTTACCGGAAAACCAGTATAATCGGTAGGGTGATTAGCTGTTAAATCGCTTGTAATATAATCAATAGTGATATTCTTACTACAAGTGTGCGATAGAGTACCCAGAAAATGCAGGTTATTACCCTCAGTAGCCGCTTGATCTGATATTGTAAGAACCGGAGGATTTTCATTGTCGTATATTCTTATCTGAACAGTAATAGGCGTAGTAGATATTGTATTAGTGAAGTTAGAAAGTTGTAAATCGAAATATTCGTAACCAGCTGCTTCAGGTTCATATACAGCATCGTTATTAATAGATATATCAAACGATTTAGTAATTTCGCCCGGAGCAAATGTAAGTTTCGAAGGTATTGTACCAAATACATCAACACCCACAGTAGCGGTTTGCGAAACAGCAGCAACATCTACCTCAGTAGTATATCCACTGGGTTTGTCAAGCGAAATAGTAACAGTAAACTTACCTGCCGGATCATCCTCATTAACTCTTATCTCAGTAGTTGTGGTAACATCCGGTTTTGGGTCACCGTCGTCTTGTATGGTAATAGTAGCTTCATCTACATTAATATTGGCATTTGTAGGTACCGATATATTTACTTTGAATGTTTCATCAGGTTCAGCTAGCAGATCTTGAGTGATATTAACATCTACATCAATATAATCGTCTCCTGCGGGAATAGTAAAAGTGTTCTGAACCGAACCAAAATCTTCATTTAAACCAGCAGTTTCTCCAGTAGTAGTAAGATAAAATGAAACAGGATCAGTAATAGCATGTGTAAGGTTAACACGTACCTGAATAGTACCATCTGCCTCATTAACAGTTTTGCTTACAATTTCCAGACAAGGTCTTACAACAATAGCATTAGACGGAAAAGTCTCAATCCACCCACCATTACATGGAGTAAGTCCTGTAGCCATATATCGTCCGGGATCTGTAATAGTAATTATAGCATTGTGTTCTCCCGGAATCTGAACGCCGTTATTGTACCAGTTGTATGAAGGAAATAATCCTGCATCAACATTAAGATCCATATCTCCGGCACACAGAGCACCTCCGGATATGTGAGGTCTTCCTGCAATCTGAGGTTTATCGCCAAAACCGGAGTAGTAACCTCCTGCACCAACAATACTACTCTCAACAGATAATGAAACATTAATAGCACCTTCAGAGCTAACCTCAAAGTTCCAGTTATTTGCTATAGCACCAAATGTGTTTTGGAGCTGGTTCTTTGTAATAGAGTATGTTTCCCAGTATATATTTCCGGAAACTGCTTTTGCCCATGCTTTTGGTACATTGGTACCGTTTATGGATACCTGCGATCCTTCCTGGGTAATAATGTTAATAATAGGATTTACTGTTTTTCCCAGATTAACCAGCGTATTGGCATATGATATATTTGCTGAGTGATCGGCAGTACATTTAAGCGGAGGGATAAAGCTAAATCCTCCGGTAGCAGTACTAGTACTACCAAACAGTGTTTGATACACATATATATTATCAGAAGCGAGAATATGTAAGTTGTTATTACTATCATATTCACTCTCATTTAGTATTACATAATCTCCGGCATTTGTCATAGTATTACCCCAACCACCTCCATTAAGACTAAGTTGTACATTGTCTTCAGCAGCAACAACAATAACCTTCTCTACACTATTTTTTCCGAAACCTCTCTGAACAATATATTCATCGGCAACAATATTGTCAGGTACAATCTGATCAAACCCCATATCTCTGGTAGATCTTGAAGCAGAAGAACACCATGATCCGGTAATTACAGCCACAGGTTTGTTTGAGGTTATATGTGTACCATTCATTGTATTAATGGTATTTGTGTTGTTGTTAAGGTCATCAAAAGTAGCACCAAATACATATGATTCTCCTCTGTTAAGTCTTATACCTGCTCTACCACCTATTATTGTACCAACATTGTTTCCGTTGAATCTTACACCGGGATTGTCATACGATATAAATGTATTATCCTCAGTTGCCATAACAGACATAAAGTGCAAATCTCTTGCGGCAGTATTCTCTCTTACACCATACATATGTCCGGAGTAGAATGAACGTCCTAAACCAACTGTTCCTTTAGAGGTCATAATACCTCCCTGAGCATTTGATCTGTGCCTGATACTTACGAAGAATGGTCTGCTTCCTGTGGCAATTATACCTTCGTTAGGCAGTGTTGTGTTAACCTGACCATCGCCAATAACACCAATAACATTGTTCTCTACCTTTAAGCCTGAAGGTCCAGAAAAAGAGACAACACCCATATTGATTATCCGTGGAGTACTTTTACTTATAGATACTGTTGTTGTCCATGTTCCATCTCCATTTGTAAGAGTAACATTAAACGGTGTTGTCTCTCCTGTAGAGAGTACGATAGCATGATCTTTGTAGTCGCCTGATGTCCTGTCGGCTGCCCATGCTGGTGGAATGTAGTGAGTCATATCTAACTGAGAAAATGCATTCTCAAAAGATATTAAAAGAAAAAAAGCGATAAGTACAAGTCTACTTATTTTTGTTGTAATTTGTCGGAGTATATTTTCGTTCATACTATTATGTTAAAATATTAGTAAAACAGTGTTCAAATATAATTATAAAAAATGTTCCTTTTGATACATATGTTAAGTTATGTAACTGTTTGTAATCAAAAAGAATATAAATGTAAACATTAAGTTTGCAAACTGTTATACGTATGACTGGGCATTTTGTTCGGAAAATTGTATAAGATAGCTTTATTTTTATATCAGAATCAGGTAATGTTTATTATTTTTGACAATAAGAAGAGGTGTGTAAATATAAGATTTGCACAGTGTTATTGGAGCGTTTGCCTCATTTTACTCGAAACTACCTTTGGTTTTACCCAAAAGCACGCCTGCCTTCTGAAATTAGATCTAAATACGTTTTTTTATAATAAAAAAGGTGCCATATAAAATGACACCCAAAACAATTTATATTATTGTTAATTTAAGCTATAAATTTGTAACCAACACCTTTCACAGTTTTAATATACTCATCGCCAAGTTTCTCTCTTAGTTTTCTTATATGTACATCAATAGTTCTGTCTCCAACAATAATCTCATCGCCCCATACTTTTGTATATATCTCCTCTCTGGTAAATACCTTATCTGGTTTTGAGTGTAAAAGAGCTAACAACTCAAACTCTTTCTTTGGCAGACTAAGCTCATTGCCATCTTGTATAATAATATATCTCTCTTTGTCAACCAATATTCCATGTACAGGTTCTGCCTCAACTTTTGCCTTACCCCCAACTCTTTTAAGTAATGCTTTAACTCTGCTTACCAGAACCTTAGGTTTAATAGGCTTGTTTATATAGTCATCTCCTCCTGCATCAAAACCAGCAATTTGTGAGTAATCTTCGTTTCTTGCCGTCAGGAATGCTATAATAACACTTTCCATGCCATCTATGTTTCTTATTGCTTCACATGTCTCAATACCATCTAGTTCAGGCATCATTACATCAAGTATTATAAGATGAGGATTAATACCCTCTACTTTTTCAAGAGCCTCTTTGCCATTATTTGCAGTAAAAACTTTGTAACCCTCTTTTATAAGATTGTAACCTACAAAATCAAGAATATCCTCTTCGTCATCAACAAGTAATATTCTGTAATCTGAATTTTCCATATCCCTGTGTTAAGTTGAATATATGTTTTCTTATGCAATAATAATAAACATAAACGTATGCAATATTAAGCTAAAGTTAAGAAAAACTATTTAGAACACAGATTTACTTAACCTAACCATAATTTTTGAGTAAAGTGTGGTTAATCCTGCTGTATTTAATTTGCAATGTATTCAAAAACAACAAAAACGAAATTTAAAGAGATTAAAATAACCAAATTTAAAATCACTTAATGATGAAAAGTAAATTAACAGTTACGATTTTGGGTGTTGCATTAATAGCACTAAGCTTTACTTCTTGTAAAAAGGACGATAAAAAAGAGGTTGACCCTAAGGCAACGACTTATACTGAGTTAAATAACGTTGTTACTGTAAAAGATAAAGGGCAGGGAACAGGAACCATGACATGGGTAGCTAATAAGACTTATGTTCTTGATGGATTGGTTTTTGTAAATAGCGGGCAGACTCTTACAATTGAAGCTGGTACTGTAATTAAAGGAAAACCTGGTCAGGAAGAGAATGCAAGTGCTTTTATTGTAGCACGTGGTGGTAAAGTTATTGCTGTAGGAACTGCAGATAAGCCTATAATATTTACTGCTGAAGCAGATCAACTAACTGGTAATATTCCATTGACTGAGCGTGGACTTTGGGGAGGAGTAATTCTTCTGGGTAGTGCAGGTCTTAACTCAACTCCGGGTGAGAGCGCAATAGAGGGAATTCCAACAACGGAGACAAGAGGACTATATGGCGGAAGTTCAAATGATGATAACTCAGGGACGTTAAAGTACATCTCTATTCGTCATGGAGGAACAGATATTGGAGAAGGAAATGAGATTAATGGATTGACTCTTGGAGGAGTAGGTTCAGGAACAATAATAGATTATATAGAGGTTGTTGCAAATGCTGATGATGGTGTTGAGTTTTTTGGAGGAATGCCAAGAGCAAAACACATTCTTGTATCGAACTGTGGAGATGATTGCTACGACTATGATGAAGGATACCGCGGATATGGTCAGTTCTGGGTTGCAGTTCAGGATCCTGCTGCAGGTGACAGAATGGGTGAGCACGATGGAGGAACAGACCCAGAGACAGCACAACCATATGCAGTACCAAACGTAAGTAATGCTACATACATAGGTAGAGGTGTGGATGCTGGTAAAAAGGTTATCACATTTCGTGACAATGCCGGAGGGAAGTACTATAATTCGATATTTGCAAATCAATCCAGAGGTATAGATATAGAGCTTCTTAAAGATAAAAGTGCATCATCTGTTTTGCACTCACAGTGTAGCTATTCTCAGTTAGAGGCTGGAAATCTCGTTGTTAAAAATTCTGTATTCTTTAATGTTAAGGAGAAGTTTTTTACAGTATCAGCTCCTGGTGATTCTGTTAAAAATGGTAATGCAGTTAAGAGTACTGAAGGAAAGCAACTTCTTACAAAAGCATGGACAGCTTATGTAAGTGCAAAGAAGACAGATATAGCAACAAAATATGCAACATTTAATAATCAGGAGACTTCAAATATACTTACTCCTGCAAATCCGATTCCTTCAGCAGGAGCTAGCGGAGCTGATTTCTCAGAGCTAGATAGCTGGTTTACTACAGTAACTTATAAAGGAGCATTTGAACCGGGTGTAGCAAACCACTGGGCTAAAGGATGGACTTTAACTTATAAAAATTAATAAGGCATAACAATTTAAAATTTATAGGCAGCCCTTAAATGGGTTGCCTTTACAATTACAGAACAGATTCTGACAAATTTCACAAACACACTAAAGAATATTATAATTAAATGAGGGATTTATTATTGTTAATCAGTTTTATGTTTATCTCATTATCAACGGCGTTTTCTCAGACTGGTACAGTACAGGGAAAAATTACTGATGCATCTACAGGAGAGGAGCTTATTGGGGCAAATGTAATAATTAATGGGACGTTAAGGGGTGTAATGGCCGACTTTAACGGTGTTTATAAACTTGATAAACTTACTCCCGGAACATATTCACTAAAGTTCAGTTTTGTTTCATATGCTGATCAGGTTATAAATGACATAAGAGTAGAGGCAGGAAAAACAGTTACTTTAGATGTAAAACTAAAGGAGGCTTCAGTGTCAATAGGAGAGGTTGTTGTTGTGGCAAAAGCCTCGAAAAAAACAGAGAGTGCACTTATTGCTATTAAGCGTAAGGCTATAACTGCTGTTGATGGTATATCATCGCAACAAATGGCAAGCCTTGGAGCATCTGATGCAGCAGGAGCCCTTTCAAAGGTTACAGGAATATCGGTTCAGGGTGGGAAATATGTATATGTAAGAGGATTGAGTGATCGTTATAGTAAAACGCTGCTTAACAATGCTGAGATACCCGGACTTGATCCTGAAAAGAATACTGTACAGATGGATATGTTTCCGTCTAATATTATTGAGAATATGATGGTCCATAAAACATATTCGGCAAATCTGCCGGGTAGTTTCACTGGTGGACTTATAGATATAGAGACACAGGATTTCCCGAATGAGTTTAATATGAAGCTATCGGCTTCGTTTACTTATAATCCGCAGTCTTCATTTAATAAAAATTTCCTTACCGGAGAAAGGAGCTCAACAGACTGGTTAGGTTACGATAATGGATTACGTGATATACCTGAACTTGCAAAAGGTGATATTCCGGCTCGTTTTGAGAATGATCAACTTCTTACAGAGATAACAAAATCGTTTAATAAAGATATGGAACCAATAAAGTCTCGTAGCGGACTTGATCAGAGTTACTCATTGTCGTTTGGCGATAATAAAACATTGTTCGGAAAACGGTTTGGTTATAATGCAGCATTGTCATACTCACGTAAGTATAAATTTTACGATGATGGTGTTTGGGGACGTTATAAACTTAAAGATCCGGGAGCATCAATACTAAGCACAGAGCAAACATTTGACAATACGGTACGAGGTATTGATGATGTTATGTGGTCTACTCTGCTTAATTTTAATTATGAGTTGTCAGAGAATCATAAGGTTGGACTATTGGCTCTTCATAATCAGAGTGGTGAGTTTACAGCTGTATATTCAAGGGGGATTAAAAACTCTGATGATATAGGTATGTTAATGGAGATAAGAGAGCAGGAATACGTTCAAAGATCAATGACATCAGGACAGCTTAATGGTGAGCATAAACTTGGTGAGATAGATGTTAAGTGGTTATCGTCGTATACTAAATCAGTTCAGGATCAGCCTGATCAGAGATATTTTAAAAATTCAATAAACAATTGTATAGCGGAACTTGAGGCTTCTAAATATGAGATGCCTTCGCGTTACTATCGTGATATGTGGGAGACAAACTTTGATAATAAACTTGATATTACATATAAGTTTAATGTTAATAATAAGGAAGCAAAGATTGTTGCAGGTGGAGCATATCTGGCTAAGGAGAGAGATTTTGCAGAGAAGAAATTTGTGTTTAATGAGAATAGCAACTCATTTAACGGATCGATATCTGATTGGCTTTCTGATTCAAATATAAGTGCTAAGAACGGAGTATTTGTTCAGGGTAGTAAAGCAACAAACGACAGAAACAGTTACACTGCATCGCAATCGGTTACATCTGGTTATGTAATGACAGATATTGAACTGATAAATAAGTTCAGAACAATTATTGGTGTTAGAGTTGAGAATACAGATTTACTTACAGATAGTTATTCAGTAGTAAAGGAGAGTGGTAAGATTAATAAAACTGATATATTACCATCGTTTAACGGGATATATGCAATTAAAGATAATATGAATCTTCGTTTGTCGTACTCAAGAACATTGGCTCGTCCTTCGTTCAGAGAAATTGCTCCGTATGGATCAACAAACTTTGCAACGGGCGAATTAGAGGTTGGTAATCCAAGTCTGGAACTGACCAATATAGATAATATAGATTTTAAGTGGGAGTACTTTTTTAAGCACGGTGAACTTATATCTGTAAACCCTTTTTATAAATCGTTTCATAATCCTATAGAGAGAGCCTTTAATACAGAGGCTGCAAATATTGAGATTACATGGAACAATCTTGCCGATGTTGCAAATGTTTATGGTGTTGAGATTGAGATGCGTAAGAAACTTGATTTTATAAAACCGCTTACCAATTTTACACTTGGGGGTAATGTAACGTTTGTTAAGTCAGAAATTAAGTATGGAGATAAAGAACTTGCAATTAAACGTCAGTTAGATTCTGACCATTCAGATACGCGTCAGATGACAGGACAGGCACCATACATTACAAATGTATATCTTAGTTATAATAATAAGGAGTATGGACTTGGCGCAAATGTCAGCTATAGTACAACAGGTGATAAATTATACCTAGTAAATGCAAAGAATGTTCCTGATGTGTATGAGAAAGGCAAACATAATCTGGACTTTAATATAAGCAAGAGTATTATGAAGAACAGGTTTAAGGTTAAGTTTGCTGTTAAGAATATACTTGATTCAAAGAGTGAGTTTACCTATGACTTTAAAGGAACAGAGTATATGTATAATAGTTACGGATGGGGACGTTCATTTTCGTTAGGATTTTCATATACAATTAAATAGATTATTAATAGCATTTTACACATTAAATAGGAAGAGATGAAAAGATATTTGATATTATATATATTATTGATTCTGAATTCAGTATCGTTTGCACAGAGCGTTAAAAAAGATAGTAAAGGCATTTATTATAATAAGGATAATAAGAAATATACAGGGTTGTATATTAGTAAATGGGAGAACGGAAATAACCGCATTGAGATAAACATTAAAAATGGTCTCCAACATGGATTTACGTATCTTTACTATAAAAATGGCAAGAAGCAGGAACAGCGTTATTACAACAACGGTAAAATGGATGGTCAGTGGATTACATGGAATGAAGAATCTATGAAAACAGCTGAGGCTAACTACAATAATGGTGTTAAACACGGAAAATGGTATGTATGGAGTAACAGTGGTGTACTGCTCTATGATATGACATATACAAATGGTAAAAAAACAGGAACCTGGATTATATATAACCATAATGGCGATAAGGTTGCTGAAAAGAGATATTAGTGGTGTTTGTTGATAAACAAATCTGTTTACTTAAACCCCGACTGCGCAATGTAGTTGGGGTTTTTGTAGTTATCTAGTCCTTATTTTCTAACCTTAAAAGAAGCTGACTTTTAAAAGTTCTGCTTACGGTGATATTTTCATTACCAACATGTACTTTGTTCCCGTCTACCATAGTAATTTTATCAAGAGCTACTATGTATGATTTATGAATGCGCATAAAGTTCTCTTTGGGTAGAATCTCCTCTAATCTCTTTAAAGAGTATAAACTCATTTGCTTACCTGACTTAGTATGAAATACAACGTATTCTAAAGCTCCTTCAATAAATAGTATGTCATCAAACTGAATCTTAACAAACTTCCTGTCTATTTTTACTATTATAAAATCATCTCTCTTTTCAGGTCTTTCATGTATTTTTTCATACTTATCGCTCTCATCACCAAGTTTACTTTTTATCTCAGTAATATTAATTGCTTTATTAACAGCTTTAAGAAATCTTGGAAAAGTTACAGGTTTTACCAGATACTCTATAGCATCAATCTCAAAGGCTTTTACTGCATATTCAGAATAAGCAGTAACAAATATTACAAGAGGAGGGATAGACATTCTAAGATTCTCCACAAATTCAATCCCCAGAATATCGTCCATCTCAATATCAGTGAATATGAGATCAATTTTATTCTCTTTCAGAACATTTGATATTGCTAAAGGAGAGTCAAAAGTTCCTACAAGATTTAGCTCTGGAATTTTTTTTATATAGTCAGCCAAAAGCCTGCGAGCCAGAAATTCATCATCTACCACAATACAGTTTATTTTTTTCTCACTATTCATTTAGCTCAATTTTTAGGTTAACTGAATATATATCTTTTTTGACCTGAATATCAAGTTTTGCTCTTTTGCCATATATCAACTCTAATCTGTTTTTTATATTCTCAATTCCGATACCTGAACTGGAAGGACCTGTATTAATGGCTGGATGTATATTAGAGTTGGTTACATCAAATTCTAAAGTATTACTGTTTTGAATAAGATATATGCTAACAAAAGCATTTTGATATTTACATATTCTGCTGTGTTTGAATGCATTCTCAACAAATGGAATTAGTATCATCGGAGCAATTTTGTATTTAGGATCCTTAACGCAAATATCAATCTCAATTTGTTGTTCGTTTTCTGTTCTTAGTTTCTGAAACTCTATAAAGTTCTCAAGGTAAATTAATTCTTTTTCTAATGGAACAAAGTCTGATTTACAGTCATATATTACATATCTTAGCATATCAGATAGCATGGCAATCTTGTCCGGAGCTGATTTGTCTTCCATGTAACTCATAGAGTAGATATTGTTTAAAGCATTAAATAGGAAGTGTGGGTTTATTTGTGCTTTTAAGAACTTAAGCTCAGATAGTGCTTTTTCATTTTTGAGAATCTGCATCTTTTTATTTGTCTTTCTTTCCCTCTCAATAATATATATAGATACTGATACCCATATTGTTATTGCATAAATAATGAGTTTAAAAATATATATTAAAAAGTAAGGTGTGTCTGGATCTGCAGTTGTAGAAATATATGTGAAAAATAAATATTCAATCCATGTTACTAGTCCGCTTGATACTAATATTATGAATAGCTCTATTAGTGTGAATTTTTTTTGGTTTATTTCAAGATATCGTGGAATAAATATATTCTTTGATATATAGAAAAGAAAAATTTGTGACGCAACCATAACAATTGCGGAAAACAATGAATCAATTGTCGATATCTGTACATGCATTAAAAAATAGATGGTAAAAATGCATAACCATATAGAGATTGGATTCTTAATTATATTTGTGTTCATACGGCAAAGTTAGCAATTTGTAAAGTACAAATTTAAATCTTCAATGAAACGACTGAATTTATCAATGTCATGAAGTATTATCTGTTTTTATCCTAGTTATTGATTTGTTAAGTTCATTTATTGATTGCTTTTTATTTTCAATTTACCATAACTCATTTTTGTGTCAGAAAATCAGATAAATTTTTGTGATATGAAGATGATTAACATTATGAGTCTTCTGATTGTTTTAACAGTATTGTCGTGTAATAATCAGAAGGTGATACATGATCAGAAGGAGTTAGTGAAATCCTATGGATCCGTAAAGTTAGAGCCCAGAGAGGTTGTATTAAGTTCAACATATCCTGCAACGCTTAAGGGTAAAGAGGAGGTTGAGATTAAACCAAGAGTTGGTGGATTTATTGAAGAGTTATATGTTGATGAAGGAGCAGTGGTTAGAAAAGGGCAGAGGCTATTTAAGATTAATTCACCGTCGTCAAGAAAAACATTAGACGATGCTAAAGCTAAATATAACACAGCACAGATAGATGTTGAGAGAATGCAGGCTTTAGTGGAGAAAGAGATTATTAGCAGTGTTCAGTTAAAGTCTTACCAAAACAAACTGGAATCGGCTAAAGCTGAGTTAAAACAAGCTGAAGAGAGTATGACGTGGGTTATGGTTACAAGTCCGGTAGATGGAGTTGTAGGAACTATTTCGTATCGCCTTGGTAGCCTAGTGAGTAATCAGAATGTACTTACTAAAGTAGCGAGTACAACTACCATGTATGCTAATTTCTCTATGAATGAGAAGCAATTGTATGATTTTCTTGGTAAATGGAAGGGGACAACAAAATTAGAGAAGATAGCTAATATGCCTAAGGTTGATTTTGTTTTGTCTAATGGGAATAAATATCAGGAGAGTGGGAAAATTCAGACGATATCAGGTGTTGTAGATCAGAATTCAGGATCGGTTAATTTTAGGGCTTCATTCTCAAATAAGAGTGATTTACTTATAAGTGGTTCAAGTGGAAAGATAATTATACCAGAGGTGTTTAAGAATGTATTGGTAATACCACAGAATGCAACATTTAAGATTCAGGACAAAACACTTGTTTATGTGGTGAACAATAACAAAGCTACACAGAAATTAATCAATGTTAAAGGCACTGACGATGGTAAGAACTATATTGTTCTTTCAGGATTAAATTCTGGAGATGTCGTAGTAACTGAGGATGTTATAAATCTGAATAATGGTCAGGAAATTAAAGCAATTTTAAATTAGAAAATCTATGTTTAAGATATTTATAGAGAGACCAGTTCTGTCAACTGTAATCTCGATATTTATAGTGGTGCTGGGTATTATCGGAATTTATAGCCTTCCGGTAGAGCAGTACCCAAATATTGCACCACCTACAGTAAAGGTATCTACGGTATACACAGGTGCTAATGCCGAGGCGGTTAGAAACTCGGTTATTGTTCCTTTAGAGGAGCAGATAAACGGTGTTGAAGGGATGAGTTATATCACATCGTCGTCAAATAATGGTGGTATGGCAGAGATTAATGTGTTTTTTAAGCAAGGTGTAGATCCTGATATTGCCACGGTTAACGTACAAAACAGGGTGTCTAAGGCCTCTTCTATATTACCTGCAGAGGTTATAAAGAATGGTGTAAGTGTAGAGAAGGTGCAGAGCGGAAATATACTTATGGTACAGATAACCTCTACAAAATCATCTTTTGAAGATGACTTTCTGTTTAACTACGTACAGATAAATGTTGTCCCTCAGCTTAAAAGAATAAATGGTATTGGTAGTGTTGATGTATATGGTACTGGTGATTATTCAATGCGTATATGGCTTAAACCTGACGTGATGAAGGCATATGGACTAACTTCAGGAGAGGTAATAGCAGCCATTCAGGATCAGAATATAGAGGCAGCACCGGGAGAACTTGGAGTGAGTGGAAAACAAAGTTTTCAGTATGCGTTCAAATTCAGAGGTAAGCTAAAGAACGAAGAGGAGTTTGGTAATATTATTATAAAATCAGAAAACTCACAGATACTTAGAGTAAAGGATGTTGCAGAAGTAGAACTTGGTTCGTCAGACTACTCTGTATCGTCTAAATACAACGGAAAACCTGTAGCAGCAATGATGATAAGCCAGATTGCAGGTTCAAATGCTTCAGATATTATTACAGAGATAAAGGCTGAGATGAATAAGTTGTCTGTCTCTTTTCCTGAAGGATTAGAGTATAATTATCTGGTTGATGCCAGTAAGTTTTTGAATGCTTCAATGGATAAAGTAAAAAGCACACTACTTGAGGTGTTTGTATTGGTATTGTTGATAATATTGGTTTTTCTGCAAAATTTTAGAGCTTCCATTGTACCTGCTATTGCAGTGCCAGTATCTATTGTTGGTACATTCTTCTTTCTTATGTTATTCGGATTTACTATTAATCTGCTTACGTTATTTGCGTTAGTTTTAGCAATAGGTATGGTGGTTGATGACGCTATTGTAGTAGTTGAAGCTGTATTTTCTCAGTTTGATGCAGGTGAAACAGACAGTAAGAAGGCTGTACTGAATACCCTGAAGGAGATTACTCCTGCTATTGTATCAATGACATTGGTTTCTGCTGCTGTATTTGTTCCGGTAAGTTTTATAGGTGGTACCAGTGGAGTGTTCTTTAAACAGTTTGGGCTTACTCTTGCTGTGGCTATTATTATATCTGGTATAAATGCCCTGACTTTAAGTCCTGTGCTTTCATCAATAATAATAAAGAAGCATGTTCTTCCTAAAAACAGAAAACGAAATGCATTAAATGTGTTTTATATGTATTTCAACCGACTGTTTAACGGATTTACAAATATGTATGCAAGAACTCTTAAGAGGCTGGCCAAACCAGGTATGAGATGGATTACGGTTCTTGTGGTTGTTTTCTTTATTCTTATGGTTGCAGGTTTGGGTAAGATGTTACCAACAGGATTTGTACCAAACGAAGATAGTGGAACAATTATGGGATCCGTAGAACTTGTTCCTGGTTCATCTCGTGAACAAACGTCAGCAATTCTTGATAAGGTGTATGAAATGACAAAAGAGATACCTGAAATTGAAGGTGTAAACATGATTTCGGGAATAAATTTTTTGAGTGGACGTGGAGGCTCTAAAGGTGCAATCTTTTTTAGTTTAAAAGATTGGAAGGACAGAGAAGTGACGGCAGATGACGTAGTTGCAATACTTCAGCAGAAGTCCGCAAATATAAAAGGTGCAACTTTTTTGTATTTTAGCCTTCCTACACTTAGTGGTTTTGGCAATGGAAGTGGTGTTGAGCTTAAACTTCAGGACAAAACAGGTGGCGATACAGATAAGTTTTTTGATGTAGCTCAGAATTATCTTAAAAAGCTACAGCAGAGTGAGGAGGTTATGATTGCTATGAACTCGTTTAATCCTAATTATCCGCAGAAGCTTATAGAGCCAAATATAGCCAAGATAAAGGATGCTGGTCTGACTTTGGGAACAGTAATGGGTACGCTTCAGGATAATATTGGTAGTATGTATATATCAAACTTTAACAGTTTTGGTAAACAATATAGAGTAATTGTTCAGGCTGCTCCTGAATACAGACGTAAGCTTGATGATATGTCAAATATATATCTGAAACTTCCGTCTGGTAAAATGGCTCCTGTAACAGAGTATGTAGATGTAAAGGATATAACATCTGCACAGGTACTAACAAGATTCAACCTGTATAACTCAATGGAATTTACTATTATTCCGAACTTTATGACAGGGAAAACATCAAGCGATGTAATTAACTTAATTGAAAACAAACTGAAACTTCCTCAGGGATATGGTTACGATTTTGCAGGAATGTCTCGTGAAGAAGCCGGAGCTAAGAACAATACCACAATAATATTGGTTCTGTCATTAATATTTGTTTACCTGTTATTGTCAGCACTGTACGAAAGCTATTTTCTGCCACTTGCAGTAATTCTGTCGTTACCTATTGGAATTGCAGGAATATATCTTTCTACATTTATATCAATGATTTCTGGTACTGGTATTATCAATAACATATATGTGCAAATTTCTTTGGTAATGGTAATTGGCTTGTTATCTAAAACGGCAATTCTTATTGTGGAGTATGCTTTACAACGCAGAAAACAAGGTATGAGTATTGTAAAAGCTGCAATAACCGGAGCAGTTGCTCGTTTACGTCCTGTAATGATGACTGCATTAACAATGATAATTGGACTTATACCATTAGCTATTGCCTCAGGAGCAGGTGCATTAGGAAATAAATCAATCGGAATTAGTGCTATTGGAGGAATGATATTCGGAACATTTATTGGGGTTCTGTTTATTCCAATTCTGTTTATTCTTTTTCAGAGTTTACATGAGAGAGTGAGTAGCAAAAAGATTGAAACAACTGATGATACTGATTTTTAAAATTGAAAAGAATGAAAGATTATATTATAAAATATAGTTCAAAAGTTATTGTTACTCTGGTTCTTGTATTGCTAATTACTTCATGTAATACATATAAGAATCTGGAACAGGCTCCAAAGATTAAAATTGATGGAGATAGATTGAATGAGATTCAGTCGACAGATACATTAACAGTTGCTGATAGTTCTTGGACAAGTTATTTTGAAGATGTGCAGTTGAAAGAGCTTATTTCAACTGCTCTGGAGAATAATATTGACCTACAGATATCTATAACAAGAATAAAAAGATCAGAGGCAGGACTTAGAATGTCTAAATTGAGTCTGTATCCTAATCTGTCTGCAGGATTAGAGTCTAACCTGACCTTTGCAGATAAAAATGTAGAGAACTACACTTTAGGATTTAGGGCTTCGTGGGAGCTTGATTTATGGGGTAAACTTAATAATCAGACAAAGGCAAAGTATGCCAGCTTACTAAATACATATGAGTATAAAAAACTTATTCAGACTCAGATAATAGCAAACATTGCGAATGCATATTACAGATTATTGTCGCTTGATAAGCAATTGGAGGTAACAAAGCGGACTATTCTGATTTTGCAAAAGAATGCTGAAACTATGGATGCTTTAAAGCAGGCTGGTCAGCAGAATGCCGCCGGAGTATCGCAAAGTTATGCATTGTTGTATAGTACTCAAACAAATATTCCTCAGTTAGAGAGTCAGATTAGAGAACAGGAGAATATTATAAGTTTGTTATTAGGCAGAGAACCGGGAAGGATAGAGCGAACAAACTTTGACTCTCAAAAAGTAAAAACAGAGTTGAGTATTGGTATACCTGCTATTGCATTGTCTAAAAGACCAGATATAAGGCAATCGCAACTTGATGTTCAAAAGGCATTTGCTAATACAAAAGCAGCTAAAGCGGATTTATATCCATCTATAAAGATAACTTCAGCAACGGCAGGTAATAGTAGTAACTCTTTTTCAGAACTGTTTAAGTTTGATAATATTGCTGCAAACTTAGTAGCAGGAATTACACAACCAATATTTAACCGAGGACAGATTAAAGGTAATATAAAGGTTGCTGAAGCAGATCAGGAAGAAGCTTTGTTAAACTTCAAAAACTCTGTGCTAAAGGCTGCTCAGGAGGTTTCAGATATTCTGTTTGGATTAGAATCATCGCTCAACAAAAATGAATTCAGAGAGAGACAGATAGAATCATTAAGTAATTCTGTTGAGTTCACTCAGGAATTACTTATTGCTGGTGAAGCTAATTACACAGAAGTTTTAACTGCACAACAGAATCTGCTTTTAGCTCAATTGAGTCAAATAAATGATAAACTTGATCAATTGATTTATGGAGTTAATTTGTATAAAGCACTTGGTGGAGGATTGTAATGTTTACGGTTTATTTCAGATAGATAGAGTGTTCTGAAGAGAAAACTCTATTTGTCATCATATCCTCATATTGTAGGGTATGGTGGTTCTATTTAATTAGTTTTAGCAACACTCTTCCTGAATCTGTTAATTTATATTTTTGGTTTCTATTTTTGGGATTTTCAGGAATTGTATATTCAATCCAGCCTATTTTTACTAATGGTGTTAAGTATTTATTCTTATTTGTAGTATGTTTAGTTAATCCAATTCTTGACAAGATATCGCTACTTGATACAGGATCTTGCGATACAATATTTATTATGCTACTAATATATCTTCCAAAATGAAATAATAACAGCTTGCCTACTTGGTCACTTACTTGGTCACTTACTTGGTCACTTACTTGGTCACTTGCGCGACTACAAAAGGTGATAATGTCATCTAAGTTATTGAATTTAAGGGGTGCTGCTTGGTAAGATTCTTCTGCATTTACATAGTCACTTACTAGATTGCTTCTACTTGTATTTTTGTGTACAGGGAGAGTAACCAGTACGTAAGATTTATCGTCTGTTTCAAATATTGGTTTTGGAGAACCATTATCGGCCATTGAATCGTAAATAGTAGGAAAACCTGTACCTCTTCCTTCAGTAAGGTGTAACTCTTTTAAGAAGTCTCCAATACGTCTGTTACGATACTCTCTTGCTACAATTCTTCTTTTTGTACTTAGTGTATTTGAATCAACTGGAGGCATAGGGCTTGGGTAGCTTAAAATCTCTATTTTGTCTGGCCAAACCTGAATCTCAATTGGTGAGCTTAATTCATATCCTTTATGGTAAACAGCATTAGATAATGCTTCTTCAACAGCATCGTACGGGAAATTATAAAATCTGTTAGCTTCTGCTTTATCAGGTTGTTTCACCACCTGTTCTGCAATAATATTAGTTCTTAGGAAAGATAATACTTCTCTTAATTGTTTATGAAGAGCTCCCTTAAAGTAAAATTCAGAAAACTTTCTACTGGAAGTACCTTTATGCCAAACTAGCTCAATCCATGTACGAGGGAAAAATTTATCAGGGTTTTCTGTAAAAAATAATAAGCCTACATTTACTGGTAATAGATTCTCATTTGGCCCTTTTGCAATATGCATTGTCCTACATAATTCTTTGAATGGCATATTAATACTTTCAGCATACAGATCGCTTTTGATTTCCTGAAGATATGCCTGAATCAATCCTAGGTTAAGATCATTTATAGTTGCCTGTTGATTTACCCTATCATCAAAGGGTATGCGTGATGCAAGCTCTTGCAGTCTTCTGTGGTTTTCATCACGGGCAATGATACTTCTTGAACCTATCCGAACAAATTGCTGCTTGATAGCTCCCTTTCCCAGAGTTGAAGGTGCAGAGTAAGGTCGGTTGTCTCCAGCGGGGCACCATAATACCAGAATATGCTTTTCTTGGAAAACTATTGGTTGAACAATTGGGAAATAACTTGGAGACATTCTGTTGGACAAATTGATTATTTCACCTTGTATATCGTCAAGTCTATTCTCGTTTATACCTTCAGGTGGTAGTTTTGCCTGACCATTTTCTTCAGCAATACCAACAATAATATATCCTCCGCCCCAATTGTGTAAATCATTAGCAAAGGCGCACATTGAATGAATAACATCTTCCGGATTCCAACCCTTTTTATATTCAAGTCGTTCCCATTCAATAGTGTTTCCGTTTATTAAATCTTTAATATTTACAGGAAGCCCCATATAGTATTGTTTATAATTTGCTTACGTAATACTATTTTAAAAGTAACAAATAAAAGATAAATAATAGGAGACCAATGGCCTAAATTTTACATCTTCTAATATGGTGTCATTTTATATTTTTCTGACTTTTTAATATTTGTAAAAAAACCATTCATCCAAAACTACCGTTACTCACAAACTCAGAGTAGCCATTCATTTTAGAGCATAAAATTGAATCATCTATTTTCTTATCATTGTGCATTAATAAGCAATATGTGATAAATATACTGCTTGATAATCAGTTTGCAGGAGAAGTATGGAACGGGCATGAAAGGATGTTTGTATAATACATATAGTAATTGAATTATGCAGTTGTTGTATAACAATTAATAGTATTTAACATATGGTAATAGTTAACAATTAGCGAGCTTTAATAATTGAGCTGAAGATATAGATTAACATACTTCTCGTCTGCAACTATAAGAGGTGAATACTAATCAAATATCTAATTATAAAATGAGGATTAAATTATTTCTTTTATCATTGGTTGTGTTTATGTTCAGTTTTGCTGATACATACGCAATTGGTTCTGCTGCAAAGCGTTTTAACTTTGATATAAAGATAGCAGGACAATATCTTAAACGTGGCGACTTCAGTGGTTGCAGAACAAGGTTAGATAAAGCTATGGTATCATATAGCAAGCTTGATTCTGATGACAAAGCAAATGTTTTGGTGCGTAAGAATAAGAAGCTTATGGATAACATGAATAAAACGCTTAAGGCAAAAGGTTTTCCTGCAAAAGATTTGTCTAAGAAAGCTGCAAAATCCATAAAAGGAAATAGTAACCCCAAAACTGTATCATCCACGAAATCTGGAGGAACATCATCTGTTGCACCAAAAAAGGTTAGAATATCAATAGACAGATATGCAATATGTATTAAGAATATAGAGCGTTACTATAAAGAGAAGTGGTTATCATCTGCACTTACTGAGCTGTCAAAAGCTGAGAAAGTATATGCAAAAATACCTGAACAGTATCATAATGTTGGTTCTTTACCGGAGAATAAAAGGAAGTTTGATGATTATAATAAAAAGATTAAAGAGATTGAGGCAGCTGAAAATAAGGCCAGAGCTGACAGAACCAGAGAGAGAGAAACAGGCTATGCATTTAATGCAGAAATACAGGATATAGAAGGTTTTTTGGCAAGACTTAAAGAAGGAAAAGATAAGAGTTTTAGTGGTTTCTTAGATAACCTGTCAGGTCTTGTAGAGATTTTTGATTCCAAATCAATCAAAGCGGATGCTTTTCTTAAGAAATATAAAACCAGATTAGAGGAGGGTAAAGTTGGTAATAGAAGATCATTAACAGGTTCTGAGATAATTGATATCATAACTAATCGTGTTAAATACAGGAATGTGATGATTAACATGGCTATTGACAGAGAACTTAATTATGTTATCGGTGTACAGAAGGATGCTGTAAATGATCTTACAACTAAAAGAATGTGTTCAAGCTATATGCTAAAAAAGTTGAAGGTTGCAGATTATAAAATGGCATATGATAACGTTAAAAAAGTCATTGATTATTGTAACAAAACTAATGTTCCGTTACCAAAGAAGAGATTTGATCTTATAAATTCATATAAGCCAAAACTATTAGGATTAATTAATAGTGCAGCAAAAAAGGTATCGTTTAATAAATCTGTATATTCATATACTAATGCAAGTATGAAGAAGAGTGCTGCAAAAGCTGGCTCAGTAACTGGCTTAGATCTTATTTATGTTGGTCTGGAGAGTGGTGTTACGTGGAAGATTCATAAGAATGCTTATGGTATACCTTTGTACAAGACAGCTGTTGGTGCTGCTCTTTATCATAAAAAAGGAGATAATTATTACAGAGCAAAAGTTGCTGTTATCCGAAGAGAATATAACGGAAATGGTTATGATCCAGTCTCATCAGTATCGTTGAAGCCTAAATTCAAAATATATAAAAAATAGTACCAAAGTAGAGTGTCTATAGGGTGTTGCAGATTATGTTTGTAGCACCCTGTTCTACTTTTATCAATCACAATTACAGAGCTTGATATACCTATAGCTTATTTAGGTTTAAAAATACACCAGTCGGTTTGGTTTCTTTATTAACCGATAGGGTAGTGTGTGGCATATGGTGTTTATTTGGTTTTGAAGGGTGATATTTGCTGAGTTCTATTGTACTTAATTGTATGTTTTTAGAGTAAATATCATCCGGATAAACCATTTAAATTAGATTAGGTCATTTCGAACTCGTAACACAGGTCAGTTTATTTATGCATCTCCATCACTAAATTCTAAAAAGGTATCTCTTGTACACGTATAAATACCGTCTTTTATAATTTAGAATCTCTTGTACGCGTATAAATTGTCATCAAATGTAATTTTGGATCTCTTTCACTAAAATAAATGCTCTCTTTTATATTTTTTTAGCTCTTATACTATTACAAGAGTCTCTGAATTGCAGATGAGAGCATGACGTAGGAAAATTTGAGTGCCAAATTTGTAAAAAACAACCAGAAATATATATACATACCCTAATTTTTTGCATTGAAGAACTTCTTGTACCAGTGCAAGAGTCAATTTTTTATAAAAGAGAGCATTTGTACAAGTGCAAGAGCTAAACATTTACATTTTTTTATGTCTTGTACTTGTATAAGAGCATCAAAATTATAAAAGTCACTTTCTTTCCTACGGCAAGAGTGTCTGAATTATAATTGATGAACCCTTTCCCGAGGCAAGAGCACTTCATTTATATTAAATGACCTCTTGTACGCCTGTTTCAGTCAGTAAAATATATTTGTTTAATCTTTGTAAGAATATAAGACATTATAAATTATAGTTTAAACCTTATTATAACTCTATAATTATACAACCAGTATCTGTTTTTACATCAAAACATAATTTATATTATTAGTTATTATTTTAATAGCTTTATTATCGGTTAGAAGAACTTGTACATTATGAATAATATTCCAATTTACTACGTATGCCTTAAAACAGTTCTTCAGTTTTGTTGTTGTTAGGTTATTATAATTTAATATTGTTATTTAATTAACGAAAGGTTGGAGCATATGCACATGCATAATTTAACATATAGCTGCATATGGTTAAAATTAGGAGGAGATTATGAGTTATTACGGATTAATATTAGGATTAGTAGCATTCTTTCTTGTTGGCTTGTCGCATCCGCTTGTAATAAAGGCAGAGTATTATTACGGTAAACGTATCTGGTGGATATTTTTTGTTGTAGGAATACTGTTCTCTATTGCTTCATGTTTGGTTACAAACAGTACAACATCAATAGTACTTGGGGTTACCGGATTTTCGTTCTTCTGGAGTACACACGAGATGTTTAAACAGCACCGTAGAGTTATGGAAGGGCGAGCTAAACGTAATCCAAACAGAGAGTATAAATAGGTTATAATGTATTAATTTAGATCAGGAGTTTAACAGATGATATTTGACGGATTAATTATAGGCGCAGTAACATTTATTAGTATTGCGTTCACAAGATACCTTACAATAAAGGCAGAGTATTGGTTTACAAAGTGGTTCTGGATTGGTTTTTTATTAATTGGTTTAGGACTAACTGCTGCATCGCTATTTATAGATAATATTTTACTATCTATATCGTGTGGGATACTTGCATTTAACTTTCTTTGGGGAATTGGAGAGATTATAGAACAGGAACAGCGTGTTGCAAAAGGGTGGTTTCCTAAAAATCCAAGACGAAAATAGATATACTTAAATAACATATTAAGACATAAGAGAGGTGATGAGACATGTTTTTGATTTAATGAGCAGTAATATCAGAGATGAACTATAACGTTAATCTCAGAATTGTTGGTGAACACTACAGGAATCTGTCAAATAGTCTAAAAGAGGATGCTTACGGGCTTCTGAAAGCAAAAGTATCGGCCAATATTAATAAGTTTGTGCTCAGTTTGTATGCTGAGAATATAACCGGAACCAACTATAACACTTATATGTTTGAGTAGCAGGATATATTTGTGCAAGAGGGTAAACCAACAATTATTGGAGGAGGAGTTGCTGTAAAATTTTAGATTGTCCGGAATTATGAATACATTT
The DNA here is from genome assembly GCA_025210735.1 of Bacteroidales bacterium. GTDB lineage: Bacteria > Bacteroidota > Bacteroidia > Bacteroidales > UBA6680 > UBA6680. The sequence goes on from JAOARD010000017.1 coordinate 22,360, forward strand.
ATTAAGTAAACACTGCATATTATGCATACTGAGGAGATAAAAAGTTTATTATTAAAATATAATCAGGCAGGACCAAGATATACTAGTTATCCGCCTGCCAACCATTTTACTACTGATTTTACATCTGATGATTACCTTAAATCAGTTAAAAGTTCAGATAAAAACGGAAACCAATCTGTGTCGTTATATTTCCATATACCATTTTGTTCGCGTATATGTTTCTTTTGTGGTTGTACTACGAATAAACTTACGGGAGCAGAGCTTGTTGAGAGATATATTGATGCAATTATCAAAGAGTTCAGATATATATCATCGTTTATAGATAAGCGAAGAGAGGTAACACAGATACATTTTGGTGGTGGAACGCCAAATGCTATAGATTCTGTTTATCTAAAAAAAATAGTGGATAGTGTGAGCTCTGAGCTTAAGTTTAGTACAAATGCCGAGATTGCAATAGAGTGTAACCCTGCTTATCTGAGTAAAACCGATGTTGATGCACTTAAAAGTGCCGGGTTTAACAGGTTTAGTTTGGGTATACAAGATTTTAATCCTGAGGTGTTAAAGGTTGTAAACAGAGAGCAGTCAAAACTTCCGGTTAAAGAACTTGTTGATTATATAAGAGTGGACGGTAAAGCATCTGTAAATCTTGATTTTATATATGGCTTGCCTAAACAGACAGTAGATTCGTTTATTGATAATATGAAAATGGCTGCGGAGATAAAACCTGATAGACTGGTTACATTCTCATATGCACATGTACCGTGGGTAAAGAAGGCGCAACATATTCTGGAGAAAACCGGATTACCATCGGCAGATATTAAACTTGAGATGCTTGTTGAAGGTTATAAATACCTTACAGAAAATGGATACACAGCTGTAGGAATGGATCACTATGCAAGACCTGATGACTCATTAGCAATAGCTTTAGAAGAGGGTAAACTTCACAGAAACTTTCAGGGTTATTGTACGCGTGAAACTACCGGACAGGTATTTGCTTTTGGTTTGAGTGCAATAAGTCAACTTTGGGACAGTTACGCACAGAACACAAAAGATCTTAATGGTTATATTGATGCTATAAACAGCAATAACCTTGCTGTAGAGAGAGGTTATAGGTTAAATGATGAGCAGATTATTGTTCGTGCAGCAATAAATCAGCTTATGTGTAATATGAATATCAATTTTAATACATTTGCTGCTGAAAGTGGCATAGATACTAACTATCTGAAAAAATTGTTGCAATTCAGTAAGAGTAATTTTGCAGCGCTTGAAAACGATGGTTTGGTAAATGTATCTGACACAGGTATTGAAGTTACAAGAATGGGATCGTTTGTTGTACGTAATATTGCTATGGCAATTGACCCGTTTCTTGAGAGCCGCGAGGGAATGTATTCAAAGACTATATAAATAAAAATATATGAGCACAAGTAGTAATAAAACTGTAATTATTGGAGCCGGATTAACCGGTCTTGTTACCGCTTATCATCTTAAAAAGCGTGGTATACCGTTTACAATTATTGAACGTAACGACAGAGTTGGAGGGGTGATTAATACTAAACGACAGAAAGGTTTTGTCTTTGAGAAGGGGCCAAACAGTGGGGTGGTATCTAATATTGAGGTTGTTGAACTGCTTGAGGAACTTAAACATTCTGTAGATGTTGAATATGCTGATAAGATATCAAAAGCACGGTGGATATGTAAAGGTGGTCGTTGGAGAGCATTGCCATCAGGTTTATTATCGGCAGTAGCAACACCTCTGTTTTCGTTTAAGGATAAGTTTCGTATTCTTGGTGAACCATTCAGAAAAGCGGGTACTGACCCGGAAGAGAATCTTGCTGCTATGGTTCGCAGAAGAATGGGGGAGTCGTTCTTAAAATATGCTGTTGATCCGTTTATACTTGGTATATATGCCGGAGACCCGGAGTATCTTGTTCCGAAATATGCATTGCCAAAATTATATAATCTTGAGCAAAAGTATGGTAGTTTTATAGGTGGTGCAATAAAGAAGAAGAGAGATAAAAGTGTTATAAATGATAAACGAATTAACAGAGAAATATTCTCTGTACGTGGTGGTTTATCAAACCTTATAAATGCACTTTATAATGAGGTGGGTGCTGAGAATGTTATGTTGTCGTGTTCATCGTTAAAAATATCAAAGCATGATAATGGTTACAATATATCATATAGTAGTGGGGATAATAAATTTGATCTTTGTGCCGATAATGTAATATCAACAATAGGTGGGAATTCACTACCAGGTATATTCTCGTTTTTAAGTAAATCTGATATTAAACCTATAACAAACCTTATGTATGCACCAGTGTCTGAGGTTGTGGTTGGTTTTGAGAATTGGCAGGGGAAACCCCTTCAGGCTTTTGGTGGTCTTATTCCGCATCATGAGAACAGAAAGATATTAGGGGTGCTGTTTTTGTCATCGCAGTTTAAGAACCGTGCTCCGGAAGGCGGAGCACTAATGTCGTTGTTTGTTGGCGGTATGCGTAATCAGAAAATGGCTATGTTGCCAGATAGTGAGATACATAATATAGTTGAGGAGGAGCTGAAACATCTGTTCGGTTTAAAGGAGTTTAAACCTCGTATATTTAAGGTATATCGTCATCCATATGCAATACCTCAGTATGGTGTTCAATCGGCAGAACGCCTGGCCAAAATAGATGAGATTGAGAATACACACAAAGGGCTATATCTTGCTGGTAATATACGTAACGGAATTGGTATGGCCGATAGAATTAAACAGGCAAAGGATCTTGCTTATATAATATAGAGTATAACAATATACTTTTATTGATAAATCTTATGTTGAGTTATCGGCATAAGATTTATCTGTTTATGAAGTTACATTAAACCCTCGGTCTATATTGTTGTCATATATTTTGTTACAATTAAAACAGTAAACTGATAAACAGTATGAGTATTTTAGGTAATCTTCTATGGCTTATTTTTGGTGGTGTATTTACTGCTATTGAGTATTTCATCTCAAGCATTATTCTATGCTTAACTATAGTTGGTATACCTTTTGGTATCCAAACGTTTAAACTCGGACTACTGGCATTGTGGCCTTTTGGTGCACGTATTGGTTATATGGGATATGCACCTGGTTGTCTGTCTACTATAATGAATATTATATGGCTTATTTTTGGAGGAATTTGGATTGCATTGTCACATGTTGTATTTGGTATAGTGTTGACAATTACAATTATAGGTATTCCATTTGCTGTTCAGCATTTCAAACTTGCTTCGCTTGCTCTTACTCCTTTCGGGCGAATAATTGAGTATTAGTATCTTATCTAAAATAATCTTTAAATTTAATTTGTTAGATGCTATAAATTTATCAGTATCTAAAGAATCTTTTTTTGTGTAATTATAGCTATTGATTTACGATAATTAATGTGTTTGTATGGGTAAAAATAATTATGCTTTTTCAAATATCACCCATTTAGGTGATGTATTGAGTATAATTTAAAAGTAGTTTTACAAAAAACAATTTTAATTAACCCAATAAAACATAAATATTATGGCACACGAGTATGATGTAATTGTAATAGGAGGAGGACATAATGGTCTTACAGCGGGATGTTATCTACAGAAGTCAGGCAAGAAGGTTTTAGTTCTTGAAAGATTAGAGAAAGCCGGAGGTGGAGTGTGGACAGAAGAGGTTACTCAGCCTGGATTTAAACATAATCTGGCCTCGTTGTTTCATGGGATTTTGCACTTAGGACCTGTATATAAGGATTTGGAGTTGGAGAAGTATGGTGCGGAGTATGTATGGCCCGATGCTCAGGTTGCAGCAGCGTTTACAGATGGCAGATGTCTTGTTTTTTACAGAGATTTGGATAAAACATGTCGTGAGATTGCACGTTTCTCAAAGAAAGATGCAGAGACTTACAGACAATTGGCTATGCAATTCAGGGTTATTGTTGATAATATTATAAGCCCTTGGTTCTTTAATCCGCCACAGCCAACCTCTTTAGCTGCAATGGCAATGGAAACAAGCGTTGAGGGGATGAATATGTTGCGTATGCAGTTGTCTAGCCCAAAGAACATTGTAGAAGAGCTTTTTGAGTCAGTTGAGCTTAAATCATTCCTTCTTGCATTTATTAAAGAGTTTGGTGGATCGCCAGACACATACGGATTTGGTGTTTTTGTACCTATGATGTTAGGAGAAACACATGATCCTCATGGATGGGCAATATGTAAAGGAGGTTCGGATAATCTTGCAAAAGCATTTGTAAACTGTCTTGAAGATCATGGCGGAAAGGTACAGACAAATGCACATGTTAAAGAGATAATACTGGATGGAGATAAAGCAAAAGGTGTAATTCTGGAGGATGGAACAGAATTATATGCAAATGATATGGTACTTACAAATGTTGAACCTCATCAGACATTCTTTGATATGGTAGGTGAAGAGAAGTTGGATGAAAATTTTGCTAAATCGGTTAAGCGTTACAGACACGAAGATACTATACTTTTTACAACACACCTTGCACTTGATGAGCCTTTAAAATGGAAATGTGCAGAGTTTAATCCGGATGTTAATCGTTGTTTAGGTGTACTACTGGTTGATTCTCCACAGGAACTATATGATGATTTTGCCGATATTAATAAAGGATTACTACCTGAATATCCACGTATGTTTACAGCTTATCCATCGGCAGTAGACCCAACGCAGGCACCAGATGGCAAAGGTACAGCAATAGGATGGCAATATGTGCCATATAACCTGAGAGATAAAGGTTCTGAAGGATGGGATGAGGTTAAGGAGGAGTTCTCACAGCACTGTATTGACGTTTGGAGTAAATATGTAGACAATATGGATAGTGCACTTATAGAGAGTTATGCTATGTCTCCTGTAGATACGGAGAGGAAATGGACATCGATGGTACATGGAGGGTTTAATCATGGTGAGATGAGTCAGGATCAGCTTACTATTATGAGACCATTTGTTGAGCATAAACCTTATAAAACGCCATATAAAGGTCTGTATATGTGCGGGGCAAGTACACATCCGAGCGGAAGTATTGGTGGAGCTTGTGGTTACAATGCAGTTCAGGTTATAGCAGAGGAACATAAGATAAAGAAATGGTGGGATAAGTAATATTCTGCAGAACAATAATAATACTGACATGAATATATAAGGTATCCTGTTTGATTGACAGATTGATAACATTGTAAATGACAGACAGGATATCTATATAAAGTAATAGCTTGTAAAACAGGCATACAATCAGTTTAATTAGCTGGTTAATGTATCTGTTTGATAATTAAAATAAATTTTGACTTATGAAACTAACAATTATATCAGATAAAGGTAGCCCTATGATGGTGGTTACTAAAGTAAAGAAGAAAGGGACAGAATTAGAGGTTACAGGGCAGATGATGGGGGCATGGCCGGCAAAAATGTATATAACTCCAAAAGAATTTTGGTCATGTATAAAAATGGCATTAAGCCCTGGAGTTCTGTTTTATCTTATTTCATACCCTTTTATTCTTTTAGGTTCACGTTTTAAAAAGAAAAAGTAGTAATTGTGTAAGATTTCCGAACGAATAGGTAAAAATATCTACATATAGTGTAGGTTTGTTATAATTCTTACAAAAAATAGTTTATCTTAGTGAGGTACATTATGTGGTTATGCCATGTTAATGTGCCTTTTTTATTATATCAATTCCGTTATTTAATCTTATTCAATATAGATTTAGATTATGAATAATACAGATGTACTAACTAATTTAAACAACGTTATTAGGTCTTTTTCCCGAAAGACAGATTTCTATGAGATTGAGGATGAGTTTTTTTGTTCTATATCATCAATTATTCCAGCACATGCTATAGCTATTTACCATTTTAAATCGGCAGAGCAGCATCCGGACTACATTAGTGCGAAAGGAATAGATAAGGATTTTCTAAAGTATTATGAAAAAGAGGGCAGAGGTATTGATCCGTTAAAAAACTGGATTATGAATACCAGGTCACCCTACCTGTCGCATAAATTATTGGGATTAGAAGGATGGAAACATCATCCTGTGTATAAGATTGTAAAGACAGCATCAATAGATTACGCTATGCAAGCTCCTATTGTGAGTGGAAACAGGATTGTTGGTAGTCTTAACTTTGGCAGAGATTTTAAGGAAGGAGCTTTTACGGATAGTGACCTGTTAACACTATCTATTCTTAGTAATTTTTTAGGTATAGCCATTAATGGTATTCAGGGATCCGGAGTTGAGGATTATACTAATAAGTTCTGCAATACAGTTGATAAAATGAACTATAATATGGTTATAGCTGATAGTGATTTTAATATCAGTTACGCTAATAAATCTGCAAAGGAAACCATTACCAGGTATTTTGGTTCAAATAATTTTGGAGCAGAGTTTTCACGTAAATTAAGGGGCTTATCAAAGAGTGATAGTAATAATGAGATTATTATTAATGATAACCTTACGTGTAAATCGTGCGTAGTTCCAGGGACAAAACAGAGAAAAAAAATACTGTTTCTTGATGATAATCCGGTACCAGTTGTAAATGATATAATACGCAATGTTCTTACTTCGCGAGAGATAGATGTTTTACTTTTGGTTGATCAGGGGCTTAAGAATAAGGAGATAGCTGAAAAACTATTTATATCTGTTAATACTGTTAAAAGGCATCTTGATAATATGTATGGTAAGTTTAATGTTGAATCACGAACTAAACTTGTATCAAAGTTCCATAATCTGAATAGCCGTCAGTTAAACTAATTTATATTTGCCTTGTATATATTTATTGCATAAATTCAGCAGTAAAATAATAATTTGATTATGAAACTAATATATAACTTATTGTTTTATGTTAAATGTTTAAGTTTCATGGTTGTAAAAGGATGATATAGATATATGAGAAAAATTTTATTCCCTTTGATAGGTCTGTTGTTTTTGCTTTCAGGCAGTAGTGTTTTTGGGCAAACGTTGAAAAATGGTGTTGATTCTGCAAGTTATGCTCTTGGAGTTAGTTTTGCAGAGAATATGATGAAAAGTGGATTTGTGGATATAGATGTTGATATATTAGCAAAAGCTTTTAAGGATAGAATAGTAGAAAAGGATGTTCTTATTAGTGATAATGATGCTAATAGTTTTCTGAATAAGTATTTCATGAATTTAAAGCTTAAGGCAGAAGAGATGGCTATAGCAAAAGAGAAAGCTTTCTTGGGGGAAAATAAGAAAAGAGAGGGAGTAATTGAAACAGCCAGCGGAATACAGTATGAAGTTATAAAGAAGGGAAAAGGAAACAAACCTTTTGCTCATAACAAAGTAAAAGTACATTATGTAGGAACACTTGAGAATGGTAAAGAGTTTGATAACTCATATAAGAGAAATGACCCGTTGGTTATTAAACTGAGCTCTGTAATTAAAGGGTGGGAAGAAGGAGTACAGCTTATGAATGTTGGCGCAAAATATAAATTCTATATACCTTCAGCTCTTGGATATGGAAAGAGAGGCGCAGGTAGTGATATTCCACCAAATTCGTTACTAATTTTTGAAATAGAATTATTAGAGATTGTAGAATAAGGTAAAAGGGAGCATAAAGCTCCCTTTCTTATTTAACTCTTTTGAAAAGTTCTTTATTAATCATCTTAATATTTGATACTATATCTTTTTCAGTACCGTAAGGTGGAGATATTAGTAAGCCGCTTATAGGAAACTTTTTTCTTAACCCGTTAATTTTCTCAGCAACCTGATCTGGTGTTCCAACCAGTGCAAGAGCTTTAGTTATATCGTCAGGTAAAAGATTTGCAGCCTCTGTTATTTTTCCGGCTTTTGATAGTTCAAATATCTTCTTAATATAGTCTTGTTCAAAGTCTATATCATGACTTTTTAGTATAGTTTGTAGATAAGGCATATAAACCACTACGGTTTGTTTGGCATTTGCAACCGCTTCTTTTTCTGTTTTCCCCAAACACATCATTCCTCCGATAGATAACTTTGGTGCAAATTCAGAATTACTCTCTTTATGACCTTTTACAAAAGAACTCCATAGTTTTTCAAGATAACTTTCGTTCCACACCTCGGCAACCTGTAACTCTCTACTATGCTTACCAGCTATATACGCCATATCACTATTCCATGTTGCAGAGAACATATATGGGTTTTCTGGTGCAGGAACCTTTAGGTATGCCTTTTCGGTTGCATTAAAGAATTCGCCTTTAAATTCACCTTTCTCATTTGAGATAAAGTGCTTAACAAGTTGTATAGCCTCTTCGTAGCCTTTTCGAGTATATTCCTCGTCGCCATTTAGTTTTAACAAATCGTAAAAGGCACCACGTCCCATTCCCAACATTGCTCTGTTATTTGATACCTTAGATAGGTATGCATAGTTAGAGGCAATAACTGCCGGATGTCTGTAAAAACCATTTACAAGGCAAGATGCTAATTTAATCTTCTTTGTATTTTGAGCTATAGTAGTTAAAATTGGAAAAGAGGAGTAATAAAGAAGATCATCATATACATAGATTCTGTCAAAACCTTTTTTTTCGCATGTTTTAGCAATTCTTATGTACTCTTCCGGTTCTTTATTGCCTTGTAGTCCTAAATAGAAATTAAGTTTGTCCATTGCTGTTTTTTTAAAGAAAGAGCAGATATAATCTTATATCTGCTCCAAAACCTTTATTTAATCATCTCTACCATCGATGTAATATCCTTCAATCTTACCATCTTCAGTCTCCCAATGCATTGGAGGAAGATCTTTCTTGGCAATATCTCTAAACTCTTTTGCATCGTAAAGCATCTTAACCTTAATAAGATCAAGGCCATCTCTCTTCTCATATACAAACTCTGTATCAGGGCCAACATGTACCTTACCTCCAGACGGAGCATAAACGTAATGAGGTATTGCAGTTGAAGATTCTGTACATAAATGGTTGTATATATCAAGACCTTTCTGAACAGATGTTCTTAGATAATCACTTGCTTCTACTGGCATACAGTGATTCATATAATAAGGAATGATATTGTTTCTTAACAATAGTTTAAACAGATGACTCATTACTTCAACAGAGTCGTTAATGTTTTTAAGTAAAACTGTCTGGTTTCTTAAGGTTATACCTCTTGAAGTTAATTTATGGCAAGCCTCTAGTACCTCTGGAGTAAGCTCATCCGGATGATTAAAGTGTACATTTATAGCTAAATACTGACTTCTTTCCGGATTGTTGAAATCAGGTTTGATATAACTTGCAAGTTTGTCACAAACCTCATCTGTATATACTTTTGGTGCTGTTAAAACAGTTCTTGAACCTACTCTTATTTCTGTAATATTGTCAAGTTCAGTAAGTTTGTCTAGTAGATAGAAGAGTTTCTTTGGATTCATCATAGGATCACCTCCTGTAACCAGAGCTCCTCTTACCTCTTTCATTTTGCTGATTTCAATAACTGCGTTATCAATCTCTTCATATGTCATACCCGGTTTGTTACGCATAACTCTGCTTTTCTTATAACAGAAACGGCAGTATGCAGGACAATCGAAATGAGGGGTAATTAAAACACGATCGCGGTAAAGGCGCTCTAAACCATATGTTTTAGATGCTTTTTTACCCTCTTCAAAAGGTGTTGCCGTTCCGTACGATTCAAACTCGTCTGGATGCGGTAAATATTGCAATCTTACTGCTTCCGATGTTTGTGTTAACTCCTTTAGATAAGGGCTAAGTTTAACCGGATAATTTTCCATTACTTTCTGGATTTTTACCAGATCTTCTTCATTTTTTGCATAGTAGTTATTATCCACTACTTGCTCTAAAACCTTAGTTTCAGCTGACTTCATAGTTTATTTATGTTTATTTATTGTTAGCAGAAACTCTATTGTGAGATGATATCCTGGGTTGGTTAAATATCTGGGATTTTCATTACATCACATAGATGTCTCTAATAATTCAATATCTATATATTCTGGGGGTGCACATTGTAATGCACATGGTAAAAATAGTGAAAAGTGCCCGTTTTGCAAGTGTTTTGAAGGATATTTATTTTTTTTGTGTAAAAAAAAAGATCCTGATGTTATCAGGACCTTTATTAACCTTGCGTTTTGTTAAGTTATTTTGATTTTAGCCAGTTCTTAGCATCTGTCTCATTGTCAAAATATTTTATCTCAATACCATTGGTAGTTTGCTCATCAGAATTTGCTGATTCCATACTAACTTTACCAAAAATATCTTTAGGTACAACAAAAGCAAAATATTTTAACCCTGTTGTTTTTGCTTTAGGAAACCAAACATCATTTAACCATGTTTGTACATCCTGACTAAGGACTTTCATGTCCTCAATATTGTTTAGCTGCTTACATGAATCATTCTCTTTCCTGATGTCATGAAGCTCTTCTGCAATTTTTTTGAACTTATCAGAAGTCAAAAAACCTTTAAAAATACCAATCGCACTGTGCGTTTCTTGATCATAAAATGCTCTGGATTCTTTCATTTTATTTTTCTATTGGTTATAAAATTATATTAGTCAATACAAAAATAAACTTTTATCAGTATAAATCAAGTGAAATTTACATGTGTATAACAATGCAAATGGATGAATAAAATTATTTGGTTTTTGGTTGTATACGCTGTGTATGCAGTATTACAGGGTTATAAAGGATGATTTTTAAATTTGGTAGAAAATGTTTATTTTTTAAAACAGATGTGTTTATTTTATGAACGGTCGTTCTATTGTGATATTTAGTGTAAAAGAGAAAGGTTATTTCACATATCCTTTCTCTTTTAATTCTACAAAATCCTACTTAGACTTAAGCCATGCTTTGGCTTTGTTTTCGTCATCGAAATACTCAATCTCGATACCTTGTGTAGCAGAAGAATCAGAATTAGCAGATTCCATACTCACTTTTCCGAAAATGTCTTTTGGTACTACAAACGCAAAATGTTTAAGGCCTGTTGTCTTAGCCTTAGGAAACCATACATCGTTTAACCAGGTTTGAACTTCTTGAGTCAAAACTTTCATGTCCTCAATATTGTTCAACTGCTTTGAAAGGTTGTTTTTCTTACGGACTTCATGTAACTCTTCCGCAATACTTTTAAACTTGTCGGTAGTTAAGAAACCTTTAAACATACCAATGGCAGCTTTAGTCTCCTGATCATAAAACGCTCCAGATTCTTTCATTTTTTATAGTTTAAATGCATATTTAAATCGAACCAAATTTAGGAAAATTGGAACCACTTTTGCAAATATTTTAGATAAAAAATAAAAGCAATACACAGCTTAAACATATAATGCGCAATGTTGTAAACAAGTGTAATGTAATGTGTTACTGTTTTGTGAACCGACAAGTATTAGTTTTTTACTTGTTGATTCTAAGCTGTTTATGGTATGTGTTGAAAATGTAATATATCTTTTTTGAATTATTTACATTGTGTTAAGTAAATATTTTAATGGCTGTATCAATAAAATGGAGAGTACTATTTAAATACTTATACTATTTGTTTATAGTCTTTTACCAACCCTGATACTCAACTAAAATATTGATACAGCTCATTCACTCTAGCTCTTTGACCTAAGCCACTCTTTAGCAACTTCTATGTTGTTAAAATATTCAATTTCAACACCATTGCTTCCTGTCCAGTCAGCATTGGCAGACTGCATGCTAACTTTGCCAAAGATATCTTTAGGAACAACAAATGCCAGATATTTTAATCCGTTTTTGGTTGCCTGTGCAAACCAAGTGTTGTTAACCCAATGCTGCACATCCTGTGTTAAAACCTTCATGTTTTCAATGTTGTTTAACTGTTTGCAGGCTTTGTGCTCTTTAAGGGCTAAATGCAGATCCTCGCCAATTTTCTTGAATTTTTCAGAATTCAAGAAACCTCTGAATACTCCAATCACCGCCTCTGTCTCTTCGTCGTAAAATACGTTAGAATCTTTCATTTTAGTTCTGGTTTTATTTTAATCATGAGAGTTTAACCATGAAATAGCTTTGTTTTCGCTCTCAAAATACTTTATTTCTACACCAGATGTAGATTCTTTATCTGAGTTTGCTGATTCCATACTTACTTTTCCGAAAACATCACCAGGAACTACAAACGCTAAATACTTTAAACCATTTCTTCTTGCGTTTGTAAACCACTCATCTTTTACATATTTCTGAGCATCCTGTGTAAGCACCTTAAGAGTACTTGTATCATTTAATTGTTTATGTGCTTTGTTTTTCTTTAGGTAGTCAAAGATTGAATCGCCTAATTCTCTGAACTTTTCGTAGTTAATGAATCCATGGAATACTGCTTTTACAATTTTGTTCTCCTGATCGTAATGCACACTCGAATTTTTCATAATTTTTCTGTAGTTGTTTAAATTAATAATATTTAGTGAAAATCAATCCTATTTTATCTGTAGTACTCCTAACCTTTAGTATAAAAAAACTTACTTAATAGGTATATAGAACTATTCATTGAGTCGTTTATTGTTTGGTTACAGGTTATGAGTTTCTATTTAATATTGTTCTGTTCGATAATTGTTTTGTTTTTACTACTACTCTGTAAATATTTGAGATATGATCTCTAATACCATAATTGTACTTTTATTGTAGTTATTCATTGTATAATAGTTTATCTGATTGTTTAAATTGAGACTAATGTAGTTAAAATAGGTATAAATACCATAACAATACGAGATATTATTTATATAAAACAATATGTGATATTGTTAAGATGTTATTATTTAGATTATTATACGAGTATAGGTATAAGTAATTATTTTGATAATTGAAGATGATTTTATTAAATTTGGTGAAGTGATGTAAAAACCTGCTGTAAAGTGCAATTTGTTATACTAATATGTTGCGTATGTTTTTTACGGTATTATGTAATAGGTATTATTTATTATAATCAAGGATTATGTAATACATAATTAAATTTATCATAAATTTTGGTTAACAGTTAGTAGTTTTGTTAATTTAGTAGTGTTAACTATTTATGTGAAGCACCATTATACAAGTAGGATGTAAAATACTGGAATCTGAAATAATGAGAAAAAAAATGGAGATCTGATATAGCCAAATCTCCGTGTATAATCGGCAAAACAAATTGTCTCGATTTTAAAAACGAATTGTACAAAAAATTGTACACACACAAATATATTAAAGGCTGTTTAAATACCAATTAAACAGCCTTTAATCATTAATAATTCATTACAATTAACTCTGATTGTTTTCTTCTTGAAGTCCTGCTTACAGATATAGTTCTTTCTGCTGTTACAACCTTCCAATTGTTTTTAAAAATATACTCATCAAGTAGTTCATGAGGATACATTGTAAGCATGAATTTGCCTTTAATACTAGATAGTAACTCCAGTAGCTCTCTAAAATCCTCAATATTGAATGTATCGGTATAGTGACCGCAGTCTGAATTGACATAAGGCGGGTCTACAAAGTGAAATGTTTCTTCAGTATCTCTGCTTTTTATAATACGTAAAGCACTTGTACACTCTATTTGTGTGTTCTCAAGTCTTTTTGCTAGTAATTCAGTAAAGGATTCTTTTGCATTAGTTATCTTTTTAGGCATTGAATTTCTTGTTTTATCATAGCCAAATGAACCATCTAATTTAGATGCAAATCCCATTTTTGACCTGCACCAAACAGACCAGGCAATGTCTACGTCTTCAAAGAATTGTGGATACTGATAAATAATGCCTGCAAATTCATGTTCTTCTCTTGAATGCAAAGTACCATCTATTCTAAGTTTTAATGCTTCAAACTTAGTTTTTACAACCCTATAGAAGGTTATTACGTTACGGTTAATGTCATTTATTACTTCTATTTCGGCAGGTTTTTTAGCCCAATATAGAGCAGCTCCTCCTGCAAAGCTTTCGGTATAAACCTTATGTTCAGGCACAAGAGGTTTAATGTGTTTTAGCATACTCTGTTTGCCTCCATAATACGTTACTGGTGTTTTCATAAACAGTTCCTTTTTCTAATTAATATTTATACATTTGTACCTCCTACATCACATACGTCAAAAGAAGCGAAAGAAGGTCTTTGCCCCGACTTATCGCTTATTTTGGCGTATTTTATTATGTGATGTAGGAGTCCGTATTAAAAAAAGGTCGGGGCTTTTTTTATCTGCCCAATTTATCAGGTGGTGCTGTTTGTTGAGAGATTCTTACAGTTTTAGTTTTAACCGCAGATTTAATAGTCAAATCATCAAAATATGCCAATCCTGTGTTATTCGTTTCTCTGGCTTGCACAGTTACAATTGTTGATCCCGGTAATCCTGTTGGAGGATTAACTGAATAAAAATGCCCTACACTTTCCACATGCCATGAATGAGAGGACTGTATTGTAATTAGAGTTGACGCATCTTTGAGATGGAATAAACTAGCATTTGAGGGAGTAACTTCTAACACATTATGCCTGTAACCAAGCAAACAACGTAAATCTTTTTTCTGTACAAATTCTGCGATATCACTGCAATACCTCGTATCAAATATCCCACCAACAAGAGCTTTTACTTCAGCCTCTGTTTTAGCAGAATTGTCAGGCTTAAAAAAAATCTCTCTTGGATCAGAAATATTAAATAACTTTAATACATCTTTAACATCAAATCCTGTTGCACTTAATATCATTATGGTATAATTTTGAGGGATTTTACTTCAATTGTATTATATCTATTATTGTACTCAGAGCTATTGTCTGATGTCGATTTTGTAGAATCAACGACGGATATGGCTATTGCATTAGAAACGCCTATACCATCAACTTGTAAATTTACAGATGTACAATTTTTATCTCTTTGGTAGATTTCTATGTACCAATTGCCGTTTGATGACAAATATGGTGCTCCAATATATACATAGCTTGCAATATTACCCGTGATATTTACGATAGTACGAGAGGCATAATTTTGTGTATGTAACATACCTGAAAGATTCAGAACTATTTCTCCACCAACTGGTGCATGTGAATAGGTTGAACTTATTCTGATGTTAAAGTTTATGTTCTTAGTGCCTGCTGTTAATTTTAAGACAGCTTTTCTATACTTTGAATTATTGATAAAATCAATTTTCTCAGCAATTATTCCGTAATCTCCTATAAACTGTCTTTTTGAGGTGAAATTTTCAGTGCTGCTGCCATTTTTATTTGCCTTTCCACTTAATCCAGAAGTAATCCAATTATACAACTTTTCAAGCGTGTTATAAGAAGATGTAACACTTCCTCTTAATGTATTAATAGCACTTGTCTGCGCTGAATTAGCTTTACTGGTTGCATCAGAAGCAGCTCTGGCTTCTGTAGCATTCCAGTTATTTATCATCGCATCCGTAACCATTCTGTTATTTGCATCTTGAAATGCCTGACGAAAGGTTTTACCGCCATGCTCATTTATTGTTATATACTCACCGTCGGGAACTGTTGTTGAAATAACAGCCTCGTATATTTCAGCTACATCTTTAACTCCTCCTGCGTCATACTCTCTTGTCTCTTTTCTGAGGTTACTTTTTAAGTATACCGGAAAAGATATCACTGAGCCGGACAGAAACCTCATGATTTTTCCATCCAAATAGACTATTCCTTCAGAGATATTCTTATTTGTGATATTACATCCTTTAATGATACAAGCTCCATAAGGCTGATAAAAAGCCTCTATTGCCGTTATAGTCTCATTTTGTATGTCAATAAGATCATCACCATACCATTGGCGAATACCTGTTTTTTGTACTTGTCTTTTCATCTTTAGTTTGTTTCTATTTTAAATGTTCGTCCAGCCAGTTTATACTCATTAACCACAGCACTTACGCTTATTGAGTTTACAGAAGAGGGAATCATAACCACAAAAGAGACATCAAGCTCATGAGACACCTCTCCCTGAAGAGCAATATTTACAGGTTTATTTTCTGATGCAAGAGAGAACTTTACTGTATCATAGCCTTCAGATTTTAGCGGCAAGGCTAACCCGGAACTCCGCTTATGAATTATAGCTATCCTTCGCTGATCAGGATCAAACTCATTGTTCAGATGCTCTTGAAGAGAAAGAGTCTGACCAGTAAGATTACTCTCATAGAACTTACGCCTTCGGTACTCGTCCCAACCAATCAACTCAGAGTTACCTCTCCATAGTTGAGTGAGCGGTTGAGCCAAAACCGATAGCCAAGATAGCTGCCCTTTGTTTTGATGCCCAAGGTATTTTTCAAGATAACCAGGAACATCAAAATTCATCCATCTGTGATTACTCATCTGCGATATAATTAAAGGTTTCAATGACCGGGCTCTCACTAAGATCAACAGGCTTGTAATTAAAATAACCTGATATAACCTCATATTCTCTTGTTATATCTGTAATATTATCACCCTGTTTGCCTTTAATGTCGGTAATAAGGACATCATTAACACCCTCTGTAGCTCGCATAACTCTTAACAATTCATTTCTGACAAACTCCCCATAGAAGTTAAATTCTGTCCGAAATTTGTTCATGGAAGCTTTGAGGTTCTCTTTAACAGTATCAAGACTAAAAAGAGGATTATAATATACATCTGCTCCAAGAAGTATATAATCTCCCGGAAGGCTTTTAACATCAATATCTGTTCCTGCAACCTTACCTTTTTCCATATAATTCTTAAAGGATAGCAGAATATCATCCGGTACAACAGATAATTCTCCATCTATCTCTGTAGCGACTTTTACAACGAGTCGTCTGGTCGAAGCATTTTCAGATACTGATACTCTTTTTATTGGTGAAATATCAGTGCCTTCAGGAAAAGATTGAAATTGAAGATACTCCAGTTCTCCTGTTACTTTATTAAAACGAAGATCATAACCAAGCTTAAATTCATATGCTAAATTGACGTACCATGGCACATGCCCGTATCGTTTTTGCTTCACTGTACTCTCAATAAAATTCTTATCATTTGCTATATGCTGCTCAAACAGATGAATACTATTCGAAACAGCATGTGTCCATAGCACCCAATCTGCATGTTTAGATTCTTGTAGTTGAGGTAAGAGCTTTTTTGCCTCTTTTATCTGCTCTTTCTGTATTTCTTCAGTTAATCTTACCATGGTTGCGATATGACTGTTGTATTACGGTTCTTTAAATATTTTAAGATCCTGTTATCTGTTTTTACAGTATCAGGAATTAGTATTGATTGACCACCAACAAGATCAGCGGAACAATCAATATTGTTTGCCTTTGCTATTTCAAAGACATTATCAATTGTTCCTGTCTCTTGCAATGATATATCGCACAAGTTCTGACCTGATTCTATTACTATGCTATACATTACGTTTCTCCACAGATGAACCAAAATGAAAGCCTACCACTGAATTCCGCTCCTGCAACAGTGATCCAACGACGGTTCCAACAGCACCACCAATTACCGATCCAAGACTAGTACCAATAGTAACCGCTGTCTTTAAATCTTCAACTTGATGAAGTAGTAAAAAAACTGTTCCTACAGAAAACAGTATCTGGAAAGCTATCAAGCAGAATATAAACACAATATTCCTGCTCATTATGCTGACAGCTAATTTATCAGCTATGGTTGTATCAGAGTTTACATACTTCTCTCTTGCAGATTTGCGATCTTCCACTTCAAGTGAAAAGGCTTTTATGTCAAGTTCATACATCTCCTTCTCCCAAGCCATCTTACACCTCTCAAGCTCTTCATGTAACTCGGCTGCATTTGTTCCTGGCGCGGCGTTACCTTTTAGCAATTCTCCAACTTTATCAATTGCCGAACGAACCGGGTTCCCGGAGGTAGCTACTTCCAGAACATCCCCGGCTATACTTGGCACTTTCTTAATTACTTTGTTTAAGAATTTACCAAAACCTGTCTCTTTAAATTTCTTCTTTGCCATAATTTAAACGCGTTTTAACCAACCTCTAAAGAACTTTTCCTGCGAAGGAGTTTGCTCGCATATCTGAACATACTTCATAAACTGGAGTCCATTCATAGTTTTCAGAAGTGCCATCTTTCCTATGGATTTTTCTATGAATTTAACAGTTCTTAGAGTCTGAACACCAATAATACCATCAACCTTTATATCACCCGGAATAAGTAAATTTATAGCCTCTTGAAGTATTTTTACAGCGGGTTTTACTCCCATATTTACAGCTGTATCATATAACTCATCAGCAATATCCTGACTATTTATTTGTCCACATTTGAGTTTATCCCAAAACTCAGTTCTATAAAATTCAAATACTAATGTATCAAGAGCCGAATCATTAATAAACACACCTCTTTTAAGTGGTTTATACGAATCGACAATTGCCCAGCCTTTCCAGTTTGGATGATATTTACGCGACACACCTCGGTAAGTCTCTTTACCATTATCTTCAGGATCGTTAACATATCCTCCTTCAATCATAGAGGTCTCTGAGTATGCTATTTCAAAATTTGCCATTACACTTTAATTTCAAGGTTAAAATTGTTATCAATATTTACTTCTGCTGTAGAGAATCCTGCGCCAATTAGTTCAACCCGTAATTCTCTTTCAAAATGTTTAGGATCTGATTGCCCTTTGAGGTATTTAGTGATTCCAAAACCTGATTCAGGATATTGCCTGTTGCAGCCTTTCTGGCAATCAATAACTTTTTCAGCTTGTTGTTGAGAGCTATCTCCTCTTACAAAATCGCCATTGCTAACTTTAGGAGCCCCTGCTTCATCTCTTAGATAATCCTCCATCAATGTTTTACTTTTTGGTTCTCAAGTTCTGAATAAGAAGGTAACTGAGCTGCTGAAATAGCAGTATCAAAAGCTTGTGCTCCTAAAGTACCACTCGCAGCAGTTGATACACCAACAGCTTTCAAACCTGTACTTATTGCATTTTTAAGAGAATCCAGATAGTTATTTAACTTCTTGAGATCACTCTTTAACTCCTCAATCTTTATCAAACCGCCAAGATCACCATTGTTAATAGTTACACCCTCTTTATCTATTGCGACAGTTGTTTCAGCAATCTTTATTTTTACTCCTTCAGGTTTTGAGCTTGAAAGAACCTGAGCTTCGTTAACATCGTTATCAATTATTGTACAAAGAACATCTGAGCCAACTTCGGGTATAATCACTACATAACTCTTATGAGATATCTCAGTTGCATGTAACCGAACAGAGTGAAGTGGCGGAGCATCTTCCCGCTCAACATCACAGGTAAGTTTATCTGTATCCACAGCTTTAACTGTACCCACTGTAGTAATAGACGGTATTGACTGCTTCAATAACAGTTCTATCAGATGCTGAAAATTCTCCTCCATTTACAGCTTATACTTAATGCTGTTTATTCTCTCCAGATATGTTTTACCATACCTGATAATAACCTTCTCAATAAGATAAGTTCCCTCTCTGTTTGGCGAAATAGAGTCTTTTATCTGTACTGCATCACCCGCTTTTGTAAGTGGTGTTGCAAACCCGGTTATAGTTCCTGTATATCCGTCAAATGATATCTTGTTCAGTTCTGCAGTAGCAAGTTTCTTCAGTTCTGATCCGGAGACATTGCCAAAATTCAACGTTCTTACAACAGCATCATTGTCTTTATTGCCAAGAGTAAGCTTGAGCTTTTTCCCGTCAGGTTTGTTTGCAATGGCAATAACCTTATACTTATAATCCTCCTTACGTTTATACTTAAGTGAATTTACCTTGATGTTTCGGGCAAACTCATAAACATGAGTCTCTTTTATTGGTCTCAAAAGTAGTTAAAACTATGCACTTTAGTGCATCCGCTTTAGCTTCTAAAAAGTATCTTTGTATCATGGTTCAACGAAATAATGGTCATACGGTCTCAGATCTGACAGTTCATATAGTTTGGGCGACAA
>JAOARD010000018.1 GCA_025210735.1 Bacteroidales bacterium
ATGGACAACTAATATCTTTACAATTCTCATTTAACAGACGTGATACAAACTTTATTGAATCACGCTTCTCTATAGCATCTTTTAACTGATTATAACTCCTTGAATCAAGCTTGTCAACTGACGCTATTAACTTAACAATGTTCTGTGCTGCCATGGTATTTCTGTTGGTATACGAGACCTCTTAAAAAAGGTTCAACCAAACTCGTGAACAGAACACTTCACGAATCAAGCCACAAGCTAAAATCCCCAACAATTCCAACCTTCACTAAAAAACATACACTTTATCTTAATATATTTGTAGTAATATAAATAGAGTATGATAAAGTTAAGTCCGGAAGATAGAGAATTTTTGAAATCAGCTTTTGAACTAGCAGAGGAGAAAAGATTCGTTGCAAATGAGATAATTGTAGAACACGATACAATATGTAGTGATATATTTTACATTAAAAGTGGCTTTACAAGAAACTACTATCTCAGCGATAAAGGAACTGATGTTACCATATGGTTTTCTGGTAAAGAGACTATAACAACTCTTGGAAAAAGCTTTTACAGACAAGAAAAGAGCTTATATGGACTACAAGCACTGGATGAGACTACTTTATATACTATTAACTACGAACAATTTGAATCACTTAGGAATAACAGCATATTTTCCTCAGAACTATTACAAAAATCCCTTTGGGAAACATGTCTTTACTTATCAGACAGAACTATAGATTTTCAAACATTAACTGCTAAAGAACGTTATGATAAAATGTTACTAACATACCCTGATATATTCAGAAAAGCACAACTAAGCCATATAGCCACATATCTTGGTATAACACAACAGAGTCTGAGCAGAATAAGAGCTCAAAAGTAAGGATCTGTTTAAATCTGTTTTTGCAACTATTTATCAGTGAAATTGAAGCTCAATGAGGCTAATTTTATGAAAATGGAGATTCCTTTTAGATGATTTTTAACGAAATCAGGTTTCCTGTTTCATCTGTTTATTCTTTCTTTTTAATGGTCAGATGGAACTCCGCATAATAATCATTTATCTGTTATAATTATTTTTTTATTGCCAGATAGAACTCGCATTAAGATTGTCTTTGCATACCAGCAGAGTCTTTCTTATGCTCATTTCTCGTGTGTGTGAAAATTCTTTCTAATGCTTCGTTTCATATAAAAAAGCCGAAAGACAAATTTTAAATAGCCTCTAAATATCAATAAACATATCTTTTTACCAAATGGTAAATTACATTCCGCGGAATATAATTTACTTTGTCATCAAATAAGAGAATATATAGACCTGTTCTGTATCTGTTCCTCTTATGAATAGAAATAGCTCAATTTTATAAAACTATCAGGTATTTATCCTTATTCCGAATACTTTGATAGTTATATGTTTCAACATTTACTTACAGTAATCTGCATATCTCTGGTAATATCCGGAGGTATTGCAGATTTTTTTGAATTATACAATAACAAAACAGCCGGGCAAAAAGCACCGGCCGTATGTATTATTAACCTAAAATATGTAGTTTATGAAAATGTTCATCAATTATTTACAACAGACTCTTTCTGTTTCTTCTCATCAATACGTCTTTTAAAATTATCTATTGCAACAAAATAATCCTTCTCATGAAGTATATTGGCGTCACATATATTCTCAGCACGCTCAATTAGTTGAATACAGTCTTTACTTAAATGGTGAAGCATAACTGTTTTTCCAGCCTTAAGATATCTTGCTGTTATCTTATTAATAGCCTCAATAGCACTCTGGTCAGCAACCTTACTCTCCTTAAACGATATAATCACCTCCTCTGGGTCACTCTCTACATCAAACTTTTCCTGAAACAGAGATACAGAACCAAAAAACAGAGGACCATATATCTCATAATGTTTTATTCCCCTCTCATCAATATGCTTACGAGCTCTTATTCGTATTGCATTCTCCCATGCAAAAACAAGTGCAGAGATAATAACTCCGGCCAGCACAGCTATTGCAAGATCAAATATTACAGTAAGCAGAGTTACTGTAGCAATAACAATTGCATCTGAAAGAGGGATCTTATTAATAACCTTAAATGTACTCCACGCAAATGTACCAATAACTACCATGAACATTACTCCTACAAGAGCAGCAATAGGTACCATCTCAATATATTCAGAACCAAACAGTATAAAAAGAAGCAAAGCAACAGCGGCAACAATACCGGACAATCTGCCACGACCTCCTGACTTTATATTAATGATACTCTGACCAATCATGGCACAACCACCCATACCACCAAAGAAACCATTCACAACATTTGCTGTACCTTGTGCAATTGCCTCTCTGTTTCCGTTTCCATGTGTCTCTGTGAGCTCATCAATAAGCGATAATGTCATTAGCGACTCTATAAGACCAATTGCAGCAAGAATAAATGCATATGGTAATATAACCTTAATTAAAGGCCAGTTGAAAGGTATAACTGGTATATTAAATTCTGGCAGACCGGCACTAATGCCCTCTCCTCCACCTGATACAATAAATGATTTTACAGTTTCTGTATCTACGCCACCAAAAATAACAATTGCCGATACAACAAGTATAGCTGTAAGAGCAGCAGGAATACGTTTAGTAAACTTAGGTAGTACATATGATATTACCATTGTCAATACAACAAGACCAATCATTATATACATTGAACCTCCGCTAAGCCATTCACCACCAACCTTAAACATATCAAGTTGAGATGTAAATATAACAATGGCCAAACCATTAACAAATCCCATCATTACAGAGTGTGGTATAAGTCTGATAAACTTACCTAGCTTAAGCACACCTACAAGTATCTGTATCATACCTGCTATAATAAGGGTAACAAAAAGTGTCTGCAGTAACGAGAAATTATCTGCATAACCGAGTTCACCAACATCTTTAAGAAGCTTCACCATAACTACCGCCATTGCTCCGGTAGCTCCGGATATCATTCCTGGTCTGCCACCAAACACAGATGTAATAATCCCCATCATAAAAGCACCATACAATCCTATTATTGGCGATATACCTGCAACAAATGCAAAAGCAACTGCCTCTGGTACCAGAGCCAATGCTACAGTTAATCCCGAAAGAATATCATCCTTAATACTCCCCTGCTTCTTATCAATAAAAGTAAATCCCTTAACCATATATAAATTATCTGTTAATTATTGCACCTATCGCAAACAGCGCGCAAAAGTACACATTGTAATTTTATTAGAAAAAGGTGTAACATATCCTTTTGACCAGAAGCCTATAAATCAACATAAGTACCACATTTATCCTGAGAAAAATCCCAAACCGTTAAATTCTGGCACAGCTTTTGCAACTTCGATAACAATTGACAAACGATCTATTTAGAGGGCCCAACTAACAGATCACATACATTAATCTAAAAACTAAGAATATGGAAGTGAAGAAAAACCCAAAAGTAAATCTTGAGAAGAAAAAGGGTATGTTTATGCAGGTTGGACTTATTTTATCAATATCACTTGTACTTGTAGCATTTAACTGGACATCTGAACCTGAAAAGTCAAAGATATCTTTTGACAGAGGAGGAACTATTGAAGAGCTTGATATGATTATAAACACAGAACGCAAAAAGGTAGAGCCACCAGTAGTAAAACCACCAAAGGTTGAGTATCCTGATTTGAAAATAGTTGAAGATGATCATAAGATAGAAAATGAAAATACATTTAACTTTGATATGACTGCTGAAGAAACAGATGCAGTTGCATTCGAAATGCCAGAAGAGATTTACGAACCAGATGACGATAACTTCTACATTGCAGCAGATAAAATGCCTACATTTAAAGGTGGTGATCTTGCTGATTTCAGAAACTGGGTACAAAAACGCTTAAGATATCCTACAATTGCACAAGAAGAGGGTATACAGGGTAAAGTTTATATTGAGTTTATAGTAGATAAAACAGGAAAAGTAACAAACGTAAAAGTTCTGAGAGGTGTTGATCCATTAATCGACAACGAAGCTGTAAGAGTTGTAAAATCATCTCCTCGCTGGACTCCGGGAGAACAACGCACAAGAAAGGTAAATGTAAAATTCAGTATACCAATACTATTCAGACTACAGGGTTAGTACAATAAAAAAGGCTGCTAAAAGCAGCCTTTTTTTATATAGAAACAATATATTACATATCCATTCCACCACATACATTCAGAACCTGACCAGTAACATACTTAGATAGATCTGAAGCAAGGAATAGTGTTACATCAGCAACATCCTCTGGTGTACCACCTCTTTTTAAAGGAATTTTTGATTCCCACTCTTTTCTTACATCATCAGGAAGCTGACCTGTCATCTCTGTAATAATGAACCCCGGAGCAATAGCGTTACTTCTGATACCTCTTGATCCTAGCTCTTTAGCAATACTCTTTGTAAAACCAATAATACCAGCTTTAGATGCAGAATAGTTAGCTTGACCTGCATTACCTGACACACCAACAACAGAGCTCATATTTATAATTGAACCTGAACGCTGCTTAAGCATATAACGCTGTACAGCTTTTGTAAGGTTAAATACAGATTTAAGGTTAACATTAATTACAAGATCCCACTGCTCTTCAGTCATACGCATCATAAGAGTGTCTCTCGTAATACCAGCATTGTTAACTAATACGTCAACACTTCCAAACTCTTTTACTATATCGTCAACAAGGGTCTGCGACTGATCAAACTTACTTGCATCAGATTCAAAACCTTTAGCCTTTACGCCAAAATCAGCAAGTTCTTTCTCTGTTGCTTTAAAGTTATCATCAGCTTTAAGATCTGTAAAAGCAATATTTGCTCCTTCAGCAGCTAATTTTAATGCAATAGCTTTACCAATTCCTCTTGCACCACCGGTTACAATCGCCGTTTTTCCTTCTAGTAACTTCATAATTATAATTATTAAAATCTATTATCAATCTAAAAATCAACTGCCAACAAACAATATATTATTATTGTTTAACATCAACAGCAAAGCAAAAATAAACAAAGTTGTCACATATCTATAAACTATCAACTGTTAATTACTTCACAATATAGTATGTAATACAGTTAATCATTAAAAACAGTCTACCATAACATAATACAGTTTTGCTATTACATTAGTATAAAATACAGGTTTTTCAAACAAAAACTTAAACTTGCTACAAACTGTTGTAACCATTAATTCGAATATATTATTAACATCTACATAACTGTTTAATGATGTTGAACAACATAACACACATATAACAGAACTAAAATACGGTATTTAGAATATACCACAAATACCTATCCATATATCATATATATTATTTTTATGTTAATTACATTATAATCTGTAAATTATTTATACTTTTGAATCGTAAAAGCTAACAATTTATGAGACTCAAACTAATCATGCTATCTCTGTTTGCATGTAATATGTTATTTGCACAGGAGATAGAAGAATATATTGATATCTATAAGAGTATAGGTGTATCAGATTATAATAAAGAACAATCAATTATCAATAAATACAAGTTTAATACTCTTAAAACAGGATTAAACCAATACTTCTCTGACTCGGTTGCTTCAGTAAGACAAAAAGCATATTATCTCATATATAAAAAAGGAGTTAATGCAGAAGCTACTAATAGAACAGAGGCTGTAAATACGCTAATCAACGGATGTTTTGATAAAAACGGAGGAGTTGTTGGAGCAGTTTTAAGTAACCTTAACGACTTTAATTCAAGTGATTTCGACAATAAAGCTAAATCAGCAATAAATAAGCTACTAAACAAGAAGAAGATGTTTCACCGCAAAAAGCTGGCAATGCTTGCAGGAAAAGTTGGTGCTGGAAAAGAAGCCATGCAGAAAAAGCTTCTTGACAAAAGAGTTAGTAACGATACAAAGTGGGCTTACTCTCTTGCTCTTGCCAGACAAGGTAGTGCAAAACATATCAATTATTGTATGAATCAGATTTCAGAAATACCTGTAAACAACAACCTGATTGCATATATAATACCTGATCTGGTGTATACAAAACAACGGGAGATGATTGACTACTGTATTAGTTTAGTATTCAGAGATACAAAAGACTGTTTCTCTCCAAACCCTGATAAACCAGAATACATTTTATGTGCATACAGAGTTCTTGAACTTATAGCTCCGGTAATTGCAGATTTTCCGTACCAAACAGATGCTACAGGAACACTTAATACAGACGACTATGACAAAGCTTTAACTGTAACCAGAAAATGGCTTACAGACAACCCTAACTATAACATAATACAATAAGCACACAAACCAATGAGAAGGTACATAACTAGAACCGGGTTAGTTATACTAACATTTCTGTGTATAAATATCAATCTGCTAAATGCCCAACAGGATAAGATAAATCAGATATTATCTCAGGTTGAGGCAAAACAGGAACAATACAAAGATAGAATAGATGCAGCCTTTGCTGCAATGGAAGCGGTAAAAAAAGCAGGTGCATATATAGAATCAATCGGAGATCTTATTGGTAATGGTGAAGTAACCCTGCCGGTAGGAATAAAAAAAGGTGATTATGAACTTATAATACAGAAGATAACCTATAACGAACAGACAGGAAAGCCAAATATTTTTGCCACATGTGCATTTAAGTTTAAAGATAGCGGGCAACCAATAGCATTTGAAGGAAAAGCTGATATAGAGGGTAAAAAAGGTTTAGGAACAAATGGGTTTCTTGAACTGATTGCGCCTGTGAGACGAAATATAGGAAAAGAGGCTGCACTTATATTTGACGGCGGTACAAAGGTTAATTTCGGATGTAAAGGTGTAGAATCTGTAAACGCAAAAATAGTTCTTTTATTAACCTCAGATAAGATATACGCTGTAGATAAGAGTGGAGCTCCTTCTGCAATGCCAATTACATCAAGTTTTGAATCAAGCTTCTACGATTTTGATAATTTTACGGCATCACTATCATTTAACCAATCGTTCTCTGTAAAAGGATTAAAGGATATAATATTTACAATTAAAGGTGCTATACTTGATCAGAGCGATATAACAACATCCGTTTTAGCACCATTTCCGAAAAACTATTTTCAAGGTGGAGCCAATGAACAGAATCTATGGAAAGGTATATCGGTTTCTGAAGCAACTATTGCTCTTCCAGCTATATTTAAGAAGCCAAGTACAAATACTCAATCAGACAGTACCAACAATAAATCAAGAATAGAGATTGGTTTAGAACATGCTATTTTCGATAATAATGGATTCTCTGGTGCAGTAAAGGCTGATAATGTAATAAACAGCGATGCAATTAATAAATCTAAATGGGATATAACAGTTAACGATTTCTCACTTAGTATACTTAAAAACAATATAGATGGCTTTGGTTTTGGTGGAGATTTGAATATACCACCATTAGGCAAAAACTCACTATTGCCATACACAGCCACATTTAACCCGGCAATCAACGAGTACTCATTTGCAGTAAATGTATCAGGAGAATACGATTTTCCGGTACTTAGAAGTAAACTATCGCTTAATGAGACCTCAACTGTTGAGGTACTGTTTGAAGGATCTGACCTCTACCCTACACTGAATGCTTCGGGTAAATTATCAATTGATGCTCCTATAAATAAATCAGATAGTACAAAAAAATTCACCCTTCCTGATGTGGCATTTGAGAATCTGCGAATAAGCCGTAAAGAGCCATATGTTGAGATTGGTTCAATAGGTGTATCCGGCAACATCAAATCACCTAAAATAGCAGGTTTTGAGCTGTCGGTATCAGGCATTAAATCATTCAAAAACAATAACGGATCAGGCTTGTCATTTGATGCAGGAATTAAGCTGAATGATATGTTTGGTGGCGATGCCGGACTTCAACTGTACGGCGACTATGCCCACTGGAAGTTTAAAAAAGTTGGCATAGATAAAATCAAGGTAGACTTTAAATCAAAAGCCTTCAGTATAAAAGGGGGCGTAATGTTTAAAAACGGAGACGAGACCTATGGTAGTGGTTTCAGAGGCGATGTTGCAGTTACCCTGATTGATAAGTTCAACCTTGATGCGGTAGCTGTATTCGGTAAAAAAGATGACTACCGTTACTTTCTTACAGATGTATTTCTGGAATTATCACCTACATCGGGTATCATAGTCCCTCCCGCCCTGTCGTTCTATGGTTTTGGTGGTGGTATGTATAAACGCATGCAACAATCAACAGATACAGGAATAGATACAGAATTTGGTAAATCATTATCAGGAATAAACTATGTACCCGATAGAAAAGTTGGTATGGGATTTATGGCTGCTACAAAATTTGGTCTTGTTGGCACTCCATCAGCTTTTAATGCTAAGGTATCATTCGAGATGCAATTTAATCAGCATGGAGGTCTCAACTTTGTCCAGTTACGTGGTGATGCATCGTTCATGAACTCACCTAAAAAGTGGGGTAAACTGGCAGAAAACATCAACGATAAAGTAAAAAAACTGGAAGAGACAGGCGGAAAGTTAAAGCTATCAGCAAAGAGTGATCTGAAGGTACCTGAGAATAAAACAAGTGGCTTTCTTACTGCATCAATGAATATAAAATATGACGTTGCAAACAGTATATTCTCAGCAGATCTGAATACATATCTTAACGCTGGTTTCATTAAAGGTATTGGTCCTAATGACCGTATGGGATGGGCATCTGCATACTTTGCTCCCGACAAATGGTACACATATATAGGAACGCCTACCGATAGAATTGGTGTAAAGGTAATGGGACTTGCTCAGTTAGATAGTTACTTTATGATTGGTGATGATATACCGGAGTTACATGCCCCACCACAGAAAGTATTACAGAACTTTAGTGAGAGAAAACAGAAGAAATTCACAGAAAGAGCCGAGGCAGATCAACCAAATGGCGGAGGAATAGCTTTCGGGCAATCAATGAGTGTAAATTTTAAAGCAAAATTGCCACCATTCTATGCAAAAATAGGCGCAGGACTGGGTGCTGAGTTTCTGCTGAAAAATTACGGATCAAGTGCATACTGTTTAGGTGGCAATTCAACACTGGGGATAAACGGGTGGTATGCACGTGCACAGGCATGGGCTTGGGTAGAAGCCGATATAGGAATAGAAGTTAAGCTCTTTGCTAAACGTCGTAAATTCAGCATTCTGGATGTATCAGCCAGTGCACTTCTGGAAGGAGCCGGACCAAACCCTTTCTACTTTGCAGGTACTGTAGGCGGAAGATTCAGTGTATTAGGCGGACTTGTATCCGGACACTGCGACTTTGATTTTGAGATTGGCGAAGAGTGTGTTGTTGCAGGAGGAAACCCATTCGGCGCAAATGTAATTGCTCAGCTTACTCCCGATTCAGGTGAAGATGATGTAAATGTATTTGCTGCTCCACAGGCTGTATTCAATATCCCTGTTGATAAAGAGATGGAGATTGATGAGAATGGCAATATGGTAATGTATAAAGTAAATCTTGAGGACTTTAAGGTATTCTATAAAGAAGGTAACAGACCAGTTGAGGGGCACACAGAGATAAGCAACGACGGAAAGATATGTATGCTTGACCCTACAGAACCATTTGAAAGTCAGAAAGAGATGGTAGTATACACCAAAGTTGGATTCAAACGCAAGCTAAATGGTAACTGGATAGATGTTAAAGGTCATGACGGATCGCCTGTTTATGAGGTAAAAGAGGCTGAGTTTAAATCAGGCGACAGACCAAAAGAGATACTTCCTGAACATGTAAAATACAGTTATCCGGTTGCAATGCAGTATAACTACTATCCAAATGAGTATAAAAGCGGATACCTGCTTGTATCTGAGAACTATTCATACCTGTTCTCATCAGAGAAACCGGAAGGATTTGATCAGCTTCTTAAATTCACCAACTCAGATGGAACCGAGAGTGAAACAAAATTCAACTACAAAACAAACAGTGCAGGAAACGATATAAGACTAGAGATAGAGTTTGCAACAAACAGCATAAACTTCAAAAACGACGAGATATACAAAATGGCAATTGTAAATACACCAAAAAACAGCAATGCCGCAATTACCGATAATATTACAACAACAGAATCTAATCTGGACAATAACAACAACGTAAAAGTAACAACACAACAGGCAGAAGGTACTTTGAATGTACTTGAAGAGAAAGAGATATATGCACTACACTTCAGAACCAGTAGTTATAACACCTTTAAAGAGAAGATGAATGCTATACAAAACTACGAGGGAGTACTATGGCAGGAATATCCTCACGTACATATCCTTAACTCAAATATATACGATCAGACATCGGTAAAAGAGATGTTTGATGCAGTTGAGAGTAACACAATGATTACCGATAACAATCTTATTAAGATAGAACCTGTATATAATGAGACTCCTTGGTATAGAAAAAAGGTAGCAGGATTAATATACGAAAACAGAGAGGTATTAAACGCAGCTGGAATGACTGGTATAAAGCCTCCAAAACATAGTGATGTTATAAAGATGTCTTTTGATACACCTGATAACATACTTACCGATGAGGTTATTGAGAGTAACTCAAGACCATTTATCTCTGAATACGGCTCTATAAATAGCAGATGTGCATATTATATCGACAGAGATTTTACTGCTGTCAGAACAGCACTTGCCAATAAACTTATTACTGCACATAACAGCAGTAATAAAATAGCTAAGTTTCTTAGGGAAGACCATATACCTGATCTAAGAAACGGTAAATACACTATCAATATCAAATACACCCTTCCGGGTAAGAGTATAACTACATCAACAGTAAAACGAACAATAAACCTGAATAGCTTCATAGATTAAACATATAAACGATGAAACGAAGCATGAGAAAGAATTTTTCACACACACGAGAAATGAGCATAAGAAAGACTTTGCTGGTATACAAAGACAATCTTAATGCGAGTTCTATCTGGCAATAAAAAAATAATTATAACAGATAAATGATTATAAATGCGAGTTCCATCTGACCATTGAAAAGAAAATTTAGACATATGAAACATAATAATTGTAAAATAGCACCAGGAAACATTATAAAAACAACTATTGTATCATTAATAACCATATGTACAATGTTGCTATCAAGCATTGATATTAATGCTCAGGAACAGAACCTATATTATGTTTATGTTAAACAAGGTTTTACCCACTGGGGTAGCTGTAGCAGTGATCCTGATTACGAATATGCCGACATTAAACTTTACAAAGGGAGTTCTGAACTTCGCAATACCAGAATAAACATCGACAGGCTAAATAAACTAGTCGGTTTCGAGTTCAAAAAAAATGGTAAAACCTCAATTGGAGATATCATAACAAAGATAAAAGTACACACACGTGCCAGCGACATAAAAAATGACAAGCATCTACACTATGAATTGAACTCCATTGAATTCGGAAAGGATTCTGAAACTGCAGATGCTTCTGATCCATGTAACAATTTTATAAGTCACAATAGAGAAGGATATGCTATGACAACTACGGTTATTGTAGATAACCCTATCTATATGACAAATACTGCTGGTACCAGTTATAAACTTGAATATGAAGTTCCGGCATTCAAGATAGATGACTATTATGAAAACAGACACAGTACAAAACCTGTATTAGAATATTACTCTAATATGACAAATAAATGGACTCCGTTAAAAAGTGTAATAATAAAACCCGGAAAGACAATATTTGTCCCATACGAATTAATTGCAGGTAAAAAGAGTAACCCGAACTCAAACTACTACAAATGGATGGGAAAAACCTTCGATTTCAGAATTGTAAAAACACTATTAGGAGGTCAGAAATCATTTGGTAATATAATTTCATCAATAAAATACTATCCTGCAGGACCAAACTACACCGTACTACATACCGAGAGGAATTATTGTAACAAAATTGATGTATACATTAAGTTCAAGGATAGTGATGATAATGGTTATCTCAATAAAGATCTGTTCTTCTGGAGAATGAAGACCGGCTCTGTTTCTTATAACTGTATAATGCACGCTACAAAAAATACCGATCCTATAAACGGTGCAAATACCTATCGTATAGAATTACAACAAAGTGGCATGCCTAAAGACCCTTTTACCAATTCAGAGGTTGATGTTAACTGTACACTTCAATTAGAGGTACTCAACATGGAATCATATGCAGTAAATAAAGATTTCACAATCCCTCCAAAACCAAAACCAATAAATGTTGATCAGAAAAAGCCTCCTATGTTTACCATAAATGGAGTAGCATATGATATTCCGAGCATAAACAATCCTTATGTAATGCTTGATATTACCGATGATGACAAATCATATGTCCGAAAGCCATATAAAGTATATGAAGGAGACAAATATCTGGCAACAATAGATGAGCTACCAGAAGGTTACGACGATATGACACCGGAAGAGAAAGCTGCACTTGATACAAGATTCGAGACCGAATATGAACAACTTATGGCTAATCCAAACAGCTCATACAGAAACTACTTTAACATAAAACTAAAAGAGTGGGCAGAACAGCACTCTGAAACTGGGGAACCATTAAAACTTAATAGAGGTATTAACCCTAAATTATTACCAGATAACAATTCTTATCTATTCCTATTTGATTATGTAAGTGATAACTCTGGTTACAACATTTATAAAAAAAACATTGGAGACCCAAATTCAAAACGATTAACAACAGGTTCTCATGTCTCTTCAGATACAAGAGACATTGTTATCCACCCAAATGGTCAGTATTATTTTTATGCAAGAGTATACAGAAATGATCTTGATCATGAATATAGCATATTTAAAGCCCCTATCTCAGGAGGAAATGGTGTGCAAATAACACCAAGGTGTGACTATATTACGGATTTAAAAATCTCTCCTGATAATAAAACCTTGTATTTTAAAGCAAGAATTGGATCATATAATTCGGCTATATACAAAATATCAACAAATGCAACTAACATTACAAATCCAACAAAGATTATTGATGCGGGATTAGGATGGTATGAATTTAGAATATCCCATAATGGAAAATTCATTTTATATAGAAATCCAAAATGGCATACATGTAAATATGATATAGCAACAGGTACATCTACAGAAATTACTGATGTAACTGCAGATGCTGTTGTTTTAGCACCTAATGACCAATTCTTTTTATACAAGTCTTATTCAGGTAACTCAAATAGTCTATACAAAGCTCCAATTGGTAACTCTATAAATAATGGAGTAAAATTAACTAATGATATTGTTGGTTCAGATCATGGAATATATATATCAAAGGATTGTTCATGGGTACTATTTGCTGATGGTTACTACAAATCAACCGAATTAGGTGGATCATATGGAGAAAAACCAGATCATGAGAAATATACTGTTAGAAAGGCTCCAATAGGTAACTCAATAAACAATGGATACAAATTGCATCCAAAATTCAGGTCTGCAACCATTTTCGCTATTAGCAAAAATGAAGGCTTCGCAATCTATTATGATAGTTATAATTATCATGCAGGAAATCCATATCCGGGGTACCTATACCTTTTTGTTTTAGACATAAACAAAACAACAGAAGCTTTAGGTTCTGTATTCTATCCAAACAAAGGAATAGCTAAGGCATGGTATGATGAATATAAAGCAATTTACAAAGAGAAGTGGCTTGACAAAACTCTTGGTATTAAGATAAGTAATGGCATAAAGGTAAATCAGGATCAAACTCTCAAACTTATTGATAATGCAGGTTGTGAATATCCACCATTTCCAATACACGTAAAAGCTCCGAAAGAAGGTTCATTCACAACATCTGTAGTAAAAAATCCATCAGATGCATGTGCTAAGGATGGTGAGGTAAAAGTCACATATAACGGAGGTGGTGTACCCCCATACATTAATGCCTCAGGTGAGTTACGCACTATTGGCAACTGCATAGTTGTTAAAGGTATGGGATATGGCGAAAACACAATCTTCTT
This sequence comes from Bacteroidales bacterium, assembly GCA_025210735.1. Classification (GTDB taxonomy): domain Bacteria; phylum Bacteroidota; class Bacteroidia; order Bacteroidales; family UBA6680; genus UBA6680. The sequence goes on from JAOARD010000018.1 coordinate 13,936, forward strand.
TACCGATGCATATGGTCAGGAGAGTTCTCCGTTAAAAGTAACAATTGGTAGCTCAACACAAGGCATAACAGATGTAGTAGCACATGATCAGACGTGTGATCCGGCAAATGGATCTATAAAAATAACCATAGGCAGTATATCGGGTACAAAAACATACAAACTAATAGACAATGACAATAGTAAATCATACACAAAACAGACTACATCAAACACACATACATTTACAGGATTACCTAATGGTAAATACTCTGCATATGTTACAAGCGGTACCTGCTCTTTTGCAAAAGAGAACATACCTGTTAATTACAAAGTGTTCAGCATTAAAGATATAATACCAACAGATGCTTTAGTAATTGGAGGATCAGGAGACGTAACAATAAACTTTACAAACAGAACAGGTAATATAAACTGGTTATCCGGTGTGCCATCAGTATTTAATCCTACTGATAATAAAAACAGTGTACACTACACAAGTGTATTACCTGGCACATATAATTTCGATGCAAGACATACTGATATCTACAATCAAGGATGTGACATATCAGGAAGCTTTACAATAGACAAACCTAAATTTGAACTGACAATTAATACCGATGAAACAGAAGAAGGACTATCAATATCAGTAAACCTGACCTCTGGTAACGGACTTATTGTACCATACAGATTCACCATAAAGAGATCAGACGGTAATACAGAAGCATCCGGACAGAACAACAGTTCATTCGGAGCAACTATTACCCGAAATGGTAGCTACAGCCTGAATATGTCATACGGATCAAACACCGTTAAGATATACGACTTCAGTTATCCATCGCCAACAATAACTGAAAGCCACATATTAACACCAATAAAATGCCCTGGTACAGAGGGCTCAATTACAGTTAGCCCAACAGGAGGCATTGATGGTACCGATCTTACATACAGTACCGATGGAGTAACATTTAACAATACAAAAACATATACAACAAAAGCAGGTTATTTTGAGTACTCGGTAAGAGATAAAAACACCGAATATGCCGATATCAGTGGTAATCCTGTTACTATAAAAAGAACACTTACCAACAGCTTCAGAATAAGCATTCCGGAACCTGATAATGTTAGCGCTACTGTAAATCCGGTTGATGTAACATGTAATGGGCTACATAACGGTAAAATAATAGTTCAGAATGCAACCGGAGGTAGCGGCTCATATCAATACAGGGTAAATACAGATACATGGACTAATACAGACAATGTAACAACCGGATTAGCACCCGGAGAACATACTGTATATATAAAAGATAGTGGCAACAATTGTCCTGAGGTAACACTTACAACAACAACTATTTCAGAACCACCAATACTTGAAATTGACTCTGTACGTGTTGTTCAGCCAAAATGTGAACAACCAAACGGAGAGTTATACATAAGAGTAAAAGGAGGTAATGGTTCTTACAAATTCAACTGGATACACAATGGTAATCCATACAGTAGCTCAGACGATTTTACAACAGAAACAGAATCATACCTTGGTCATAAATTAAATCATGGTTCATACAGCCTTACAATATATGATAATAAGAACTGTAAAGAGACATATAGCACTAATCTTAAGCAGTACTACAATCCTAAAATAAATAATATAGATATAACAGATGCACGATGTAATAACGATGCTAATGGATCTGCAAAAATCACTGATGTAAGCGGAACCACAACTATATCTGCTTTTAATATACAAGCTGTTGGTACAGGTTATACAAACCAGATAAACAGTATAGACGAATCATTTACAAATCTTAAAAAAGGAGTATACAATATAACCGCCACAGACGATAGTGCTTGTGTATCAAACATACCATTTCCGGTAACCATAAATCATCCTGAAGTAGCTATACATACAGTAATAGGTGATATAATACCATCACTATATAAGGATGTAAACGGAGGAAGAATACACTATACAATAAAAGGAGGTAATGAAGGATTAAAAACCGTAAGACTTCTGGATGCAAAAGATAATGAGACTGCTACTATTTCAGAACGAAACGACTATCCTCTATACTTCAACAACCTGTATGCAGGCAATTACAAGATTGAGGTTACCGATATCAAAGGATGCAGCCATACATCTGATATACAAACTGTAAACGAACCGGAGAAAGCACTAAGCTTTAGAGTAGTTGATAAAAAAGATGCCAGATGTAAAGCAAGCACCGGTGAATTTACTGTTGAAGCATTTGGTGGATGGGGCGAATACAAATACAGATTAGCTACAGACAATGGATATTACAAAACAAACGCTTTTAAAAACAGATACGCAGGAAGTTATACAGTAACTGTTCGTGATAAGATGGGAGCTGAATTCACTGATAACATAATAATACATGAACCAAAAGAGGAGCTTCAGGCTGAGATATCAGACTTTACAGCACCAACATGCGGTTCAAACGGAAATATATCAGTTGATATTAAAGGAGGAACAGCACCTTACAAACTATTCTTCGAGAGCGAGACCGATACGCTATACTTCTCATCGGCTGCTAAACGCACAATAAATAACCGACCTGCAGGTAGTTATACAATGCAGTTAAGAGATAAAAACGGCTGTATATTCAAAAACCAAACAGAACTGTCTGATGGCGATATGTTAAAGATAGATAACGTTGAATTTACATACCCTGCAAACAGTATATCTGCAGATGGTGCTATTAAAGCAAATGCCTGGGGTGGCTCAGCTCCGCTTACATATAAATGGAAAAACATTAACGGAACAACACTTCCTTATACGGGCGATAAAGCAAACAATATATCATCAGGTCATTATACCATAACAGCAATAGAACAGGATGGTTGCTCTGTTTCAAAATCGGTATATCTGCCATCTGCTGCCGATATGGAGTTAGATATAGTAACAATAAATCATGAACAATCGTATCTGGCAAACGACGGATCAGCACAGCTTAAAACAAAACTGGAATCGTTAACAGATATTGAGATAATAGATCCTGATGGTACAAAAATGGTTCAGGCAGCAAATGAATCTACACCGATGTTAAGTATAAACGGCAAAAACCTGAATCTGAATAATCTTAAAGGAGGAGAATACTTTATAGTTGCTAAGAATATCCACGGAGAGAGAGAATTTACACCTCTGCTGATAAAACCATACAGAAGGTTCTTCTTTAAAGATATAAACGCAATAAACACACGTAAAATGAACGATCCCAGCGGATCTATAACAGTAGCAGTTGAAGGAGGTGCAGGAGAAAACAGTTACAAATGGGAATTCCCAACAAGTAGAGCAACAACGCCTACTGTACAGAACAGCGACAATACATCATCCGTTAATAAGGCTGTAGCGGGAGATTACAAACTTACTGTAACTGATAAGTTTAATAATACAATAACCAAAACAGTAACCATTAAACAACCTGACGCTCCATTAGATATAACTATTGCAGATTTTGCCAACCAAAGCTGTAAAGGTTATAAGGATGCTTGGGTAACTCTAAAAGCCGAAGGAGGTTGGGGTGAGTACCAATACCGTCAGGATATAAAAGAACACTATATAAACGATCAGGTATGGCGTAATCTGGATGTAAGAAAACACTACTTCTACATTACCGATAAAATGGGCGTAACAGATAGTATTGCAATAGATATTAAAGAACCTGAATATGTAAAAACAAAACTAAAGCTGATAGATAGCGTTGACTGTAAAAATGGTGCCGATGGTAAGGTAATGTTCAATGTAACAGGAGGAACAAAACCATACCGTTTCAGACTTAAAAAAGAACCAGATATATGGATAAACGACACAACTGCAAGAGATCTTAAATCGGGTAACTACACATACATATTTACCGATAAAAACAACTGTACAGGTCAGGATACAATGAAGATATACGTTCCTGAACCTGATTCTCTTCTGTTCAGAGGTATAGATGTAACTCACACAACTTGTAACAGTAACAATGGTATTATATCGGTCTCTATGAAAGGTGGTACACGCCCTTACAAATATCAATGGACAGATCTGTATGGTAACAATCTTGGTACAACAAATGCTGTAAACAACCTTGAACAGAACAGCCGATACAATGTAAGCATCACCGATGCACACAACTGCGTTCAACACCATCAGCAACTAATAAAGCCATCAACAAAACCAGTTATAGATGCCATTACAACCACGCCTGTATTATGTCATGGTGAGGCCACAGGAACAGCAACAATAACAAAGGCAACGGCTGCAGTACCTTTTGCGCCATACAGCTTCAGATGGTCTAATAACAATACAGGAGAATCTTCGGTTGGATACAAAGCAGGATCGTACAGTGTAACCATTACCGACGATAACAACTGCACAACAACCAAAAAGTTTGATATAACTGAGCCGGATACACTTAAACTATCCGTAACCGATTTTAAAAATGCTCACTGCTTTGGATACAACGACGGACACATAGAGGTAAATGCATCAGGAGGTATTGCAGACTATAAATACAGCTGGACAAATGGTGCTACAACAAACCGGATAGAGTCGTTAATAAAAGGAACATACGGAGTAAAAATTACAGATAAAAATGACTGTATCTTCGAGAAATCGTTTGAGATAACCGAACCGGAAAAACTTACCGTAGACTTAGGAGAAGATATAAAGATGTGTCCGGGAAACAGTATAGATATAGACGGACAGGACTTTACAACTCACAAGTGGTATAACAAAAACGGAGTAATAACCAACGAGCGTTTTGTAAAGATTAATAAACAAGACGAATACTACCTTGAGGTAACAAACAATATTGGCTGCTTTGCGCGCGATACAATTAATGTATTTATCGGAAACGATGCCCTTAAAGCCGATTTTCTTATGCCTTCAGAAGCTGCACTAAACGATACAATATTCATATACGAGATATCAAACATATCGCTCGACAGTATGAAGTGGGAGTACAAGAAAGATATCTTCACTGATATAACAGAGGTATCGTTGCCAGAGTATATACTGCACCTGAAGAGTAAACAGATGGGAATATATAATGTGGCTCTAAAAGCCTATTCGGGAGGGTGTGTATCAACCTCTGTTAAACAGGTTGAGATAGTTGATGAGGATGGTAACAACAACGAGGATAAAAACATTGGTTATTCAGATCCGCTTATACTTGAAATCACAATATTCCCGAACCCTACAGACGGTAACTTTATTGCAAAAGTAAAGCTGCGTGAGGTTGCAGATATAGAACTTAGTCTGTTCAGTATCAACTACGGATCAGTAATAGATAAGAGAGAACGTACCGGATTAAAAACATATGAGGTAGACTACCAGCTTGGTGAGTTAAATACCGGAGTATATGTACTTATGGTAGTATCGGGCAATGAGAGAAAACAGGTTAAAATAGTTGTTAAATAATAGAGTAAAAGACAAATACCTACAATAACATAAGAGATGCGTAAAATAATAATTCTACTATATATTACTGCAAAGCTACTGCTGTCAACCGCATTTGCACAAACCAGCTATCCGTTATATGTGGTTCCTACACTTACACCACCACACTCATTAAATCTGAGCGACTATAGCAAGTTTGGTTCGCAGAATCTGATGATAACAGTAAATGCAAACGATCTTAATATTGAGAATCTTCCGGTTAAACTACATATAAAGATTGAGACTGTAGGTATTACAATTGAGAACCCGCCAACAATAAACACAACACCTATATTTATTAATGGTGGCGAAACAAATGTACTGTTTGGTGAGGATCTTGAAGATTATTTTAACATAAACAACCTGATATTTAAAGGGTATAGCAAAAATACTTATAAACGTACCGGACAACTACCAGAAGGATTCTATAAATTCTCTATAGATATTCTGCACTACAACACAAACCGACCAATATCTAATATTGGTACAGTAACAGCCTGGATTGCCCTGGGAAAACCTCCGGTACTTAAACTCCCATTAAACAATGCAAAGATGGGACAATACAAAGGTGTTCCGCTCTCGTTCTCATGGCTGCCGGCAGCTGTTGGTAGTCCTGTTTCAGCAAACTCAATACAGTATAAATTTGAGATGTGGGAGATGCATATACCCGCTATAAATCCAAATACAATAGCAGCTACAACACCTCTTTTTCATGAGCATACCGACTTTAATACAATATATACGCTCTACCCCTCTACCCTGCTGATGACACCGGGTATGAAGTACGCCTGGCGCATTACCGCATCTGATATAAGTGGGTTTGTACCATTTGAGCAGAACGGACATAGCGAGATACGTACATTCATATATAAAGCAGCATGCGATAGTGTAACAAATCTTACAGCCAAAAACAGAGGAAAGAGTGCTCTGTTTAAGTGGGAATCAAAGAGTAACCACACATCGTTTAATATAGAGATGCAGAACCCGCAAACAGGGTGGGTAAATAACAGCGAATCGTTTCAGAGTAAGGCTGAGTTCTTTGATCTGAACTATGGCGATACATATAAAATGCGTGTTCAGGCAGTATGCGATGGCGATCCGGATTCTAAAAGCGACTTCTCTGATTGGAAAACCGTTACAATACCAAAACCCGCTCCTGCAACCGATGACTGTCCGGAGTGTGTATGCGATGATAAAATACCTGATGCGGAGATAACAAACTTTGATCTTAGAGATGATCTGCAGCCGGGTGATACAATAATAAATAAAACAGGAACATCGCGCTATATTGTCAAAAGCGTAGAGCCGCAGGGCGATGGTGCTTACAAAGGTGTATTCCTGTTCTGGACAGAGATATGGAACCTTAAGTTTATATGTAACTACTGGGATCTTCAGGTAAATACAGATAATGTGATTGTAAACATGGACTTTGAGAGTGTTTACGATCCTAAATTTCTGGTAGATATTGATGCCGCAACAGGTTACCTTGATAGTCTGTCAAACAATATATCAACACTTATTACAGATCTTACTCCAAAAGATACCGTAAATACCGACGACTCTATAATATCTATCTATGTAAACGATGGCGATTCACTTATTGTAGTAACAGTAGATGATGATGGTAACACAAACGAGATAGTACTTAGCGGTGATGCCGATGATGCCGGAGGAACACTTATTACAGACGATGATGGCAACGAGTACATAATTAATAACGATGGTAAACCAATGGGTACAGGTGAGTACCTTAATACCGGAGGTGGAAATCAGGATAAGATAGATAATTACAACAAAGATAAAGAGGAGAATCACCTATCTGAGAGTGTTACAATAAACTTTACACAGGCAGATAAACAGAAGTATGGCTTTGATAGTTACAACAATCAGAAGAGTGCTCTGCAAACCAAATACCCTACATTAAAGAATGGTTATAGGGCTGCATTTAAGAGTATTGCAAGTTTTGGTTCCGATATAGTCGGTATATCATCTAAACACAGCAATGTAGTGTATAAAGATGAGATGGGTATACCATGCACAAAAACCGGCGAAAACCTAAATATTCGTGGTTCAACAAACGGATCAGATGTAACACTATATGCATACCATACAGTTAATGATACAACAGAAAAGGTTGCTGGTAAACTGAACATTCTTAGTTTCGATGAACAGGCAAAGCAGTTATATATAGTGCCAGTAAATGGTGCAAATGTACCTGATGCAAAAGCACTAAAGGATGTAATAAACTCAACCTACAAACAGGCTATTACCAGATGGGAGGTTACAAAGATTGATAACCTTTCTGATGTAACATTTAAGAGTGGTAATATGAGCCATGGTGGTACATCTGCAATATCAGTATATAATAAAGATCAGCGTACCATTGTAAAACGCTTTAAAGAGGTACATGGTAAACTTGAGAAAGATGCTTACTACCTGTTTTTTGTAGAGGGTGTTCAGTTTAAAGGACGAAGCATTGCAGGATATATGCCACTGCAACGTCAGGTTGGTTTTATATACGATAATCCAAACCTGAATATTATTGCTCACGAGCTTGGTCACGGAGCATTCAACCTGCGCCACACATTCAGTTCCGATAACTTTATAGCCAGCGAGATGTCTACCCAGAACCTTATGGACTATAAAGGTGGTGTAGAGTTATGGAAACACCAATGGAAACTAATACAATCACCTGACAAACTCCTGTTCTCATGGGCTCAGGATGAGCAGGAAGGGGAGTTTGTTTTTGGTGAGAAATCATTCAGTAATGTATTAAGAGCTATACGAAGTGTAAGATGTGCAAAAAACAGGAATAAAACACATGCCTCTTTATATTTCAATACATATTCTATAACTGTAAAGATAGGTTCTCTCGTAAGCGCTTTAAATTGGGCAGGTTCGGATGTGTCAGAAGAAGAGATTGAATTCTATATTTCAAACGATAATGAAATCAATCTGGACTATTTTGAAGATAGATTTGATATAAAAAATATAGAGTACAATGATGAAAAGAAACAATTAGTCATTAAAGGGTCTAAGAGAAATTTATACATCCGATCAAAAAACCAATATAATACAAAAAGATCGGATATATATAATTTCATTAAATCACTATTCGATACAAACATAAGCATTAAAAGACCTAACAAACTAGAAATAAACTCATTAACAGCAGAGCAATTAAGTTACCTTTCATTATGTGATTTAACATTATTGGATGACGAAAAACGTAATTCAATAATAAGATCAATATCTAAAGAATCTATAATATCTGCGAAAGATGAGAAGCTTGTTATAAACCTTATAAAGACGGTAGAAAATAGATCCGTTCTATACAGATTATTTAAGAATGATAAGGTATCTATGAACCTATACAAAGGTCTTAATACTTATAGGGAAGAGTTTGTTTTCTTATATAATTGGGTTTGCGAATATGGATGGACATCTGAAGAAATAACAAATGCAGAACTAGTATTTCTTGGTACAAATGATAAAGGAGCAAAATATCAGTTATCAGAGGTAAGTTGGATGTTTGACGATACTGAAGAAGATAAAATTCCCGTATGGAACCTTGAAGAATACGGGGGAAGCAACAACTATTCAAAGAAGTTTAATTCATCACCGCACACTCCAATTAAGATTATAAATTTTGATGGGAGTAAACAAACAGCATCAACAGTTTTAGTTGATCATATTAGAGCTCAAGAGAACATTAAGGAGTGGACTAGTGCGTTCTTTGATTACCTCAATGGAGTTGGGTTATCTTCTGCTGCAAGGATACTCACAACTAAATCAGCGCCATTCATAATAAGATTTATTGCAGTAATAGAATTTGGTAAAACAAATATTGATATTGCCTTAAACGATAATAGTGTAAAGCAGGCTTTAAAAAACAATGGACACGATTGGTTTGTAAACAATTGGCATAAAATAAGTACTGCAATTGATATTGCCACTTTTGGTTCCGAAGCAATCATAAATTTTGCAAAGAAAGGTAAAGATGTAAGTAAAGTATTAAGATCAAAAGGAAAAACGAAAGCAGCAGCAGAAGTAGATGCAATTACTGATGAAGCCGAATCTCTGATTGAATATGCCAATGATGTAAGAGGATATCTTACTAAAGCAGATATTCTAATCAGTAAACTTGACGACAACCTAAGAAATTTTGCAAATAATTTCAGACAAATAGGTAAAACTGACGTTCTATCTGATGGAACAACAATAGTATTAAAAACAAATTCAGGTAAAGAAGTTGGTAGGATTATAAATAACAGATTAAAAACTACTAAATCACAAATTCTTGAAATAGAAAAAAAATATAGACCTGACCCTAAACTATATTTGGATAAATCATTTATTGCAAAACATCTAAAAAGATTTGAAGATGAAGGTGGTTCTTTTATTATCAGGGAAAGAGATATCACTGGTTATGAAAGCATGGTAGACAGAAAATTTGTTGCGCTAGATAGTGAAATGGATAAGGTTATCACAAAATTCAATAGTGCAAACAAAGATATAAATATCTTAATCAATGACTTAGATCTCGGAAGTAGCTATTATAAAAAAGGGGACAGAATATATCTAGTATATGTAGATCCTAAAAAAGGCTTTAAATTCGAACTTCCAAACGGAAATGAGATAGGTGCATATGATGGAGAATGGGTTCCGGGAGGTTATACTAAGAGTGGCACAATGGAAGCAGTTATATCAAATTCATCATCATTCAAACATCACATGGATGTAGCAGATTTTAAAAATAATTTTGGAACAAATAACGTTAAACTAATTTTTGAATAATGAACATACTTGAAAAAGCTATAAGTGAGAATAACTTTACAAATTTCATTCTTGGAAAAGAAGAGTACTGTTTTATTAATAGGGAAAGAGGTCAACATGATTCTGGTGAGACATTCTTAATAATCTATGAGTACATAACTAAATACGGCGAGGATAAAACTTACAATCAACTGAACAAATATTTAAGTAAAATATTGATAAAAGATTTAAAAAAGATTGATGTTCTAAGAGTTATAGAAATAATATGGTTTTATAACACTTTCAGAAATGATGGTAGTAATAGGCTTGTCAATGATTGGGTATTACCTGAGAGATTTAAATCTGAGTTAAATTCTATTATTGAGAGTTTCTCTTTGAAAAAGAGTTCCTCTGATCCAGATATAGATATTGACAATAGGTTATTACTATTATTAGAAAGATTGAGTTCAAGATATAACTATACAATATAGTTTCAAGAATTAATTCAATATCAACACAACAACAAATGCAAAAAACAAAATCGCTGCTACTGGTACTTATATCAGTGCTGTTTATACACAACATATATGCACAGAAGAATAGTGTTAAACTTATTGCAAGTCCAAGAAAAGGCTCTGTGCTGTTGCGGTGGGCGCCGGCTAACTCAAAAACATGGCGACTGGGCAACAAATACGGATACAGTGTAAAACGATACACTCTGCTTAAAGGCAAAAAGATACCTAAGGTGATACCGCATACCATTCTTAACAAAGAGCCTCTTAAACCGGCCGATATAAAAGAGTGGGAGAAATATGCCGACGATAAGTATATTGCCGTTGCTGCCGACTGTATATTTGGTTCTGTATTAAAAGAGGCATCAGTTAGTGGCAACCCGTTTGTTGCATACAAAAAGTATAAAGAGGAGAAACACCGCTTCAGCTTTGCATTATATGCTGCCGATCAATCGGTAAAAACAGCAAAAATGTCGGGACTATACTTTGCTGACAAAACAGCAAAACAGAACGAGAAATATCTGTATAAGGTATATATAAACACACCCGACTCTGTTGCCGTTGATACAGCATCGTTCTTTACAGGACTATCGGAGTATCAGGCACTGCCTAAACCCATTACCCCAAAAGCAGAGTGGAGCGATAAAAAGGTAGATATAGCATGGAACATCATATACCTTAAACACATATACAACAGCTATATATTAGAGAGATCTGCCGATGGTAAAAACTACAGTCTCGTTAGCGAGAATGCAACAGTACAGGTGTCTGACAAAAATATAAACCCGGCATATATGTACAAAACCGATACTCTACCCGATAACAAATCTACAATATACTACAGGGTAAGAGGTATCAGTGCATTTGGCGAAACAGGTCCTGCATCCGATTCAATATTTGGTAACGGAACACTGCCGCTTAAGAATGCACCAGTTATCACAAATCATAAGGTAACAGACAATACAACAGTAACACTACAGTGGGAATATCCGGAGAAGATGAACGACTATATAGACGGATTTAACATATACCGCTCCGAGAAACCAAGCGGAAAGAAACTACTTATATATCATGGTAATAATCCGGCTAAAAGAGAGTTTACCGACACCATTCCGGAGTTTACAAACTACTATATGATATCGGTATACAACAAACACAAAGAGAAACTATCGCTACTTCGCACATACGCAGAGAGGGTAGACAGCTTCCCTCCTGCTCCTCCGGTAAATGTAATGGGTATTGCAGATACAACCGGAAAGGTTACACTGCACTGGAGCAGTAATACCGACAGAGATATATCCGGTTACAGGGTGTACCGTGCAAACAATCCGCGCTTTGAATTTATGCTCGCCCACCCCAATGAGATAAAAGACACGATATATAACGAGACAATAAATCTTAAAACACTTACCAAACATATCTACTACAGGGTTAAGGCTATTGATCAACGCATGAATCAATCGGCTTTCTCATCAATAATAGAGATTAAACGTCCCGATATAATACCGCCTGTATCGCCTGTTATTAAAGATATAAGCAACAAAAAGAGCATCCCTACACTGCAATGGGTAAACAGCTCAAGCACCGATGTTGTATCACACAAGATATTCCGCAGAGCCAAAACCGATAGCTTACCAAAGCTTATTGCCACACTGCAACGTGATAACGCTGTACGATCGTCGTATACCGATAAGAGTGTTGAACCCGGCAATGAGTATATATACCACATAACTGCAACCGACGACAGTAACCTGCAATCTGCACCATCAAATCCCGGGTATTTTAAGGTACCATCAACTGTTAAGGAGCGCATACGACTAAAGAAACGTGTATATACCGATAAGATAAAACTTATATGGACCATACGAACAGATAAAGAGGTAGAACGCATAATTGTATACCGTAGTGTAAATAAACAGCAAATAAGACTATACGGCAACTCCAATACCGATTCATTTACCGATGACAGATTAAGCCCCGAAAAGACATACAGATATACCATTAGAGCTCAATATAAAGATGGTAGTACATCTGAACTAAGCAATACCGTAACTGTGAAAAAATAACATAAACAATGCCGAAATACAACATAAACTATATAGCAATCATTATACTTCTGTTCCCTGCTCTATGCCTGAAAGCTCAGGATATTGAGCAGGTGGCAAAATCTCCTATATTAACAACAAACGGAGGTATATCATTCAACCAGATTGGTAAATACTCGCCACAAACCAGCAATAATGATCCCTACTCATACTATCTATCGGGTAATATTAATGCTAACCTGTTTGGTGTGGTAAACCTGCCATTCTCATTTGCGTTTACAAACAATAAGTTCACATCTAACCTGCCACAACCGTTCAACAGGTTCTCTATATCGCCATCGTACAAATGGGTTACAACACATATTGGATACACATCAATGAACTTCTCGCCCTATACACTTGCAGGGCACGACTTTCTGGGTGGTGGTGTAGAGCTGTCGCCCGGTAAATCAATAAAGGTATCGGCAATGTACGGACGTTTAAAGCGCAGTGTAGATCCCGATACCATTGGTACAGAACCATCGTTCAGACGTATGGGTGGTGGTTTTAAGATAGATTATATGAACAAGAATATAGATGTTAGCTTTAACATATTTAAGGCAAAAGATGATGTTAACTCAATAACATTCAGAACAAAGGATAGTATATTTATAAAACCACAGGATAACCTTACCGGAAGTATGAAAGTAAACATAAAGTTGATAAAAAATCTGTCTGTGGTAACAGAGTACGCTGCCAGTTTTCTGAATCACGATATAAGTAATAATCAGTCATCAAACTTTTTTATAGAGAAAGATGGCGATATGTCGTACTACTATGCGCTGAAATCAAGCATTGTACAGACCTCTAAGCTCGGGCAGATTGGTGCCAGTTATGAGAGGGTATCGCCAAACTACAAAACCCTTGGTGCATACTACTTTAATAACGACTTTGAGAACATAACGGCAAACTTTACAACAACAATAAAGAAACGTATAAACCTTGCAATGGATATCGGATATCAGCGCGATAACCTTGAGCAGCAGAAGCTGAACACCAGCTCACGAATGATATACTCAGGTAACCTTAATGCAAAGATCACAAAACGCCTGAATGCAGGGGTAAATGTATCTAACCTAAAGAGTTTTGTACACATAACAGATATATACGACAGACTTACACAAACAAATAAGTTCCAGAACCTTGATACACTAAACTTCACAAGATTAGATCTTACAATATCGTCGCACACTAACTATATTATTGAGGCATCAAAACGCCGCAGACAGAATATAAACATGACATTTACATACCAGAAAGCATCTGAGCAGCAGGGCGACGACAAGAGTTATACAGGAAGCGAGATATACAATACAAGCCTCTCCTACCTGTTCTCTATGATACCACAACGACTGAATATCTCAACAACACTGAACTACAACCGTAACCAGATGCCAAAAACAACAATGAATGTAGGCAGTGTAAACCTATCGGTACAGAAGGCATTTTTTGGCAGCCTTAAGACCGCCCTTACCGCTACCTATAGTAAATCTGCCAATACAGAAGAGACAATAGCTGATATTGTAAATTTAAGACTTACCGGAGGGTACAACGTAAACAAAAAACATACAATAAACCTAAGTCTGGCTATGGTAAACAACACCGGTATACAAGGCACCAGAACAATGTACTCTGCCAACCTTGCATACAACTACATATTCAGCATCCAGGTAAAACCAAAAGAGGTTAAGTTTGATTTTTGACAGGATAAGTAGATTGAATAATATTGGGTAATAAACTATCTATTGACCCGCCTTACCAAAGCTGGTGCGAGCTTTAGTATCATTATCCAAATACAGTATCAAACTGGCTATAGCTCATACCTCACAATAATAATGCTTAATTATAAGCAATCAAATTAATAATTAACAACTTACCATTTATAATTAAAATCCTAACTACGCTAAGAGAGGCTAATTGATTATGCCAGCCTGTTAGACTAAATCCTCGGATTTGGTCGGCTCAAAAGGAAGAACAATTCTGCAACAAACCAAGTTCAAGAACTTGGCTCAACAATATATACAATTTGGATTTCTATTTAATCAATCTATTAATATACTGCCACCTCGTGTCATGTCAAATCTAAAACTTCTTATACTTTGTAATAGTATTTCATTGTCACATCGAGCGGAGTCGAGATGTAATGGTGTTCTCGACTCCGCTCGAACTGACAATCGCTATACAAACAACAGATGTTTAATGTTTGAATTAGCACTCGTGGCTCTACAAAGTTTGTGCGAGCTTTAGTATCATTCTAACAGTATCATATCGGGTTAGTAATAGCTCGTACCTCGCAAAATACCTAACCATTTATAATTAAGTTATAACACGAAACAACATTCAGTTTACAACCCAAAATAAACATACCTGTCTGTTTTTATGCAAAACAACACGATAAACGTAGCACATATATTATTATTTTGTATATTTATAACCGAAAACCAAACTATAATGCTAACACTAGTTACACACAATCTGATATAAGATATCTGAGCGGAGATATAGTTTCTGTTCAGAGTGGAGAGCATTATAGTAAAATTGATAACCCTTTAGATGAAACGAAGCATGAGAATAGTCATTCACACACGGAAATGATTATAAATGCGAGTTCCATCTGGCAAATGAAAAAACAATTATAAACAGATGAAATTATTGACACTGGTTAATTAATAGAGGTGCACAATACATCGCTACATAAGTATGGCATCTATTGTGCACCTTTTATGAAAGATATAAGAGAAATAAGTGCACTGGTGCACTTATAAATTAGTTAGCGGCAAGTATAATAGCGAAGTGCTAAACAATTACTTATAAAAACAAAATATGGGACATAAATGCTTTATTTCATTTAAAACTGAAGATATAGATTATAAAAGCTATATTCAGAATAATCTAGATGTGGACATGATTGATAAATCATTAAACGAACCTATAGATTCCGACGATGAAGATTATATCATGAGAAAAATTAGAGAGGATTATCTATCTGACTCCACAGTAACAATTTTTATTATAGGTCAATACTCTGCTGAAAATTCTTGGCTTCAAAACCAAAGATTTATAAAAAGAGAATTACAAGCATCATTATTTAATGGACAAAGTAATACAAAAAATGGAATTTTAGGGATTGTACTACCATCAATGTATGATGCAATTTATAAAGATTCATACACTTGTTCAACATGTGGTGGAACACATAACTACATCGGAATAAATGATTCGACAGTAATTAAGGAGTTTGGTCATAATTATTACATTCCTCAAGATGGAAAATGTTCTTGGTGCGAAGACGAAAGATATTGTGTCTTAGTAAAATGGGATGATTTCACTTCAAATCCAAACGAATATATTGACAAAGCATTTGATAAAAGGTCTCAACCAGTTGCTACTAAGACAAAAGTAAAACCTTAAAGTAAAATGAAAATTAACGATAAAGATTTACCAGGTTTGTATCAATCAGCTGATAACTCATCTATTAAAGAACAAAAAAAGTACTTTAATGGTATAGCATGGTATTTAACACTATTAATAGTTGCAGCTCTATTTGCATACTTTTCAGATGGAGAACCAAATCCAATTCTAAAAATTATTGCGACTATTTTATTTCTAGCAACAATGTTCATCATGATATGGCTAAGGGTAAGCAGACCTGATGATATTTGGTATAATGGCCGAGCTGTAGCAGAATCCGTTAAGACACGTTCATGGAGGTGGATGATGCGAGCTGATCCATATTCAGATTGTGAAGAAGTTGAAATAATGAGAAAACATTTTGTAAGTGATTTAAAAACAATTTTAAAACAAAATGAAAGTCTAATTGGAAAATTGGGAATTGAAGCAAGTATTGAAGACCCAATAACACAAAGAATGTTAGAAGTAAGAAAGTTAGATTTATTAGAAAGATTTGATTTATACCGTAAAGAAAGAATTACTAATCAAGCATTATGGTATACCAAGAAATCAAAATACAATAAGCAGCGTGCAAGATTTTGGTTCTGGACTACTGTTGTGCTTCATGCAATTGCAATTGTTTTATTGTTAATAAATATTTATCAATCTGACTTAAAGTTACCTATTGAAGTAATTGCTGTGGCAGCATCTTCTGTTTTGACCTGGTTACAGGCTAAAAAGCACAATGAATTATCTTCATCATATTCTTTAACAGCTCACGAGATTATTCTTATTAAATCTGAAACAACAATAATTGATAATGAAGAGGACCTTTCAGACTATATTATAAATTGTGAAAATGCATTCTCTAGAGAGCATACCCAATGGTTTGCGCGTAAAAATGAATAAAAACCATTTTTAGCAATAAGCAGAAGAGTAGTTCATAATTAATGATTTATCATTAAAAACAATTTAATATATTTATATTTTCTTAAGAGATTTAGAACAAATGAACGAAATAATTAATAAAGGAAAAAGAGACTACCAATTTACGCTTGAATTTAAGGAAGGTGTAAATTTAGATGACTGTTTAAGGAAATTACGTGAATTATTTGAAAAAAAATTTGGAAAGGATGACATTTATACTACTTGGCAGATAACAGAGAAGGCGAACCGTAAAGTTGTAGAAGGTGACTTTAAAGCAAATGGAAAAATTGAACATAGATTACATATCTACCTTAGGAATCATAAGTGTTGTGAAAGCCCAATTTTTAAATCAAAGATTATCAGGACAGGACCTAGAAAAATAATTCATTAAATGAGGTGCATTCGTTTAAAAAATAAACAGGATTTATTCGCCCTTGAAAAATTAAATTCATTAAAAGGGCAAAATATTCTTAAAAATTATCCACTTCATAAGAGATGGATGGATAGGGCAATCAAGGAAATACAGTATGGTAATAGAATTGCTTTTGGTGTATTTCAACAAGAAGAACTAATTGGTTCTGTAATTATGAAGTTTGGGTTTTCTCAGGAACTGGAACTTAAAAACTTTATTGTAAAGACAGATGATTCAGATTCTGAAATGCAACCAGATACTATACGATTAAAAATCCTTGAGCAAGTAAACAAATTCTGTCAAAAAAATAGATTTGAAAAGTGTGTTATTGATATTATTACAAATGATTTAAACGAAATAAATTTCTTTTTAAAGACTGGTTTTAAAGTAGTCCACTTAAAGGAATCGTCATATAAATCTAATCAAAATACTTATTCTTTATTAAAGCAGGTTGAGCCAGTTTACAATGATGACCCTTTGGATTTTCTTAAAATGGTAAATTGGATTTTAGAGTATAAATATAGCTTTCAAAATATATCATCACCTGTAGGTACTAATTTTGAAGATTGCTCAAGAATCTTTGATTCAATAAGTTTTGAATTGGACAACAATAGAATTTCTAAAGAATACGCTATATCTGGAGAAGCTATTGTTGACATTGATAGTATGAGTAAAATCCCTGAGAAATATTATGATGAACTTACAGGTCTTTATTCCAAAGATGCGGAAATTAAACTGCTGTTTTCTCAAGCCAATAATTCTAAGGTTCAATCATACGGTATTAAAGAGTTTTCATATTCTGACATTTTAAAACTTTTAGGAGAAGATAATAACGTTTCAAAAATTCCATTTGATTGCTACGAGACTGGTGGTTTATTTTATTTTGTTGATGAGCGTTTTATAAATATGATCGAAAGATGTCAAGGAGAATTATTTAATGTTTCATCTTTTATTTTGTATTTAGTTGATGGTTTAGGAGCATCATTAAAAGTAGGTCAAACTATATTCTTTTGTAAATACAATACATTTACACAAAAATTAACTTTAATGGGATTTTCTAATATTGAAGCTATATGCAGTCATGCTTATAGTAAGATTTTAACAGATTTTAGAGAAGACACCCAATTTATCAAAGAAACATTCGGGGATTTTTATGATCCATATGAGAAAGAGGATTGGAATTTTTATACATCATTTCTCCAATCGGTTTCCAGCGAAAATCTCCTTAGAAATGATATGACAGCAGTAAGACTTGAACCTATCTCTTTATTAAAAAATGAATGCGAAATTTTACCATCTTTAGACCTTGAAGTTCAGAATTATGTTTCAGATAGTTTGAAGGAGTTAATTATTGAGTCAATATATATAGATAAAAGGTCAGCTAACAACATATTACAAAATATAGATATTATTAATAGCTCAAGAAATTCATTCAAAAACGATTTAACATTGACACCTAAAGTATTTATATCATATAGTCATAAAGACAAGGACTTCGCAGATATGATAAAAAATATTATCGAAAGCGAAGGCTTTGATGTTATCATAGATATTAATGACTTGCAGACAGGGACAGAAGTTAAAGATTTTATTAATAAGAGTATTAAAGAATCAGATATTACTTTAACTATTATTTCTAAAAATAGTATAAGTTCTTCTTGGGTTGCAATTGAAACATTAACAAGTCTTTATACTAACAATATTGTTGGTCGAAAATTATTTCCATGTGTTTATGACCAAGAATTATTTAAAAGTGACTTTGTTGATGAAATGTATGATGTCTTGGATTTAAAGATTGATGAGCTAATAACTAGAATTGGAAAACGCAATGCAAAAAAACGGCCTGCTGTGGATTTGGATAACGAAAAGAATAGGCTACAAGCTCTTCATGGAAATTTAGCTTCAATTGTTGATAATATAAGAAACATGGGGTGCATTGATTTTTATACTGATTTTGAAAATGCAAAAGATAAACTGATTAAAGACTTAAGGAATACCAGCCGCTAATCGAATAGACGGACGTGAGCTATAGAGCCCACGTTGCGCCTCTCACAGTTCTACTGAGTTATGTCGAAGTACCACCGTACGTACGCTGGCTTTGCCCCTTCCTTTCGAAGAAATGTATTTCATACATCTCTTTTCTCAGGAACATATAAGGCGGTTCTTCAAATTATAAGAAAGAAACAAATATATAGATAATTAAACACAATGTGTTTGGTTAAATAGAGAGTCTCTGTTTGTTGGTTTTGAAACTATTTGATACATCTCTATTAAAGGAATATATCCTCGTCTCTTCAAACGTTGCAAGGTTATTGTTGTTCCTAATATAGGA
>JAOARD010000019.1 GCA_025210735.1 Bacteroidales bacterium
ACTCTGTTATAAATAGAATAGCTCTTAACTTGCTGCGTAAAGACAATACTAAAATTGGGATCAAAGGCAAAAGATTTAAAGCTGCAATGAACAATGAATTCCTTTTAAAAATATTAACCATTTAAATGCGTTTGCCCTGTAATGGTACACCAATTACAGACATTCCTAATGCCAACCATAACGATCTGTAATATCCTTTTGTAACAAGCTTATAATCGGAGTAACATATTTTTATTAACTCTGAGTAACATTTGTAGATTGCGTTACTCATCTTCTTGGGTGTGTTATCTTTAACTGTTTGCAATGTATCAAATAGCAAAACAATCTTATTATTCTCTTCCGGGGCAATATTTTTTAATACCAGACCGTCAATAATCTGTTTAATAAACGTCAAATATTTCTTCTCTGATTCTTTCTCAGACTGCTGCTCATATCCGGCAATTTGATCTTTAATATCATTAAGGGTCATATACAAGTTATTTTGAATATGACCCAAATATATTAAATGTTAACTGTTCTTACGCTTAAATACAGCTTTTATATTCTGATAATCGAGAT
Source organism: Bacteroidales bacterium (assembly GCA_025210735.1). Classification (GTDB taxonomy): domain Bacteria; phylum Bacteroidota; class Bacteroidia; order Bacteroidales; family UBA6680; genus UBA6680. The sequence continues at coordinate 559 of JAOARD010000019.1, forward strand.
AATAGAGAACCTTTACAGAAAAACTATTATACTGCTGTGCATTTAATGTGTTAGAGAAGTTTCTAAAGAAATCTGTCTCATTAATCTTATCAGATGTTGATATTGCATTCTTCCATGCCAGTGTAATCTGACTTCCCGGAGCAAAATACCAACTGTACGTAAGATCAATATTAAATGCATTAAAGTTCTGATCCTTGTCGTTACTATACAACATATAACCTAACGATTCCGAAACATAGCCATCTTCCTTAAGATTATAAAAGTCTTTGTAGATAGCTTTACGCCAATAGTGACGAACTCTTAATCCAACAAACATATCTTCATTAAAGGTATAGTTTGCATTAAATGTATTTGTTATTGTTGTAATATCACGTTTACCAAAATCTACAACGTAATCATCATTTACTTCGTTTTTGGCAACATATCCAACATTGTTATTCTCCTGATTAAAATCGAACTTATGAATAAACATTAATTTATCTGAAGCTCTCAGACGCGGACTAATACTATATTGATATTTATTAAATGAGTACATATCACCTACTGCATACTTTCCACTAAGATCAATAGCCAATGTTTTTCTATAGTCAGAAGACAGATATCCTCCAATATTATACTCCTTTGGTTTTACATACATCTTTCCCCATACACGTGGCTCAAAATAGTCGTGACTACTCTTAAGATTCATCCATCCATTCAGACCCATAGACAGGTGCGATCGTTTAAGCGTAGTACTCACATTAAAACTCATATTAAAGCTTGTATACTTTGATGGATTATACAGACGTCCGTAGTACATACTCAAACTACTTCTGAACGATCTGAAAACACCAAATGGCTGATATATATTGTAACGTACCTGTCCCCAGTTTGCAACAACATTATTTCGTTGCAGAAACCCCATATCATTTGGGTTATATTTGTCATCTTCAAGTTTAAATACATAGTCATAAAGCAGGTTTCCTTTCACCTTACCTACTTGCAGCCTGTATCGCTGTCCGGTTTCAAAGTCACCATTCTTTATCATACTCACATTTGCAGTACCATGCAATCTGTATTTAAGATCTTTGTCCTTAAACTGAAACACAAGAGCTGCAACATCCGACAGATAATCAGAATACCCTCTGTAGTAATTTGTATTTGCAAAACTTATATAACTCTGATTTGGCAAACTCTGATCAAACACAACCATATTGTAGTTTGTAAATCCCTGAGTTTTAAAACTGCGCTCTTTACCAGTAATTGTATCGGTTATTGTTGCATATGCATTATCGGTCATTGCATTCAGAAAACCAATACCAAGACCACCCTTTGTACGTCCCGATATTTTTGTTGCATTCAGCATCTTTACCTCATGCTCATTTTTTGTTACTTTCTCTGATGGTGAAAGATTATCATCCGCATTGTTAAACATCTTTGGCTTACCTCCAATACGTCTTGAGTAGAACATATCACCACGACTAAACAGTTCAGTACCCTCTGTAAAGAATGGTCTCTTCTCTGAGTATCTAACCTCAAATGGCGAAAGATTCAGTACCCTGTCATCGCTCTGAACCTGTCCAAAATCAGGAATAAGACTCATATCAAGCGTAAAACTTTCACTTATTCCATACTTTATATCCATTCCCCCGTTAAAGCTACCTCTCCACGACTCATCTGTAACAACATCAGCATATGTTGATACATATGGTAAAAGAGCCAGACGCAACGGTGGTTCAACATCTTCAATATCTTTTAATACACCATTCTGCATAAGCAAATTGTTCTGCTTTATATCAGCATAGTTCCAGGTATCCCACTCTCTGTAACGACGGATATGTCTGTGAAAATTCACTTTCCAATCCTGCACATCAGCCTTTGCAAAGCGCAATGCCGAGAAAGGAATTTTTATCTCTGCAACCCAACCTATATCAGTAATCTTAACATCAGATATCCATACGGCATCCCAGTTTCTATCCTCCCAGCTACCATTGTATTTACCATCTGTCTGCACTCCGGCAGCACTAACCATAAATCTAAATACATTCATACCCTCCTCAAATGTATTTATAGATACAGAGAACAGATCGGCATTATCTCCTTCGCCATTGTCTCTCTTTCCTACTGCACGCATAATGCTATCAGCTTTGGTATCGTACATTACTGCACCAATATATATTGCTTCGTTATCGTATCCGACCTTAACCTCTGTTCGTTGCGAAGGATGTTTACCATTATATGGTTCGTACTGTAAAAAAGATCCGGCAGGCTTTATATTAGCCCAGAATCCCTCATTAAGCTTTCCATCAATCTTTGGCGATTTAGCAATCTTTACTGCTTTCAGGGTACGAATTCCCATTGGCAATGTATGTGCCTTTACAAATCCGGAAACAAGAAAAAGGGCAATAATGAATAATCTTACTTTAAGCATTGTGGTATCTATATATTTATATGTTTAAACTGGTTCCCAAATATACTGTGTGATAACAAAAAAGCGAAACATATGTTTCGCTTTTTTCAAAATTCTGATGTAAAGTGAAATTTTATATCAGGAAACTTATCCTGTGCCATTTGCAATGAATATGACGAATCGGCAAGAAATACATCTCTTCCGTGTTTATCAAATGCTATAGCAGTATGTTTTCTCTTCTTAAAATCTTCTATCTGAGCATCGTTATCGCTCTCAAACCAACACGCTTTATATAAATGAATAGGCTCGTATTTACAGGTTGCTCCATACTCATGCAACAGACGATACTGTATTACCTCATACTGTAAAGCCCCAACAGTACCAATAATTTTACGTCCGTTAAGTCTGCTTGTAAACAACTGAGCAACACCCTCGTCCATAAGCTGATCAATCCCTTTTGCAAGCTGCTTATATTTCATAGGATCACCATTCTCAATATATTTAAACATCTCAGGAGAGAAACTTGGCAATCCCTTATATTTAAGATCTTCACCTGCTGTAAGCGTATCTCCAATCTTAAAGTTTCCGGTATCATGTATACCAATAATATCGCCCGGATATGCTTTATCAATTATGGTCTTTTTCTCAGCCATAAAAGCCGTTGGAGTAGAGAACTTAAGCTTTTTCCCTAATCGTACATGTGTATATGGTTTATTACGCTCAAATACACCCGAACATATCTTAAAGAATGCAATACGATCTCTGTGATTAGGATCCATATTAGCATGTATCTTAAATACAAAACCTGTAAGAGCTTCCTCTTCAGGATTTACAACACGCTGTTGCGATTCTATTGGTCTCGGGCATGGAGCAATATCAATAAAACAGTCAAGCAGATCTTTAACTCCAAAGTTATTCAGTGCAGAACCAAAAAATACCGGAGCCAATTTTCCACTAAGATATTCATCCATATCAAACTCTGGATATACACCGTTTACCAGATCCAGTTCTTCTCTAAAACTATCAGCAAATGGTTCCAGATAGGTATCTACCTCCGGTGCATTAATATCAGTTGCCTCAATATAGTTTCCTATTGTCTGCTTATCATTACTCTCAAACAGGTTCAGCTTTTTCTGATACATATCATACACTCCCTTAAAGCTTGGTCCCATACTAATAGGCCAACTTAACGGACGTACACCAATCTTAAGTTCCTCTTCAAGCTCATCAAGTAACTCAAACGGATCTTTACCTGATCTATCAAGCTTATTTACAAAAATAATTACAGGTGTATTACGCATTCTACAAACCTCCATAAGCTTACGGGTTTGTGCCTCAACACCCTTTGCAACGTCAACAACAATAATTACACTATCTACTGCTGTTAATGTTCTGAATGTATCTTCTGCAAAATCCTGGTGACCTGGTGTATCAAGGATATTAATTTTCACATCTCTGTATTCAAAACCCATTACCGAAGTGGCAACAGATATACCTCTTTGGCGCTCAATCTCCATAAAGTCAGATGTTGCACCTTTCTTTATCTTATTTGATTTAACAGCTCCGGCAACATGAATTGCACCACCAAAAAGCAGTAATTTCTCAGTAAGTGTAGTCTTTCCGGCATCGGGGTGACTAATAATCGCAAATGTACGTCTGCGTTGTATCTCTTTATTTAAACTCATATCTCATTCTGATTTCAGGCGGCAAAAATACTCTTTTTTTACATATTAAATGCAAAAACCCGAAGCGTAATACTCCGGGTTAGCAAATTAGATAAAAATATCTTTATTGTGCAGGCGGAACAAATGTTCTTGCCTTCATCTCTTTATCCATCATAAACAGACCATGACCCTCACCATTAATAAGACGCAAGCTGTCAAGAATCTCACTTACATTAGCCTCTTCTTCAACCTGCTCGTCGATAAACCACTGTAGGAAACTCTTTGTAGCGTGATCGCTCTCTTTAATAGCAATATCCATAAGGTTATTAACCAATGAGGTAACCTTCTCTTCGTGAGCTAATGTATCTTCAAATACATTTAAAGTACCTTCCCACTCTGTCTGAACCTCTTCTATTGGCTTAAGTAATACTCGGCCACCACGCTCGTTAAGATAAGTCATAAATTTACGTGCATGAAATACCTCCTCTTCAAACTGAACTTCCATCCAGTTAGCAAAACCAGAAAGACCAATACTATTAAAATAGTTTGCCATTGACAGGTATAAATACGCTGACCAAAACTCTGCATTTATCTGTTCATTAATTGCAGCCTCTACTTTTGAATTAATCATAACTTATGTTCAATTGTTTTTAAAATTCAAAGTTACACAAATATTACATACAGTGCCACCCAACATATATTTTATAATGGTTCTGAATAAGAGTACAACACCCTAATATTCAAGGCCTAGTCTTTTTTTGAATTCTAACAATTTAGGATTCGCAGCAACCATATGTTTAAATTTATCCTCTTGTGTAAGTATCAACTGCTCACTATTGTCGTGTTCAGCCATTTCAACACGTAAATCAAGTCTCGAATTAGATAACAGTCTGCGCATAATTTCAATTATATCAAACCTTACCTGATTAATAGCATCCTGCTGCGATATATTATTAACTTCAAAACAGATTACATTACCATTCTCTAGTTTTGGAGCCTGCGATTTAAGTGTTATATATAGTCTTGGACTACTCTTTTCATATGTCTGGGCTGCTTTCTCCCACGCAACAAGTATATCACTTTGGGTAACCTCTTTGTCAGAAAAATTGTACTCAACCTTCTTTTCGTTTACCTCTTTTGGCAATTCGCTACTTTTGACATCATTTAGTGTCATTTTACCGCTTATCGCATTCTTTATTGATAATGTAGATCGTTTTTGACTTTTACGCGCTGTACTATTACCGGTAACAGTAGGTTTAGAGATAGGTGCAGATGACGTATATTCAGACATAGACGGCATCTCAGGCTGAGTTGAGGATGTAGATACTGATCTACTATTATTATATGTTTGTGCAGTTGTAGCTGATAGACTAACACTCCCAGCACTCTTATTTTCTTCCTGAAGTTGTTTTTGACGTTTTAATCTGTCAGATTTTTTTTTTTCTTCGTTAAGTATCTCACTTAACTGTATCAACATCACCTCTACATGAAGCCGTTTGTTGTTGCTTGATTTATAGAGCGAATCAGCCTTTGATGTTATCTCCAAAGCTTTAAACAACCAGAAGTCCTGACACCGTGCGCTCTGCTCTTTGTACCTTTGAGCTATATTCTCGCCAACCTCAAGCAATCGTGCTGTACGTTCGTCTTTACATACAAGCAGATCTCGGAAATGAGAACTCAGACCACCAATAAAATGATGCGCATCAAACCCATTTGAAAGAATATCATCAAATGAGATAAGAGCTGTACGCATATCCTCTGCCAGAAATGCATCAGTAAGTTTAAAATAGTAGTCGTAATCAAGCACATTCAGATTCTGAATTACCTCCTCATAGGTAACATTACCAGATGTAAAACTAACCACCTGATCAAAAATAGACAGTGCATCACGCATTGCTCCGTCAGCTTTCTGTGCTATAATATTTAATCCATCTTCATCAAATGTAACCTCTTCGCTATTTGCTACATTCTTTAGATGCCCCACAATATCAGGGATTGATATTCTGTTAAAATCAAATACCTGACAGCGCGACAATATAGTAGGTAATATTTTATGTTTCTCTGTAGTTGCAAGTATAAACACAGCATATGAAGGTGGCTCTTCAAGCGTTTTCAGAAACGCATTAAATGCCGATTGCGACAACATATGAACCTCATCAATAATATATATACTGTACTTACCAACCTGAGGAGGAATACGCACCTGTTCAATCAGATTCCTGATATCCTCAACGGCATTATTAGATGCGGCATCAAGCTCATGAATATTATAAGATCTGCCTTCATTAAATGATATACACGACTCACACTCATTACAAGCCTCTACTCTCTCATCAAGATTAAAGCAGTTTATGGTTTTTGCAAAAATACGCGCATTGGTAGTTTTACCAACACCTCTTGGTCCACAAAAAAGATAGGCCTGAGCCAACTTCTTAGAAAGAATTGAGTTCTTAAGTGTTGTTGTAACACCAGGCTGTCCAATAACTGAAGCAAAGTCAACAGGACGGTATTTTCTTGCAGAAACAATATAATCGCTCATAAGTAGTTTGTGTTATCAATCTAAAAGTATATAAAATATAATATACTTACATTTGCATCAACGGCAAATATAATACTATTGTGCTAAATATATAAAATGGTATACAAAGAGTTACTAACACAAATTAAACATTGTATTTATTACACTTATTTACAGACACAAACAAACAATTAATTATAAATTATCTGTACAAACTCTACATTTGTTTTCTATTTTAATAAAAAAGAGTATCTTTGCGGTTCATTAAAGTTTAACAAAAAAAGAGTTAAGTTATGGTTAATCAGTACGAAACCGTTTTCATTGCAACTCCCGTTTTATCTGAGGCTCAGATGAAGGAAGCGGTTGAAAAGTATCGTGGCTATCTTAATGAGCTTGGAGCTGAGATAGTACAGGAAGAGAGCTGGGGACTACGTAAGCTTGCGTATCCAATCCAGAAAAAGTCTACAGGTTTTTACCACATTTTTGAGTACAAGGCAAATCCTGAGCTAATTAGAAATTTAGAGACTTATTTCCGTCGCGATGAGCGTATTCTTCGTTTCCTTACAATGAAGATGGACAAATATGCAGTAGCATACGCTGACAAGAAAAGAAGTAGAACAGAAAACAAGGAGAATTAAGACATGGCTCAGAATCAATCAGAAATCAGATATTTAACTCCACCAACAGTAGAGATTAAAAAGAAGAAGTACTGTAGATTTAAGAAAAACAGAATCAAGTATATTGATTACAAAGATCCTGAATTTCTTAAGAAATTCCTTAACGAGCAAGGTAAAATTTTACCACGTCGTTTAACTGGTACTTCACTTAAGTTCCAGCGTAAAGTTGCTAAAGCGGTTAAGCGTGCACGTCACTTAGCTTTACTGCCATATGTTACAGATTTGTTGAAATAAGAATTGGAGGATAAGAAATGGAAATCATATTATTACAAGATATCGCAAATTTAGGTTTCAAGAACGATCTAGTAACTGTAAAAGACGGTTATGCACGTAACTATCTGATTCCTCAAAAATTTGCTATCAATGCAACTGAGTCTGCTAAGAAAGTTCTTGCAGAGAACCTTAAGCAGAGAGCACATAAAGAGGAAAAAATTAAGAATGATGCACTTGAGTTTGCTGCTTCATTAGAGGGTGTAACACTTTCTATTGGTGCAAAAGCAAGTAGCACAGGTAAAATCTTTGGTTCGGTTAATAACATTCAGATTGCTGAGGCTCTTAAAGCTAAAGGATTTGAGGTTGATCGTAAGAAGATTGTTGTTAAAAGCGACAACATTAAAGAGCTTGGTAAATTCGAAGCTGTTATTAAACTTCATAAAGAGGTTTCAACTACAGTTGAATTCGAGATTGTTGCTGAGTAATCTTTAGTTACAATATTTTTAAAAGGGTTATCTTCGGGTAACCCTTTTTTTATACCTTAGCATGTGCAAATACAACATATCACTTGATTAAACATTCACAAATGAGCAATAATTACTTTGAAGAGGAACAGTTTACAAACAACGATTTTAGTAATAATCAGATATTAGCCAACAAATACGTTGAGTGCACATTTAACAATTGCGATTTTAGTAATGCAAACCTTACAGATAGTGACTTTATTGAGTGTACGTTTATTAATTGCAATTTGGGCATGGTTAATATGAGCGGAACAGGGCTAAAAGAGGTAAGTTTTGAGGGCTGTAAGTTTACCGGAACAGATTTCTCTGTATGTAGCCAGATAATGCTAAATTTTATCTTTAAATCATCAATTCTAGACTACTCAATATTTAATAATCTCAATTTAAAACGTGTATCATTTTCTGATTGTAATATCAAAGAAGCACAGTTTACAAATTGTAATATGGAAGAGTGTAACTTTAATAACAGTAATCTTGAGCGTACGTTTTTTGAAGGAAATAACCTCAAAAAGGCAGATTTCAGAACAGCATATAACTATGTTATAGATCCGGCGCAAAACATGCTAAAAAAGGCCAAATTTAGCACACATGGACTTGCCGGATTGTTACAGAATCATGGCATAGATATTTACTGATAAAGAAGCTATCTGCAAACGAAAACAGATAACAGCAGCCATCATTCAAATCTAACAGAAGCGAATTCAAATTCATATTATAATAGTATTCACACAGAGTATATCTTCATATATATTTTAAACAAAAATATAGAAGATATGCTTAACATTATTACCTATAACCGAAACTCGGTTATTCTTGCTTTTACTCTAATGCTTTTAGTTCCAATTACATCTTGCAAGAAATTAGATAATAAGGAAGAAAACAAAAATAGTACAGGTACACAGTTTAATACAGAGCTAACCTACGGCACATTCACAGACCCGCGTGATGGAAAAAGCTATAAAACCATAAAAATAGGAGATCAGACATGGTTTGCAGAAAACCTTGCATATGAGATACAGGGTAATGAAGAGAATAGTGTAGATGGCTGGCAAAATTCATCGTATACCGGAGGAAATCAAGATAGATGGACATACTACAAAGGTGATAAGAACAAATACGGGAAATGGGGTATTTTATACCAGTATAAGGCAGCTAAAATGGCTTGTCCTGATGGATGGCATATACCCACAGCTAATGAGTGGAACAAATTATCAGAATATTTAGCAAATAATGGCTACAACTTCGATGGTACCAAAGGAGGATCAACAATAAAAATTGGCAAATCTTTAGCTTCAAGTTTAGGCTGGAAAAACAGTGTTATTTCAGGAAATATAGGAACTAAACCGGGTAATAATAACAGCAGTGGATTCTCGGGAATACCTGCTGTAAGTTATGATCAGGACAGAAGTGGTTCTGATGACGATGAGAATATACTGGCAACATGGTGGACAAACTCATCAACACTGCTAAATATACAGGTCAGATATTTATATTACGGCAGTAGTAGTCTTAAATCAGATATACGTCATTATGGAGGAGGGTACTCAGTAAGATGCATAAAAACAGCTAAATAAAAGACAATACAGACTAAACTTTTCACATAAGCTAATATTAAACAATAAGAGGGGCTCGCTCCTCTTTTTTCATTATTAAAAGACTATAAATAATAAATCTCACAAGCCAGAATAAAGACATATACTTTTTACAATGAATTATTATTAAACGCCTCAAACAACAAGGAAAATAGCATAATAAAACTAAAGATTATATATAAGCATTTAAGGGGTTACCAATTACGGTAACCCCTGATAGTATTTTTTAGAAAACAAGTAACTATTCTACAATCAGACGAACAGTCTTAACCTTGTTATCAATTGTAACTCTTAGTATATAGATACCACTACGTAGTGAAGTATTTAATGTACCATCATTAACAATAACTGTCTGTACATGAGTACCAATAGCTGTAAATATTTCAACTTTAGCACTGCTTGTTACATCTGTGTCAATGAACAGAGTCTCACCTGGCTTAACAGGATTTGGATATAACTCAAACTTGAATGACTCCTCTCCTACTGTTGTAGCTTTATCCTCAACAATTGTTACAGTCCACTCAACAGATGTTGTTCCGTCTTCAGCAGTTACTGTAAACTTAACAGGAGCTGAATAATCCTTAACAGTTGCTGGATCAGGACTGATTGTTGCCTTGTCGCTTACTGTATAAGTAACAGCAAGGTTAGTAAGATCAGTTCCTTTAGTAACATTTGCTTTAATCGTCTTAGCACTATTGTCAATTGCAACTTCTCCTACAATACTTGGTACAGTAGCTGCAGTTATCATTGCTTCAGTACTCTTCTTAGGAGCAATAGTTATTGTAACTGTCCAGTCAGCAGATGCTTTACCATCTTCTGCAGTAACCTTAAAGTTAACAGCAGATGAATAATCAGTAACTGTTGTTGGATCCGGAGCAATTGTTGCACCGTAGCTTAGTGTATATGTAATTGCCAGGTTAGTAACATCTGTTCCATGAGCAACAGTTGCTTTAACAGTCTTAGCTGAATTATCAATATTAGCATCTCCTACAATACCTGGTACGGTAACAGCTGTAATGTTTGCCTCAGTATTTGGAGGAGTAACATCTACCACATCAGCAGCAGCTCTTACAATAACCTGGAATTTGTTGAATGCATAAGTCATGTAACCAATAACCTGATATTTACGACCTACTTTATGATCTGGTGTATATGTCTTACTGTTAATTACAAGCTCAACACCTGAAGTATCTTCAATCTTCCACTCCTTATAATTATTTGGAGCAACAGTACAATCACCAGTTACCTTAACAAGTACACTCTCATATTTCTCCTGAGATGCATCTGAAGTAGTAAGCTCTATTGGGCTGTATACTGTTTGTCCCTGAGCAAGAACTTTGTAGTAAACAAGATCTCTAACCTGAGTAGCCTTGAAGAACTCATCTACCTTACCACGAATATGTAGTTGATCTCCAACCTTAACATCTGCGTGAGTATTATCATGAACGTAGATTCCGCTCCATGCCTCAGCAGCATCCTGAATCATATATCCTTGTAGATTTCCATCTTTATTATTCACAAGTGAAGTAACAATACCTTTTGTAGAAACTATCTGTCCTTTAAGAGCTGACTCGTCACCACTTACAGGAACTTCCTGAATCTCTTTAATAGTTAATACATCCTCTACCTCAACAGTAACAGTCCATGTATTTACAACCTTTGCACCTGTTCCCGGATGGTTCTCTTGTGAAGTAACCTGGAATTGAACAGGATTAGTAAAGTTTATACCTGTGAATGCAGGATCAACAGTTGCACCTGTACTCATTGTAACAGTTGCGTCAACATTTGTAATATCAGTTCCTTCAAATACAAGAGCCTTAATTACTTTATTCTCAGTATCAATAGTTGCTTCTCCTAACATATTAGGAATAGAGAAAGTCTTGATTAATGCCTCTGCAGTTTCAGCAACCTTACTCTTAAAGTTAAGCATTACTGCATCTGACTCATTACCAGCAGCATCTTCAACAGATCCCATTCTTAATTTGTAGTTTGTAAATGGTGCAAGATCAGCATCAGGATTAACTGTAATCTCTGTCTTCTCAGCATTTATAGTAGCTGTGAATGCTATATCGTTTCCATTATCAGATTGCTTAAGGAAGATTAGAGAAGCAACATTTGCATCAGTAACCTCTGTTCCATCCTCGTTTAGAATCGCTTCGTTGAAGAAGATCTTGATATCTGTATCTAATACGATATTCTCAGCGCCTTCAGCAACATCAAACGATACCTTTGGAGCTTTAAGATCCTGGATACCATCTACTGTATGAACCTCTGGATCCATATCAGCAACATTTGCAGGACGTGTAATTGTCCACTCATCTGCTACCCAAGCAACATTACCTGTTTTAATTGTACTCTTTCTAACAGCTTTACCATCAGCATACTCCCATGGCTTACCTGTACCATCTTCATATGTTCCGTAAATATCTATAATTGTACCAGTACCAAATGCACCACCTTTTACAAGAATGTAAGGATCGTCACCATTACCATTAACAACTTTACTTGTTACAAGATCAACTTTACGTCCAGGATAGAACTTTTCAAAATCACTTTGAGCTTTCAACGCAACAATGTAAGTCTCATAAGAAGCAAGTGTTCCTGTAAGTTTAATCTCAGTTACCTTCTTGCTGTCACCATTTGTAAGTTTAACAAGATAATAATCCTCAGCATCAAAGTCTATATCAGCACCACCATTGTAAAGCTCAATAAAACGACCTTCGTACTTATCCTTAGGATCAGCAATTTCTGACATGAATAGTGTTCCTGTTGGAGGTACCGGAGTTTCAGTTATTTTAACTGTCCAGTCCTGAGCAGCACCACTCTCTGCAGTAACCTTAAATACAACAGGGTTTGTGTAATCTGTTACAGTTGCAGGATCTGGAGTAATATTAGCTTTTGCACTTACTGTAATTGTAGCAGTAAGATTATCAAGAGCTGTACCATTAGTAACTTTAGCCTTTACAGTTTTAGCATATGCATCTATAACTGCATCACCTTTAATATTAGTTATAGTAAATGTTTTAATATCATTCTCTTCACTTACTGCCGGAGCAACCTCAACGGTAACAGTCCACTTAATGTCATCACCATTTTCAGCAGTTACTGTAAACTCTACAGGATTTGTATAATCAGTAGCATTAACCGGATCAGGAGCAATTGTTGCATTCTTACTAAGTGTATATGCAGCTGTAAGAGCTGTAACATTCGTTCCATGAACAACTTTAGCCTTAATTGTACGTGTAATATTATCAATTACAGCATCACCCTCGTTGTGCTGAATAACAAATGTTGCTACACTATTAGCAGAACTCTTAACTATATAGTCTGCTTCAGCACGTGGATATAACTGATAATCGCTATTGTACTGTCCGTGAATTCCGGTTACAGTATAAGTATCGTTAGTTGTTACAGTTGCAGGGTAGTACATTTTACCATATACAAACAAGTCGTTTACACCATCTGTAATTGTCCACTTCTTGCTTGCTATCTCTGTCTTAGCTCTTCCTGTCATTTTAACAAGAACACTTTCGTAATCCTCTTTGTTAGCATCCTGAATAGTAATATCAACAGGTGCAAACGGAGTAGCATTAGCTTCTACAACAGTACTCTCTGTTACTGACTCAATGTGAGTCATATTTTTATAAGCTCCAACTGTTCCTTTAATAGAAACTTTGTTTCCTACAGCTACAGCTTTTGTATCTTTAATATATATACCAGACCATGCAGCAGCCGCATCCTGAATAAAATACGCTTTTTGCGAATCATCTGAATTTTTCTCTATAGCAGTAACTACACCCTGAATCCAAACCTTCTCTCCAATCTTATCTGATGTTCCAGACAAGTTAGCAGTCTCCTGAATACTCTTAATAGTAACAGGCGATGGTATATTAAGTGTATAAATAGTTGCACCTGGAACCGGAGGAGTTGGACCTACCAAACCATCATTAAGTGCTAACAGGTTACCATTAACAAGTACAGCATTATCGTCTGTTACAAATGCAGGACCATTAACAAGGTGTTTACCAGGTGTTCCTCTGAAACTTAATTTAGCAAGGAAATCCGCTTTTGTAACTCCAAAAGGAATACCTTTAATTGTTTTAGCTACATGATCAACCTCATAATCATCTGACCAGAAGAAGTTATCTCCTGAAGGATCATTAGGTGCATTTCTAGTACTAAAATTAAGTACAGCATCAGCAGCCATATCATTACCTGCCAAATCCTCAACACCACTTACAGTAAGTTTGTAATTATAAACCGGCATTGGTGCAGTTTTAAGAATCGTCTTTGTATCAATAGTAACAATTTTCTTATCGTCAGATATTGTAATAATAAGATCTGTCTTCTCAACCTGAGGATTAACAGGAGGTATCTCTGTAAGAGTTATTATATCTGCAACATTTGCATTTGTTATCTCTGTACCATCTGCTTTTCTTACAGCCTCACTGAACGTAACAACAAATTGCTGTGTCTCTGCAACATTACTCTTCCCTTCTGTAAGGTTAAATGCAGCTGTTGGTGCATCGTTATCAACAGCAGGAACATATTTATAAAGATAAAGATCTTTAGCAGACGATTCTGAATATGGTCTCCAATCTGTTTTATAGATAGAGATACAACGTCCGCTACTTGCAGCACCATTTGATTTAAGTTTAAATACTCCGGCATCAGCAGAAGGAATAAATTGCTGAGTTGAAACAGACTCAAACGCAAAACCGCTAGTACTACTCTTAAATATCTCACAGTATTTTTTTGCGTCTTCATTATAAACAGTAACATTACCGTCACCATCTTTAGTAAGTTTCCATACAATAGAAGCAGCAGGATTCACAAACTGATCTGATCCATCAGGCTCAACACCTTCGCTTGCAAAACGTCCGCCAGACAAAGTGTTTTTAAGAGCACCTTTAGAAGTACCATTAACACCAAAAAGAACATAGTAGGCACCAGACTCTATCTGATCTACCGTTGTAATTTTGGTAAATGTTCCCGTACCAGTATACTGCCCATAACTACTAAATACAGTAGCGAACATAAAAGCTAATACAGTAAAAAGTAAATTTTTCTTCATAACCACGTTGGTTTAAATTAATTCCTTGTTTTTCTTTTATACAAAATTTGATATTGGGTTGTAAAAATAGGACTAATAGTTATAACAACCAAAATGATCGTTAGCTATTAATCAACATTTGTTACAAAAATGTTAACAAATCTATCGTTAATGAATAGTTATACCCATTTGGTCACAAAAACCTAACGGTACAAACAAAAAAAACTCACTTCTTAGGTGAGTTTTTAACAATTATATAACATTAAAATTTACATAAATTTTGCCGTCTCTATTATATAACGACCATGAGTACCAAACCCTATTTTTCCAACCTCATCGTAGGCTTCAACTTCAAACTCCAGTTTATTACCGTCTACTTTAATAAGTTTTGCTGTACTTTTAACAACCTGACCTACCGGTGTTGCCTTTACATGCTTAATATTAACAGACGTACCAACAGTGTTATAACCTTCAGGCAAACCGTCAAGAGCAACATTCATTGCCGCATTCTCCATTAATGCAATCATTGCAGGTGTAGCAAACACCTCAACAAGTCCCGATCCGTATTTAGAAGCAGTATCATCAGCTGTTACAGTTTTTGTAGCTGTATACTTCATTCCTTCTCTCAAATCAAACTCCATACTATTATATTATTTATCTAATTCTGTTTAGCGATTTAATTAAAGCCTCATCTTTAATTATATTTTTAATGGCTGCAAACGTAAATATAGTTGAGACTACCGGAAGAAAACCCCATACTTTAAATGCTGATGTTACATTATCTCCGCTTACACCCCATATCTTCATATACACAACAAAGATTGGAATTCCCAACATAAATATTGCATTAAAAACCGACAGACGTATCTGCAAAGGTCTTTTTTTATACATGAATATTGATATAAATGTAACTGCCAGTGTACCGAAAAGAAGTATTGTTAATGGTAAAAGCGTTGGGGCATCAACCATTGCTTTTCCTTCCTGATATACAAAATCATTATAGTACATACTGTACAGTTCATTACCTATCAAAAAATCTGCCAACGGAAAAAATAATAGTAATCCGTTTACAATAAGTGCTATAAGTAAGAATAGCGTCTGTTTACGTTGTAACATAGTAATATATTTTTTGAACAAATGTAAAAAAAACAGCACTATGTTCTCAGAATCTTATCACCTTTTTTCTTTCTTGGCAATGTAAAAACAAATACAGTTCCGGCATCAGGGTTATTTTCCGCCCAAATTTTACCCCCATTAATCTCTATAAACTCTTTTGTAAGCAACAATCCTAACCCAGTACCTTTTTCTGCATTACTCTCCGGGGTAACCATTGTATGTTCAAGTGTAAACAGATATTTAAGACTGTTTGGATCAAGACCAATACCATAATCTTTTATTCGAACAGTAATAAAGTCCACCATCTCCATAACATTAATCTCTATAATTCCTTTATTGTGCGAATATTTAATTGCATTTGATAGTATATTTCTGACTGCTGTGCTTATCTGGTTTCTGTCGAAATACCCAACAACCTCGTTATTACCTACAATCTTTACATCTATCTTTTTATTTGCTATTGCCTGATTAAGTACAGCAAGATTATCGCGCAGAACCTGCCCTATCGAGACATAATCTGACTCCAACACAAGTTCTCCTGACTGTGCTCTGGCCCACATCAGCAGATTATCAAGCAGTTTAAACATTCGTCTTGACGATTCACTAATCTTTGTTATGTATAGCAGCCTTTTCTCATCATCAAGCTGTGCAAAACGCAGCTCAAGCAACGATGCAAATCCAATAAGCGCATTAAACGGACTCTTAAGATCATGCGCAATTATTGAGAAGAATCTATCGCGGGTTGATATTGCTTTCACAAGTTCATTTTGCGATTTCAATAATTGACTCTCTTTATCCTTAAGTTCTGTGATATCATGTCCAACTCCAAATACAAGGTCGCCGCTTCTGAAAAACGACCATGTATGGTTAAGCGATTTACCAATACGATTAACAATACCAAATTCGCGGAATACACCATCAGGCGATAGCAACTGTTTAAGCAGTATGTATTTCTGTTTTTTATCTGGAACAAAATCGGGAATATTAAAATCAGAATCTGCCTCATCGCCAACAACCACAACCCCAAGAGATTTCTGTAATTTTTTATTCCACAGACTTATGCGTCTGTTTTCATCAAAGGAGAATATCATTACAGGAACATTCTCATAGAGCATCCTGAAACGTTCCTCATTTAATCGCAATTTCTCTTCATCGTCTCTGCGTTTATTTACAAACTCATTTGTTGTTTTTGCAATAAGTGCAAATTCTCTGTAGCTGTAACTACCAAAAGTAATTGGTTTAAGGCTGTCTATTGCCGACTCAAGATCTGATATATAACTATTAAAGTTTACATTAATTCGTGCGGCAAGTTTTCGCAGATATAATATATTAACAATCCAAACTATAAGCAGAATAACAACAACCCCTATAAGCTTAAACATAAGATTTGTTCTAAAATCGTTTCTGCTGCTCACTATCATTGCGTTAATAGGGTCAAGTTCAAGACGTATATATACAGACCAATCCCAGTTTTCAATACGTTTAACAATCCAGTAATCTCCATATACATCAACACGTATATTATCACCCAACATTGCCAGATCGTCATTGTCGTTATCAAGAAAATTACCTGACAGGCTCTGTCCTTCTGAGTACCGCATAGAGTTAACCAACAACACAACATCATCCTCATCAAGCAATATAAAATCGTTATCGTAGTTTAACCACGAGTCTTCTATATTCTCAATTATCTTTATCTTTTGTCGTTCAACAAAGTCTTCAAAATACATTCCTGTACCAACAAACCAATCGTCAAATTTAAGGCTACGCACATATGTAAGTTTACGTTTTGCTTTATCGCTGTCATCATCCGGATCGTCCCAAAAACCAATAACAAAACCTTCGCCATATGATTTCACAAGCTGTATCTCTTTATTAAGATTTGTTGTTTCTGAAAGTAACTCATACAGATTCTTTCCTTCAGACTCCGGACTTGGAGGATACAATATACTATTCCCTTTCAGATCTGTTATAAACAGATAATTATCGTCGGTATTATCAGATATCTGTCTTATTGTCTCTTTAACAACATTTTTAAGCTGTTTTTCAGGCATTGTAGATCTGAACTTATTTACAAAACCATCTACAACAACAGTAACCTGTGATATTTCGCTCTCAAGTTTAGCTCTCAGGTCTCGTTCAAAGAATCTTTTACTATTGTTTACATATTTATATATTTTATCTACCTCAAAGAAAGAGCGCCTATAGGATTGCTGCAGACCATTAGTATAGTCTTTTGACACCTCTTTTTGATAGTAAGAGACACTACTGTATACAACATAAACGGCAACAAAAAAGACTGTTACAGATACCAGAATTATAGTATATTTCTTAAATACTCCGGAGATTGTTCTTTTTTTTACCCGTTCCATAAAGATATTATTGTTTATGTGTTACATGCTACTATTAAGATATGAAATAAATTGATGGTAATATTAACCTAACCAAAACTTTTTTATGTAAAACACATATAGCGTGACAGATAACACTATGCACCTGTAATAAATCAATAAATACTGCCCAATAAATTGGGTTATATCGTCACTTTTTCTAAATTTACTCGGTTTAAGAGTAAACTAATATTTTTTAACAATATGAGGAAAATTGAACCATCAGAATTAATAATAAACAAAGACGGTAGTATTTTTCATTTACACCTTAAACCAGAAGATATTGCAGATACAATTCTTCTTGTAGGTGATCCGGGAAGGGTTGATATTGTAGCTAGTTTCTTTGATTCTGTTGAACACGAATCAAGAAACAGAGAGTTTGTTTCAAAAACAGGATATTATAATAATAAGAAGTTTACAGCCCTGTCTACTGGTATTGGAACAGACAATATTGATATTGTAATTAACGAGCTTGATGCTTTGGCAAATATTGATCTGGAGACAAGAACCGTTAAAGAGCAACACAGAGAGCTTAGTTTTATACGTATTGGTACATCGGGTGCTATTCAGGGCGATGTTGAGGTTGATTCTCCGTTGATATCGAAAATGGCAGTTGGTTTTGATGGTCTTCTGAACTTCTACGCAGGAAGAGACGAGATATGTAATAACGATTATGAAGAGGCTTTTATAGATCATACAGGTTGGTATAAGAAACTTACAAGCCCATATTTTGTTGAGTCTGACGAGTCGTTAATTAACAAAATGAGCAGTATAGGACGACTTGGTGTAACCATTTCGGCTCCCGGATTTTATGGCCCTCAGGGACGTGTATTAAGACTTCCGCTACAGGATTCTGATCTTAACAGCAAGATTGAGAGTTTTGAGTATAATGGCGATAAGATTACAAACTTTGAGATGGAGTGTTCTGCCATTTACGGATTATCAAAGCTTTTAGGACACAAAGCTGCTACTGTTTGTGCAATTATTGCAAACAGAGTTAATAAGACTTACAGTAAGGATTATCATCCTATTGTAAAGAAGCTTATAAAAGATGTTCTTGACAGCCTTTCGGCTTAATAATATTTCTGGTCATACAAGTATATAGCCTTTTTAGAATGATTAAAAACAGGTTATTACCACCTGTTTGCAGATGCTAAATACTTGTATGGCTAACTTTTATTTCTTTTCTTTATAGTAGAGTAACCCAACTCAGAGTAAAACTAAACCATATAAAGAGAAGATGCAAAACCAAATTGATACCCTGATTACCCTACTTGAAGATCCTGACCCAAGGGTTTTTGAATCTATAGCAATGAAACTTATTGAACTTGGTGTTGATGTTGTTCCTATACTTGAAGAGAAGTGGGAGACAATAGAGAGCATTGAGTCGCAAACAAAGATTGAAGAGGTTGTTAAACGTATACAGACAGAGCATGCCAAAAACCGATTATCTGAATGGGCAGAGAAAGGCGGAAAAGATCTGTTAGACGGAGTGTTCTGGGTATGTAAATATCAATATCCGAATATAAACATAAGCAGCATTAAAGAGCAGATAGAGCGCACAGCTGAGAAGATATGGCTTGAGGTAAACGATAACTATACTGCACTTGAGAAGATAAGGATTCTGAATCATATATTCTTTACAATAGAGGGGTACGAACGCAGTAAGAAGAACTACCTGTCGCCAAAATGTTACTATATAAATGAGGTTTTAAGTACAAAATCGGGTAATAGTATATCATTGGGATTAATATATCAGATGGTTGCAAACAAGCTTAACATACCAGTATATGGAATAAACTTACCCAAAAATTATATACTTGGCTATAAGGATAAATCTTATACAGGTATCGATGTTCTGTTCTATATTAATCCGGATAATAAAGGTTCTGTATTCTCTAAAGATGAGATTACACTCTATCTTGAGAAGAATAAAATTGAGAGCAGATCGTACTATTTCTCGCCTACATCAAACATATCTGTAATACATAATTTATTAAGAGAGCTCTATAACTCTTATAATGACGAGGGAAATAAAGATAAAGCTAATGATATAAAGCAGATTGTTACCGAGGTAGAGAGACATCTTTAACAAAGGTATTAAACCACTAACAACATAAGCATTACAACAAAATAACGGATATAATATTATATCCGTAACAAACACCCATCAATGTTGTAGGCAAATGCTTCTAAGTTGAATGCAAACATTTCAATATCGTTGGCGAATGTTTCAATGTTGTATGCTAGAGTTTCAATATTGTAGGCAGACATTTCAATGTTAATGGCACCATTGTCAATATTGGTGGCAAATCCTTCAATGTTGTAGGCAGATATTTCAATGTTGATGGCAGGTGTTTCAATGTGTGCAGAATCAGTTTCTATGTCTGTAGCCCTCTTTTCAAACTCTGTAGCATAGATATCAATCACATCAACATCTACGCCTATAGCATTCTTTTCAATGTTTATAGCACGTTTGTCAATGTGCAATGCTCATTTGTCCAGAACTTATGTATAGACATTTATATTCCGATATTGTCCTGATAAAAAAAGAGGTGCTCTTGCACCCCTTTGTATATTATTAGCTGAATGATTTTATAATGCTATCAATCTTATCAACCTTCTCTTTTAACAGTTCATCTGATGATGCCTCTGCCAACAGACGCAGGTATGGTTCTGTGTTTGATGGTCTGATATTAAACCACCACTCTTTAAACTCAACTCTGTAGCCATCAAAATCAAGGAATACTCTTGGCTCTTCCTCTTTTATAAAGTGATCTTTTACGGCATCCATAGCCTCTTTTTTAGCCTCAAGTTTGTAGTTTATCTCACCTGAGTTAGAGTATCTTGTTATTTTAGATATAAGCTCTGATATTGTTACACCATTACGTTTCATATCGCTAACAACACCAAGTATAATAAGCGATGCCATAAGAGCACTATCTGAATAAAAGAAGTCTTTAAAGTAGTAGTGTCCGGCAAGCTCACCACCAAACAGACCATCTATCTCTTTTAGCTTAGGTGCCGCAAATGCTCTTCCTACACGCCACATAGCAGTCTCGCCACCCATACCAGACAAGTACTCTCCTACCGCAGCAGATGTTCTGATATCCTGAATAACCTTTGCTTTCACATCTTTATTCTCAAGGAAATAGTGACCTAATACTGCAATCATAAGATCCGGCGATATAAACTCACCTCTCTCATCAACAAACATTACACGGTCTGCATCACCATCGTATATTACTCCAATATCAAGCCCATTGTCTTTAACAAGCTTTTTAAGATCTGCAACATTCTCTTGTACCAACGGATTTGCCTCGTGGTTAGGGAATGTTCCGTCAAGATCTTCATATATATACATTGGTGCATCGCCAAATACCTGCTTAACCCAGATTCCTGCCATTCCGTTTGAACAGTCGATACCTATCTTAAGGTTAGAGATATCTTTTTTGTACTTATTCATAAAGGCAAGGTACTCATCAAAGATATCTATTGTATTTATAGTTCCCTTTTTATCAACCGGTGCTACTTCGCGAGTTGTTATCATCTTCTGCAACTCACCAAGTCCGGCATCAAAACCAACAGGCATAGCGTCTGTACGCGAAATCTTCATTCCGTTGTACTCTTTAGGATTATGCGATGCTGTAATCATTACAGATGCATCAAATCCTTTGCTTGCTGTTGCCCAGTATACCATTGGTGTTGTACATACGCCAACACTGTATACATCTGCACCTCTGTCGGTAATACCTTTTGTAAGGTATTCATAAATTTCGTCTGACGATACACGAACGTCTCTACCTACAAGTACCTTATCGGTATTTAGTAGTTCAGGCAGAAAAAATCCAATTTTGTATGCATCTTCTTTGTTGAAATCTTTATTGTAGATTCCTCTTATATCATAAGCATGAAAAGCTCCCATAGTGTATATAATTTTATTATTTGTTTCTTATCAGTAGTTCGGCTCTGCGTACCCATACAACAACTATAGCCAGTACAAAGCGTGGTATAACAAGCCACCAGAAGCTAAGTCCTATTGCCATAAACAGTAGCGGGTCTTCAAGTTCTGAGTGCGATACTGCAATGTGGTGATTCAACAGGTCAGCATCTTTTTTGCTCATATTTCCTTTATCTACCTGATCTATCATTACTGCCGATCCGTATGCAAGTCCAAGTGTATTTGCAACAATCCACGAGAATGATACATCTTTAGGCAATCCCATTACTCTGAGGAACGGGCGCAAAACAATACCTAACCATTTGGTTACACCAAACTCTACCAGCAGTTTCTGCATTATCATTAACAGTATTATAAGTACCGATATCTTTATTGATAGTATAAGCATATCAAATGCCCAACTCAGGAAGGTATCAAGCATTGATAACTTTTCTGCAACAGCTGCTCCGGCAACAGGAGCTGTCCAGTCCGGAACAATAAAGTTAAGCAGAGCACCAGCTACAAGGCTTGATATCAGGCGTACCAGAATCATACGTACAGCCGATGATCCTGTCTTTTTAAGTACTGCTGTCTCTATAATAAATCCGTGCGATATCAGGCACATTACTGCAAGTATTGTTGCATCGTGCATATCCATACCAAGGGTGGTTATTACGGCTATTACAGAGTATATATTTGTAAATATACTTGTTATAAGAACAAATGCCGCTTCGCCTGGTAGTCCCATAAGTTCAAAGAACGGAGCAACCCATCCGGATACCATACCCAATACGCCTGTATAGTTTAGTACTAGCACCAGGAACGATACAGGTATTGTGATCTTAAGCAACCATGTTATTGTCTTTATTGCTGCCGGAAGTGGCTCAACAACACAGTGCTTTATTCTGTCGTAAACAGATACTCTTTTGTTATTAAATGCTACACCTGAACTCATTATAAAATCAGTTTACAAATTGTGTTTGTTATTCATTCCGTTGTAAAAATTTAACGGAATGTACAAAGGTAATATCTAATGTATAAGATTATATATTTATAATATATTATTTAGCATATCTTAACCTTAAATACCAGCTTTTTAATCTCACACGGTTTGTTATCTGTAATTCCCGGCATATGAAGATCATCAGGGAAGAGTATCATGAAGTAACCTTTTTGTAGTGGCATAAGGGTATTTGTACCTTTATAGAATGCCACATCATTTTCGGTACTATACTCTGTTATTACTTCCTGATTGTCAAGTGCAGTATAGCCAATCAGTTCGTTGCCTTTAAGCACTATTTGTATATCAAGAAAGTTGTTGTGTTTCTCCAGTTTTCCTTCGGTCAGGCTCTTTGTTGTATATTCATCAACATTAAGGTACAGTTTATCCTCAACAATTGTGTGGCGTCCGGCTGTAAAAGCTGATATATCATTAGTAAGTATATAGTCTATTGCCAGATCAAGATTGCTGTTTAATCCTTTGTATATGCCAATGTTTTTTAATTTGTCGGTAATCATCTGCTATTGGTTTTTCTTTGCTACAATAATATCTCGTTTTATCGATTTGTCTACCATATGTTCAAATCTGTTGTAGGCATCGCTTTTTAAAACGGTAAAGCCATTTGATTCAAATATCTGTGTTAATCGCTGTCTGGATGCTACAAATGAGTTCCATGCAAGTACAACTGTACCTCCCGGCTTAAGCACTTTACTCCATGCCGGTACGCAACTGTTAAGTAGCTCAGACGGATTACGTGTACCTGAACCACGGTTTACTGTTGTATTTCCGTGTGATATACCGTATGGCAAATCACCAACAATTATGTTAAAGCTATTACGCTTAAAGTATTTATCGGCATCGCTGCTGTTCCCGTTTATTAACCCAAGTACCTTTCGGTTATCTTCGTCCTTAAACAGATCTTTTGTTTTGGCATATTCAAACTCCGATATGTATATAGCTTCGCTCTTATTTCGTCCGTATACCTGCCTTTTGTCAGATATATGCTTATATCTCTCTGCCTCAATAAATTTCTTAAAGAACAGATTTGCATCTGCTACAGGTTTTGGCTCTATCTCAATTCCGCATGCATTAAAGCCATATACGGTTGCCTCAAAAAGTGTTGTTCCGCGTCCGGCAACAGGATCTAACAGGTTTATCTCGTCGTTATAGTCAAAATCTGATGATAAAAGAGCTACGTTAATCATCATCTTTGTAAACAGCTCGTTTGTTTTACCCTGATATTTCAGCAATGAGCTTATTTTATCATCTATATAGTGGTAGTTTGTTGCGGCAACGGGAGTCAGGTAGTTCTCTCCTTCCCTCTCCTCTTCGCGGTATATAGCAAACACAAACGACAATCTTGATACTGTATCAATATCTTGTGCTGATAGCTCACTCTCTGCCTGTATATTAAGGTATCTTATTCCTTTTATCTCTTTTACTGAGATATCTTTGCATTCTGTATTAAAACGTTCTGATGCTATTGTAAGCTCTGCAAGAGCCAGTTCAGCAGCCAGATTATAGTATACCCTGTTGTGTCCGGGATTTTGTAGTATCAGATAACTATACATTGATAATCAATTTTATTTTATACTGTAAAGCAAGCTATTATGCTTACAGCTGAATATTTGAGGTGCAAATATAAGAAACTGTTTATAATTACTTATCTGTTTTTGCTGTTTAAACCTGTAACTCAACATATACATTACAGGTGGTATTAGCAGCAGTATATTTATGGTAAATGGTCATTCATTAGCTTCATTTGCTTTTTTAGCCAGTTAAAAGCTCTGTTTATCACAAAAAATATTACTTTTATCCGAACCCTAACGTCAAAAAGAGAGGATTTACATGTATTTTAACAAAATCATATTATCATTTATTACCGTTATTACTCTTTGCAATTGTGCAGGAGATAATAGTTTACATTCGCAACAGAGTAGTAAAAAAGAGGTAAGTATTATAAATGGTAAAGGAGACCGCATTATAACACGTTTTAATGCTCCGGAAGGGTATAAACGTGTAACTACCAAAGAGGGATCATTTGCCAGATATCTTCAGAATCTTAAGTTAAAACCGGAAGGCGCTGCTGTACTATATTACAATGGTGGCAGGAAATCAAATAACAATGTATACACAGCTGTTGTAGATATGCCTATTGGTAAAAGAGATTTGCATCAGTGTGCCGATGCTATTATGCGATTAAGAGCGGAGTATCTGTGGTTAAACAAGAGGTATAACGATATACATTTTAACTTTACAAATGGTTTCAGAGTTGATTACAGCAAGTGGATGAACGGAAAACGTATTGTTGTTAAAGGTAACAGATCGTATTGGATTAATAAAACAGGAGTAGACAGCAGTTACAAAACATTCTGGCGATATATGGAGACTATATTTATGTATGCCGGAACATTATCGTTATCAGAAGAGTTAAAACACGCTGATGCAAACAGTATGCAGATTGGCGATATATTTATTCAGGGAGGTTCACCGGGACATGCAGTTGTTGTTGTAGATATGGCTATAAACAAGAATACCGGAGACAAGCTATTTATGCTTGCGCAAAGTTATATGCCTGCACAGGAGATACAGATACTTACAAACAAATACAATAAGGCTATAAGTCCGTGGTATAAACTGGATTTTGGCAATACATTATATACTCCTGAATGGACATTTAACAGGACTGACCTAAAAAGATTTACCGAGTAACAGAGATATTTGAACTGAAGAGATTATTTACCAGAATTTATATGAACAGACACTATTTTGTTACTGCCATATGTGCAGTACTAATGCTATTTGCAAATACAGAGTTAAAAGCGCAAGGATTATTATCCGGCAGAAAAGCAAGTTATTATACTTATATATATAAGATTACTCCACAAGAGGGCAAGAAGATATATAAGCATAAAACAATAAAGGATGCTACAAAGCTTTTTCATACATTAATAGACTCTATACCTACTGATTCTGTGTTTAACAGAAGATATAAACCAGGACATTATATAAGGTGTAATGTAAATGAAGATGATATTAAAATAGTCTATTTTCAGGAGAATAATGCAACAATACGGATACTTGATAATAAAACAGATCTCTGTATTCAGGTATATGATAATAGTGGTAATATTATAGATAACGCAAAAGTAATTGTACGAGGAAAGAGATTAAGATATAATAAGGATATTAAGGCATATGTAGATAAAAAATCTAATAAGAGAGGGGTAGTAAAGGTCATATACAAAAGCAACATAAATTACTTTGACATAAACAGATACAGAAACAGTTCGCTCTTCAGAAAAATTGGTAATAAGATTGTTTTTGGAACACCAATCAGGTATTTATACATCCCTATAAGAAGTGTTATATATCTCCCTGTTGATGTTGTAAAGTCTATTAATTATGGATATCCTTATGGTTTAATACATACCATAAGTAGGTTTCCGGATTATATTGCTTCTATATTTGACAACTACAATGACCACATATCTACTAAAGGATATATGGTTCTGAACAAACCAAAATATCATATTGGAGATACACTAAAACTAAAATCATTTATAACTAACAAAAAGGGTAAACCTCTGAACAAAGAGGTATATGTTTATCTGGAAAGAGGTGGTAAGACTATAAAATTATGCAAGATTAAGCCATACAGACCAGGTGCATATAGTTATCAGTTCTTTTTACATGACTCGTTAGAATTGAAATTAGACAGATCATATACAATAAAACTAACTGACAGAAAAAAAAATTGTTACATGCAGCAGGATTTTGATTATGAAGAGTATGAACTTAAAAGTCTGAATATGGATGTTTCTGTAAATTCAAAGAACCTATACAGAGACGATACTCTTAGAATTGGAATTAAGGTAACAGATGAGAATGACCTTACTGTAAATGATGGTAAAATAGAGATAAACTTGATTACAAACAATATTAATAATTTCTCTGCCAATAATGTATTTGTCCCTGATACACTATTATCAATAAATAAACCTCTGAACAAACAAGGAGATACTGAGATTATTGTTCCATCGTCTGTTATGCCAAAAGCAAATATTGAGTACAGAGTTGAGATAGGAATGCTTACTACAGAGAATGAGGTTATTAAAAAAACAGAACAGATCACCTATAACTATTCTGATGAATCTGTAAAGATTACTGAAGAGCAGGACTCTCTATTGTTTGTTTACAAACAAAATGGATTGAGAGTAAACAAATATGCCCGTATATATGCTACCGATATGTTTGGTAACAAAACAGCAATTAAAGAGACTTTTCTCCCTGCAAAGCTTAAGATTGATAGATTTTATGAATCATATTATGTTGAATCGAACGGGAAACGCGATATACTTAGTGTAGCTACCTGCAATAATAACCTTGAATGTTATGCTGAGAGATATAACGACTCTATCAAGATAGTTATTGTAAACCCAAAGAAGATCCCATTCAGTTATCATATATATGATAGAAACAAAATATTTGCTAAAGGCTATGGCAAAACACTCAATCTGAAAAGAAAAACCAGATCTAAAAATGATTTCTACATAGCTATAAACTTTTTATGGGGAGGGAAAACAGTAACAAAAGACTATACAATACCTATAAACACCAAAAGATTAAAAATCAAAGCTAAACAACCATCGGTAGTTTACCCGGGACAAAAAACAGATATTGAGTTAACCGTAACCGACCACAGAGGAATACCTGTTAAAGATGTTGATCTTACAGCATTTTCATTAACAAAAAAGTTTAACTTTCATAAACCCTATATCTCAAACTTTGAGAATATAAAGAGAAAAGAAAAGAATTACATAAATAGTTTCAGAAGTGCAAATGCAGAAGTGTCACATAATGAATATATATACACCGAATTCGATAAATATAATAAGATATATGGTTTAGATTCTATTGAATACTATAAGTTTGCATTTCCACAAAACACTATTTACAGATTTGAATACAAAGCACCAGAGAATATAACTCAGTTTGCTCCATTTGTAAGATCAAACGGAAGGTCAGAAACGGTTCACGTGATTTACATAGACAGGAGACCTGTATATTTTAGTTGGACAACAAGCGAAAACCCATACTCATTTAAGATTACAAAAGGTTATCATGAGATAACCTTAAGAACATCAGACAAACTAATTGTAATTGATAGTGTAAAGATTAATGAAGGCAAAAAACTAATCTTAAGCATTGATCAGGAGTATCTGGCTAAGAATGTAATAACCGAGAAACAGAAGTGGCGTTTGAGTAAAGAAGAGAAGTTAAGATTATACAAATATATTGTACCGTACAAGAATAATTACAAAGAACAGGTAACATATCTTGAACACCCATATGGCATACACTTACTATCTTACAACAACAAAATAACCAATAGTTATAATAATCTTACCGGACCTGTATGGGGACATACAAAGTTTATTTTTACAGATAGACTTGATATTAGTTTTAGACACGAACCATTCTTTGAATATGATTTCAGTCCTAATCTTTTA
This sequence comes from Bacteroidales bacterium, assembly GCA_025210735.1. Taxonomy (GTDB): domain Bacteria; phylum Bacteroidota; class Bacteroidia; order Bacteroidales; family UBA6680; genus UBA6680. Next base: position 29,148 of record JAOARD010000019.1, read on the forward strand.
AAAATGCGTCAGGTAAAACATAAACTTAACTATCCTGAACGACTATACAGATATTACCCTATGCAGCCTATTACAGACTCTACAATTACAAAAGAGTATATAGATAGGGTAATTACCAGATATCATATAAACAGGAGATTAAACAAAATAGATTATAAAAATCCAAGGTTCACCAACCCCAACAAAAGTAAATTAATATTAGAGATAACTACCGATAGCACAAAATCATATCCGGAGATCATTAACACCTTGATTTTCCGCCATGATCATAAAGATTTCATGAGGGTATATCCGGGAAAAACCAAGGTATTTCATGATCTTGACAAAGGTTATTATAGGGTAATATATCTATATAATAATAACAGATACCATTTAATAGACTCTTTAAACACAAAGATAAATGGAACAAACTACCATTGCAGACACCTGCCTAAGAATTACATTTCTGATGATTTCAGCAATACTGTGAATAAGTTAATTGAAGATTCCGTAATATTTTATAATGAGAGTGATAACAGGTCTACTACTGAGATGAGAAGTATAATAAGGGAGTACAACAATAACTTTAAATATACAGGAGATACTAAATATATTACTGGAAGAATCTTATCTTCAGAAGATGGTTTTGGTATTCCCGGAGCAAATATCGTTGTAAAAGGAACAACTTCTGGTGTTGCTACTGATGTTGATGGTTATTTTAGTTTGAATGCTCTACCTATAGAAGCAGATGTTTTAGTGGCTTCAGCAATGGGCTTTGAAGAAAAAGAGATAGATCTTAATGGTGCTAATAGTATTCAGGTTACTTTACATCCTGTAAATGTAAGATTAGATGAGGTTGTTGTGATTGGATACGGAATCAGAGGTAGCTATCAACTAACAAGTTCTGTTCGAACTGTAAAATCAAACACGATAGAGAATATTCTACAAGGTAGTGTAGCAGGATTAACATCAGTATCAGCAACCGGACAGGCAGGATCGGCACCTCAAATCAGAATAAGAGGTATAGGCTCTATAAACGATAAAGGAAAACCTCTTTATGTAATTGACGGTATACCATATTTGGGAAAAGAACTTGATATTGATCAGGATATAATTGAGAGTATTAGAATATTAAGAGGTGACGAAACTATTGTGTACGGTGCAAGAGGAGCTAATGGGGTTATTATAATCACTACAAAAAAAGGTGCTAAACTTCCACCAGAAATAATAGAGAACAAACAACAAGGTACCGACAAAATACTTGCAGAGAACTTCAAGGATGCAAAATCAATACGTAACAACTTCTCTGATTATGCCTTCTGGCAACCAAAACTTAGAACAGATAAAGATGGTAAGGTTAAATTCTCAGTTACTTTTCCTGACGATATTACAAACTGGGATACACACTATCTGGCTATGAATGGCAACAAACAATCAGGACAGACTTCATCGTCTATTAAGGCCTACAAACCAATGGTTGCAAAGGTATATACTCCCAGATTCATGGTTGAAGGAGATACTGTTAATGCTATTGGTAAAGTTGTTAACTACACCGCTGATACTATTAAACTTTCAACTGAGTTTGAGATAAATAACAAACGTGTATTTTCTAACAAACATAAGATTAAAGGCACTCATATTGATACACTTACTATTGTTGGAAAAAAGGATACTATTAAGGCTAAGTATTATCTTAAAACAGAGAATAATTATAAGGACGGTGAGATTAGAGAGGTTCCGGTTTTTAGAGCAGGTATTACAAAAACAGAAGGTGCTTTCTTTGCACTTGATAACGATACAACAATTACTCCTGATTTTAATCCGGATCTCGAAAAGGTTACACTACATGCTGAGTTAGATATACTTGAGGTTATTAATAAAGAGATTAAACATGTTGTAAGTTATAGATATCTATGTAATGAGCAATTAGCATCAAAATTAAAGGCTCTGATAGCCTCTGAAAATATTGCAAAGGCAACCGGAAAAGAGTTCAAGTACAGTAAACTTATAAAGAAGATTATTAAACAACTATATAAGAGAAGACGAGATGATGGCTTCTGGGGTTGGTGGCCAAACAGTAACAAAAGCTACTGGATAACACTTCATGTTATGGAGGCTTTAGATGATGCCCGAAATATGGGGTATATGGTAAAGAAGTTAGATGAAGAGATGGTTGATAAGATTATATGGGACATAGAGTATACAGAAGGTTTTAACCAGAAAACTAACATGTTAAATATTCTTGCGCTTATTGGATATAGTACTGATATGAGTAAACATATTGAATATCTTGATAACTATAAAAACAAATCGTTGAATCAGCAGTTAAAACTTACTCTACTTAAACAGAAGATGAACATACCATACAATTTAAGTAGCTTCAAAAAGTACAAACACGAAACATTATTAGGAAACATATACTACTCTGATCACAATATAGATAGATACAGATTGCTTGATAACAGTACTATTAATTCACTATTAATGTACAGAATATTAAGAGATAAGGGTGGTAATGATTACGAACTAAGAACGATCAGAAACTATCTGTTTGAACAAAAGCGATATGGATATTGGGGTAATACTTATGTATCATCTAAGATAATAAATACTATACTGCCTGATCTACTTAATAACAACATGAAGATTAGTAAAACAACTATTAAAATTAGTGGAGATATAGACAAAACCATTACAGAGTTTCCTGTTACAATGAGTATTAAACCAGACAGTAAAATAACAATTTCCAAGAGTGGTGTTCTGCCTGTTTATCTTACTACCTATCAGCAGTATTTTGACAAAAATCCTAAACCATATAACAATGGTTTTACTGTTACAAGCAAATTTAGCTCTGATAGCGATACAGTAGTTGCAGGCAAAGAGTACAAACTTACAGTAAATGTAAAAGTTGAGAAGAGTGCTAAATACCTAATGATTAATATACCTATTCCGGCAGGATGTACATATGCAGGTAAGCCTAATAGCTTTATTAATGAATCGCACAGAGAGTATTTCAAAAACGAAACTGCAATATTCTGCGAAGAGCTTAAAGAGGGTAACTATAAATTTGAACTGGACTTAATTGCTAAATACTCCGGTAAATTTATTCTTAATCCTGCAAAAGCTGAGCTTGTTTACTTCCCTACAAAATATGGTAACAACAGAATTAAAAAGATAACTATCAAATAATCCTTTGTAAGAGGCTGTTCATTGAGCAGTCTCTTTTTTTGTTGTACCTTTAAAATAAAAATGGATATAGCTAAACTTAAAATAGCCAACTTTAACAACATAGTTTCTGTAAATTTCCCTGACGATATAGAAATTAAGTATCCTGAACGTACCAACAACACAGATGTTATAATATACTTTATCAGAGAAATCTCTGATATAAAAGAGTTTGCAGACCTCTGTAAAGCCACAGATTTACCAGAAAAAAACAGAACTATACTGGTATTCAGAAAAGGGATTAAGGGTGATGTTAACCGCGATACAATAATAACTCCCTTCAGAGACAACACTTATACCAACTTCAAACTCAGAGCACCTATGTTATGTTCCCTGTCTGATAAATTAAGTGCTTTTGTAATGAGTTTTGAGCGAAAACAATCTTAATATCATAAATAATAGTGTTGTAGAATATTTTTTACTCTTACCCACAGATATTCTTTTTAAAGTAATTTTGTTGCTTATAAAATAATAGAGATGGAGATACTTAGTAAGATTCTTGAAGCAAGAGATAACAGAGCTGCATTAAGAGAACAAATATCAAAAAAAGGAAATATATCTGTTAGTTTATCACTAAACATTGCCGGATATCCAAAATCTGATACCATAACTGAGGCTTTCTTCATTACCATTATTAATGAATTTGAACGCACTCTATTGGCAAATCTTATTACTATTAACAAATCGGAATGTACAATCATAACCGATGCCGATGGCAACTTTTATATAGCTCCGGTTAGTAGTAATACAGATTCAAAAATAGTGAAACAGGTATGTGAGAAATTTGAAGAAACGCATAAAGCAGGTAGAATAATTGATGCTGATGTTACCACTTCTGCCAACAAGTCTGAATCATCTGGTAAAGCAAAACACTGTATAGTATGCAAAACAAATGCTGCAGTAGATTGTATGCGAAACAGAAATCACTCTATAGAAGAGGTAAGAGAAGCTGCATGGCTGTTAATGACAGATCATATTAAGACAGATAAAGAACAGAAACTGACAAATAGTATCAGTTCATTCGCTCTTAAATCAATAATATATGAGATATCATTAACCCCTAAACCTGGTTTGGTTGACTTTAATGACGACGGTATTCATACGGATATGAATTATTATACATTCGTTAATTCAACGTCTATAATAATACCCTATCTGAACAGATTAGCTCTTCTTGGAACAAAACATATTGATACAAGCCATACAGATATACTAACAGAGATAAGAGAGATCGGTATTGAGGCGGAAAAGGATATGTTTATTGAAACATCGGGTGTAAATACACAAAAAGGTGTGATATTTCTATTAGGTCTGGCAGTATACGCATCATCGCACATAATAAACAGATACGGATACTTTGATATAAGAATGGTATCAGAACTTATAAGTTCTATATGCTGTGATATGGTAAAAACAGAAATGACAAACAATACTGATAGTCAAACCCATGGTCAGAAATGCTATAACAAATATGGTAACAAATTCGGTGGAGCCAGAGCAGAAGCCGAAAGTGGTCTAAAAACAGCTATCGACTATGGTTACTCAATACTAGACAATTCAGGTTTCAATATATTAAAAAGTAGCAACAGATCTGAGATGAACAAACTCTTTACCTCCACCCTACTCAACATTATGGCTAATAATAACGACTCAAATATATTATACCGATCAGATATTAAAACGCTTGAAGAGTTTAAAACAATTGCTTCAGATACATTAAATGCAATTAATAATGGTGTAAACATAAATGAAGCAATGAATAGCATAAACAGTTTTTGTTCAAAGAATAGAATATCTGCAGGAGGAGCTGCCGACCTGCTCTCTGTATCAATATTCTTATACCTTTGCAAACTGCAATACAGTAAAATTAGTTAGATTATAATGACAACTACAGATACAAACTTTAGAATAGAGACCATTGATATTAATAGTAAATATGATGTTAAATGGATTTCAGAATTTATTAATCCTTTAGGTTTTAAATACGAAACAATACGAGTTGACGCAACAATTGCACTATGTAACTCTTCTGGTGTAATTGTTGGTACAGGATCATATCAAGGTAATGTACTAAAATACCTAGCAGTTGCCGATGAATACAGAGAAACTCCAGCTTTTGCCACAATAACAACTCATCTGTTTAATGTACTTATGGATAAATACAAAACAGTGTTTGTTTATACCAAGCCCGAGAACATCATAAAATTTGAGGGCTTAGGATTTAAACTTATAGCTAAAGCAGACCCGTTGTATGCGGTTTTAGAATTAGGTACAAATACAATTGAAGATTACAAAGAGTACTTAAAATCTAAAAAAAGAGGTGATGCAAAAACAGTAGCATCTATTGTAATGAATTGCAATCCGTTTACAAATGGCCACAGATATCTTATTGAACAAGCATCATCTAATAACGACATAGTATACCTGTTTGTTGTAGAAGAAGACCGGAGCGTGTTCCCATTTAAAACGAGATGGGATTTAATCTCAAAGGGCATAAAACATCTGAATAATGTAGTTATGCTGAAAGGATCAAATTATGTTATATCCGGAGCCACATTTCCGTCATACTTTTTAAAGGAGGCAAGGTTTAATGAGATAACAGAGAAACAAACCGAACTTGACGTAAACATATTCTGTGAACATATTGTTTCTGTATTAAATATTAACAGGCGCTATGTAGGCACTGAAGTATATTGCCAAACAACAGCTGAATATAACAAAGCTATGGCTACTATACTACCAAAATATAATATCGAGTTAATAGAGATAGAGCGCAAAACTATAAACAATAGCGATAATTATATTTCAGCATCAAAGGTAAGAGCATTCATTAAATCAGGACAAATTGAAGAATTAAAAAAATATGTACCCGACACAACATTTGACTATTTAAAGGATAATTCAATAGATATATAATATTCTATCACGTATAGCCCCCCAAACAAACTGTACATAAATTAATGTTGTGCTGAGTGTGTGTAAAGACTTATGAATAAAGAGATAGAGCGATTGTGGTGGTGTGAGTGTGGAAAAACAAAATGTTAATGTTGGTTTAATTTTGGTTGATGGTTTGGTGAGAAGATTAACATTTTATTATGTGTTGCTTTAATGTGTCTGGTGAATGTGTATAGTGCCGATTAAATAATGTGATGATGATATCATAAAGCAACTGTTTTCAGGCTTTACAGCGCATTTAACCAACTCCGGTAATAATGGATACAGAGCGAAGAGTCTTACCTTGTGAGGCTCTTTTTTTGTGCCTATATCACCGATTTGGAACTGCTCCGTTTTTCTCCGAATTTGGTGTTTGCTTCTACTAATGGTTCTACAATTGGTTCTACAAAAACGATAAAAAAAAGACCGATTAAGTATCTTTTAAAGACCTGAAACAATTAAAAAAGCATAGTAAAACAGGTTTTAACACCCCTTTATTACCATTTATACAACATTAAAACAAATAAATATTCATTATTCAACAAACAGTTAATCAATGCATTGAATGTATAACACGTCAAACATATGTATGCAATTTGTGCGTGTGTCTGTTTTGTGAAAATACAGTTTGTTATATTTAGAGTCCCCATACAACATCGGTCAATCTTTTCTGAAAAGTATAATCCGATTTTTTTTCGTGCTACTGTTATACACGGGGTTTTGCCAGCCTTGCGAGGGTTTTTTCCAGATAAGGCTTGGGCTAACTATGTCTTTATCGTTTATGCGCCTTTACTATGTTGCATACCTCCTTCCAGATCATTTAATTCCCTGTATGCCTCTTCTAGTCTGAGCTTTGTCTCAAGCAGCTGCTCTCTGAGTTCTGCTTTGTCATACTTCAGATCTTTTATCGTATCTGTTTGTTCATGTAATCTTGCGTCTTTCTCTTTACAAAGCTTGCAATCTTTATCTATAACAGTATGCTCAGTTTTTATACTTGGTTCTGATGTTGATTCACCCAGTAACATATCTCCTTTGCCAGTTAAAAGCCATGCCGCATTATATTGGGGATAATTTTCAACTATAATAGCGAGCCATTTACTTTGTATATCAGTTTTATTCTTTATAGCTCTGCTTAAAACACCTTTACTAGCTCCAATATTACGCTCTAAGCCAGTGATTGTAATACCTTCATTTTCAGCAATTATATATATTCTTTCTGCAATAGTCATTAACTCTAGTTGAAAATTATCTTCATAAAATTATCATAGTTGAAAATTATCAACTATATTTGTGTTGAAAGGTTGTTAAAGAACAGCCATTACAAACGAAATTATAAAAATTATTGATATGGCGAAAAAAACACGAAGAATTAAAAAAAGTGAGATTCTGCTTGATCCAATACTTAAGACTCAAATTGCTGATGAGTTAAATACAACTCTGAATACAGTAAGAAGATCACTACAGTATCATTACAATTCACCGTTGGCGGTGAAAATCCGACAAAGAGCCAAAGAACTTTTACTGAAGGAAGCTGAGTCTATTGATACTTCAGAAGATAGTTATAACGAATCAAAAAAGGAGGAGTAATGATTAAGAGTTTTTTTTCAGGTTTAACTAGACGTTTTTTCAGATGGTTATTTGCTTCTGAGTTAAACAAGTTAAATCAACAGTTACTGCAAAATTCAGAGTTAACGTCAGAATGTACTCGTCAACTAAATATCATACGTGATCTGCTTAAAGGGCTCGATATAAGTGTTGATGTACATGAATACCCAAGTCGCCACTCTCCTAGTTGGGCAGTAATCTCTTTACAGGGAAGAAAGATGGACTATATAAAATTCATAAATCTGGGTGATAGAGATCTTAAAGAGATAACTCGTTTTTTAAGGCATTTTGATATAGAGAATAATCGTGTAAAAATTGATGCCCACCCAGTGACAACAAATTTCTTAAAGATACATAGATAGGGTTAGTATAGCAATTCCTGACTGGCAGACACCGGGGTTCAAGTCCCCGGCAGGAACAAAGGAGAATATATATGTTAGAATATTATCAAAATAGGTTGTGTGTTCGTGGAGGTTGGTTGTATGATGATAATGGTGTAATGTCATTTTCAAACTACAAAGCCTTAACAACAAGGAAACAGCTTCTTGTACTTCGCAAAGGTTGCCGCAATACTCCTGCTCTGGTAGATTTTGAGAGTATGCCAACACGTTTTAAGATTGCCATAGAGGAGAGAGTTGGTAATGTGTATGAGGCTGCAAAGGAGAATCAACTGTTAAAGCTTCTTGTGCCTGATCAGAAGGCACAAGACTTTTACAAAACACACCGATTCGGTGAGAATAATGAGCGTAGTTTGCCTGAAGATGCTCAGCTTGAATATTACAATAATGCTATTGTTATGAATGCTGCAAGTGCATTCTTTACAGATAGGCGCTCAAGACGCAAAGCAATAGGTAATGGCAATGTAACCAAGCTATGGGAAGAGATAAGCGGGTTTGTTAATCGTCTTGATAGAGAGAAATATCCTCATTCGCTGCCGGGTTCTTCAGCCCGACTTCGTCAAAAACAGAAACAGTACACCAAAAACGGATATATAGAGTTTGTGCACGGTAACTACTGTAACAAAAACACAGAGAAACTGTCGGCAAAAGCAAAGTATTGGATACTTGCACGCTGGATGAACAACATAGAGCGTGTAACATCTGTTGAGCATCTGTTAAATGTATATAATAACCATGCATCTGAGATGCGTTTGACAAAACCGGACCAGGTAAAAGAGTGGAAAGAGATAAAGAGTGTAAACACACTGCATCGTTATCTGCATTCGTCAGGTATTGAGGAGCTGTGGAGAGCTGAACGTTATGGTGAACTGAAAACAAAAGAGAGGCACCTTTACCAACACACTACACTACTGCCTACAATGCGCGATTCATTATGGTACAGCGATGGTACAAAACTTAACCTGTACTACAGAGATTCTGAAGGTAAAATTGCAACAACATCGGTATACGAAGTTATGGACGTATACAGTGAGGTATTTCTTGGGTACTCAATTGGTAAGAATGAGAACTACGAGATGCAACACAAAGCTTACAAGATGGCACTTAAATTCTCTGAACATAAACCTTACGAGATACGATTTGACGGACAGGGAGGACACAAGAAACTACAGAGCAATGATTTTCTATCCAAATTATCAAGAGTGGCTATCAGAACACAGCCACACAATGGTAAGAGTAAGACAATAGAGAGTGCCTTCGGAAGGTTCCAGCAGCAGATCCTTAAACAGGAGGTATTCTTTACCGGGCAAAACATTACAGCCACAGCCGATGAAAGCAGAGCAAACAATGAGTTTATACTTGCAAACAAACACATGTTGCCCACGCTTGAAGAGGCTATTGCAATCTATGAAAAGAGACGTAATGAGTGGAACAACGCTGTACATCCAAAAGCAAAAAGTGGTGAAACACGTATGGAGATGTATATGCAAAGTTGCAATGAGAACACAACCAAGATATCACTTATGGATATGGTTGATCTGTTCTGCATCTCAAGAGAACATAAGGTTCGTGTAACCGCTTACGGTATGCAGTTTAAAGAGAACAAAGAGAAGTACAACTATATGGTATATAACGGTGATATGCCGGATATTGACTGGGTTGCAGCGTAACCACCCGATAAACTACACCCTATTCGTTTCTCAGGTCAATATTCTGTGGGAATAATTCATGCAGCTTTGTTATTTTGTGATCTGGAATTTTATCAAGAACGGTACTGAGCCATTTGAAAGGATCTATATTGTGCAT
>JAOARD010000020.1 GCA_025210735.1 Bacteroidales bacterium
ACAATAGCGATGAATTTCATTCAACGCTATTGATTTTATGTACCTTCGGTACTATTAATCCGTGGTTCGATTATACAATTTATCCGAATCCCGAAGGGATGCAGATAATTACCGATGGGTGTAGCCCATTGGTATAGAAGCTACTCCCATGAAGTCCTGAAGGGACGAGGGATTTGATTTGAAATACAACAGATGTATTTAACCATATTTGCACTCTTACTATTATAAAATTTCATTCGTGATGATATATAAGATCCCAAAGCTTTTCGGCTCGTATATATGGGTGGTAATTTTAACCTGTACTTTCAGCACGGTTTTCGTTACATTAAACATCCCTACGCATTGCATAGGGTTATGATAATCTGGGCTTTCAGCCTGTGATGCTTTGCTAATTGCTGCTAAAATTCAACTTAAGAACAATGTAACCCGCAGCTTAATATTTAACCCCTTCAGGGTTAGGTTTTATTAATATACAATAGCGATGAATTGCATTCAACGCTATTGATATAACGTACCTTCGGTACTATTAATCCGTGGTACGATTATACAGTTTGTCCGAACAAGTTCTGGAACTTGTTCTAACAGGTTAATTGACAGCTATCCTAATCCCAAAGTATCCATATTGTAAATACTGAAACTGAACTGGTTAATAGCAAAATTGCAACAATGGTTTTGTGAATTAGCAGTAGTTGGTCTGTTTTAGTTACAGAACATTCTGTTCTCTTTGTTGTATATTTATATGTTGTAGTTTTTAATATAATGCAATTATGAAGGAGTTTTGGGACAACAGATATAGTTCAGACGAGTACGTGTATGGCAAGGAGCCAAATAGTTTTTATAAGGAGTATTTAGACAAAATAAATTACAGTGCCAATATTCTGTTTCCGGCTGAGGGCGAAGGCAGAAATGCTGTGTATGCAGCCAAAATGGGGCACTCGGTACTGGCATTTGATATAAGCAGTTCCGGAAAGGATAAGGCGTTAAGATTAGCTAAAGATTCAGGTGTTACTATAGAGTATCTGGTTGGCGATCTTAAAAGTCTGAATCTTAAACCTGAGAGTTTTGATATTGCTGTTTTAACATCGGCACACTTCCCTCCTAACCTGAGGCAAGGTTTACACCGCGATATAGCAGCACTTATAAAACCAGATGGTATTATTATTCTTGAAGGTTTTAGCGTTAATAACCTGCAGATCAGAAGAGATAATCCTGAAGTTGGAGGTCCTGACAGAGAGGATATGTTGTTTACAAAACAGATGATAGCTGATGATTTTAGCGAGTTTGAGATTATAACCCTTGAAGAGGTTGATACGATATTAAATGAGGGTGATCTGCATAATGGCAAAGGAAAGGTTATCAGGTTTGTTGGCAGAAAATTAGGAAACAATAAAACAGTATAGTAGCATGATCTGCTTAAGTAATAAGATATTTGTATAAAGTCTTAACACCTCTGCTCTGGTATTTATGCTATAAAATTTGCATATTCGTAGCTCGCAAACATTATAAAGCAAACGGATCTGTTAATTATTAAGTATGAGGTTTATTACAATTCTTTTTATAGTTGTTATCTCTCAGTTTACAACAGTTAGTGCCCAAACAGGTAGTGGTTCTGTTCAGAAAGTGCAGAATGCCAAATATCTGGGAGGTAACCTGTCTGAGCTAATGAAGAAAAGAATTGTATATCCCGAAGCAGCTATTGAAAACAGTATTGATGGTGATGTAATAGTATCGTTTGTTGTAAACCGTAATGGTAAACTCGATAGCCTTACCATAACAGAGTCGCCGGGAGATATATTGTCGGTTGAGGTTAAGTCTGCTCTTAAACGTATTATGAATAACTGGATGCCATGCAGGATTAATAGTAATAAGGTGAATAGACAGTACTCTATAGTGTTTAGATTCAGGTTATACAAAAACCGAAAACCTCCGGTATACAGAGAGCGTGCGGATAAACTATTCATCAGAGAGAAGTATAAAAAGGCTCTGAAATTTTACAACAGAGCCATTGAGGATAATAGTTATGATTACAGACTGTTTGATTCACGGGCAGAGACAAGAGATGAACTTGGAGATACAGAAGGAGCTGATACTGACTTTAGAAAGGCTGAAAGACTACAGAACACTATAATTACAGTGGTAGATATTGTGGTTATACGTACAACTCATATGAATTCGGTTATTTAGGTTCCTATATCTCGAATTATTCTTTTCACTATTTATAGTCTCTGTATTACATCCTGTCTGCATTAGAGTACATATACATATATACAACTGCACAAAACATATTAGCAGCAAAACACAATCTAATAAGCAATTAACCAATAAGATATCATAATACAAATCCACCCACAATCCACACTTATTGACATATACATTATAATTACTATATTTATAGTACGTATGTAATTTACATACCAGATTATCATAAAATATGCTAAACATAAACCAAATATTAACCAAAAATATACGATATGAGTCAATGGTGGTTCGCAAGTGAAAATTTCACAAATGGTTTTTCGGAATTAAAAAGCCCTGCAAAAGCTGACAGCGAAAACAGGTATTTCAGAGATGCTCAGAAGCTCTCTATAACTGCAGAAAAGGCATGGATAAAAGACAATATGGATCATCTTTTTAATAAAGATAATGATGTAATTATTGCTTCAAAGTATCAGATTGGATCGAGACGAATTGTTGACAAGGTTCATTATCTAAAAAAGAATTACCCTAAGAAAAAGGCTATTGGACCTCTGTTTCATCCAAATATTTATGCAACAAACGATTTTAAGGAGTCAAATGAAGCAATAATATTACAGATAAGGGTTTATGATGAAGATGGTCTTTCAAACAAAGAGATTGAAACTATTCAGAGTAGCTTATCTGGTGTTGGTACAGCAACGTCTATTGCTTTTCCGGCATTAGCACCAATTGCAGGTCTGGCAACAGGTGTAGGTAACTCATTAGTTTCGTTAGTTGATACATTAAATAATCACGACAGGATAATTGATGGCACAATAAGACTTGATATTAACAAACCAGATAATCAGGGATATGATCATTTACAACCAGGCTTTCTGATATGTTTTGGAGACGATATAGATGGTAAAAAGCTGTATCTTGGTGAAGACAGACAGATATATTCAGGTGGTAACGAAAAGAGACCTTACGAAGGTAGCTCATACATAATATTAAGAATAAGAAGAGCATTTCTTGAGTCGCCCGATTATGAGATTGATGAGCATTCCGCTACACTATTAACAGAGATACAAAATGGTAAAAACGGAAAATCTGCTAAGGCAATATCATTTGTAAGAGAGACTATAGATTCTTATACTAAATTTAAGAAGCTAAAACGAGTTAAAGAACTAAAATCAAAAGACACGCTTACTAATGATGAGCAAGAGCTTCTGGATGAACTAATAGCAGATAATACAATTTCTGATTTCATAAATTAAGCTATCAATAAAACATATTTCCCGCCCAAAGCTATCCCCTTGGGTGGGAATTATATTAATATTATCATACAGTTACTCTATTCATAAATCACTTCAGATCAAACTGCCAGACCACTCCAAAATATATGGTACGATACTGATAGTGGTTAAACAACCTTGTTGTATAGTCTCTATTATAGTAAGCACTGCTCTGGTTTTTTCTGTTTAGCAAATTGTTTATTGTAGCAAATGCCACAATTGCATACCTCTTAAGTTTTATATATCGGTTAATGCTTATATCTACTCTGTTATAGTTATTGTATTGTGATGTGTATTTATCTGTAGCATAGTGTGGCTGATATATATTGTAATGGTGGTTATATCCGGCTCCGGTAATTGGTGTATAATATGTTCCCGGACGTGCCACGCAGGTTACTGATAGTGTAAATAGTTTAGGATTGTTATACTGCAATGTTGTTTTAAGCAGATAGTTAAAGTGGCTTGCTCCTTTATACTCTTTATTGTTTATTGTAATATTCTGGTTTATACAGGAGTTGGCAAACATCAGTTTAAACCTGTTAAGCAGTGTATACTCTGCATATAATTCAATACCAAACGTTTCTGTATGATCGGTACTGTAGATATTATCTACCACTTTATCGCCATCTTCTCTTTTATAATAGATAGCAGGTTTTATATTTACGTTTTTATTATCCAGAGTAAAGTCAAGAGCAAGTTGATATGCCGATAAAAGGTTGTAGCTTTTATTATAGTAGTTTGGTTGCGATAAGCTGTTGTATTTTCCTCCGCTCAGTAACAAATATCTGCTATTTGTGAGATTATACCTGATTGCAAGCTGTGCACTATAATACTGTTTTATATTATCTGTCGGAATATTTGCTCTTAACCCGGCTGAGAGATACAGATTATCTGTAATATCCCATTTATTATATATGTATCCCTCAATCAGTGTATTGTTTATTGTTGTATCTGTTTTATATGTTAATGCCTCAGGATTAACAGCATTATATATAACCGGAGCTGTATCGCTAAAACTATGCTCGTGGTAATGACTGGTTACACCCATCTGTATATTCATAGTCTCAGACATAAACCATTTATAATCTGCTGATCCGTATATCTGCTTTACTTCTTGTCTGGAGTTAATACTACCAAAACCGAATGTCTGGTCTGATATATTAACCCCGTTGTTTAAGCTGAAAACACCTTTAGTTGTGTAGTACCTGAAGTTATTCACAGAGAATAGTCGTCTCTTATCTGTGTTTACACTGCCACTGTAGTTATATATATTATATATCCCATTAAACGCCTCATCAATAACATAGTTGTAGCTGTTTATCTCAGTCTTTTTTCCAGTTCTGCTATGCAGGTTTATTCCAATATCCTTTGTATAAAACGATTTTACAGTGGGTAACTTATCTGGTTGTATAGCCACAAATGCATCTGAGAACTGGTAGTTACCATATATCTGAATAAAGTCGTCATCATCTTTAAGTTTATGTGATAGGAATAGCCCGGTACTCGCCAGACTTGTAGATACACTTAACTGATTACGCTCAAGCTGTTGCAGGGTCTGAATTTCAACCAGTCCGGCACTGGTATTTCCATGCGTAAGCGGAGGATTACTTGCATATACATACTGTTTATCAATAATGTTTGTATTAAAGATTGAGAAGAATCCTTGATTGTTAAGCTGATTGGCGCGCACAGGATTGTATACTGGTACTCCATTAAGCACCACCCTTGATCTGTCCGCAGCACTACCTCTCAACGACGGATTTGCTGTTTCATTAACCGTGGTTGAGGCAGGTAACACAGTTATTGCCTTAAGAGGATCGCCCTGCGATACAGGATTAAGGTATATCTCTATCTGTTTTAACTTAACCGCTGAGAACTGCTCCGATACAGGATCGTTTGCAGTAACAACAACCTGTTCTATGCTTTGGGTTTTATCCTGTAGTATAACCGTAAACTCTTTGCTAATATCAATATCCTTTACTGCTAAGTATTTTGTTTTATACGATATATGCGATACCACAAGCGTATCTGACAGAGAACTTAGTTTAAGTTTGAACCTGCCATCAAAATCGGTAGCTACTCCCCTGCCCTGATCTGATTTAATGTATACGTTAGCAGCAAACAGAGACTCGTTATATCTGTTCTGTACAGTACCCGATATCTGGTATTGTGCAGAACAGATTATGCTTATAAAGAGTAAAGATATTGTTAACAGTGCTCTCATTGTATACTGTTTTATAGCTTTATTTTGTTAGCCAGATAACTTATTGATCTGTTTTCCGGAAACTTGTCAGTTGCAATAGTGTAGTATTGCTTTGCCTTATCCTGTTTATTCTCTCTTATGTACAATCTTATAAGTAGTTCATATGCCTCCTGCTCTCCCCACGATGGCAGATATCTGTTCTGTACATTCTCAGAGGTTAGCGATATTGCCTTTAAAAGATATGCTTCAGCCTCTTTCCCTCCACCATATTGCTTAGGCGTATAGTAGTCGTTACTTCCGTATGCATAATAAGCCCTTATATTTGTTGAATCGATGACAATGGCCTGTTTTGCACTCTTTTTTATTGAGGATGCTATAAACATAGCTTTCATACCTTTAAATTGCAGGCTAAATCCGGTCATTATCGACAATAGTGCATAGTCGTCAGAACTTTTGTTCTTTATTGATTCTATTGTGTCTATAGCCTCATCAATAGTATCTTCAGACATATCTCTGTTGCCCATTTTTATATATAGTATAGACAGGTAATATCTCTGATAGGCTATCCAGTATTTAATTATGCTACTATTACGTTTTTTATTAATCTCATTCAGTGCGTCGCCAATATCTGTCATTGGTTTTGTGCTATTTGTTGTAATACCTTTTATAAACGTGCTGTATATCTTTTTCTGAATATCGGTTAACAACTCTGTATCACTATGCTTACTATCTGTATTAGTCTCATTAGCAGTTATCTTCTGATTCATATTCATCAAAAACAGACCCGCTAACATTGTTACTATTAATATATATTTCATATGTCTAAATTTGTTTTTTAAAGGTCATATGGAACTCCGCATAATAACCATCCTCGTGTGTGACGAAATTCTTGCTCATGCTCCGTTTCATATGTCTAAATTTGTTTTTAATAGGTCATATGGAACTCGCATAATTTAGTCATTCCCCTGTGTGAGAAAAGCCCTTACTCATGCTTCGTTTCATTTTGTTTATGTTTTATAAATTAGTTTACATTATAAACTAAATTGGTAAAAAAATTTAATTTATATATCCTTTTATTGCAGCCACATATTGCTCAAAAGCATCTATACCAGTATCGGTAATCTTTATTGCTGTGTGCTGATAGTTATTCATATAACCCTTTGTTACTGTCAGATATCCGGCTGCCTCAAGTTTCTTTATCTGCACACTAATATTACCCGATGTAGCATTAGTAATGCGTTTAAGCTCATTAAAATCTGATTCGCCATTGCTCACCAAATATGAGATAATTGCCAAACGTAGTTGCGAGTGTAACAACGGATTTAAATCTTTAAACATTCTCTTTCTGTTTATTATACTTTATCATTAAAACTATACCTGGTATTAGAATTGCCACAACAGAAACCACACTCATTAAAAGAGGTTGATACATCCAGTCAATTGCAAAACAGATAAAGGCCGAAAAATTAATAAAAATACCTGAGAAAAGTATCAACGAACTCTTTATTGATATCCCGGAAACTATTGTTCCTATCGACATAAGAATTAGTAGTATTGGCATAAGATTCTCTTTAAGAACATGCGAAAATACAAAACCAAGGATAAGCAGATTAAAAGACAAAAATATCCAACATGTTGATACTATCTTGTTTATCTGATTCCTCCCTCTGTCTGATTTACGACGATAGAAATATATAAAAGAGAAGATACCTCCAAGTGGCATTAACATATACGGATACCAACTTGTATTATATAATCCACTCTTTAACATAAAAAATTGCGAAATAGTTGCTATTGCAACAAGTGCTCCCCAGAACATATATATAAATCCATTCTCCTGGAATCTGGATCTTGCCTGAGTAATTACCTGAGTTATCAGTTCTAAACTTCTTTCAGGTGTTAAATCATTATTGTCCATATTCATAAATATTTAAATTCAATTCAAAGATAAACTAGTTTATATTATAAACCAAATTATTTGCAAATTTTCATTTCGCAGAAGATCTCATTTCTTTGTTATAAACATTCAATATCATATATTAGAACCATATATAATCTATGAAACTAATATGAGTAAAACTTTAATACACGAATACGATTATAGATTAAAGTTCCATCCGACAAATGAAAAAACAATTATAAACAGATGAGAATATTAATATCCCTATTAATCCTATTATATTCACATAATACAGGCAACATTAACAATGAGTTAAAGGATATAAAACATGTACTTAATAAGATTGACACTAAAAACTGTAAGCTGAAATTCAGATTTAACTATAAAAATATTAAAGAAGGGTATACTCCTGATGTTCATATGCATGGCACCAGAAACAATCTGATACTATCAGAAATATCAAAGAGTGATGTAATTGAGCTTACAAAACAGTATGCATCATTACACAAAACTGAAGACAAAAAGTTAATACGCGATATCTCAAAATTTCTGAAGTTCAATAAGTATTCAGTTCAGTTTGAATACAAAGAGGTAAAAGCTAGTGTAAAAAGTGTTATATGCCTGATATACCACAATAATAATCAGTATATACTATTCTATATTGACTGTTTGTAATTAAATAATATTCTGATAATTAAACATACAGTACTTACTAAATTATAATGTGTAATAACATATAATTTAAGAATACCCCAAAAATTGGGTGCAATTTTTGGGGTATCTTCTTTCTACTTAAATTTATAAACAACTCCCAGATTGAAGTTAAAGTTAAATTTATTATCCCTATACCAATTATATTCAGAGTTATTAGGATTATATATTGGTTCATCAGGATAGTGCGTAAACTTGAAATCTAAATCGCTCTTTGTAAAATTATATGCTAAATTAGTTGTTCCTTGTATACGGATACGAGGCGACAGATAATAATAACCATTAAAGGATATACCTGATGTAATAAGATAACCTTTGTTGTTATTATCTCCTCCTTCAATAAAATCGAAAAAATGTGTATATTTTACATTAGCTTCAGCCTCAAACTTACTTCTTGTGCTTGGTATGTATTTAACCTTTCCAACTGTTCGCAAAAATATATCTGGTATTACATAACTATCATCTTTCTCTTTCTTATTATTTCCGGCATATATTCCTGCTCCACCATAAACAATATATCCCCAGGATAAATTCATGTTAACGGGTTTATAATACTCATATGTAACTGTTTGATGAAATAATAATGTAGCCGGATTATTCTTTACATGCAACGATTCATCATCAAACTCAGTATGTACATTACGGTATCTGATTGCCGGCTCAAACGATGTGTACAACTTTTTTCCACTATTAACTCTTGGTAGTGTATACATCCACTGATCACTAAGTTCAGCAAAGTATGATGCCTTTCTTGAAGTAACAAGTCCCTCCTCACGTAATAAAGAATCAACTGCAACAAAATCGTCCATACGTTTAATTCTTGAGTCAAAGAATCGGGTATTCTCAAGCTTCACAAGTTTATCTGCCAGATTGGTTATTTTTTCATCTGTAATATCTCCGCTTATATAACCAGCCTTTTGCAACTGATGTATCATAAACATTGCTCTTACAGCATTACTAACATCCTCTACTCTGCCTTTACCAACCGACAATGGTAATGAGAAATATATTCTAAAATAATCATTCTCTGTCTTAGCCTTATTGCCATTCAGGTTTCCAACTGGATTATTATCTGTTCTTGTATATTCAGAATAATTAGTAGATAATCTATATGATAATCCCCAGAATTTATTACTTGTAAAATACCTCAGATGATCCCCGTAAACATCTAACATACGATTTAATGCGGATTCTTCATAGTCGTTACTACCCTTTTCTTCATTTGTAAAGTTAAAATCCGCTCTAATTAGCGATCCTATCATATCCTGACGCAACGGACTATAATATTCGTAGTAACTATCAGCTATTAGCATTCCTCTAAAAGTATTTTCTCTATTCTTTACTTTACTATCAGATTCATACTTATAATTATTGGCAAAGTTACTTCCCTCAATATTTGTTTTTAAATCAATCTTTAAAAGCTCATACTGAGGAGGATGATAATCAGATAATTTATAGTTTCTAAGCTGACTAAAACCAGGTATCATAAATATTATTAACAATGGGGTAAGGGTTAATAGCTTTTTCATTGTATTTGGTTTTAGATTAACAACCAAACGACAACAATATTTATGCCAACAAGTAACGGTTATGGTTTGTTTTTAAATATGTATCACTTTAAGTCTTCTGATATTAAGCAATCTAAACAGATCATAAATTTTGTTATTATTCTGTTTGTTAACCCAAAGTCTGTAAATATTCCAAACCCATCGTAGAATGTCTTCACATTAATCTGATCGCCATCTCTCTCAACAATCAATCTGGCATAACCATCAAACCTATGAGATTCGGCTTTTTTGTAATCATTAATTTTATAGTAGTTACTACCTAACACCTCAATTGTCCAATCTGCATATTCAACTATCTTCTTTACATATGTATTAAACTGCTCATGGGTTATATCTCTCTTAAATGTCTGTTTATTCTTTATTAGCAGAAAACCAAATTTTAGTTTTAAGGGTACTTTAATATCCGACATTTGATTATGCAGAGCCTCTCTCTCCTCGTCTGTAAGAATACTCTTATTATCATCTGTATCTAATATCATTATACTATAACTTTATATTCCAACACTTAACAATACTATCCTTTTGCTCTTTTGTAATTTCCATCTCTTCCCGATGCGGATCAAAGAAGTTATCGCTATATACTATATCATACACATATATATACTTTGTTTCAGTACCTTCAGAGAACATATTGTATATATTCTCAATAATTAACGTTCTTATCTCTCTTCTATTTACATAGTAATCAATCTCCTTCTCAACGTTAATACCTAGTTTTACTATCTTGCATTTATGCGATACATTTGATGTATCACTACTAATCCACTCCTCTTCAAATCTGGATCTGGATGAGAGGATCATCATACTGTCAACCAATGGTACATTATATTTTTCCCTTTTATTTTGTTGCACAGAGAAATCATATTCGCCTCTAAAATTAAATGCAGAAATGATTATTAGGTTTATAAAAAATAAAACAATCTCCCATTTATTACATCTATTGATTACTTTAAACTCTTTAAGATATAGTCTGCGATATAACATTCTTAGCAATGCTATTACAAGAAGTACTGCAAATATTAATAAGGTAATTTGTATTATTGTCATCCTGTATGAGGTTTATTAACGCCGCAAATATAATGTTTAAGATTGGCATAACAATAGTTTCAATACACTGCTACAAACTCATTGGTTTATTTTAAAAAAAATCTACAATTTATTATATGTTACAAAAAATTCATGCGGATCTCTGTTAATCAAAGCTACAAGACTATCTCTTCCAAAAGCTTTATCAATATCCTTAGCCATCTTAGCCCCTACTATATACCACAATCTTTTATCATCAGACAAAACTGATATTTTACTCCAGTCCTCTTCTGTTATATCAGCATCCGGATTACTCTTAAAGTAGTTATATATCTCAAAATACTCTCTTGTATACTCCTCCAATTTATCAACGGTTTGTAAAGTAATATAGTCATTATCATCGTTTAATGCCTCTCCTCTTTCTCTTGCCTCATAAGCAGTATATACCGCCATTCCCTCTAAATGGGTAAGATACTCTATCAAGTGTAACATCTCACGGTGTGTCTCTATATTAAGACTAACCATTCTGTTATTCTTTACTGCTATAAACCCTGCATGATGGCTCTCATGTATGGTATAGTATATCATCTCAGCCTTTTTATCTTTAAAACATGAGTGAATAAGGTTAAGGCTACAATTATTCTCGTAAGCAACCCCAATATCGTACCCAAATGTAAAGTATATTGTGCGCTCTTTATCTGAGATATCCGGCAAATACTTTGCTGATTCAGTACCGGCTATATTATTTTTTGCAATATTCTCTCTGGCATATTGTATATTCGCTTTTAGTTGTTTAAGCTTCTTCTTTGTCTTATCAATTGGGGTTAATAAATGCTTTACAAGTGCAAGTTCCGACGATTTTGGAACGTTATATCCAAATCTTACTGCATGATTAAGTATATGTTTTGCTGCCTTACTCTCTGCTATTTTATATAGTATAGTACTATCGCCACTCTCCAGATAATCTACAGCTAACTCGGCAAATGTAAAATCATATGCCATATTATCGTGTTTTACTATATATGTATCAGAGCTGTTTTTTATTCTATTACATCCTATTAGCAGCATCAACATAATTACAATAAAATATATCTTATTCATACGTCTATATATGTTTTTAATGATTATATAAATAGAGACGAATACTGTAATAATATGGTTGCAACTCAGGTATCATTTATCACTCATAAATAGCATATAAAAACAAAAATGCCGATTAAACTGTGTTAACCGACATTTTATAAATCTCTTATAACTACCGTTTCTAGAAGACCAGTATCTTATAGTTTGCCAACTCACGCTCTCTGCCAGAAACAATAAAGTGTGCATTGCCAAAGTTATCGCGCATTTTACCTATAAGAACATTATTACCGCTCTTAACCTTTGCTGTAAACATAGGGTGTCCGTTATTCTCAAACCCTGTAACAATAGCATTTAATGGTATCTTTCTACCTTTTGGTTTTCTCCACTTTGGTTTACCAACAAAAACCTCAAAATTGTTAACCGCAGTATTTCTTCCGTTAAACGGAAAACACCCCTGTTTAACATTTGAGTACCCGGGACATACACCACGTTGCATCTTTGCTCTTGCTACAAATGCAGGGTTACCTTCTGTATCATTACCAGAAACAACACACCCTACAGGTAATCTGCCCGATGTAGTACTTTTCCACTTTGTGCCTTCCGTTAGTATCTCATACTCTTTAACCTCAATCTCACGTCCGCCATAACTAATATGTGCTCCTTTAAATCCCCATTTCATTTTACCAATATGGATACCGCCATTATATTTTGCTCTTGCAGCATACAGAGGTTTCTGATCTGTATCGTATCCGCATACTACAGCACCTAACGGAACTCTACCATTTGCCGAAGCAACCCATTTGCCATTACCAATATATATCTGAAACTGTGCATTGCTCTTCTCTCTGTTACCATAAGCAAAATGGGCAGACCTTAAATGTTTTCCGTATTTACCGGGTGTAAAGCTCTTATTAAATTTTGTTCTTACAAGATATAACTTTGCTCCGTTCTTCTCGTTCCCGCATACTTTTGCCTCTGATGGCACTGTTCCCGGCTTGCAGTTAACCCATGTCTGTCCGTATACGCTGGTATAAATCATAGCAAGTCCGAGAACTGCTACAATAAATTTAAACCTCCTCATAATTTTTAATATTAAATGTGTTATCTATTTTCTTGTCTAAAAGCCTTAATCAAAAAGCAAACCAAAAATAGATAAATTGATAATTTAATCTAAAAAAATGAGGTACACATTTCCTCACTCAACACCTATAATATTATCAAACAACAATATATACAAGATCAGAGTTAAAGATATTATCAGAACTTAATGTCTAATGAGCAAATTTAAGTCCTACAACACCTATTACAATTAACGATGCCGATAACATTCTTAAAACACCAAATGAATCGTTAAAAAACATAATACCTACAATAAGTGTTCCTACTGCACCAATACCAGTCCATACAGCATATGCAGTACCAATTGGTATCGATTTCTGTGCCATCCACAAAAAACCTCCACTTAGAGTCATAGATACAATAGCAATTACAATACCCCAAAATTTAGAAGGCATTGTTTGTGACAATTTCAAACCCAAAGGCCATCCAATCTCAAACAGTCCGGCCATAACCAAAAATAACCAATTCATATATCACCCTTTATATTAAAAAAACAGGACTGCAAATTTGATTAATACATTACATGAATTAAAGGTTATTTTATATGTAAAAATGGTTAAAACTAATGTATCCGTTTAAACTCCTTAGGCGTAACACCAACATATTTCTTAAAAAACTTTGTAAAGTTTGTTGTTTCATCAAATCCCAACTTATATGATACTGTGCTAATACTACTCTCTCCCTCTGTAAGCAACCATTTAGCCACCAATACCCTGTAATCGGTAATAACTCTCTTTGGCGATCTGCCTGTGGTGCTTTTTACACACTCATAAAGATATACCTCACTTATATTTAACATTGCAGCATAATCTGCTACACTATTCTGTTTGGCTGAATATTTCATTACAAGCTCTTCAAAAGCCGAAGATATCTCTTCGCTTCTGGTAATACTAACCTTGTTTACTCCAATATTTACAAAACGCCTTACAGTATATAAAAGAATATCCAGATAAGATTGTATAATATTCCTGCTATCAAAACCATTTAGTTTATACTCATCATACATCTTCTCAAAGATATCTGAAACAACATTTAACTGCTCCTTACTCAGTTTATATATAGACGAGGTATAAATCTTAAAAAACTGAAACTCATTCTGCAACTCAAAACCTCTCATTGCCTTACTAATAAACTCAGGTTTAAAGAGCAAGCCAATGCCATTAATTCTGTTTCCTGTATTCCTGTATGAGAATATCTGTCCGGGCGAAACAAAGCTAATTGTATTATTAAGGTCACTATATGAGTTCTTTCCTACAACTAAGGTTCCTTCATCAAAAGAGGCAAGAGTAACATCAAAGTACGATGTATGAAACACATTATTATCCTGATTCAGTATATCTATATCAATATCATTAAGTCTGTACATAAAAAAATCCGGATAAACCATTCCGTCTTTAAGTCCGAATTTTTTTATAAGACCTTTAATATCAATATTACTATGCATAATAATAAAATTTGTTTCCTGACAAAGTTGTAATAATTTCAGGAAAATTTAATTTAAATGTCACAAAAAACAGAATAATCCGACATATAAGCAAAACAGATACTCTTTGGATAATTTTAATAACATATATAAAGACAATTACAAAAGCACGCTAAGAGTTGCCATTAAGATTATTGGCGATAATCATATTGCTGCCGATATTGTACAGGAGGTCTTTATAGATCTGTATAAAAAACTACAGAACAAAGAGATTATTAAAAACTATAAAGCGTGGTTATACAGGCTTACATATAACAAATCTATAGACTATTTCAGAAGTGTAAAAAAGAATACCACCACAGAGTTTAATGATAATAATCATACCAATGAGATATCCAATTGTTACGATACAACCACTATAGATGAACTACAAAAGGCATTAGCCAGAATGAAACCAAAAGATAAACTACTTATGGTTCTGTACAGCGAAGGATTATCGTACAGAGAGATATCTGAGGTAGCCAATATTAAATACAGTTCTGTTGGTAAAACAATATCCAGAACAATTGAAAAACTAGAACAGGAACTAAAACTACAATATCATGACTTGTATTAACAGAGATACCATACAGCAATATATTGACAACGAGGTAAGCAGTTCTGAAAAAGTCAGGATTGAGAGACACATTGCCACATGCAACAGATGCGCTACAGATGTTAATCAGACAAAACAGATTAAAAAGGATATATGCAGTGCCTTACATATTGATACAGATATTGAAATTCCTGTTTTCGCTGCCCCTGATATTAAAGTTAAGAGAAACACATTTAATATAAAGAGGATATTATACGTAGCAGCAGTTATACTATTTATAACAAGTTTATCTGTTGTTGTATCGATATCGCATACTAATAACAACAATATTACGCCAGATATAGATCTTATGCAGAATTACGAATACGATGCAAACAAATCTATATTCGATACAGAGATAACTGTAATTGTAACTGATAACGAAGGAAACAGCACTGCATACAGTATTGAATAACATATTATAAATAAAAAAGAATAAACAGAGGTTTGTATACACCGGTGAAAACAGACTTATATATACTTATAACTAAAATATAAGATAATGAGAGCAATAATATTATCAGCCTTAATAGTGTTAACATTAACACTAAAGGCACAGAACAACATATACAATACAGGTACAATAAATCTGGTTCCTGTTAATGATTACGGAACAGGTAATAACTGGAATGAAATATTCAGCTCATACAAACAAAATAAAAAAGACAAATACATTGGCGATAGAACATCGCTTGTAATGTTGAATAACGGATATGCGGTTGTGAACCATACCAGAAAAAACTACTACAGCCTGTTTGATGAGAATGGTAAGTTTAAAGGCAGATTTCGTATAAAGGTTGATGGTAAAACCATTAAAAGAGCCATAAAGATAATATGTGCCACAGATAACAACAGACTGGTTACCACACCTGACATTACAGGAAACGTATATATCACAGATCTTAATGGTAACTGCGTTGAGCATCTTAAGATTGATTACCTTGGGTTACAGGTAACTCCTGTTGCAGGTAATAAAATTGCAATACTCGGGCATGTTCCCTGGAAAGGCAACATGAACAAGACTATAATTGATGTTATAGACTACAAAACCAAAAAACATAAAATAATATGGGATGAGTTTAGAAAATTTCCTGTTGGAAATGGAGAAAAACGTAAATTCTACTACTCATATAAATTCGATGATGGAAAATCTATGACTATATCTACCATTCCGTACAGATATTATCTGCCTAAACAGATTTTAAGTATTGATGGTAATATTATAATTGCAAATCCTAAGAAAGGGTTAATATCAGTATATAACGAGTATGGTAAAAAGTTATCAGAATCGGATTTACAGAAGATAAAAAACTATATATCTGTTGAGGAGATGAAGACAATACAGAGAAGAGCTATTGAGAAGTTCAGGAACCACAATTTCAAAGGATATCCAATGGAGAAAAAATTAGCTGCCGATAGTAAAGCTTCTGCATACCTGATAAATAAAATGGAAGAAGATTTAAAGAGTATAACATCTCCTGTAAAACTGTCATACTACATAACAGTAATAAAAGATTCCGAAAACAATCTGCTGCTTTTTGAGATACCAAGAGAAAAGAACAGCAATAAATTCAATGTATGGGTATATAAAAACGGAGAGATACTTCCACAAAAAAACACACTAATATCAGACTCTTATAAGCTTAAAATAATGGGCTCTAAAATAGCATTCCACAACGGATTTATCTACAGCCTGCAAGAGAAGAAGGGAACCAATGATGATATCCTGCATCTGGTAAAATTCAGACTTGAACCAAAACAATAAACGTATAAATTAATTATGACAAGAGTTTTATTTGCAACTATTTTAGTATTTGTAACATCAGTTATAAATGCACAGACTAAAGAGTTATTATGGCCTGTTAAAAATTCAAAGACAGGCCTTAATATACTATTCTCACCAAATACCTATATAGATAATGAGTTAAACTTCGATAACCTTTTTATTGGAGGTAAAGAGGGCGATACAGTTATAGCTCCGGCCGGTGGAAAAATTGTATCATATGGTTACTCATACCATACAAAACTTAATTACAGTTTTAGTTTTAGCACCCCTGTAGATAACTTTACCAAAGACACAAAGGCTATTGCTGAAAGTAAAGATGGAGTTATTAAACAACAGTTTGTAAACGTTGCTTTAGGTATAAAAACAGATAATGGCAATATATACATTAGCGGGCTTAAACCTCTGAATGTTCTAAAAACAGGACAGCAAATAAAAAAGGGCGATCCTATCGGAGTCATCGGACACTCGTACCATAAAATACCTGAGCCATCAATATCTGTATCAATATCTAAAAAGCAGAAATCTGCAGATCCTATGACTCCATTTGGGCTTAAAACAACATTTATCCCGCCTAAAAAGAGTGTAAAGAAGAGCATATTATCATCAGAGGAGATGAATCAGGATCTGAATATATTAACCAACGCAATTAAAGAGGGTTTTCCGGGGCTGTACGATTACATAACTCCAGAAGATTTCCAGAAACATACAGACCTGTTAAAAGAGCAGATAAGTAATCCTCTTAAACCTCATGTGTTTGAGAATCATTTAAAAAATCTGATGCTAAATATCCACGATTTCCATCTTGGTATATTATCAGAACCATTAAAAAGAATGAAGATGCCGAGGTACCTGTCAGATATCAGATTCGGATGGCTTAACGATACACTTATAGTAACAAACACTATTAAAGAGAGAGCAGATCTTATAGGAAAGCAGATAGTAAGTATTGATGGTATATCGGCTGACTCTCTTAAAAAGATAACCGGCAACTACATTCCACAACAATACGCCTCATCTGATGCTTTTGTTGAGGCATATAACAACTATGTTAACCTTGCAATATTCGACTGGGGTTATTTCTATTACAACAAAATAGATAATGACAAATACAGTATGAACATCACATTTAAAGATGGCAGCTCTGAGAAGTTTTCAGGATACGGATTTAGCAGAAATAAAAAGATTAAGTTTGCAACCAGTTGGAAGAAATATCACCGTACAAACTGGTATAAAACCAGAAACTTTGATACAAAGATACTTTCTGATACAATTGGTTATCTCGGACTAAACTCCTTTCAGCTAAACGATGTAGAGCTTGACAGTATAACATACTTTGTAAAAACTGTTTCTGACAAAGGTCTTAATAACCTGATTATTGATGTAAGAAATAACTTTGGTGGCGATACAAAAGTTATTGACCATATCTATAGCCTTATTGCCGATAAACCTTTCAGCCAGTACGATTACAGAATGGTAAACAGACGTGGTAATTTTAAATTTATGGAATATTGCCTTAACTACACAAACGATTACGAAATATTCCCTGAGTTTGGAGAGTTAAAAGAGGATAACCACTACTACGAGTACAATACCAACATAAATAAACCTGATAGTCTGGTAAATTTTAAAGGCAGAGTATATGTACTTACAAACGAGATATCATTCTCGGCAGCCACAGTATTCCCGGCTATGGTACATAAATACAGACGCGGACTTATAGTTGGCAGAGAGACCAGAGGAGCATATCATCAGCTAAAAGCAGAGAAATTTGCGCAGGTTAAACTACCAAACTCAGGTATAGTTGTTCGCATACCTCTTATTAAAATTGTGTTTGATAAAAACAACAATACCGATATACCTTTTGGCAGAGGAGTTATGCCCGATTATCCGGTAAAATTCTCATTAAATGAGATGGCATATGTTGGAGGCGACTCAATATTAAACTACACCAGACATCTTATTGCAAAAGATATATATCTGAAACCTCTTCCTGAAGAGAAAAAATCAGAGAACACGACAAAAAGATATATGATATTCGGCATTATTGGTATTGTGTTACTTACAATACTAGTTGCAATTATCAGGAAACAGAAAAAATAGTACCATATTCATATACAACAGAGGGAAGTAACAACTATATTACCTCCCTCTGATGCTATATCTATATCCTGGTTACTTCAAAAATCTGGCTCTTCTGTATAAAGCCTCATCAAAAATATCCTCTAACTCCTTAGTCTCGTTTCTATTAATATTGGGTACTATCTTTATATCTGATTGCATCTCAACATTATCATCAGGTAAACACCCCGGTTTATCATCAACCCTATCACCTTCTTTAATAACCTTTTCGTCACAATCAATAAGTGCCGATTTAATATCCTTATAGATATCTTCATCAACCAGAGCCGATTTTGCTCCGGTAAGATATTTTGAGCGTACCGATGTCAACTTTATACCCATACTGTTCCTTATAATTACCGCTATAGTAATTTACAACAATATTTATATTAGAGTCAAGTGTATATGCTACTTTTTCTTAATCGACCTATAAAAATTATACCCCGAATAAACTACAAATACTGCCCAGATAGCTCTGAACGTCCAGTTATCCATCTCCATAAATAGTATTCTGGCCTTCTCCGGATTATCAACAAAATTTATAACAATAACCATTATTCCAAGAACAACAACTATAAGTGATATAATACTCCTCTTCATCTCTTTATGTTATATTCAATTATAAAATATCGTCTAAATCTAATTATTATTCACTGTAATACCATACTTCTCTAATCTATCTTTTAACACCCTACTCTTTTCAAGCAGATTTTCATACGATGAAAACGATGTTTTAAAGGATAAATAATACAGCGCTGCAATATTCTCAAACTCTACTGAATTTAAAACCTTTTGCTCATCAATTAACTTACCTTGTATAATCGAAGACTCTTTAAGAATGTATGGTAAAATAATAGTTTTGTATCTGTCAAACCCAACCTTATCGGTAAATGAAACCTCATTAATAGCATCGTTATACTCAACAATATTCTTCTTAAGATCAGGATCACTAATTATATTAAAACTTCCGCTCTTAAGCATAGCATCAAATGTACCCTGATCAAAATCATGAGTTTTTGATCCTGTCAGAATATGGAATACCACCTTCAAAGAATCAATACTTTTACCCCCTTCGTACATATAATTTATATTCCCTTTAAGTCTTTTCAGAGTAACACTATCAGTTGCTATTATATGCTCCAATGTCTTAATATTATCCTCTACATTCATTAAAAGATTCTCAAGATAGAGGTTAGCAATCTTCTCCTCTTTTGCATCCTGCCCCCAGTTATTAAGCACAAAACCAGATGTAACACCCAGGAATACAACAATAAGTTCTAATGTAAGTTTTTTCCAATTCTTCGGAATCAATCTGCTGATCTTCTTATCGGCCATAATTATATAATATCTTTGTAAAGTTTATAATTTTCATCGTCAAAGCAGACAAATATAACCTTTTCAACTACATCTGATACAATATTCTTTACCGCAGATACAGCAATTTCAGCAGCTTTAGCCTTAGGAAATCTGTATACACCTGTACCTATATTCGGAAAAGCAATACTCTTAACACCATTCTGCTCAGCTAGTTTTACAGAGTTCAAATAACAGCTCTTCAGTAATTCTGCTTCACCTTTACCACCACCGGTCCAAACCGGTCCAACTGTATGAATAACATATTTTGCAGGCATATTTCCGGCAGTAGTAATAACAGCTTCTCCTGTTTTGCACCCGCCCTGCCTGTTACGTATCTCTATACACTCATCAAGAATAACCTTACCCCCTGCTCTGTGAATTGCACCATCAACACCGCCGCCGCCAAGCAACGAACTATTTGCTGCATTCACAATCGCATCAACATTAAATGTTGTTATATCACCTTTTACAAGCTCAATATTCATAATAATATATTTTTAACTTTTCAGAACTCACATGTTTAGTTATCTGTTAGCACCTGCAACCATTACACTGTACTTTTTACAGATTAAATTTTCACGTTAAATTAATATTTGCAACCATTAAATTCAAATATTTTCACAGGCTTCATCTAATTAAAACTCTGCTATACAGATGTTCTTATTTTGGTAACAAACACACCAATAAACCTGAATACTCTTAACATTTATGCAAAAATGTTAAACATTTATACCAATAAAATTGTCTTTTTATTTTGTTATTCTGCTTATAAAGAGGTAAATTTAAAATAACATAAACCACAAATTATAGTTAGAGTTCTTTGAAAAGATTTAATTAAAACACCATACAGAAAAAAATACCACTGTATTTAATCTGAAATGGGTTAAAACCAAACCACATAAAAAGACTTTATAAAGATCTCTAATTACCTTAAAACAATTAATTATGAACGAAACAGAAAACGATCTACTCAGATCTGTAAACTACAGAATCAAGAAAGAGATGCGAAAACAGAAGGTGATACCTACTGAATTTGCCAGAAGAATTGGGGTTTCTGTATCAAGCATCACACGAATGTTATCAGTTGATACATGCAGTGTAAGCAGACTACAGGAGTACTCAGAAGCGTTGAACCATAATTTTTTTACTGAACTTGCCGACGAACTCAACATTAACTATCCGGAGTCGGATAAAGTATCGCAACTGAAAGCTGAAATAAAAAAACTTAAGAACATCATCAGAGATAAAGATGGAGAGATAAAAACTCTTCGGTCTACAATAACACTTATCTCCGGTAATAATACAACAGATAAATAATCAGGAAATAAACACCCTGTTTTTAACAAATAGTATAAAAACAGGGTGTTCTTGTTATGTTAAACAACTCACCTAATCAGAACACAATAAAATCCAAAAGCTTATAGTCTGCAAACTGATATTTAAATTGTAAAAGCAACGTACAATTTACCGTTTTCTTGCCAAGACTATTTAAATATTTCTATATTTGACAATACATAACTATAAACTATTTTAAATAACTGACGTCATAGAACCAGATTACATAAAAATCAGATCTGTTTTAGTGACAATATATACAAAAGGTGAATAATTTTTTACTTTATCATATAATTAAAAATCGTAATAATGAGAAAGACAACAATTCTTCTTATTGGTGCGGCTGCAATGCTTATGACAGCTTGTAACTGCGACAAAAAGAACTCTGCCAGCTCGGATAATCCGTTCTTTACAGAGTACACTACTCCACATCAGGTGCCTCCGTTTGATAAAATTCAGGATGCACACTACATGCCTGCTTTTGTTGAAGGTATGAAACAACACAAGGCTGAGATTGATGCTATTATTGCAAACACAGAAGAGCCTACTTTTGAGAACACAATCCTGCCATACGATAAGGCTGGTAAGCTTTACGGAAAAGTTGCTACAGTGTTCTACTCTCTTAAATCAGCAAACACAAATCCTGTTATCGACTCATTAGCACAGGTATTATCACCAATGATGAGTAAGCACAGTAGTGATATCTCTCTTAACGAGGATCTTTTTAAGAAGATTAAAACTGTATACGAGAAGCGTAACGACTCAAATCTTGACGATCAGCAAATTCGTGTAGTTGAGAAGTATTATCAGGACTTTGTACGTAGTGGTGCAAACCTTTCTCCTGAGGATAAAGAGAAGATGAGAGCTATCAAAAAAGAGATGTCACTTATCTCTCTTACATTAGGTCAGAACCTGCTTAAAGAGACTAACAACTTTAAAATGGTTATCGACAACAAAGATGATCTTGTTGGACTTCCTGAGGCTGTAATTAATACTGCTGCTGAGGCTGCAAAAGAGAACGATTTGGAAGGTAAGTGGTTATTCACTACTCAGAAGCCAAGCATGCTTCCTTTCCTAACTTACTCACCAAAAAGAGAGCTAAGAGAGAAGCTTTATCGCGGATACTTTATGCGTGGTAACAACAACAACGATAACGACAATAAAGAGCTGTTTGACAAACTTGTAAACCTACGTGTACGTCAGGCAAAACTTATGGGATACAACAACTTTGCTGAGTATGTAATTGAGAAGAACATGGCAAAGACTCCTGAAACTGTAATGGATTTCCTTAACAAACTTTGGGAGCCTGCAATTAAGATGGCTGCTAACGAGGTTAAGGATATGCAGGCAATTGTTGATGCTGAAGGTGGTAAATTTAAGATTGAGTCTTGGGACTGGTGGTACTATGCTGAGAAAGTTAAGAAGGCAAAATACAACCTTGAGGAGAGCGAGATTCAGCCATACTTTGTACTTGACAACGTACGTGATGGTATGTTCCATGTAGCTACAAAACTTTACGGTATTACATTCAACAAGCGTACAGATCTTCCTGTATACCACTCAGAGGTTGAAACTTGGGAAGTTAAAGAGGCTGACGGAACTCACCTTGGTATAGTATACTTTGACTGGCATCCACGTTCTACAAAAAGAGGTGGTGCATGGTGCGGAGGATTCCGTGAGTCAGGTTGGGAAAACGGTAAAAAAGTTGACCCTGTTGTATCAATTGTATGTAACTTTACTAAGCCAAGCGGCGACATACCTGCACTATTAACCTGGGATGAGGTAACAACAATGTTCCATGAGTTTGGTCACGGTCTGCACGGACTATTTACAACAGGTAAATATTCACGTACTGCTGGTAGCGTACCAAGAGACTATGTTGAGCTTCCATCACAAATTATGGAGAACTTTGCTGCAGAGCCAGAGGTTCTTAAAGTATATGCTAAGCACTACAAAACTGGTGAGGTAATTCCTGACGAGCTTATTGCTAAGATGCAGAAAGCTGGTACATTCAACCAGGGATTTGCTACTTCTGAGTACCTTGCTGCATCTATTCTAGATATGTCATGGGAAACTCTTACAGAAGAGGGTAAGCACGATGTTATTGCTTTTGAGAAAGCTGCAATGGATAAGATTGGTCTTATTAATGAGATCTGGCCACGTTACAGAACTACATATTTTAACCACATATTCAGCAATGGTTATGCTGCTGGTTATTATGTATACATCTGGGCTGCTGTACTTGATGCAGATGCATTTAACGCATTCAAAGAGTCTGGCGATATCTACAACCAGGAGCTTGCTGCTAAGTTCCGTAAGCACTGTTTAAGTGAGTGTGGTAACGACGAAGGTATGGTTCAGTACAAGAAGTTTAGAGGTCAGGAGCCTGAGATTACTCCTCTATTAGAGAGGAGAGGTCTTCTTTCAAAATAAGAACTCACAATAAATAATATACTAAAGGCTGATCAGAAATGATCGGCCTTTTTTATTACTCACAAAACATCAAGGTATATATTATTCTTAACCTTATAAACAAGACCTGTTACAGGCAATCTGAAAACTGTAAACATCTCCGATGCTGTATTAGAACAACCATTACCATCAGTAACCTCAACCTGAATATTATAATTCTCCTGAATAGATGTTGGATTTCCCTCTGAAGTAACATTATAATTTTGCACATTGGTTGCACTACCCGAATTTGATACATTTATTGGTGAAGTTATACTACCATGCGGGCCACCGAGCTCTGTCCATTCATAATCGTAATTTGCTGGGCCACTAACCACTGTTGCTGTTAACTGAAATGTTACACCACCCGAATCGTAACACAAACTCATATTGTCCGTAATAAGTGTTACTTCAGGCTTTGCCTCTACTGTAATGGTTATCTGATAAACCGGACTTACAATATTAAGATCAACATCCTTTACTGTTAAAGAGGCGTCATATACACCTGCCGATGCTGATACAGGAACCGATACAGTAATTGATCCTGCCACAAGCGTAGCCTCAACAACATCAACAAACCCCTCTCCCTCTGCTGCAGGTTCAAAATCAATATCATACTCATCCGGGTCTCCTGCAGTAGCGGAGTACGGAAACTGTGCTGTTGTTATACCCGAACACAAATCAACATTGGTTGCTGTAAGAGTTATTGTAACAGTTGGTCCATCGGTACATGGAGGCGATCCGCAATTAAGCGCAGGTGGTACAGTTCCGTTACCTGTTATATATGCATCAATGGTATTACCACTGTTATCAGATGTAATTGTACCTTTATTATCAATATCATCAGCAGCAGTAATAGTACTCATATTCAACATATTTATTGTTGAGTTTGGCTTTATTACAACACCATCACCAGTACTGGTAAACGAACCTCCATCAAGTGTTGTTACACCTGTTCCTTTAACCTCCAGTTTACCCTCAGATGTAATATTTCCTGTTATAAGAAGTGTTCCGTTATTTATTATACTACCATTAATATTTAAAATATCGGCATTAATAGTAAGCGATGCTCCTGCTTTAATTTCAATATTTCCGGTAACAAGATTTATATTAGCATTAATTGTAAGATCACCAGTTCCTTTTACCTCAATATTTCCACTAACTGTACCTACCGGAACCGACAGAATACCACAGTCGTTATGCACCAATATACCATCCTCTGCATTTGTATCAACAACACCAGATACACAGTCGTCAACATCGGTCTGCGCAAAACCAACACTGTATGACAAAATACAAATAGTAATTAGCAGTATATATTGTATAGTAAAATTTCTACCCATCTCATAACAACTAGCACTTCTTTTATACGAGGCAAAACTAACTATGTTCCATTTTTTACATAATTATTTTTAACCATTATAAACAACATATAATTCTATGTTCCCCAGATATAAACAACTATACAAAAAACAAGGCAATTCAGCATACATTCAGTATACACAATGTTAACACAACACACATACTCTTTTGATGACTACAAGAACAGACAGATAAGCACTATTTATATCAGTGCAACGCATTACAAAACAATTTATTGTTCAGCTTTTATAACAATAAAACATAAATAGTAGCAACAATATATATCTGCTACAAGTGTAATAAATCGGTACATAATGTATATATTTGTATATATATATTATTTGCAAATGAGAGGTTATTAAGGTTATCTCTCAACCTTATAATAAAATTAAGAACTAAACTAAATGAGCCCCGGTTATGTGAGTACTTAGGCACAAGACAAAATCATATCTGTTGAGCTCAGCTATATAATAAAAAGACAACTAATTTAAACATATGGAAAACATATTAATAGCAATAGCTATAGGTACAGCTGCCGGATTAATTGATATAACCCCAATGATAATCCGTAGACTGAACAGACGCGATATACTTTCGGCATTTATACACTACTTTGCATTAGGATTAATTATACCATTTGTAAACTGGGATATAGCTCCATGGATAAAAGGAGTAATAATATCGGTACTTACAGCAATACCGGTAATGATAATGGTATACCCCAAAGATAAAAAAGCTATAATACCAATAGCAACATTTGCACCAATACTTGGTGCTGGTATTGGTATTGCCGGATGGTACTTTATAGGTTAAAACAGTTATAACATTATGACAAACGGAAAGCCCCTTATAAAAATTAGCAAATTTCTGAGTCTTGTATTAAGACACAAGCCAGAACAGATTGGTATAGAGTTAGACAACAACGGATGGACAAGTGTAGATGAACTTATATCTAAAATGAACTCAAATGGTAAGAGTATAGATTTTGAAACATTAGAGCTTGTTGTTGATACAAATAACAAAAAGAGATTTTGCTTTAACAAAGATAAGACCCAAATACGAGCCAATCAGGGACACTCAATAGATATAGATCTTGGATATACTGCAAAAACACCTCCTGCCCTGTTGTATCATGGTACAGCAGACAGATATACAGATAGTATATATAAGCAGGGGATACAGAAAAGAGACAGACATCATGTTCATCTGAGTAGCGATATAGAAACAGCTTTATCTGTAGGTAAAAGGCACGGTAAACCTGTAATATTTGAGATAGATACAGAGCCTATGATTAACAACGGACATATATTCTACCAATCGGAGAATGGTGTATGGCTAACCAATGAGGTTCCTGCACAATATATAAAAGTCAGATAACTTAAAACAATACTACTTCAGAACAGTATAAAGGAAACAGTAACAACCCCAATAAAAACATTAAGATATGGAATTAGTAACATACCAGAAATACAGAACAGTAGAAGAAGCTGCCGAAATGGTTCATCTGCTAAAGGATAATGATATAGATTATTATATAGAGAATATAGCACCATCAATAGATATAACTTTCTCAGGCGGAACAGAGCTGGAACATAAGATTGCTATAAAACTGTATCAGAACGATTTTGACAGAGTAGACAAACTTATGTGTAATATAGCTGCAAACAACATAGATCTTGTTGAGGAGGATCATTACCTTTTTGAATTTACAGACAATGAGCTGTTTGATATGTTTAAAAGGTATGATGAGTGGAACAAAACAGATCTGGTACTTGCCAGGAAGATATTAAAAGAGCATGGCAAAGATATTACCGACCAACAGGTAGAGGAGCTGAAAAAAAACAGAATAAAAGAGCTAAAAGTACCTGATAAAGGATCTGCATTTTGGCTAACAGTTGGTTTTATACTGGCTTTTCTCGGAGGTTTTTTCGGTATGCTCATAGGATATTATCACTTCTGGCTGAAAAAGATTCTGCCTAATGGCGATAAAGTATTAGTATATAATAAAAGAACACAAACATCAGGTATGATAATGTTCTGTATTGGTACCATAAGTTTTACACTATGGATAATGTGGTGGTATAAAAGAATTTTACTATAAAAAAATAACAGAAATATAATATGGAATTTGTTACTTATCAGAGATTCAGGACTATTGAAGAGGCTGAAGATATAACCAAACAGCTTAAAGATTTTAATATAGAGTACAGGTTAGAGGAGATTGTAACACCTGTAGATATTACATTTACAGGTGGAAACGAGACCGAAAACAAGATTGAACTAAGAATAAATCCGGATAATTTTGATTTTGTAGATGAACTGATGAGCAATGTAGCATCGCCAGATATGCAGTTTATAGACGAAACCCACTTTCTGCATGAGTTTACCAACAAAGAGATGATAGACATGTTCAGAAAATACGATGAGTGGAACAGATTAGACCTGACATATGCCCGCGAATTGCTAAAAAAGAGAGGTTATGATATAACCGACGAACAGATAAAGAAATTTAAGGACGATAGAATTGAGGAGTTAAGAAAACCCGAAAATGTTGAGATGGAAAAGATGTACAGAAAGTTTGCATACGTAGTTCTGGGAGGTTTTCCGCCAATAATAGATGGGCTGCAATATATGAATACAAAAAAACAACTCCCAAACGGAGAGACTGTATACTCTTATGACAAAGAGACAAGAAGAACCGGTTTATGGCTGTTTGTAACCGGAATTATCGGATTTATGACATTTCTGCTAATAGCCTATTACAGATTCCTTCATGAAGATTAAATTACAGGATAGTTATAACTATCAATCAAACTTTACGAATAGTCATGTATCAGATTGTATTGAATTATAACACAGATTTACGTTTGCAAGCTCAAACAATATACACTAAAACGCATGTTTTCAATCACTTCTGAAATCAATAAATATGGGTTATTTTTGATTTTGCGGTTGTGTATAATGTTAAAATCGTTATATTTGAGAATTAACGTATAAAAATTGTTACAAAATATTGTGGTTCTCATTATGTAAAATTATTCTTTGACACTGAAGAAGAAACCGGAAGAGTAATTTTGAGAACTTTGTGTAAATAAAAAGCACATACTTCAGTCTTAATCATCTAAAATGATGAAAAAGATTTGAGTATGTGCTTTTTAAGTTTTAGTGAAGTTTAATATAAAAATTATCAAGATGAAGAAAGTAATTTTTGGATTAGTAATCGGTTTATTATTAGGGAGCTTTTCAACATATCTATTTTTAGATAGAGAAACAACCGACCCTCAGGAAATTGAAAATACAACTACTGTAGAAGACGAAGATTATGACCCTTATGAAAAAACGTGGACTGGTTTTCAGATTAAATATACAGATGAATGGAATAACGGAAAGCCATTTGAAGAACAAGAATTAGCATTCTTAAGAGATGTTGACTACGAAAACTCTGAGAAGGAGCCAGACGCAACAAAAGTACGTGTAGTAAATTACTGGGCAAGCTATTGCGGTCCTTGCTTAAAAGAGATACCAGAATTAATTAAGTTAAAAAATAACAATATCGGAAAAGCAAGCTTTTTAGCTGTATTTCCAGAGAAAGGAAAAAGAAAAGCATTAATTAACATTATAAATAAAACCGGATTCAACTGGGTACAGGTAACAGACAAACAGAATATTGGAAACACAAAAGGAAGATACCCGACAACAATGGTTTTTAGTCTTATGGATGGGAAATTATTCTTTAAAAAAGTAGGTGGACTAAATGAAAAGGATATAAAAGAGATCCAAAGAATTATAGATGAAAATCAGTAAATATGCAAAGCAATATAATCTATTACCAACTAATTAACAGCTTGTTGGTAATAGATTGTATTAATAATTTTCAGTCTGATTATGCTTTAATATTACACACCTTTTCTCTCCTTTAAATAATTCATTTTACCCTGTATTTGTGTATAACACTACTAACCTTCTTTATATCAAAGCTCCTGTCTGGTGCAGACAGTGTGTAATTAAGATGTATCTTATCGTTATAACACTCTATCTTTACAATCATACTATCACCCTTATATTGCTCAAAAAATATAATAGATCCTTTTGCCACAGGAATCCATGGTTCAATTACACTTATAGGCGTTTTCATTTCAGAATCTGAATATAAAGTTATTCTGCTCTCCCCTTCATAGTTAGATTTATTATAATCAACAGTGTCAATTGTGTAAGAGAAAAAAAGATTAACAGCCTCATCCTTTAACTCATTATCATCCTTATCTCTTTTGCAGGCAAACAGTACCATAATCAGAGAAACGAAAAAAAGGTATCTTTTAATATATTTCATAGTGTTTTATGTTATATAGCTAAACTCCATTCTCAAACTGTTTCTTTATCACTTCTGGATATTGATGCCATATTCTTCCATTTAGTTCTTTACCATTAAGTTTTTTATTACGCTTTATCTTGTCAGCTCCCCAAGTACCCCATTGCTTGAAAAAAAATGCTACATTTCCGTTTTCACATTGCTCCTTAATATTTAGAACCCATTTTATATCCATTGGTCTAGCTCTATTTCCACTTTCTCCACCAACAATAACCCAGTCTATATTTTCTAGGTTTATACTACCTAAATCTTCCAATAACGGCTCTATCGACAAGAATAATACCTTTGCCTGCAAACTTCTCAATTTATCAATACGTGGTACTCCCTGTGACTTATTTTCTACAGTAACCCCTAACCAAACATTCGAAGGTATTCTATTTCTCAAAAAATAATCATACATTCTATCAGCTCTTTTTGTAAGTATCTGATAAGTATGTTGTGGTGTTGCTTCAATTATCGAAAATATTTTATCCAAATAATCTAACGGCATTCTTTCATGAAAAATATCACTCATTGAATTCACGAAGTATACTGTTGATTTTTTCTTCTTTAAAGGCTCATTTAAACGCGATGGCACAATATTAAATTCAAATCCATTTTCATAACCAACTGTTCTCATAGCCCTTAGTCTCTGTGCCATTACTTCCGCATAACAGTTTTTACAGCCTGAAGATATTTTTGTACAACCAGAAGTAGGATTCCATGTTGCCTCTGTCCATTCAATCCTTGTTGCCATTATCTTTTAATTTAATGAAATATTTACTTTAACATTTTTACTAGTAAAATTGTTGTAAGATAAGTAAAACGCGCCTTTACGTGCTTCCCTATTCTTCTCAACATCAAATACTGCAATTTTTCCCATTTTTTGTAAATCCTTTAAAACTTCATTACAATGTTTTATTAAAAACATATTCCTTAATGTAAATTCATATAACTCTTTATTGTTAACTATACTCTTATTTGAAATAAAATCAACAACCAAATTCTTCAATTTATTAAACTGATCATCTCTTGTTTTCTCTTTAAACTCATCATCAAATAATCCCAGCATTGGCTTGGGAAGCTCAAACCCTTCTCCTGTCTCATCATTAAGATTCCATTTCACTTCTACTATCTTCTCTAACCCTTTCAAATTTGATGTGATAGAAAACATTGCAAAATAGTGACCTTTATTATCTCTCTGTAAATAAAATGATGTTGAATAATACTCATCATCAAAATTTAGTGCAGTACGTATATGTTCAATAAATTCTTTTTCGCAAGATGCTTTTCCATTTCTCATTGGATGGTTCTCATCAGGAAAAAAACTATAAATAAAATCACGCAATCCAACAATACATTTATCAGTCTCTTGTAAAACCTTACCTGAAAAACGATATATATTTGATATTGGCAAAAATAATATTATCTCAGTATTTTTCTTTGAAAGTAATCTTCTTAAATCTTCTTTTTTTATATTCTTATATCCATAAGGATCTATCAACACTAAATTTCTTGATGCAGAATTCTGTGTATCAACAAATTTAACAATCTGATCAAGAAATTCAGATGCATCTTTATTATAAAAGCCTAGATCGCAATATTTTTTTTTGTTCTTATCTGAAAGATACTTCTTTACTCCATTTATTTTATCTGAATCTAAATCATTTGCACACAAACAAACAGGTGTAAGAGATTTACCTGAAAGATTATAATAACTATTTTTAATTGCTTCAAAAGCTAAAATAGGACTACCTTTTGTCCCATCTTCATAGATACCTGTTCCACAAAAAACATCAAAGATATAGATCTTCTCGGTAAACCCAGCTAGTCTTAATATAGGTAAATAACGTTTTAGATAAGATTGGTAGTAATCTAATTTTGCTTGAGAATGGGGATACATTATTTCTTTCGCACTACTGTTTTTCTTTGCCATGTTAATTCTTAGATTAATTATTAAGTGATATACTTATTATAGCTTAGTTTGACATAAAAATATAAAAACAACAAAACAATACATAATATAGTCTAGGTTTATTCATCCCGCCTTAGTATATTCTCATATTAATAAATTTAGAGTATCAAACTTTAGATTAATATGTCATCTCAAAAAAACATCCGTATTACAACTAATATTAACTACACTTTTAAGATCAATCAATAAATTTCCTAATTTTATATGCTATCAGAGTAGGTTTTGTGGTTAAGTATTTTTCAATTATAAAGAGTGTAAAAATGAGGTTTGTTATCAGGTTTATTGTAGTTGTATCTGTTGTAGTTTCTGTTGGGGCTTGTAAAAACGGGGTTACAGTTACCGAGAAGAGTGAGTGGTCAGGTATCTTTAAAGATTATCAGGTGAACAGTACGTTTGTGCTTAAGAAGTTATCAAACAATAATCTTATGGTACATAATATCCAAAGAACCGACAGCATGTATCTTCCGGCATCTACATTTAAGATAATTAACTCTATGATTGCGCTACAAGAGTCTGCTGTAACCAGTGTAGATGATACCATAAAATGGGATGGTAAAGACAGAAACTGGAAGATGTGGAACAGAGATCATACAATGAGAACCGGAATGCCTGTATCGTGCGTATGGTTTTATCAGGAACTTGCCAGACGCATTGGCAAAGAGCAGATGCAGCATTGGGTTAACCAAGCTAAGTATGGTAATATGAATATAAACCAAAATATAGATGATTTCTGGCTGGTTGGCGATTTAAGGATATCTGCAAAACAGCAGATAACATTTATTGAGAATCTGATTACAAACAAACTACCATTTGATAACAGTATAGAGGATATTGTTAAGGAGATTATGATTACAGACTCTACAGATAGTTATACTATACACTCAAAAACCGGATGGACAGAGAATATAGGCTGGAATGTTGGATACGTTGAGACAAAAGATGGTATATGGATATTTGCTATGAATATGGATATTCTAAGCCGACACAATCTTAAGTTCAGAAAGATAATAACCTATGATATACTAAAAACTGAAGGCATTATAGAATAATATGTGGGGTATTACACCCCCATACTCTTTTTAAGGTCTGACCTGTAGCTACGGCTAACAGGTAGGCTTAGTCCGTTAACTGTAACCATATTCCCCACAACAGACTCTATTTTATCTATGGCTACAATATACTGTCGGTGAATACGTATAAATTTATCATTAGGTAATAGCTGAAAAATACCAGATATTCTCTCTCTGCTTACAACCTTTTTATTGTTATAGTGGCAAACAATATAGTCGCCCATACTCTCTATATGTGTTATACTATCGGTATCTACACGCACAATCTTTTTATCCGATTTAAAATTCAACACCTTGCACTGTTCTGTATTATTTGCACCTGAATTAATAACAGGTTTGCAACGTTCATAATAACGCTCCAACGCTCTGCCTAAACGCTCAATAGATATTGGTTTCACAAGATAATCAACCACATCCAGATCAAATGCATCAGCAGCATACTCTCTGTAGGCAGTGGTGTATATAAACCTTGGTGGGTTCTTTACAACTCTCAAAAATTCCAATCCGTTCATCTGTGGCATATCAATATCAGAGAATACCAGATCTACACTATTATCGCGCATATAATTTATTGCAGCAGTGGCTGTATTAAACGTTGCAACAATATCAATATCGTTAAACAGTTCCAGATGTCTTGTAAGTATCCGTATTGCAATGGGTTCATCATCAATTAATATGCATCGTGTTTTTCTCATAATACTCTATAACTGTTTAAGTAACAACTCTACTCTGTATACACTGTTTTTATCATCAATATTAAGCCTGTACCCATCTTTATAAATCAACTCAAGTCTTCTTTTAAGATTCTCTATTCCTATTCCACCACTCCTGTTGTTATTTGTTATACTACTATAAGGGTTACTGACAATAAACAAAAACTCATTACCTAAATGTGCCTGAATTGTAATTGTGCTTATGCTATCCTCTGCACGATAGCTGTGTTTAAAGGCATTCTCAACTATTGGTAACAGTAACAGAGGAGCAATATATCTGCCATCGGTATTTATGCTTTTAAGATTAGTATCTACATTAAGTAAATTACCAAACCTGTATTGCTGTATATTTATATAGTTCTGTATAAGGTTTAATTCATCTGTTAGTGTTACCTTCTCTGAATTACATCGGTACAGGGTATAGTCCAGAATATCTGACATCAGCATTATTACCTCTGGTGTATGCTCTGACTTCTCCAGGCTAAGACCATATATACTGTTAAGTGAGTTAAACAGAAAATGAGGGTTTATCTGAGCCTTCAGCAGCTGAAGCTCGGCATCCTTAAGTCTTATCTCGGTCTCAGCTCTTCTTATTGCCTCTACCTCGCGTATTCGCTGAAACTTAATTATACGCTGAAACTGTTTAACAGCGGTTGCAGCCAGTACAACAAAATAGAGTCCGGTAATAAGAAATCTTGCTTCAAAGTTTGAGGGATCTATTCCGGTAAAGCTATAGTTCCAGAACAGCAGTAAAAGAACCAGAACAACAATT
This sequence comes from Bacteroidales bacterium, assembly GCA_025210735.1. Taxonomy (GTDB): domain Bacteria; phylum Bacteroidota; class Bacteroidia; order Bacteroidales; family UBA6680; genus UBA6680. The sequence goes on from JAOARD010000020.1 coordinate 34,424, forward strand.
GTTACAAGCCATAACGATACAACAATAAGATAAAACAACATTACAAAAAACCGGAGATACCGTTTTGTAAGCAGATACCTGGGAATAATATACTTGTTTAAAATGAGTGTTGTAAGGTAAGCTATTGGCATAATAAACAGGGTAAATATTATTGTGTTAACATAGTCCTGATTATGTTTGCCAAAGAAATATACTATAAATGCAAACGCCGATAACCAAAACAGAGGTGTAACAACAGCGTCGTAACTTCTCTCCTTTAAATATGCCCTTATCTTTTCTGATTTTATCATTAACGCTAAAATATGCTATATTATCGGCCAATCAAAGCATGAGCTTACATTTGCGATAAAAGGTACCGTTTATAAGTTAAACCGACAATTTTACAGTTTAAAGCATATAACTTTACATCTATAGTTATTTTTGTACCGTTTGTCGCATTTAATTTTGTTTAACCTTGTTCAGCGATAGTTTTGGATCAAACATTTGTTAAACTAAAAACTTTTTAAACTATGATTGATTTTTTAATAACAGGAGGTTCTGTAGGAATGTTTACCATTACAATTCTTGGTATTTTTGCAATAGTTAAGTGCATAACATCGTTTGTTGTTATACAAAAACAGGGCACGGTTAGTAAACAATCGCTTGATACAATACTATTTCTGGGCAGCCTGAGTTTCTTTATAGGGATATTGTGGCAGATAATAGGTCTGTTTAGTCTTTTAAGTTCTATAAACGAACTTGGCGAAATGGTTTCTCCTTTATGTATTATGGCAGGAATAAAGGTAAGTCTTTACGGTCTTATACTTGGAGCATTTATCCTTCTTATTACAGGTACAGCGTGGTTTATTCTAAGATGGTTAAACAATAAAAAGACCAAGGCTTAGAAGCTGTTTAAAATTAATCCTTCAGTTTTTTTATATGGAAATATGAAGCCTAATTTCGTTAAATTTCATTTAAATGGAACCACCATTCGCATAAAATTTGCCTCATTATGCTTCAATTTTCATTCATAAAAAATTCTAAAAACAAATTAAAACAGCTTCTAAGAAGCTGTTCTATTATCCAAAATTTACTGCGAATAATCATATGCATCTAAGTACTCCGGCTACTTCAGATGCATATGTGGTTAAGATACTTTTTCTGAATCAAATAGATTTTGCATATTTGCACTATGCAATACAGTATATACAAACCAGATATATTTCAGGATCTTATTGATTGCTTCTGGATTCTTGAATTTAACGGAGATGATGATAAAAAGATATACACTCCTGCGAATCAATACCTGAATATTATTTTTGCACCGGATAATGGGTATATACGCAACAACTGTAATGTACAAGGGGTTATTGCTGAAGGTATTTCGCAATACACAACCGAGTATAACTACAGTAACAACAGCAGAGTTATAGGTGTCAGGTTCTCTCCTTATGGTTTATATCCTTTTCTGAACAGATACAGTTACAATAGAGCAAACCAATCAACTGAATTGCTTTACGGTACATGTTCTCTGTTCAAAAAATTTGAACAGGAGATTAACCGTACAGATAACCATACACGAATAACAGAGCTTTTATCTGAGTTTGTCTCTGAGTTATACTGCAAAAAACGATACTCCAAAACTGAAAGTATAAAACATGCTTACAGGTATCTGAGAGATGATAACAGAGAGGTTTCTGTAAATGATCTTACAAGGTATCTATCTTGCTCCTACTCTACCCTTGGCAGATACTTTAAAGAGGTTACCGGATTATCTACCAAAAGCTTTGAGAGACTTATAAAGTTCCGTAAGTCGTTATGTAGCCTAACCTCTAACAGGTATAATCTTACAACAATAGGCAACAATGCCGGATATTACGATCAATCGCACTTTATAAGAGAGTTTGAATTGTTTACCAATTACAGCCCCAAAGATTACAGGCTACTGTTAACCAAAAGCAACCGTCCGGCAATAAACTACAATTTTGATCTGATTTAATCTTTCAATACTCCTGCTTAAAATATACAATTTTAATATGCCTGAACAAGCTTTATTTGTGATGTACTAACAATAAAGATATATAATATGAAGATACATCACATTGCTATATGGGTAGATGATATTGAGTTAATAAAACAGTTCTATACAGATTATTTTAGCGCTATAGCATCAGACAGATACCACAATAGTAAAAAGCGGTTTACATCATACTTTTTAAGCTTTCGGGATTCAGATTGTAAAATAGAGATTATGCACATGCCTGATATAATAAAAAGAGAGGATAAACATGAATCTCTATCTGGCCTGGCACATATAGCTTTATCTGTAGGTTCCCGGTTAAAGGTTGATGAATTAACAGAGAAATTGCGTAAAGATGGTTATATTGTAAAAGGAGAGCCAAGAGTAACCGGCGATGGCTTTTACGAAAGTGTAATACTTGATCCGGAAGATAATCTGATAGAGATAACTGAGTAAAAAGGATGATAAAGAATATAATATTTGATTTTGGTGGTGTTCTGGTAGATTGGAACCCTGAATATCTGTACAGTGAGGTGTTTGACAACAGAGAGGATATGGACTTTTTCTTATCTGAGATATGTAATAGTGAATGGAATACTATGCAGGATGCCGGACAAACACTGGCTAAAGGAACAGAACTACTTACGCAAAAGTACCCGGAGTATAGTAATCTAATTAAGATGTACTACGGCAAGTGGGAAGTTATGCTTAAAGATAAGATAGAGGCAAACACAGATCTGCTACCTTTATTAAAAAATAATTACAGACTATTTGGTTTAACAAACTGGTCGGCAGAGACATTTCCGATTGCACTAAACAGATTCAGTTTCTTTAAACTGTTTGAGGGTATTGTTGTTTCAGGCGAAGAGAAGCTTGTAAAACCGGACAGAAGAATATTTGATGTTCTGCTAAACAGATACAACATAAAAGCAAACGAATCGCTGTTTATTGACGATAACTCAGACAATATTATAGCAGCAGACAAGTTAGGTTTTAAAACTATACACTATAGTGATATTGACCTTAAGGAGCAACTAACCAATATGAACATTCTATAAAATTTACAACATGGGTGAGCCACTTAAAAACATGTACAACAAAGAGTTTGTTGATGATCTTTTAGTAAGACTTACAGAGTTTATTCCTGATATAGATAAGGAGTTATTCAGAAATCAGGTATTTACAAACGAGTGGGATAATATGGAGCTTAAACAACGTATGCGACATATTACCATTACACTTAACAGACATATGTCGGGCAATTTTAAGAAGGATGCTGACATTATAGTTAAGCTGAGCAATATACTCATGAAGGAGACTAAAGAGTTATCATTCGGTTATATGTTTCTGCCTGATTATATTGAGGTATACGGACAAGACCATTTTGATATATCAGTAGATGCTCTGCATGAGATAACAAAGTTTATGAGCTGTGAGTTTGCTGTAAGACCTTTTATTGTAAAAGATCAGAGCAGAATGTTAGATATAATGTTTGAATGGTCTGAGAGCGACAATTATGCTGTAAGACGGTGTTCTACAGAAGGATGCAGACCACGATTACCTTGGGCTATTGCTCTGCCAAAACTAAAGAGCGATCCCTCTCCTATTCTGCCAATACTTGAAGGGTTAAAGGACGATGACTCAGAGACAGTACGCAGAAGTGTAGCTAATAACCTTAACGATATATCAAAAGATAATCCGGAGCTGGTAATTGATATTGCAAAGAGGTGGCTTGGTGAATCGGAACAGAGAGATAAGTTGGTTAAACATGCATGCAGAACATTGTTAAAAGCAGGAAACAGTGAGGTAATGCAGTTATTCGGTTTTGAGAATCCGGATAATATAAAATTATTAAAGCTTAAGAGTGACACAACTGTTAAGATTGGCGATAATCTGAACTTCTCATTTGTTCTGTCAAATCCAACAAAAAACGATGCCAAGATAAGGCTTGAATATGGTATATATTTCAGATTAGCAAATGGTAACCTTAGTCGTAAGGTATTTAAGATAAGTGAGAAGATTTACAAAGGACAATCTGAATCTGTTATTAATAGTAAACACTCTTTCAGAATTATTACAACAAAGAAGTTCTACCCCGGAGAGCATAAAATATCGATAATTGTTAATGGTATTGAGTCAGCTTTTGCTAACTTTAATTTAACCAACTAAAACAGGTATATTATGGCTTACGATGAGTTACTTGCCGATAGGATACGTGAGGTATTAAAGGCTAAAAAGATTGGTACCGAAGAGAAGAAGATGATGGGTGGCTTATGTTTTATGGTAAATGACAAGATGTGTATGGGTGTAATTAAGGGTAATATGATGGCTCGTATAGATCCTGATATTTATGAGGATGCTCTTAATAAAACAGGCTGTTTAAAAATGGATTTTACCGGACGCCCAATGAAAGGTTTTGTATTTATTGAGCCCGAAGGTGTTGATCTGGAGAGTGATCTAGAGTACTGGATAGATCTGTGTCTGGAGTATAATCCGAAAGCAAAATCGAGTAAAAAGAGAAAGAAATAATGACAGAGAAAGAGAAGATGTTAGCCGGTGAGTTTTACAATACCAGAGACGAGGAGTTAATTGGTATGTATTTCAGAACCAAAAGGGCATTAAGAGCATTTAACAACTCCGATCCTGAAGATCATGAGCACCGTTTAAGGCTGTTGAGTGAGTTATTATGCAAAGAGGTTCATGATAGTGTATGGATTGAGTCTCCATTCTTCTGCGATTATGGAGAGAATATAACTATTGGTAAGAATACGTTTATAAACAGTAATACTGTTTTTATTGATAATAATGTTATTACAATTGGCGAAAACGTTCTTATTGCCCCGAATGTACAGATATATACAGCAACACATCCTACAGTTGCAAAAGAGAGGGTTAATATTAATAATAACAATGAGGCACCGTATAAAACATTTACAAAACCAGTAACTATTGGTAACAATGTTTGGATTGGTGGCGGGGCTATTATTCTACCCGGTGTAACAATTGGCGATAATACCACAATTGGTGCCGGATCTGTTGTAAACAGAGATATTCCTTCAGGCGTACTGGCTGCCGGTAACCCATGTAAGGTTATAAAGAAGTTGTAAAAAATAAGCCATATTGGAGATATGTTCTCGTCAATATGGCTTATTACTGTGCCAATAAAACTATCAGGGTAATTATTGCTGCTGCAAAACCACCTATTAACGATGCAGAAACCTGATTACTATTGCGTTTTTTCTCTTTCTTAACATCTTGCTTTACTCTCTTTATAAACGTTGTGTCTCCAACAGCTCCATATCGTTTTATAAATGCAGAGTCCTTATCTATCTTAATTGCAAGTCCTCTATACACTGTGGCTTGATAATAATCTGGTTCTTTATCAGACAGTAGCCTACCTTTCTCTCTTGTTTCTGTATCTTTAATAATAGCGGTTAATCCATTAGCACCTAACTTCCATGCCTCATATTTAAGATAATTCATCACATTTTCGTCTGACGATTTATAACCTCCCATAGCCTTTACTGTTGCAATCTGAGTATAGTTAATAATACTGTCAGTTGTTTCATCTATCAGATATATCTCAGCAGTCTTTACTCTTTTTGTAGTATCAACAACTCGTGAGGATACATGTGTTTTATCACCATAGGTAACAAAGCAACCAGAGAATAACAACAAAATAGTTGTCATAAAAACTAATACAGACAGAGTTCGTTTAGTTAAGTATTGCATATTTAATTTGTTTTGAGGTATATAGCCAGCATAACTTCAATCATAATCGTATACTACGATGACTTTCATGCCTTACTTCATAAATATTTTAGTTTAGTAGTTTACTTATTTCAACAACATAAATGATCTGAACACAATAGCATTATAGTTATCTTTACGTTTACATTTTTTTATAGCTTTTATCAGCTTTTTGTTATCAGGAAATAGTTCAGAAAAATATGTCCAAAATGCATACATCTTACTCAGTAAATGAGCATCGCCTGATAACATCCCGGAGTACTCTTCATATACTGTATCATGTAATTTACGCAACATAGATACACGCTCTGTTTTAGAATACTCCTTACCTTTTATATCTGATACAAGCAATGGATTCTGTAATATACCCCTTCCTATCATTACTGAGTTAATTTCGGGAACCTCAGAAGTTAATTTATTGTAGTCTTCAGGTGTGCATATATCTCCGTTATAACACACCGGAGCTTTTATCTGTTTGTATATGCTCTTAAAGAAATCAAAATCTGCTCTGCCATCATACATCTGAGTAGCTAACCTTGGGTGTACAATTACTTCATCAAGATTATAGTTATTAAACGTGTCAATTACAGAACCAAAGTCCTCTCTGTTATCAAAACCTATTCTGCATTTTACCGATACTTTCATATTATCGTATCCGCAAGCTACATCCAGTATCTCTGCAATTGTATTCGGACTACTAAGCAACGCAGAGCCTCTACCCTTTTTAGTTACCATTGGGTAAGGGCATCCCATATTAATGTTAACAGATGAATGTCCTTCTTCAATAAGTATATCTATGAGATCTTTTGTCTCTTCTGCATTTGCTACAAGTATTTGAGGAATAAAATTATCGGTATTATTATTCTGAAATAACACCTCCTTTAGTTTAGAGTTTCGTATCTCCCCTCCCTTTTCAAATAAGATATACGGCGTATAGTAACAATCAATATCGCCAAATATTGCATTATATGCATTTCTGAAAATATAATCGGTAAATCCTTGTAACGGGGCTAAATAGATCTTTTGCATATTCATTTATAATAATATGGTGCAAAAATAAAAAATCCCTGCCTTATTCAGACAGGGATACATAGTTTTTATATAAAAAATTACTCTTAGAATTTTTCGTCGTATTTTGTCCAGATATCATCACCCATCTGCCAGGCCTTATCAACAACTTTATCTCCCCATTTTAAAGAGTATTGTGTTAAGAATCCTCTGACTTTCTTAGGCTTCTTTTTATATATCTGCATGGCTTGATCTTCAATTGTTTTCTGGTTATTAAACAACTCCTTCTGCCATGGTTGCCAAACAGCATCAATATCATGACGCATATCGCCCCATCGTTGCGATGCTAATGTTCCCAGACGGTTAAATGCCCACCATGCCGATTTCATTGTAAATCCATTAGGTCGTCCCGGTGTTTTATATGACTCAGGCATATCTGTAATAGAACAGTAGAATGGTACATATATAGATGTTGCCATATTATCCTGTGCTAACCATACAACACCACCAATCTCATCCGGCAACCAGTCACGACACTGAATTATTGTTCCGTACATTGTATACCAACGAGCAATAGTACGCTCTCCCAATTCATTCCATCCGCCGTTAACTTTATGAAGCGTATTTGCATCATACGGCATATGAGGGCTTGCAAGTGGAGATATTACCATTTTACCATCCTTATCCGGAACCAACAGGTTTTTAATCATATCAAATGGTGTTCCTTCATAATAGTCCTGAAAAGCCATTACCATATCATCTAATGTTACTTTTTTATCTGGCTTTACAGAAAATGGATAGTTCTCAGAGTTTGGATCAAGCTTTAGAGACGGAGCAAGAAGATCAAATACCCTCCACTCTCTTCGTCTTGAAGCCATAGATGTACGACTTTTTGGTGCATAAGCATAGTTAAAGCGGAATGTCTCTCCCTCTTTCCACCATCCGTTATCTTTTGCTACCTGATAAACATTATCAGAAGCCATAAAATAGTCTTTATTATTAAGGTCTATCTCTTTTATGGTACTAGCATTTGCATTAACAGATATATGATCGTCCGGTACCCTCTGTGCCACCCATACTGCACCAACTTTTCCTTTTCCTGGTCCAACAATCTCAAGGTGCCACACCTCTTTAGGATCAGCAATAGTTAATACCTCTCCATAATCATTCCATCCGTATTTACCAAGAAGTTCTCCTGCCATCTTTATAGCTTCACGCGCTGTTGTACAACGCTCTAACATTAGCTGACACAGACGCTGACAATCAATAATTCCTTTATCACTCTGTAGCTCTTCGCGACCACCAAATGTACTCTCACCAATACCCAACTGCTTTGTATTCATACATGGATATGCAGTATTTATAAAACCATATGTCTCACTAATCTGTGGTATTGATCCTATTGGTGTATGTTTGTATGTAGGCATCTTAAAATCGTTACATGCCTCACGTTTATACATTGTTGTGGTTGCTCCTTTTTTATGTTTCTTTGCCGGAATTATATCCATCCACGATCTTGTTCTGTGACTATCATCTGTATGGCTTGTCATTACAGAACCATCAAAAGATGCCAGTTTTCCAACTGTAATTGATGTACATCCTTCCGGGAATCCACCCTTCCAATCACTTTTATCCTGTGCATTAACAAGTAATACAGAACAAAACATTAGTGCTAAAAGCTTAACTCTTCTCATTACTATATAGTTTGGTCAATAATTTTAAATTTATGTAGCTAAAATAATCTTTATTAGAATAAAATCACTGTAGAAATGTCATAAAAGCGCAATAAAAGTGACAGAATAGCACAGAGATATGACAAATGGAATAAGCACTGTCAGATACCAATCTGGATAGCACTACTTTACACTCTTAATTTATGTTAACAACCTTTAATTAGTCTTAACACAAAAACACTTATATAATTAATTATAAGCAAATTAACTCAAATCCGATATTTTTTATATAAAACCCTTAGGTACAAATGTTGTTAATATTAGTATAAATTTAGTTCAGGTATTTAAAGCATTTATAAAAAATAAGAAGATGCAACGAAGTATGATATTAGTTATGATCTGAGTTCTGTCTGACCACTGAAAAAGAAAATATAAACAAGATGAAAAGATTAACAGGAATGGTGTTAGCGGCAATACTAGGTAGTGCACTAACAATAGGAGGTTTTCTTCTTCTAGTAAATAACAACAATACAGTAAAAATAGAGCACATTGCAGGTACTCCTGCGGTTGGAACAACATATACGGTTGATAATAATGGAGAGATAATTCCTCTTGATTTTAAAAGTGTATCAAAAAAAGTTATGCCTGCTGTTGTACATATTCGCTCAACACAGTTAGTAAAAAACAGATACGGAAACAGTAAACCTGATCCTTATCATGAGTTCTTCAGAGAGTTCTTTGGCCCACAATACAGAGATAACGGAAGAGATAGAGGACCAAGGGCACGAGTAGGATCTGGTTCTGGTGTTATTATAAATAAAGACGGATATATTGTAACAAACAATCATGTTATAGCAAATGCAGATGATATTGATGTTACACTTAATGATAACAGAACATATAAAGCAACAGTGATAGGCACTGACCCTTCAACAGATTTAGCATTAATACAGATAAAAGAGAAAGATCTGCCTTACGTTCCTCTTGTTGACTCTGATAACGTGGAGGTTGGTGAATGGGTTATTGCAGTTGGGAATCCGTTCAATTTAACATCTACCGTAACAGCTGGTATTGTAAGTGCAAAAGCCAGAAATATTAATATCCTGAGAGACAGAAGTGCAATAGAATCGTTTATCCAGACAGATGCAGCAATAAATCCGGGTAATAGCGGTGGTGCTCTGGTAAACCTTCAGGGAGGATTAATTGGTATTAATACAGCTATTGCAAGCAATACCGGATCATATACAGGTTATGGTTTTGCTGTACCATCAAATATAGTTAATAAAGTTATTGAAGATCTTATGAAATACGGTATAGTTCAGAGAGGATATTTAGGTGTTTCAATAAGAAGTGTTGATGCAGCTCTGGCCAAAGAGAAAGAATTAGATGTTTTTGAAGGAGTATATATTAATGGTGTTTCAGAAAATAGTGGAGCTGAGAAAGCAGGAATAAAAGAAGGTGATGTAATTGTTAAAATTGATAATACAACAATAAAATCGACTGCAGAACTGTTAGAGAAGATAGGAAGGCATCGTCCGGGAGATAAGGTTAAAGTAACGATTAACAGATTCGGTGATGTAAAAGATATTGATGTCACACTAAGAAATATTGATGGTGAGACTAAAATTAAAGAAAAAAAGGAAATAAATATTATTGAGAGACTTGGCATAGAAATTGAAGATGTATCTGACGAAGATGCGAAAAAACTTGATATAGAAAAAGGTATAAGAATTAATAAGTTAAAGAGTGGAATTTTAAAATCGAAGACTAGTATAAAGGAGGGTTTCATAATTACAAAAGTGGATGGCAGGCCAGTCACCACAACAAAATCGTTAACTAAATACCTAAAAAATAAGAAGGGGGGCGTAATGATTGAAGGTATTTATGATGATTATCCCGGAACATACTACTACGCTTTTGGGCTATAAGCAACATAACCATTAAAAAAGAGCTGCAAATTGCAGCTCTTTTACTTTGCTCTATAAACGTTATAAAATATTCACAAATTTATGTCAGGATAGCTTAGAATTATTTGTTATTATTGCATATTCAAACCATGCTCTATAAATAAATGTGTAAAATACGTAATATAGTTTTAATTGCTATTACCCTTATATACTCTACTGTATTAAGTGCTAATAATAACCCCGACAGTATAGTTAATTCATTGTTAAATGATGCTAACTTAGATAAATCATTGGAGGAGTATGCTAGAATCTTAAACAAAACATATTCTGACTACACCACAGAAACAATAAAAATTGGTAACAGAGTATTAAAAAACAAAACCAATATAGAAGATTCTCTGAATTTTGGACGACTAAATGCACGTATTGGTGACGCTTATTTTGAAATGGATCAATATGATAGTGCTGCTTATTATTATAATATTTCACTACCTATTCTTAAATCAAAAGAAACTGATACCTTATCTTACTATGCAATGCTATCCTGTCTTGGAAAGTCTAATATGTATATTGGTGAGGTTAAAAAAAGTTTTATTGTGCTTAACGAAGTAAAAGATTTTTATGCCCAAAACAATCATTTAGAAAAACTTGCTAATACATACACTCGTATAGGTTTTATTCATTCGTATATAAATGAACTTGATAGTTGCATTATTTATCACAAAAAATCTCTTTCTATATACCAAAAGCTTAATATGAAAAATCATATTTATGTGGGATACTCAAATATTGGCTCAGTGTATAACCGTATGAGCGAGTTTGATAAAGCTAAAAACTACTATATTCAATCAATGAAAGGCTTTATATCACTGAAAGACACACTAAATACAGCTATTACTCAAAATAATATAGGACTAGTATATGAAGGAAAAAGTGATTACAGAAAAGCTTTAGAATACTATTACCAGTCTTATGAAATGTTTAAAGATTTAAATAACAAAAGGGTTCAAACATTAATCCTTTTTAATATTGCATCTGTACATAACAAGTTAAATAATAACAAAAACGCAGAAAAAGAATTATTAAAAGCATTAAGTATAGCAAAAGAAGCAGGTCTAAAAGTTATTGAACAAGGAATATACGAAGAGCTAATAATCACATATGAGAACACTAAAAATTATAAAAAAGCATACGAACTTACAAATATTTCTGAATCATTAAAGGATTCTATTGCACATGAAGATCATAAACAAGAGTTAATTGCACTGCAAAAAGAACTTGAAACTGAAAGAATTAGTAACGATTTAAAAATAGCAAAAAAGAAAAATGAGACAAATGAGATCAACATGAAGTATCATAAAGTTGTTAGCTCTGCTGTTCTTGTTTTCTTTATTATGCTTCTTATCTTCTTTCTGATTGTCAGAAATAAAAACAAAAAATATATAAGAATAAACGGTGAATATCTGAGAGAGCTTAACCAACGCGAGCAGGTTGAGAAAGAACTTCATGTACTGAATCACTCTTTAGAGAAAAAGGTTGAAGAGAGAACTATACAGCTATCTGATGCAAATAAAAATCTGGAAAAAGAGATTGAGTTCCAGAAAGAATTATCTAATCTTTTACAACAAGCAAAAGAGAAAGCTGATAAAGCAAACAATCTTAAAACTATATTCCTTGCCAACATGTCGCACGAGATCAGGACTCCAATGAATGCTATTCTTGGTTTCTCTAAACTCTTGCAAAAGAACAGTATTAATTACGAAAAAAGATTAAAATATGTATCTGTAATTAATAGTACAGGGCAGGATCTGCTAAGACTTATTGATGATATTATTGCAATATCTAAGATTGAAGCGGACGAACTATCAATATTTCCTGAACCTTTTGACTTATGGAATACAATACTTGAGATTAATGAGGTAGCAATAGACATGCAGAAACACCTGAGTAAGGAGAGTATTAATATTGAATTAAACATAAGTAATGAGTGCAAAAGGGTTGTTTCTGGAGATAAAACAAGAATAAAACAGGTTATGATTAACCTGATAAGTAATGCATTTAAATTCACACATAAGGGCAAAATTGAGTTTGGGTGTATACATCAGAAAGAGAATACATACAAGTTCTATGTTAAGGATACAGGTATTGGAATTACCAAAGAGCAACTGGAATATATATTTGAACCTTTCAGACAAGGGGAAGAAGGTAGTGCAAGAACATACGGAGGTATTGGTATTGGCCTGTCAATATCATCAAATATTACTAAGCTTATGAATAGTTCTATTAAAGTTAACACTGCACCTAATAAAGGCTCTGAGTTCTATTTTATTCTGAACATGAATCAGGAAGACTAGTAGAATAAAGAGATATTATCATTCAACGGAATTGGTACTAATTCAATACAACCTTTGAGAAAAAACTTATACACATAAAAAAGAGTCGCCAAACTGACGACTCTTTCATTTTATACTAAAAATTATTTATTGTCTTTCTTATCTCAACCAGTCTGGTTAGCATCTGTTCAAGTCTGTCCAGATGCAACATATTTGCTCCGTCAGACTTTGCCTCAGCTGGATTCGGATGTGTTTCAATAAAAAGTCCATCAACACCAACCGCAACCCCTGCTCGTGCAACTGTCTCTATAAGTTCTGGTTTTCCACCTGTTACACCACTACTCTGATTAGGCTGCTGAAGAGAGTGTGTAATATCCAGAACAACAGGTGTACCATACTGCTGCATCTCAGGAATACCTCTATAATCAATAACCATATCCTGATAACCAAACATAGTACCTCTATCTGTAAGAACAACCTTCTCGTTACCAGAGTCCAACACTTTTTGAACGGCAAATTTCATAGATTGAGGCGAAAGAAACTGCCCCTTCTTGATATTTACAACCTTACCCGTTTTTGCCGCTGCAACCAACAAATCTGTCTGACGACAAAGAAAAGCAGGTATCTGAAGTACATCTACATAATTAGCAGCAACAGCTGCCTCTTCAACAGAGTGTATATCTGTAACCACAGGTACATTAAACTTTTCTGATACAGCTCTAAGTATTTCCAGAGCCTTAACATCACCTATTCCGGTAAATGAATCTAATCTGGATCTGTTTGCCTTACGATACGATCCTTTAAAAATAAAAGGAATCTTTAATCTGTCTGTTATATCAATAATACGTTCAGCAATTTCAAAAGCCATTTCGCTACCTTCAATAGCACAAGGCCCTGCCATTAAAAAGAAGTTCCCACTATCAGTGTGTTTAATATTATCAAGAAATTTATTTATCATCATATAAATGTATTAAAAGCACAAATTTACTAATATTTATATCTTTTTCCCCAATAAGCACTCATTCTCTTCCTTATCTCAGACTCTTTACTGTTTACAGATGGATCATAAAGTGTTGTGCCAGAAACGCTCTCAGGCATAAACTCCTGATCGATAAAATTACCCGGATATGCATGCGAATATTTGTAGCCTTTACCATAACCTATCTCCTTCATTAATTTTGTTGGAGCATTACGTAACGACAAAGGAACAGGTAAATCACCCGTTTTTTGTACAAAATCCATAGCTCTGTTAATTGCTTCATAAGCAGAGTTACTTTTGGGAGAAGTAGCCAAATATATTGCAGTTTGCGACAAAACAATACGAGCCTCTGGCATACCTATTGTCTGAACTGCCTGAAAACAATTATTTGCTAATAAAAGTGCATTAGGATTTGCTAGTCCAATATCCTCTGCTGCAAGAATAATAAGTCTGCGGGCTATAAACTTAATGTCCTCTCCACTACTTAGCATTCTGGCCAACCAATATACTGCCGCGTTAGGATCCGATCCTCTGATTGATTTAATAAATGCAGAAATAACATCATAATGCATCTCTCCGCCTTTATCATATGCAGCAATATTATTCTGTAGTATCTCAGATACCAATTCATCAGTTATTATAATATCTTCGGTAGTAGAGGCATTTATTACAATCTCTAATACATTAAGCAGCTTTCTACCATCTCCACCTGAAAACCGATAAAGAGCATCCTTCTCTTTTATACTAATATTCAGTTCTTTTAACTGAGTATCTTTTGTAATAGCATTATTCAGAAGCGTATCCAGTTCCTCTACACTTAAACTCTCAAGTATATATACCTGACAGCGCGAAAGCAGAGGTCTTATAACTTCGAAACTAGGATTCTCTGTAGTAGCACCAATTAATGTAATAATTCCCTGTTCAACGGCTGCCAACAAAGAATCTTGTTGCGATTTACTAAATCTGTGTATCTCATCAATAAACAGTATTGGGTTTGGTGTATTAAAAAACTGCTGCTTTTTTGCAGCATCAATAGTTTCTCTTACATCCTTAACACCTGAACTTACTGCACTGAGAGTATAAAACTGACGATTTAGTTCTGTGGCAATAATATTTGAAAGGGTTGTTTTGCCTACACCCGGTGGCCCCCAAAAAATAATAGATGGTATATGACCATTTGATATTGCTTTTGATAATACTGCACCTTCACCAACAAGGTGCTTCTGCCCTATATAATCTTTGAGGCTGCGCGGACGCAGCCTCTCCGCTAATGGAATAGCCATAAACTTATATTTTCAGAATACCTTATTTTGAGTATTCTCTTAAGTCATTTGATATCTTAAGTACTTTAACAACCTTATCTTCCGAATCAATTATTGGGGTATATGTCTCTAGTAGTGTAAATGAGAATCCTTTTATATCTATCTTATTTAACGATTTAAAAGGCTGTCCTATAAGAATATTCCTCCATACCTCATCTTTATTTTCAAGAATAAGGCTATCATCAAAGAACGACATACCAATCATCTCGTCTCTTGATAAACTAAACATCTCAGCATATTTATCATTTACCTCAACAATTTTACCAGACAAATCATACTCTATAAAGAAGTTTGATCTGCTAAGAGAGTTAAGGAAATTCTGCATCTCTTCAGATTTTCTGAATGCCTCTTCCTGAGTAGCCTGAAGCTCCTCCATATTCTGACGCATCTCCTCCTCTTGCGAAGCCAATTCCTCCGATTTCTCTTTTGACTCCTCTAGCAACTGTTTAGTTCTTATATTTGTTCGTACAGAAGATATTGTTGACGCAACACTCTCTCCTATCTTCTCAATAAAATCTCTCTCATAATCCTCAAACACCTTAAAAGCAGCAATCTCTATTACCCCATAAACATTCTCATTCACCATTAGAGGTATAATAAAAACACAATCAGGACTTTCACTACCTAACCCGGATACAATTTTTATATAATCCTTAGGTACATCTGTAAGATATATAGACTCCTTCTCCATTAAGCACTGACCAACAAGACCAATCCCCATCTCTATTCTCTGATCTATAAACTTACGCTGCTCATATGCAACAGATGCCTTTAACTCCAAGAATCTCTCTCCATCTTCCTCCTCAATAAGATAAAAACCACCCATATTAGCTCCTATATACTTAAGAAGATTACTCAAAACAGAATATGCAAACTCATTTACATCGTCCTGATTCTCTCTTAACAAAGAAGCAAACATTGCCAGACCAGATGAAGTCCACTGTTGTTGTTCTCCTTCAAGCTTACGCTCCTCTTCAAGAACCTTTGCCTTCTTAAGACTATTACGCATATCTAAAAGAGCCATACCCAGCCTGTCGTCATCTCCTAATACAACATAGCTACTATCCAAATCACCATCTCCTATTGATTGTGCAAAACCGCATGTATTATTAAGTCCGTCAATAAGAGTATTAACAGATTCCATCATATCACCAACCTCATCATTCGATTCTACCTTTACCTTCATAGACGTCAAGATATTTCCCTCTGCTAACCTCTTCATGATATTGGTAATTGAACGTAATGGTTTAGTAAACATATTAGATACTATCCATATAATCAATATAAGTATTCCAACAACTCCTCCAACAATCAGTCTGCCCTTCTCCAATGACGCTTTACTATCACTTAAAAGAACCTCTTCCGGAACACGTACTCCAATATACCAGTTTTCATCTACTCCTCTAACCTTAATAGGAACAAACGAAACAAAAAATCTGTCTTTTTCATTATCGTTATTATAAAAAGCGAATGGCTCTCCTGTATTTAACGAATCTGTAATACCGTAACGTTCATTATCTTCTTTAAAGATATTTGCAATATTCTTACTTATATACTCTTTATTATAGTGTGATATATAAATACCATCCTGTGTAAGCATAAAAGCCTTGGAATTTTCATATGGTTTAAGCTCAGAAACAATTTTCTGAAATTTCTCTAAAGCAATATCAACTCCTATTAAACCAACAAACTCATCTTTATATTCTAATGGTATTGCCAAAGATGCCATTAGAACAGAATCCTTCATAGAATCAAATTTATCTTTGTATGGCTCAAATAACACCGGTCTTGGATCATTCTTTATAAGATAATAATCTTCTTTAACATCTTCATTAGTCTGTTCCTTTAATTCCTCTTCTAAGAAAAATTGTCCATTGTTACGATTTATAGAATAACTCTTTCTTCCATGTTTAAGATTATAGTTTTTATCTATATGATTAAGTTCCCATGAAACCCATACAGAAAGGAAATCGGGGTTATCTTTAAGTGCATTACGTGACAATAGTTTTGTATAATGGTCTATTGAAGATGGATTTGAGATAACATCGTCTCCTTCAAGAAAGCTCTTAATATGAACTATTACATCCATCTGCTCATTGAGAATCAACTCAGCATTTTTTGTACTCTCAATTATTTTAAGTTCAACTATTTCCTCAGAATTTTTAACACTTATATCTCTTCCCGATTTGTTAATCATCCAAAAAGCAACAGAAAAAACAACAACTATAACCGGTGCAAAAAACAACACCATTTTAGTTCTTAGTCCTAAACGAAGTTTCATCTCTTAATAATATTTAGTAAACGAACACAAAGTAAGTAAATATTATAAACTATAAAAGCAAAGCTAACATTAAAAAATAAAAAAAGGAGGGACACCCCTCCTCTGTTTTTTATATAAAACACCTTGCTATAAATTCAATTTTATAGGTAGTTTTGCTATAATTTTAATTACCAAAGGCATAAGTTCTATCTCTGTACCATCATCCATTTTAACAACAAATACAGGCTCTCCTTTAGCATCAATAGTTTTAACATAAATTTTACCTACACTCTTATCAGAAGGATACTGTTTTAAAGTAACATTAATTTTACTGTTAATTTCATCAAGTGTTACACCTTCACCCAACAATGCTATACCAGCTACATCAACAGTTCCGTCAAACTTCATAGTAGCAAACTGATAAAACCCTTTTGCCTCTTTAACAAAAACAGGTTTCATTGTAGGTAAATTAAGAGATAACGACATATTTGCCGATGTAATTACATTAGCTCCTTTTGCAAAACTAAATGCAACATTATATTTAGGCATTGTAAATACTACAGCCATCTGCATTTTAAAAGTTCCTAATACAGCCGTTGTGTTAACAGTAACCGGAACATTCATTGTAGATTCCCATGAAGAGTCATGAGACATCATTCCTACAACATTTTCGTTTACTTCAATCTTAACCTGAATGGACTTTAGAACATACCCGAAACTTTTAAACTTTACATACTCCAGATCCTTTACCTCTATCAATGCATTATTGTTTGCAGGATTACTTTTATCCAAAGGGAACTTCATTACAGTTGCATCAGTTGGTTCCGATGAATATATCCATTTCTGATTAGCATCGTCCCATGTAAAGGTACCCTTTGGCATCTCTTTAGGAGACACACCTAAGGCAAAACCTTCAGGGTTAATATTTTGCGAAATCACATTCAGAACAGAAGGTAACGTTGTTGGAAAATCAGAAATCTTCATCAATTCAGATACCGCTTTCAATGCAACAACTGCCTCTTCGTTATTCACCTCATTAAATACATTTACAACCTCTGTATCAATATTCTGAACAGATTTCGATACATCCTTTATAGCCTCCTTGTTATTCTCATCATCTTTCTTACATGAGACTACCACAAACATCACCGCAACCAGTAAAAAATAGAATTTTCTCATATTACAACAATTGTTTTTACGCTATATACAATCAGCAAACAGCCAACTCATATAGCCAGAATTATTTTAGATTTAATTTCAATAATGATCTATAACAGTGTTTCTGCCTTAAATATTTACAGGCAGAACAGGGAATCTACAGTCTAAGTCGCTCTAAATTCTTTAAAACCCCAATCTTCTCCGGATCAGATAACTTAGCAACTTTCTCGAATCCAATACTTCCTACAAACGACACACACAACAGATACTCTTTATCTGACACCAAAACTATAAGCTCACTAAAATCACCTTCACCCTCAAAGGCCTTCAGTTTTATATTTTTCTGGTACTGTTTTATAATCGCAAGATCTTCGAAACTATTATCCAAAAATTGCTTGTCAAGTTTATTAAATATCAAATATGAATTATCATGATCTCCTGAACTCTCATATCTGAGCACAGTAATCTTTTTCATATCCTTAAGCAAATCGTGAAGTTCTTTATCCCCAACATTACCATTGTTGATAAAAAGGCTAACCAAACTTGGCGGAATGGTAAAAAAAGCCACACCAGAGTAATCTTTATAATCAAGAAAGATCTCTTGTGTAGAAATATTCTTTGCTTTCTCTTTTTCAGAAGCACAAGACAACAGCATCACTATCAGTAGTAATGCTGTAATTTTTATAGAATATTTATATAACTTCATCATATCAAATCTGAGTTGAATAAAGGTAATCAACTCCTGATAAGTTACAAAATATTGATAAGAATAATTTATTTTTCTTCAATATTTTCTATAGATTTTAATCCATTTACCTTTGCAAGGTGGTGAATTGATGCAAGATCAATCTTCCCCTGAATAATTACAAAAATATTATCACTCTTTTCTCCTCCTACAGAAATCATTAATAATTCGCTAACCTTTCTGTTCTCTCCCTCTTTAATCAAGAACTTAATATTCTGCTCTCCCTCTGTAACCATCATAAGCTCTTTATAGCTTTTGTCTGCAAGAAGCTTTTTCTGTATTACAGAGTAAATATTTATGCTCTTATCTTCTGGCGAGCCGGTAAGCACCTTTATAGAGGTTAATCCTTTAATCATCTTATCAAAATCAGGATCATCACTCTCTACATTAGAGAACATATTCAACATATACTCCGACATATATATCGATGTCACTCCTTTCTTTGTTGAAAAATCTTCAAACAGTTTCTCTGCATTACCATCTTGCGCCGCAACCATAAGACACATTGCTGAAACCACAAATAATAAAACTAATTTTTTCATATGTCTATATTTTTCTTTTCAATTATCAAATCAAACTTGCATTTATAATCATAATTGCAGGTAAGTAATCATATGCTCGTTTTGTCTTTTTTTCATTTATAGATGAAACCAATAAATTATATACGTTTCACATATCTCAATATTATCTATATCTAACTTAAACAACTCTATTAAATATTATCAGCAGTATCGTTAACTGATGATGTTTGAATATCATTAAGTTTGAAAGAAAATTTCAGGTAATTTAGTTTCTCAAGACTAAGTTTAAAGTCATTAATAGCATTCAGTTTAGTAAGCATTTTTCCGTCTCTCTCTATAACAGAAAGATGCTCAACAGCAACAAACTTCTGATTCATTGCATCTGATACTTTATCCATAACCTCCAAAAGAGTGCTATATGCCTGTAATTCATCAGAACTATTATCAAATCTATGATAATCCTCTTCTTTAATAAACAAAAACATTGTTGCTAAAAGTGCAATAAATATAGCTGCTGCTACCCCAACAAGTCTTCTTGAAAGGAAAATAATCTTTCCAGATTTCTCATCTGGTCTGCTCTCCTGTTTTATGGCAGACATAATTCGGTCAGACATATCAACCCCGGACATTGGATTATCATCTCTTACAGAGTTAAAAAAGCCAAACATATCAGCCTCTAAACCATTCTGTTTATTTCTCAGTTCCTCATCTTCTTTTTTAGATGATTTGCCGGAATAGAATTTATCTAACAAGTTCTCTTCCATAACTAAAATTATTTATCTGCAACATTTCAAATCCTTTAACATCTCTCTAACCTTCTTTCTGGCTCTGGATACATTAACCCTTATAGCATTAATGTCCATATCTAATATTCCTGATATCTCATCATAATCATACCCCTCAATATCTTTCAGTATCATAATCTCCTTCTGTATTCCCGATAGTTTATTCACTGCCTTCTTAATGTTCTCATACACCTCCTGACTATTATCATATACTACTTCAGGTTCTACAATACTTTCGCCAATTAACAGCTCATGACTCTTTGATCTTTTTCTTACAACATCAAGACACTGGTTTCGGGTTATACGAAGCGCCAATGCGAGACTGCTCTGATACTTCTCAAGAGTATCTTTCATTTTCCAAAGTTTGATATATACCTCTTGAATTACATCATATACATCGTCTTTATTCTTCAGATAATACCAGGCATATCTCGATAGTCGCTCATTCAATGGGATTATATTTTTTATAAACTGTTGTTCAGTCATACATGTATATTATCAGTTAACCCCAATGTCTATTTACTCCTTCTCCAACTCTTCAAGCTTTTTAATATGAATCATCTCTTTCATATTAAAAGCTTCACCTATAGATGATATATCGTTTCTGTTCAACTGTCCTTTTATCTGAATTATAACATTCTCATCGCCATAAACAAGCACAACAAACTCCTTAATAATCTTACCCTCTTCGCGTACCATAATTACAACATCCTGATCGCTCTCATGCACACGCATCATCTCTTTATAATACTTATTTATCTTAGCCTTCTTTATATCAGACTTAAGATCGTGATCTCCTTCAAGAGTAAATATCCTAAGCAATTCAAACTTCTCTTTCAACTCCTCAAGTTCCTTAAATTCGTCATTATTTTCACCTCCGGAACTAATATTCAGAAAATCGCTGTTAAAAGTAATAATCTTACAATCCTTACTGCTCTTATACTTCTTAAATATAGATTTCAACGGTGATGAAGCATTAATAACCAGAGTAAAAACAAATAATCCTAAAAAAATTGTTGTAATCTTTTTCATAATATCACTGTTTAAATATTGCTAATTCGAATGTATTCACAAACACAACTATCAATAATGTTTTAATTTAATCATTTTTATTAAAAGAGCTCTCTTTTTATAGTTAAGACGATTCCCTATTACAAACATTACATATTTTTATAAAAAAAATTCCCACTGCATATAAAACAGTGGGAATATTACAATATAAAAGATTACTTATTACAACTTATACGTTAAACCAAGCATAAAACCGAACTTCTCTACCGGATACTGATTCCACGTTTCATACTTCTGGAATGCTATATTATGAAATCTTGTAAAGAAACTAAGTACTGGTGTATACCTATACTCTGCAGTAAAGTTAACATCCAGATTCCCTTCCAACAAAACAGATTTTGTATCACGTCCCATAGCATAACGCGATGAGAATCCGTAGATATCCAATGCAAATATCATCTTGTCCTGAATATTATACTGTGTATTAAGAGTAATATCCCAGTCAGGTTTATGCCATGCATGCTCCTGTACTCCCATCTTATAGTTATAGTAATTACCCTTAAGATTAAATCTTAATCGCTCCGAAGGATTAATTCCTATATGACCAGACATTGTAAACAATTCAACATCATCATAAATCAGTTTAAAGCTATTTCCAAACGGGCTCTTCTCATAATCGTTTATAAAGAAGTACATATTATCTATTAGCGAATAAGCAGCACTAAAATTATAAGATACAACAGGGGAAAGATTTCCTTTAAGTCCACCCTTCATTGTTAACTTATTATTAGTTGGCTCTGCAACCGTACCAGGTGTAAGATATATGTTTTCTCTTACCAAACTCTCATAATCGTGCACATCTGTACCACCATTAACATCTATATAAGGAACAATCAAATCGCCTGCAATATTATATTGCAGATTTCCGAATGGATACAGATACATTTTATCCTCTCTTGGTGTATTTATGTATACTATAGACACTCCCGCTTTAACCTTCCATCTATTACCATAAGTACTAAGCCATGGTCTTAACTTAAATTTTGTTGTAACCCCTGAATCAAGTTCATTATTTGGGATAAGTACTTTTATTCCAATATCGGCACCAACACGCTCCTTATTCCAGAAATGATCAAACGCTGTATTTACATTAAGTTTACTCTGATTAAATGAATGTTTATCTGCAACATAGTCATAACCAATATCAGCTTTATAATTTAAGTGTGTAGAATCTACATGTGTTGACTTTACATACATCTTACCTCCAATCACATTCATCCGCTGACTCATCTCATAATCATCTCTTGATACAGCAAGAAACACATCTTTTTTGGCATCATATCCATAATTATTTGCTGACGCAAGCGAATACTTAACAGATCCACCAATTACATAATCACGCCATATTCTCTTGCCAAAGGCTCTCAGATATGAATCATTATAACCTATCGACTCTTTTGTTCCATCATCAAGTTTAATCTTACCATACGATCCTAAGAATCTACCATCAAATCCATACGATCCGTATTTAGATCTAAGATTATGGTAATTTGCCTCAACAAGCGGTGTATAAAAATTACCCATCCCGAATCTGATAAACGAATTATATAACTCATCTAATGGCTCGCCAACCATTTTGGCTGCCTTAATAGGTTTAACCGAAAACAGTGTTGACAGATGATGAGGTAATAACTCATAATTATATCTCACAGTCTTTTTTACCGTATCATTTATTATCGGAAGATAATTTATCTTAAACGCATCGTTAACAATAGGCTCATACGCCCTTACAACCTCTATTCTCTTCTGTATTGTATCACTCTGAGCAAACACATTTGTGAATAATCCAAGCATACACAGTAACAGTATATTTCTATATATCTTCATTGCTTAACGTTTTCTTTTAATTAGTGCATTAATCTACTTTCATAGCTGTTGATTTCTCTTCTGTACCTGTTGCATTTTTAACCAACAAAGAGTCAGAAGCCTCATTCTCTTTATTAAGCTTCTCAACCTCTCTCTTATCAACATTCTTAAAATGCAGCTCTATCTCGTCACCTTTCTTATTCAACTTAGCCTTTTCTGCCTTAATAATAGCAAGAAGCTTAGAGTTAGCAAGGTCTATTACTCCATCATCTTGTACAGAATAACCATCAATCACACTCTGAAGCGTAGCCTTCGCCTGAAAAAGATCCTCCTTTTGTACATAAATATCAGATAACAGTATAAAACTCTGTGCTAACCAATACTGATGAGGAGTATTGTTCTTGGCAAAATCCATTATCACTTTCTCTGTATCCTCTAGTTTATTATTACTAAAGTATATCTGAGCAATACGATAACGCGCCTCTGCCCCCTCCTCATTAGAAACATCTTTTGCTAACCACTTATATTCATCTAGAGCCTTCTCTTTTTCATACAGTGCACTATAAGATGATGCTTTAATATAGTGTGCACGACGGATCATTTCCGGAGCAATCTTATCTGTATGAATTACCTTATCAGCAGCAACAACCGATTCGTTATACATATTCAGGTTATAACTACTCTCCATTGCTCCAATTCTTGATGCAGAGAGGTGTGTATTTAACTCTGCATTCTTCTCCAATTCTACATAGTTAGCGTATGCCTCCTTATAATTCTTCTTATACATCTCAATAGCAGCAGCCTCATACAATGCATTATCTGTAAAATCGTTTCGTCCTGCTTTTATAACAGTATTATAGTGCTTAAGGGCATTATCCTTATCACCCTCTCTATGATAGATATCAGCTAGATAAAAACCTGCATTAATAATAAAATTACCATTCTCAAAGTCCGATACATATGTTAACAGACTCTTCTTTGCTTCATCTGTTTTCCCCTCCATATATGCACGCTCAGCAGCTGAATATGTTAGAGAATCTCTTTCTGACATTGATACATTAGCATACTCACCAACATTCTCAACAAACTTAACATACTCATTTACCTTATTTGTCTCAACATATATATTTCTAATTCCAACAAGAGCATTCCTTGCCTCCCTTGTTCCTCTAAAATCGCCAACAACACGTTTGTAGTACTCTAGTGCAGCATCGTTATTACCCTCGTTGTAGTTTATAAGACCAAGTTGTACCAACGATTTTTTATAGAAACTACTTGTACTCTGATAACGCTCTACAATTTCTGTATATGCAGTTTTTGCCTCCTGATTTTTACCTTCAGCCATTAATGTACGTCCCTTTTCATAAAGAGCATCATCAATATACGACGACTCAGGATACTGGCTAATCAAAACATCTAATGTAGCAATCTTTTTCGCTGGTCTGGCAACAAGCCCAAACGCAAATCCTTTCTGATACAGAGCATAATCAACAGTACCACTTTTTGCTTTAATAGTCTTGTCATACTGCTCTATTGCCATCCAGTAACGTTTCATAAGAAAGAAACAGTCACCAGCCCTGCTACATGCATCGCCATATATATCCTCTGACTTATTAACCGGCAATTCCTGATATTTCCTGAACCAACTTATTGCATCGTTATATCTGCGTAATTTAAAGTTACAATACCCAAGATTATAGTGAGCAATATAGTACTCTTTCATTCCGTACGCACCGGTAGTTATCAGAAAATCTTTATAATCACTCTGAGCCTTATCAAACTCTTTTAATCTGTAATAAGCTTCACCACGCCAATAGTATGTCATTGCCCTAACCTTAGGATCAAATCCGGGAACCGACATTGACAAATCGAAATGTTGAATTGCCTCTGCAAGATCCATATTATTAAACAGCTCTATACCTCTGAAATAAGTTGTACGTTGAAATGCAGCCTTCACATTATGGTCTGTTAAAGGCATATTATTCAATACTTCAAGTGCTCTCTTATAGTTACGCGTGTTCATAAATGCTGTAACCATAAGATTATACGCCTCCTCAGTACGTTTTGACTTAGGATACACCTTTATGTAAGCCTCTAATGCTTCTATCGACTCATTAAATGGAGTATAGTTAAGCTCATATGCAAGTTTTGCCGAGAAGAACATAGACTCCTCTCTTATCATAGGATCAGCATTAATTGATGCAGCCTGTTTAAATGCTGCAAGAGCCTTTGTTTTATCATCAGATTTAAGATAACAATCGGCAAGATTATAATATGCACTCTGTGATAATGAATCCTTATCAACAGTAACTTTTCTGAAATATTTTATTGCCTGGCCAATCTTATTTGATTTATAATATATAAATCCTGCCAGAAAATAGTCAGATCTTTCAGCCTTCTTAACCTTCTTTATAAACTCCTCTATATACGGAACAGCTTTATCATACTCTTTCTTCTGATAATAAGAGTCTGCAACAATTCTCTGCATTTCCGGTGCTCTTTTCACCGATATCTTCTCCAGAATTCCGGGTACATAATCTATTACTGCATCATAATCTTTTTTCAGATATAAGATATGAGCACGATAATATGGTACCAAAGGTGCAAATGACTCATCATTTTCAAGGATTACAAAATTCTCTAATGCGGTCTGATAATTTCCCTCAGCATAAGCTATATGTCCATAATAATACTTGGCAGGAGCACTATAATCATTCTCCTTATCCTTTATCTCATAAAACATAAGCTTTGCCTGTTCATACTGCTCTGTCATAAACAGACTATACCCATATTTAAAGTAGTAAGCAAACCTGTTATCAGATGTAAGGGCTCTCTTATCTACTTTTGCAAACCACTCAACAGCCTCTTCAAACTTCTTTTGCCGGGTTCTGAACATACCCATCTCAAGATAAGCTTTATTAACCATTGAACTCTCCGGATGACGGTAAACAAATCCCGTTATCAGATTGTCTGCATCTTTGTTATAGAGTTTAATTGCACATATTGCAACATAATACTCTGAGTTTACAGCAAACTGATCATTAACATCTTTAGTGTCATCTACAATCTCCTGAAAAATCTGCTGTGCTTCACCATACTGCCCCAAATCAAATAGGTTCAGAGCTTCATAATATTGCCTGTCTTGGTCTTTATAGTACTTTGTTTGTTGCGAAAACGCACCAAACGAGAACCAACAAATAAGTAGTATACAAATACCGGATCTCATATATTAAAATTATTTCGGATTTAAAGTCAATAATAAAAAAATAACGTAACAAAAAACACTCGCAAATGTACAAATAATATACCACGGTTATATTTCCTGCAACAACCTTTATACATCAAAAGCAGTTTATACAATAGTAAAACTATCAAAAACCAAGTATATTTTATATTTTAGCTGAAAAGTTTATTATAAAATGTACATATTAAAAACTAAAGGAACATCAAAAATACCAGATTACATACAGATAAGAGATAACGAGTTTGCTCTTATTGCACAATTTAAGGCAAAAAGTCCGCACAGAACAATATTTAAAAACGGCTTGAGTCAACACAAAGAGAAAATAATGAGGGTTATTGAGGATGTAGAATTTGGTAAACTAACAAAAATTGATCTTAATTGATGGACGAAAGAGTAATAATTACACTTGAAGATGCAAAAATATTCCAGAACGATCATCTGGTTGTTTCAGATGTAAACCTGAATGTAAACACAGGAGAGTTTATATACCTTATAGGAAGAGTTGGCTCCGGAAAAACAAGCCTTATAAAAACACTTAACGCAGAGCTATCTCTTCAGGAGGGTTCTGGAATGGTAGCCGGATACGATTTAAGAAAGCTTAAAAGAAGACATATACCTAAACTAAGACGTAATCTGGGTGTAATATTTCAGGATTTTAAACTGCTTACAGACAGAACTGTTTATGACAACCTGCTATTTGTTCTTAAGGCTACCGGCTGGAAAAACAAAATTGCTATAAAAGACAGAATAGACTATGTTCTGGATCTGGTAAACCTAAAATATAAAGCGTATAAAAAACCTCATCAGCTTTCGGGTGGAGAACAGCAACGTGTTGTAATTGCACGTGCATTACTTAACGATCCTGATGTAATACTTGCCGATGAGCCTACAGGTAATCTTGATCCTGACACAACAGATGAGATAATGGACATACTATTTAGTATTAGCGCAAACGGGCGTGCTGTACTTATGGCTACACACAACTACAGTACACTAAAAAAATTCCCTGCACGAACAATAAAGTTTGAGAAAGGAGGAATTACTGAAAGAGAATTTTACGACGAGGAGATAGATTTTGACCTGCTCCCATAAAGCTAATACCCTCCCTAAACTAACCCGATATGAAAAAAACACTATTAATACTACTGATAAACATAAGTGTAATAAGCCTATATGCATCACAGCAAGATTCGTCTAAGATTAAAAGAGGATTCAATATTGGTGCTCTCCCGGCTATTACATACGATTCAGATCTTGGTTTCCAATATGGTGGACTTCTTGATATATACCATTATGGAGACGGAACAAGATTTCCGCAATACAATCACAAACTATATCTAGAAGCATCTGCATACACAAAAGGCAGTTCAATATTCAGAATTGCATACGACACTGACGATCTTATAAAAGGCATAAGAGTTACCGCTGAAGCAAACTATGTAATTGAACAAACATTCAGATTTAATGGCTTCAACGGATATCAATCAAAGGTTAACTACGACTGGACTGATGATAACCATAACGACTACAAATCAAGGGTGTTCTACAACTTTGATCGCCGTTTTTTTAGATCCAACATATTTATTCAGGGCAAATTAAACAACAAACTTAAATGGTTAGCCGGTATAGGATTTTACAATATCAAATGCAAAGAACCGGATATTAACAAACTAAACAAGGGTCAGGATAATGAAGATAAACTACCATCAAACACAGATATGCCAGGTCTGTACAAACGATATATAGATTGGGGGATAATTCCCGAAGAAGAAAAAGATGGAGGTAGTCATACTCTGATAAACGCAGGTATAGTTTACGATACCAGAAATAAAAAGGCCAATCCTTCAGAAGGTATATGGGCAGAGGCTATATTATCATATGCTCCTGACTTTTTATCAGATAAAGAACAGAGTTATACCAAAGCCGTTTTTGTTTTCAGGCACTACATAAACCTGATAAAAAACCGTACTAATTTTGCTTACAGAATTAAATACCAGAGCACTATTGGTGGTAAAGCCCCGTTCTATATGCAAAACGAGATGATAAAATCGTTTCACGACTCCTGGAGTGCAAACGGATTAGGAGGCACAAAAACAATAAGAGGTATAACAAGATCCAGAATAGTGGCAGATGGTTTTCTTATAACTAATCTTGAGCTCAGAAACAGGCTGTTTGACTTTAGAATGATAAAACAAAACTTCTACCTGGGGCTTGTTCTTTTTTCTGACTTTGGAGTAGTAACAGATCCAATTAATATAGATACAAAAGCATTAAAAGAGATACTAAAGAACGAATACTCTGATTATTTCAGTAGCGATATTTACGCAATTCACTCATCAGTAGGCCTTGGTATTAAAATAGCTATGAACGAGAACTTTATTATCTCTGCTGATTACGGACTTGCTTTAGATAAAAGAGATGGAAAATCAGGTTTCTATATAGGGTTAAACTACCTGTTTTAAACACAACATACTATCAACCAATAAATCCGAATTAATAAATATCAGGGTTTTCCTGTTCTTGACAGATTATACACCTTGTGCTTTACAGCTCCAATGTTTAATATATTCTGCTCCATACCTTTATAATAACAAAATTCTAAAGGTATGTTCAACGACGAATGCCTTGTTATATAGTAATCAAGCATATAGTAGAAAAACCCCTCTTTATCGGCATCGGCAGATGATGCATACAGATACAACCAGGCTCTCTGCTGATTTCTTATAAACATCCCTATTGCACCCAGATTATTCTTATCGTCTAAGACCCCCAGAATACTCGATATACGGTTATAGAATGTAAACGACAACAGTCTGCGTAAAAAATCCTGTTCCCACTTAGACACTCTACTTACTGAATAGGTTTCATAATATTTCAGAAACTCTGATATCTGCATACCTTCCAGAACAACAAGTTTACGACGTAAAAGAGTAGTTAGCTTCTGAACTGCATCTGTTGAATATCTTACACTCGAATCAATATTTGATATCATATCTTTCTGATATGATATCCCCCCGTAGAAAAGAGTATCGTTTTTAAATAAATTATACTTATTCAGGGCTACCTTAACATGCGATACACGTTCAGGCAGAGCATCAACAAACTTCTCAAATATCTCTTTAGATAACAACTCTGTTGTATACAAGCCCGCTCTGAAATACACTGACGGCTGATAAAACCCTACCTTAAACAGCTTTGATGAACTTAAAACAGGAAACACATACTTGTAATCAGTTGAAAGTAACCCTTCCCAATCCGGATCAATCAGATCAAGATACCATGTATATGCAGAGAAATTACTATTCACAGCCATAGTAACTGTCTCATTCCATCGCTGCGAATTAATCTTTTTATTATGCAATAACTCTATATCCACATCTCTCTTTTATATTAAATTTAATAAAGAGTTAATAGAATTGCACAATAAAAGCTATAATTTTTTACAATAAAACAGTAAAAAATAACTATTAGAATTAAACACAGGAAAAACTACCCACCAGTATGCAAGATTACTTAAGTATCACATTACGTATACACTCAGTTCCTAAACGTTTATTTATCTCCTTACAGATAGCCTCGCGCATACCAAAAAGATGATTTCTCAGTACTGATGAATTGAGATAAACAACCATATTACCATTCTTAACAACAATATTGCGCGTCATTTTATCAACTCCCTGCCCTAATATCTCAGACCACAACGAAATAGCTTTAACCTCATTATATCTATAATTAAGGCCATACTGTTTCATCATAGCTTCAACAAGCTCTTTTATTGGTAATGTTTCGCTCTTTCTCATATTATTGCTCCGTTCTCAATATCAAAAATTATAGTATCCTTCTTATCAATAGTTCCAATCAGACTCTCAACCCTATCACGATTTGTATCTGTAACAAATATTTGTCCAAACGAACCGTCTGAAACAATATTCAACACACTCGCAACCCTGCGCTGATCAAGTTTATCAAATATATCATCGAGCAACAATATAGGTTTTTTACCAGACGACTCAAACAGAAATTCAAATTGTGCTAGTTTAAGTGCCATTAAAAAACTCTTCTGCTGTCCCTGCGATCCTGATCTCTTAAGAGGGTAACCATTTATTGTAAGCTCAAGATCGTCTCTGTGTATTCCTACTGATGTATGTTGCAAAGCTGAATCTTTATGACGTGCTGCCATAAGTAACTCAGAAAATGGTCCGTTAAATAACTGCGATTTATACTGCAACCCAACCTCCTCATCAGCTCCTGATATCTCTCTGTAATATCTGTCAAAAACAGGCAACAGTTTATTCAGGAACTCTATTCTTTTATTAAATACTCTTTCTCCAATAACAGTCATCTGCTCATCCATCACCTCTAACATATCACCATCAAAAAGCCCCGATGAATAACTCTGTTTAAGAAACGAGTTGCGCTGTTTCAGTATCTTTTGGTATCTTATTGTATCCTCAAGATAGGCATTATCATATTGCGAAATAACTCCATTCATATACTTACGGCGCTCTTCGCTACCCTCTGTAATAAGCATAGAGTCTGAAGGAGAAATCATTACAACAGGCAACAATCCAATATGATCCATTAGCTTATCATACTCCTTTTTATTGCGCTTAAACTGTTTTCCTCTCCCTCGCTTAAATCCACAATAAATATTCTCCTGCTTATCCCCTGTAAAATACTCTCCTTGCAAAACAAAAAACTCCATATTATGCTTTATATTCTGACTATCAATAGAGTTGAAGAAACTCTTACACATAGACAGATAATAAATCACATCCAGAATATTAGTTTTACCCATACCGTTATAACCACAAAAACAGTTAATTCCATCAACAAATTCAACAGTTACCTGTTCAATATTCTTGTAGTTTACAATAGAGAGTTCTCTTAAATACATTTTCTTTAAATTTTATACAATCTTACTACTTTTTATGCTATTCTTTCAAAATACACACTATTTTTTATTAACAACTGTTTTGAGATTATATAAAAAAAACTACATTTGCGCTTGTCGTTAGTTTAATTAACCTAAACTTTGAGAATAGATGTCAAAAAATACGAAAACCGGAGACGAGAACTTAGAGAATGTAGAGAATGCTTTATCAAAAACAGAGCATTTTATTGAGGAGAACCAAAAAAGTCTTACAATTATTGTGGTTGCTATAGCTGCAACAATTGGTCTGTACTTAACTTATGACAGATTTGTTGCACAACCAAAAGAGGTAGAGGCGCAAAATGAGATTTTTATGGCTGAGCAATATTTTGAGCAAGACTCATTTAATATTGCACTTAATGGTAAGGATGAGTATCCGGGATTTTTAGAGATTATTGATGAGCACGGATCAACAAAGGCTGCAAATCTTGCTCATTATTATGCAGGTGTATCATATCTTCGTCTTGGAGATTATGATAAAGCAATTGAGTATCTGAAGAAATTTGATTCTGACGATATAATGGTTGCACCAATTGCACAAGGTTCTATAGGCGATGCTTATTCGCAACTTAAGAACTACAATGATGCAGCTAAATACTATACAAGTGCTGCAGATTATAGCGAGAACGATTTCACAACTCCTATTTATCTGATGAAAGCTGGTCATGTATATATTGAACTTAAAGAGTACAATAAAGCTCTTGAGGTATTCAATAAAATTAAAAAGAACTATCCTCAGACTACAGAAGGTCGTCAGATAGACAAATACATTACTAAAGCAACACTACTTAGTGAGAAGTAATATATTATAGTATAATACAGAGAAGTATCATCAAACACGTTTGGTGATACTTTTTTTATATAAAAACATATAAATTATGGCTACAAGTTTAAAAAACCTTTCGGAGTACGATCCGTCACAAATACCTTCAGCAGAAGATATGCTTTTTGGTATTGTTGTTGCCGAGTGGAATATTGATATCACAGGAGCTCTGCTTAAAGGAGCTATTGATACCCTTAAGAAGCACGGTGCTAAAGAGGAGAATATTGTTATTAAATATGTTCCGGGAACATTTGAGCTAACAATGGGTGGCAGATACATGGCAGAATACAAAGATCTGGATGCTGTAATTTGTCTTGGTTGTGTAATACAAGGCGAGACCAGACACTTTGATTTCATTTGCCATGGAGTATCAAATGGTATTACAGAACTTAACCTGCAATATGACATTCCGTTTATATTTGGAGTACTTACTACAGACGATATGCAGCAGGCAATAGACAGAGCTGGAGGAAAGCACGGCAATAAAGGTGATGAAGCCGCTATTACAGCAATTAAGATGGCTGACCTGCAACTTCAAATGGAAGAAGAAGAGGAAGAGTAAAAGTTTCATAAACACTATAAATTAAGGCGGAATAGTTAAATTCCGCCTCTTTTATACCCTTTTTTCTGTCTTATAAATTTATTAAACTTATACCTAAATAAGAATCCATAATTATTCTAATCCTGATAACGTAATCTCTTCAGATAGATGAAAATGATTTTTTATAATAACAAAGTCATACTTTCATTGGGAAGATATAATATTTTCATAGTGATGAAACAAAATTTTCATGCCTATGAAATCTCTTTTTCATAGGCATGATTTTTTTCCTATCAGGAACAAAATATTACTCCATAGTGACAAAAACTCATTCTCTAACAATTCAAAAAGTCACAAACCCAAACAACCACATATACAACCACTTAAAAACAACAAATAAAACAGGTCGGAAACAATCATAATATAATGATCTACAACTTAGAAACCGTTTAAATTTGCTTTTGGAATTTTTTATCAATGAAATTAAAGCATAATCAGGCATCAACTATTATACATAGTTCAGATACCCCAACCCTATCAGAATAAAACAACATTTAATTATAGAGACAAATCATATATATAAATACAGAAACCATATTCAGATATTATCTATTTAATTAGTTTTTTGCATCAAGAACAAAGAATAAGTTATCATCAAATTAAAAAATGATAACCCAATAATTATCCTTTCAAAAAAAGAGTAGTAATTAACTAAACAAAACAGAAAAAAATGTTCGTTTACATAACTATCTAAAACTCACCAACCAGAGGTGTACAGCGGGTTTGTGAGCAAAAAAAAGAGAAAAAAATATGCACAAAATATTTGCATGTAAAAAAAACTTCGCTACTTTTGCATCGCCTTTGAAACAAACGGGGCAACGTTCTTAAACAAAAACGCCGATGTAGCTCAGTTGGCCAGAGCAGCTGATTTGTAATCAGCAGGTCGTGGGTTCGAATCCCTCCATCGGCTCTTTGAAATATTGTAAAACATTTGGGGAGATACCAAAGTGGCCAACTGGGGCGGACTGTAACTCCGCTGACTTTCGTCTTCGTAGGTTCGAATCCTGCTCTCCCCACTTTATAAACGTATTGATTGCGGGAGTAGCTCAGTTGATAGAGCATCAGCCTTCCAAGCTGAGGGTCGCGAGTTTGAACCTCGTCTCCCGCTCAAAACGCCGATGTAGCTCAGTTGGCCAGAGCAGCTGATTTGTAAT
>JAOARD010000021.1 GCA_025210735.1 Bacteroidales bacterium
GTTGGATGATTAACAGCAGGGAAGCCAGCTTCTGTTTCACCATTCTTAAATCCGCTGTAACTTACACTTAAAGTTGGATTTGCTACTCCATACTCACGGCTGGCATCTACTCCCGTTACTGTTAATGGGGCTGCAGTTATTGTCAGTGTTCCTGATACATGATTAAACGAATAGTTGGTGGCTACTCCGCCTGTTACATCTATCGACTCTGTTCCTACTCCACTACTCAACATTGCTGCTGTATAAGCTACTGGTTCTGTTATAAGATCTGCTACTGTCTCTGAGTTCTTAAATCCGCTGTAGGTCATTGTTAATGCAGGATTCTCATCTCCATAAACCCTACTCTTATCATCTGCTGTTGCTGTTAAAACTGCTGCCGTTACACTTACTGTTCCGTCTACTGTGGTTATAGCATAGTTATTATCCGTTCCTGCTGTAGCAAAGGTTATGGCATAATCCCCTACATTACTTGTTGCTGCTGCTGTTGAGGTTAATGTTGGCTCTGTATCAACATCGGCTGAACTGTTTCCGTTTCGGAATCCACTATAGGCCAGATCATACGTTGGTACTGCATCTCCATATACCATGCTCTTATCATTAGCTGTGGCTGTAAGTGGTGCTTTTGATATTGTAAGTGTACCATTTACATGTGATATTGAGTAGTTTGCCAGAACTCCACCTGCTGGTACTATATTATACGTACCTACATCTGAGGTTATTGTGGCAGGAGAAGAAACTGTAGGTGTATTTCCGACCGTAAAATCGGTTTCTGAATCGCTATTCTTAAATCCACTGTAACTTACACTTAATGTTGGATTAGCTACTCCATACTCACGGCTGGCATCTACTCCCGTTACTGTTAATGGGGCTGCTGTTATTGTCAGTGTTCCTGAAACAAGATTAAACGAATAGTTTGTGGCTACTCCACCTGTTACATCTATCGACTCGGTTCCTACACCACTGCTTAACAGTGCTGCTGTATAAGCTACTGGTTCTGTTGTAAGATCTGCTACTGTCTCTGAGTTCTTAAACCCACTGTATGTTATAGTAAATGTCGGTTTTTCATCACCATAAACCCTACTCTTATCATCAGCTGTAGCAGTAAGAACTGCTGCTGTTATACTTACTGTTCCGTCAACTGGAATTATATTATAGTTATTATCGGTTCCTGCTGTGGCAAAGGTTATTGAATAATCACCAACATTACTTGTTGGTGCAGCTGTTGAGGTTAATGTTGGCTCTGTATCAATATCAACAGAACTATTTCCGTTCTTAAACCCATTGTAAGTTATATCGTACGTTGGTATAGCATCACCATAAACCATACTTTTATTATTGGCTGTAGCTGTTAATGGTGCTTTATTAATTGTAAGTGTTCCGTCAACTGCTGTTACATTAAATACCTTAGAAGATCCAGCAGCAACAGTAACTGCATAAGGTCCAACTGCCGAGGTATTTGTTGCAAGAGTTGATGCCGAAGGTAATACATCAAACATAGACGCATTTGTTCCTGCCGGATAAACAATATCTATAACTTCAACTGCTCCAATTGCATCACCATATGAATAGGTATAATCCTGTCCTGTAACTGTAAGGTTTATTTTGTTAACTGTAATTGTCGCAGTACTTGATGTAACTGTTGCGGGAACATTATCAGTAATCTCAACATAGTAATCACCTGCATCATCGGTATTACAATTAGGTATCGATAGTGAAGAGTGTGTTTCTCCGGTAATAGCTACTGCATCTTTATACCATTGATAACTCAAATCTGTTCCTGTTGCTACTACAAAAAGATAGATCTGATCATTAGCTGTTACTGCACCTGATGCAGGCTGTGTTGTAATTACCGCTGCCATACCTGCAGAATACAATGCCATGTGATTAATCTCACTCTTATATGTAGCTTCTACTATATCTCTTTCTGAATTCGATTGATTACTAAAAATACTGTGCGAGTTAAAAAATATCAGTATCAGTAAAAATCCTGAGTAAATTGTCATGCGTGCCTTCATAACATACTGGGTTTTTAATTAAACAAACTATACGTCATGATACGGTTATATATTACTATCGTTACAAGTCATTTACAACAACAATAACCTTAAATATAAAACAATTGAAGCTTTACTATTGATAACAATAAAAACACTCAACATCAAAACAACTTTATCAAAAATCAAGATGTTTGACTATTTCCACATATTTCCTACACTAACCTCAATTATATATTACAGAACATAAAATATATTTATTGCTAAAAATTAATCCTTGCCAAAGGAAGTATAATAACACGCTTATCATTAATAAAATATCATAAATTGCATTCTCTTGTTACAAAATCATAAAAAATCTTAAATTCGTCCAACAATCTATAACCACATATAGCCATCCTGATAACAATTTGCTCATTTTTGTTACACTGTCCTGATTTTATACACTATTTAAAATCCCGCTGTCCTGATTTTGAACACTGTTTTTTTACTGTTTTTTTCCCTCCAAACCAACACACATAGCATATAACCTTATTAATAAACATTTTACAAGAGTTGGCATCCCTATTGTTAAGCGAATAACAACTGAATTTAATCAGTTAAACAAATAGTGAGAGATAAAATATTTTAAGATAAAACACTTAAGAAACAAACACTCATGTCAAACAATAGTATGATTGAGAACTATTTAAAACATCAGGAAGCAAGAAATGCAAAAGGTATTCCGGCGCTTCCGCTAGATCCGGAGCAAACAACTGCTCTGTGCGAGTTACTTCAGAATCCTGAAAATGGTCAGGAAGAGTTTCTGCTAAATCTGTTTACAGAACGCATTGCGCCGGGTGTAGCACCATCGGCAAAAGTAAAGGCTGAGTTTCTTGATAAAATAATCAGGAAAGAGCTTACATCGCCAATAATCTCAGCTAAAGAGGCTGTAAAGATTCTTGGAACAATGATGGGTGGATTTAACGTACAACCTCTTATTGATGCATTATCAATTGATGAGGTAGCTGAAGAGGCTATTGAGGCGTTATCGCACACTATTCTTGTTTACGATGCTTTTGATACAGTTCTTAAACTATCTGAGACAAATGCTGCTGCAAAAAAAGTAGTTGAGTCTTGGGCTAATGCAGATTGGTTTAAAGTAAAACCAGATCTTGATAAAGAGATTAAGGTTAAGGTTTACAAGGTAGAGGGTGAGATAAACACAGACGATTTCTCTCCTGCTGGCGAGGCATTCACACGTCCTGACATTCCTCTTCACGCTCTATCAATGGGTTCTACACGTTTCCCTGGTGGTAACGAGACTATTGCAGAGTATCGTGCACAAGGACATCAGGTAGCATTTGTTGGTGATGTTGTTGGTACCGGTTCATCAAGAAAATCGGCTGCAAACAGTCTCCTATGGCACATTGGTCAGGATATTCCTGCTGTACCTAACAAGCGTACAAAGGGTGTTGTTCTTGGTGGTGCTATTGCTCCTATCTTCTACAACACTTGCGAGGATTCAGGTGCCATGCCAATAACAACTGATGTTTCTAACCTAAATACAGGTGACGAGATTATCATAAACACTGAAAAAGGAGAGATTACAAGAGATGGAGAGGTTATATCTACATTTAAACTATCTCCTGATACAATAAAAGATGAGTATAAGGCAGGAGGTCGTATATCACTTATAATTGGTGCTGCTCTTACTGAGAAAGCACGTACTGCACTTGGTCTTCCAAAAGCAGATTTCTTTACTATTCCAAACAATCCTGAGCCAAAAGAGGGACAAGGTTATACTCTTGCTCAGAAAATCGTTGGTAAGGCATGTGGTTTTGAGGGCGTTCTTCCGGGAACATCATGTACTCCAAAAATGACCACTGTAGGATCACAGGATACTACAGGACCTATGACTGCTGATGAGATTACAGAGTTGGCATGTCTTAAGTTCCAGTCGCCAATGTTCATGCAGTCGTTCTGTCACACTGCTGCATATCCAAAGCTTACAGATGTTAAGATGCATAAATCGTTGCCTACATTTATTACTGAGCGCGATGGTGTTGCACTACGTCAGGGCGATGGTGTTATTCACTCATGGTTAAACCGTATGTTGGTGCCAGACAGTGTTGGTACAGGTGGCGATTCTCATACACGTTTCCCTCTTGGTATCTCATTCCCTGCAGGATCAGGTCTTGTAGCATTTGCAGGAGCATTAGGATTTATGCCTCTTGATATGCCTGAGTCGGTTCTTGTACGTTTTAAAGGAGAGCTTAACCCTGGAATTACACTAAGAGATGTTGTTAACGCAATACCATATTTTGCTATACAACGCGGACAACTTACAGTTCCTAAAAAGAATAAGATTAATATATTCAACGGTACTATAATTGAGATGGAAGGTCTTGATAATATCACTGTTGAGCAAGCATTTGAGCTTACAGATGCAACTGCTGAACGTAGTGCTGCTGCTGCATGTATCAAACTACCGGATGCAAAGGTTATTGAGTTTGTTAAATCAAACGTTGCTCTTCTTGAGAGCATGGTAAAAGATGGATACAACAATACTCAGACAATCCAGAACCGTATAGATGAGCTTAACGAGTGGCTTAAAGATCCACAACTTCTTTCTGCCGATGCTAATGCAGAGTACAAAGAGATTGTTGAGATTGATCTTTCTGAGATTACTGAGCCAATACTATGTTGTCCTAATGATCCGGATGATGTTAAACTTCTTTCAGATGTTAAAGGTGAGAAGATTAATGATGTATTCATCGGTTCATGTATGACAAATATAGGACACTTCAGAGCTGCTGCTAAGATCTGGGAAGGAAACAAGGTAAATCCGGATGTAAGAACATACATTGCCCCTCCTACCCGTATGGATCAGGCAAAACTTAAAGACGAGGCTATGTACTCAACATTTAATCATATAAATGCGCGTATAGAGACTCCGGGATGTTCACTATGTATGGGTAACCAGCTTAGAGTACCGGACAATGTAAATGTATTCTCTACATCAACACGTAACTTCAACAACCGTATGGGTAACGGAGCACAGGTTTACCTTGGTTCTGCTGAGCTTGGTGCTGTTGTAGCTCTTAAAGGAGAACTACCAACTCCTGAGGAGTACATTAAAATTTACAAAGAGAAGGTTGAGCCAAACACATCAGATGTTTATGACTATCTGCAATTTGATCAGTTAGACAACTACGATGCTGTTTACAAACGCAGAGATCTTTAATTAAGAGACAATAAATCATTATAAAAACATAACTAGTGCCGGGGAGTAAAACCCGGCACAAACCAATAATAATTGGAAAAATAAAACTAAAACACAATGGCTAACAAATCAAAAATCATCTACACAAAGATTGATGAAGCTCCGGCTTTGGCAACGTACTCTTTACTTCCAATAGTAAAGGCTTTTACAGAGGTATCAGGTATCGAAGTTGAAACAAGAGATATCTCTCTTGCCGGAAGAATTATAGCTAATTTCCCGGAATATCTTACAGAAGAGCAGCGTATTTCTGATGCTCTTACTGAGCTTGGTGAGCTTGCTAAGACTCCGGAGGCAAATATCATTAAACTGCCAAACATCAGTGCTTCAATACCTCAGCTTAAAGCTGCTGTAAAAGAGCTTCAGGAGAAAGGTTACAAACTACCAGATTTTCCGGATGAGCCTAAGACTGATGAAGAGAAGAAAATCAGAGCAACATACGATAAAATTAAAGGTAGTGCTGTAAACCCTGTTCTTAGAGAGGGTAACTCAGACCGCAGAGCACCGGGTGCTGTAAAGAGTTATGCAAGAAAGAATCCTCACTCAATGGGTGCATGGGCTGCTGATTCAAAATCACACGTATCACACATGAATGGTGGCGATTTCCGTTCAAACGAGAAATCAACTACTGTTACTGCTGAGGTTGCTGGTAACCTAAGAATTGAGCTTACTGATAACAGCGGTAATGTAACTGTTCTTAAGGAGAAAACTGCGGTAATTGAGGGTGAGGTTATAGATGCTTCAGTAATGAGCCGTAAAGCTCTTAGAGCATTTATTGCAGAGCAGATAAATGATGCTAAAGAGAAAGATGTACTATTCTCTGCTCACCTTAAGGCTACTATGATGAAGGTTTCTGACCCTATCATTTTTGGTCATATTGTTGAGGTTTTCTTTGAGGATGTTTTCGCAAAACATGCTGATACATTTGCTGAGCTTGGAATTAATCCAAACAACGGACTTGGTGACCTTTACAAGAGAATTGCAAATCTACCTGAGGCTAAAAAAGCAGAGATTGAGGCTGATATAGATGCTGTATATGCTAAGCGTCCTCGTCTTGCAATGGTTGATTCTGACAAAGGAATTACAAACCTTCACGTACCAAGTGATGTAATTATTGATGCATCTATGCCGGCAATGATTCGTACATCAGGACAGATGTGGGGAACAGACGGAAAATCACACGATGCTAAAGCTCTTATCCCTGATAACAGCTACGCAGGTGTATACCAGGCAACGATAGATTTCTGTAAAGAGAACGGTGCATTTGATCCAACAACTATGGGTACTGTACCAAACGTTGGTCTTATGGCACAGAAAGCTGAGGAGTACGGATCGCACGATAAAACATTTGAGATACCTGCTGACGGAACTGTACGCGTGGTAGCTGAGAATGGTCAGGTTATCTTTGAGCACAATGTTGAGCAGGGAGATATCTGGAGAATGTGTCAGGTTAAAGATCTTCCTATTCAGGATTGGGTTAAGCTTGCAGTACGCAGAGCTAAAGCTACTCAAACTCCTGCTGTATTCTGGTTAAACAAAGATAGAGCACACGATGCTGAGCTTATCAAAAAGGTTAACACATACCTTAAAGATCATGATACTACAGGACTAGAGATTCTTATTATGTCTCCGGTTGAGGCTACTAAATTCTCTTGTGAAAGAATTAAAGAGGGTAAAGATACTATCTCAGTAACAGGTAACGTTCTTCGTGACTACCTTACTGACCTGTTCCCTATCCTTGAGGTTGGAACAAGTGCTAAGATGTTATCTATTGTACCTCTTATGAATGGTGGTGGACTATTTGAAACTGGTGCAGGTGGATCAGCTCCTAAGCACGTACAGCAGTTCAACGCAGAGAATCACCTTCGTTGGGATTCATTAGGAGAGTTCCTTGCTCTTGCTGCTTCACTTGAGCACCTGAGCGGATTTGCTAACAATCCTACTGCAATGGTTCTTTCTGAGACTCTTGATCAGGCTACAGGTAAATTCCTTGATGAGGATAAATCGCCTAAGCGTAAGGTTAACCAGCTTGATAACAGAGGTTCACACTTCTATCTTGCAATGTATTGGGCTGAGGCTCTTGCTGCACAGACAAAAGATACTGAACTTCAGGCACGTTTTGCTAAGCTTCACGAGCAACTTGCAAACAATGAGGCTAAGATTGTTGATGAGCTTAACAAGGTTCAGGGTCCAGCTGCTGATATAGGAGGTTACTACCAGCCTGTACAGGAACTTGCTGAAAAAGCTATGCGTCCTAGTGCAACATTCAACACTATTTTAGAGACATTATAGGCTAAAATTACGACTATTAGATATTAGATTTGGAAAACAACTGCTCCGTATAATAATTTACGGAGTGGTTGTTCCCAATTAAACAGTTGATATAGTACCCATTGTGATTCTTTAACCGCAGAGTACAGATCAAAATATTTGAACATAATAAATCTCTTATACAATCTGTTAAGAGACATATAAGAGAATATCAAAACAGATAGAAATGGAAATTAAAAACAGTGCTCAGGCAGGAACTTTTGAATCTAGCGACATACTCGTTATGGTTGAGCCGGTTGCCAAAGGTTCAGGAAGAGATATAGACCTGACATCATCGGTTTATATGCACTATGCTGATAGTATTAGTAATGTTATCATCAAAGTGTTAGATAAATTTAAGGTAGAGGACGTTAAAATCCTTGCCAAAGATAAAGGTGCATTAGATCCAACTATCGAGGCAAGAGTAGAAACTGCAATTAAAAGAGCTCTGGGCATACAGGAGGGAACATTATAATGGCTGCAAGACGTAAAAGAAGAACAATGCTTTACATCCCGGGTAATAACCCTGCGATGTTGCAACAAGGTGGAGTTTATGGTGCCGATGGTCTGCTGTTAGACCTTGAAGATGCTGTTGCTCTTAATCAGAAAGATGCTGCACGTATACTTGTACGTAACATGATTAATACAGTAGATTTCTACAACTGTGAGGTTACTGTACGTATTAACCATCTTGATACTCCGTTTGGTATTGCCGATCTTGAGGAGATAGTTCCTCTGCAACCTGATGCTATACGTTATCCTAAAACCGAATCGGTTGAGGATCTTAAACGTCTTATAAGCATTGTTGAGGAGATTGAGAAGAAGCACAATATAGAGAATCCTACAATGACTATTCATGCAATGATTGAGACAGCTCTGGGTGTTCAGAATGTATTTGACATTGCTGCATACAGCAAACGTGTAGACTGTATTACAATTGGTGGTCAGGATCTTACTGCTGATATGAATGTTGTTAAGACAAAAGAGGGTAACGAGCTTGATTTTGCCCGTAAACGTATTGTAATGGCAGCAAAAGCTAATAAGATTGATGCCATTGATACTGTTTTTGCCGATGTTGACGACGACGAAGGACTGAAAGTAGAGACTGAGATGATTAAGGGTATTGGTTTTGCCGGAAAGGCAGTAATTAACCCTCGTCAGATATCTACTATACACGATGTATTTAACCCTACCGAGGAGGAGATACGTAAAGCAGTACGCATTATCCGCGAGTTTAACAAAAACAGAGAGGCCGGAATTGGTGTGTTTGCTATAGATGGTAAAATGATTGATGCCCCTGTTGTAGCAAGAGCACAATATATTATTGATGTAGCAGGTATTGAGATCTAAACCGAAAAAAATTAAAGCAATGCATACAAAAAATATATTAGGATTTGATGTTCCTGACTTTATTGAGGGATTCGGCGATGTTGAACACTACTCAGGAGTGTGGAACAAACTAAAGAAAGAGAATATTGGCGAGACAATCATCTCTCCGCCCGTAAAATCGCGTGTGGCACACACCTCTAAAATGAAAAATTCACTTAAAGAGGCTATTGATGCTTGCAACCCGCACGATGGAATGACTGTTACATTCCACCACCACCTGCGCGGAGGCGATTATATTGTTGAGCAGACTATACGTTACCTGGCAGAGATAGGTATTAAAGATATTACACTGGCATCGTCGTCGCTTACCAGTGCGCACGAGTGTCTTGTACCATTTGTTAAGGATGGTACCATTACCCGTATATTCTCATCCGGAATACGCGATGAGCTGGGTAAAGCTATATCAGAAGGACATATGAAGAATCCTGTTGTTATTCACTCTCACGGAGGACGTGCAAGAGCTATAAAAACAGGACGTATTAAGATTGATCTTGCTGTTGTAGCTGCTTCAGCTGCCGATTGCGAAGGAAACTGTACAGGATCATTTGGTCCTTCAGCATTCGGATCAATTGGTTATGCAATGATAGATGTAATGTATGCCGATAAGGTTGTGGTTGTTACCGATAATCTTGTTGATTTTCCATGTATACCACCATCAATACGTCAGCACAATGTAGATCATGTTGTAAAGGTAGAGACAATCGGAGATCCGTCTAAGATTGCCAGCGGAACAACACGTATCACTAAGTCGCCAATGGATTTGCGTATTGCAGAGATGGCTGCTGATGCTATTGAGCAGTCTGGTGTATTCAGAGAGGGATATTCATTTCAGGTTGGTGCCGGTGGAGCATCGCTTGCCGTTGCTAAATTTATGCGCGACAAGATGAAGGCTCAGGAGATAAAAGGTAGCTTCATGATTGGTGGTATTACATCGTACTGTGTTGATATGCTTAATGAGGGTCTTTTTGATGCTCTATTTGACGTTCAGAGTTTTGATGCTGCTGTAAGTACATCGGTACACGGAAATACCAACCACGTTGAGATTTCGTCTGATCAGTATGCAGGGCCATATAACTGTGGTTGTATGACCAATAAACTAGATGTTGTTGTGCTTGGTGCCCTTGAGGTAGATACAGACTTTAATGTGAATGTTATTACCGGAGCCGATGGTGTTATCCGTGGAGCTTCAGGAGGACACTCTGATACTGCTGCAGGAGCTAAACTTACTGTGGTTGTATGTCCATCGTTCCGTGGTCGTTTACCAATGATTAAGAAGCGTGTACAGAATGTTGTTACACCGGGTGAGAGTATCGACCTTATTGTAACAGAACGTGGTATCTGTGTTAACCCGAACAACAAGAATCTTGAGGTTAAACTGAAAGAGGCTGGTCTTAATATCGTTGATATAGATAAACTAAGAGAAGAGGTAGATAAGATAACAGGTGTTCCTGTTGAACCTAAATTCACAAACAAAATTGTTGGTGTTATAGAGTATCGCGATGGTTCAGTTATTGATGTAATCCGCGCCGTAGATACCGAAAATTAATCCTCAAATGTTCGTTAAGAGCAAAAAAGAGGAAGATAGGAATTGAAGAGAAGATCATTTTCGCGCAAAATAAACCCAAAGCCTCATCGCACAATAATGTGTTGGTGGGGCTTTAATTTTATAATTTATATCAATGTTTTTACGGTATGTAGGCACGTTGCATGCAACGTGCCTACATACCGTAAAAACATACCGCAAAAATATATCCAACAACAATTACAGAATTCTCTGCCTATTATTTCTTCTTTATCGTATAAAATTTTTCTCCTGATT
The DNA here is from genome assembly GCA_025210735.1 of Bacteroidales bacterium. GTDB lineage: Bacteria > Bacteroidota > Bacteroidia > Bacteroidales > UBA6680 > UBA6680. Next base: position 10,775 of record JAOARD010000021.1, read on the forward strand.
CATCTTTTCCACCAATCAAGGTATACTCATTTGTTTTTAGCAGTGTAACAGCATCTTTAAATGGTATTATTTCACCTTTTTCGTTCTTAAATATGGTATCAGGACCTATCATTGTTCTGTTCTCTGATTTAGGATTTTTCTTTACCTTTTTACCACTCAGGGTAATATCTATAATCTCAGAAAGTTCCTCATCTACATTTGGCATACCCCCAATAACCTGATCTACTATATTACCCTCCTTATCAATAATAACAGTAGTTGGGTAGCCCATTACATTAAACTTTTTACATATATCTTTTGCTCCGGTGACTACAGGGTATTTAATCTCATTACTCTCCATAAACTTTGTAACCTGTTTATCTGTCGAGAATGTTATTGAGGCAAACACCACATCCTCATTATCTTTGTATTTATCATATAATCTGTTCAGGTCAGGAATCTCAGCAATACATGGTTTGCATTTAGTGAACCAGAAGTTAAGTATGGTAACCTTACCTTTCATAACATCTGTTGATACCTCGTTGCCATTCATATCTTTAGTAGAAAATTGCGGAGCTTTTTGTATGTCACCCTTTTTCTCTTTTGTTATTGTTGGTTCAACAGAGTTATCAGCCTCTATCAGTTGAATATACTTCATCTCACCACTTGAGTTTTTAATTGGTTTAATAGAGTATTTTCCGGTCTGCATCAGTTTCTGAAGCTGAATCAGATCAATCTTATTGCCATTAACATCTTTAACAACAGTGTTTTCATTAATAGTTATATTACTTTGGTTCTCCTTTTGTGAATAACTGTTTTGTATGCCAATCAGTAAAAGCAATAGTGTAATAATTAATAATCTTCTCATCGTTTTTAATTTTAGTTTATGCAAAACTATACCATTAATACAACCGGTTGTGTTATCTGTGAGTTAAGTAGTGTTAATGAGTGTTAAGTAAGAGACTACAGGAGTCTTACTTAGTGTAATACCAGCACCATAAGTTAGTATTAACGAAACTCTTATTAAGTACAATCCTGACACAAACCTATTGACTTATAGCAAATATCTTTGTAAATTGTATATAGCGACGTTTAAGAATAAACTCCATTCATTATGAATAGTATAGAACAACGCTTTACTAAAGCAAATATAGTAGTAAACAACATATCAGCCCCAATAGTAAAAGCTCATATATTAAACTTTGGTGTTAAACAGGAGTTTATAGACAAATGTGTTGAGAAAAAAGATGAGGTGAATAACCTTATAAGTAATCATAATAGTAAAAAACAGGAAGATAGTATTGCCTATGATAATTTTATGCAGGAACAGGAAAGATGTAATAAAAAATATCTGAGTGTACAGAAGATGGTTAAGTTATGTACCAGACATGACGATAATATAAGTAGCCGGATAGTCACGTCTATTATTCCATATAGTCCTGCAAATAAGTGGTTCAGCAGGGTTGGTAATTTTTATATAAAAATAGCTTCTGAACCAACAGTTATGGAGTATCTTAAAATGTTTAATATAACACCCGAGGTACTTGCTTCGTACTCTGAAGAGCTTATGAATGCGAGGCGCTCAAGGGTATTAGCAATAGAAAAAAGAGGTAAAGCTGAAGATTTTGCCGATAAAAAAAACAGAGCAATTGCTGAGCTAGAAGATATGTGTTACGAGCTTGTTACATTGGCGAGAATTGCTCTTCAGGACTCTCCTCAACTACTTGAGCAACTTGGTGTAGTTATAAAATAGACTCTTTTTGATAAAACCCTCTACAGGGTTTTGTTACGTAATATTTAGTACTTTTTAAATGTTTTGAAGACTGCCAACAATAAATGCGGCAGTCTTTTTTACATCTTGTTCAAAAGATTATCTTTTCTCGTCGCAGAATATTACACATGAAGCAATATTACCATCAGTAAAAGCAGCACATTGATCTTCAATTATAGTTACCATACAGTTAGTGCCAAATGTCTTACATGGTACAGTTTCCGGAAGATGAACCTCTCCTTCTCCACCTCTTACATTTGCTGCCTCAAGATCTGATATGATCTCTTTTTTTAGAGTTAGTTTTAATTTTCTCATTGTTTAATTTTTTATGCTATAACTTTAGTATAGCAGATTGAGTTAATTTTTTTACTCTGCAAATGTAAATGAGGAGCGTAGCATAAATTGATACGGTGTGTTTTATTAAATTTTTTTAACAGTTTTTGCGCGGTTGTAGAAGATATTTTGCAGAAAATGTATTGATAGATCCATCGTAACATTGTAGTGTCGTAGCATGCTACGACACTACAATGTTACGATAATACAATGCAACAACAATACAATATATCAATTACCCCCAGATATCTACATATAATATGGATTCATTCAATCCTATAATTACAATACGTAATCGCTTCCAATACCTACATTAACACCATTAAGTTTTGTCTGTATTGTGTATCCGCCTATCTTTTTAATCTTATATACTTTGAAAGTCTCCTCTCCTGTTTGTGTATTAATAACTTTACATGCATGTGATTTTCTTTTGGCTAACTTTCCTGCACAACACCTCTTGTATTTTCGTCCGCTACCACATAAGCAAGTATCATTACGTTCAAGAGGTATTCTAACAAGATGTTTCTTTACAAACAGACTTTGTACAGATAATAGTAGTTTTATAAATGATCTCATAATTAGTTTGTTTATACTATGATTGTATTGGCATCGGTAATATATTCGTTTATCAGATACCCGCCCAGATTATACCAGTGCTCTGCTTTATCAAGTACCCATCCGTCTGATGATACCACAATGTTTTTACTATCGGCAAGAACCTGATCGGGGTTATATACAAGCTCAATCTCCCAGTTAAAGTTATTGTCTGATGCTAACTCTATAAGCATTGTCTTTAATCTGCCGCTATTAGATACAGGCTTATCAAAGTACCATTTAACGCGCTCTACACCCATACTATTCAAAGTATTTCCTACCAATAGTATTGCCTCTTCGGTTTTACTTACCCGTTTGTACGATCCGTGCACACTTGATATATCTCTGAACGTACCGTCTCTGCCTTTAAATATATATGCACCCGACATTGCACTCTCTAGCAGTATAAGCAGGTTAAAACCATCTATCTCAACTACTTTACCATTTATAAAATCGACTGTACACATTTTTGCTTTGCGCTGTTCTATATCACTATCAGATGCCGCAATACGTCCAATTGCTTCTCGTTGTCGTTTGTTTAGTTTATATCTGTCGCCTACAATCTGTAACACCGAGTTTGGCGCATACCCTCTCGATAAAAGATAACAGAAATCGTTAACAGCCTCTGTAAAAACAGGCAGCCACTTATCTGCAAATAATTTATCGTCTGACGACTCTTTTCCTCTGTTTCTGGTTGTCAAAGTTATATGTTTTAATTGTGCTATAACATATACAAATGTAAGGAAAACACAGCTTGAGCACTATTATTTTTATACTTTTGTGGTTTATGAAACCTAAGAATATTTTTATGAAACATCTTTATTTCCTAATTATCTCTACGTTACTGTTCTCAGCATGTACAAACAATAATACTGATATAAAATCACCTGCAAAAGATTCTATAAAATCGCCAATAAGTAAAACTGTAAAACCTGTATCTGTACCAAGAATAAAAACAAGTACAGTAGACACTTTTGCCAATAGAGTTCTTAATGCTTTAGATACAATTGTTCTTAGTAATCATATACTATATATAGAGCAGATAGATAGAAGATATTACGACTCTATTGCACTAACTAATATTACAGAGAAGTATGAGAATTATAATGACGTTAATATAAAAGATTATATTGATAGTACAATATTCCGGTTAGGTAAAGATACACTTGTATATAAGCTTAAAAGTGGCAAATACGATACTCTGATTAATAATCCGGATGGAATGATGGATTATAGTTGTTATAAGAGTTGGGGATATATTAAAGATATAAACTCTTTTGTGATAGGCATTTTTGGTTACGAAGGTTATGGTCTGGAACTAATTAATGACGAGCATAATACAAAAACAGATGCAGATGATAATTTTGTTATATCTCCTGACAGAACCAGATTACTCACTTATAAGTATGATGGTTGGGGTTACGAATCAGGAGGTTTTAAACTATATGATATATCAGATGGTAAATTAAAAAGAGAGATGTATTACTCTCCTTATGAAATTAGTTTTGAGAAACAAGGTTTTGGTTGGGCTCTGTCAGGTGTTTATATGATAGACAAAAGAACTTTTATATTTAAAAATAGCATCATCAAATACAAATTCAACATCTTTAGAGAATTGTATTGCAGATTATCAATCAAGGACAAGGAGTTAACAGAGCCTGTAGAAAAAGATAGCCTTACCACGTCACATAATTTATAAAACATTGCAATACAAAAACTCCCAAATAATTAAGTTATTTGGGAGTTTTTGACACTATCCCCGAAACTGTGTAAATGGGTTAAAAAATTAACCTATTTATGATATGTAAAGAATCATATTCTTTAAAGCAATTTCAATAACTCTTTATGAATTGATTTACCTTTAGGATCAGGAGCATTTGTATTAGATATATTACCACTCTTATCTATTAACAAATACCGAGGTATACTTCTTACTTTAAGTTTCTTCAATAAACTTGCTTTCATTGAGTTTAATATTAGGTAACTGTCATCCTCATCTGTTAGATTAAGTCTGTTAACACCTTTCATCCACTGTTTTTCTTTATCCATAAAAGCTAGATATACAACAACTAAACCTTTATCGGAATAATCTTTAGCAATCTGTTTAACTTTTGGTATTAATGAACAACACGGAGCACACCACGAAGCCCAAAGATCAATATATATTACCTTTCCTTTATGCCTTTTAAGAACATCTGACAATCCTGTTTTGGTTCCATCAATACGTTTCAACCAAACCTCATCCTCACTATATTTTTCTGATGTCTTTTTTGGGGTTATTGATTTAATAATATTGTTATATCTATCATCCGTCAAAATGCTATTCATATATTCAACTCTATCAAAGAAATCATTATTCCTGCATTTAAAGCTAATCATAGTCATAAAATCGACCATTAAATGTGTTTTAGCAACAAGCTTAATAAGAGTATCACTTTTTAACCAATCAAATCCCATACGCGGGTCGTACATATTTTTGGTCATTTCTGATTTATGAAAAACATAGTTACGTATATATCCTCTACAACTCGAATATATATAGTACGTATCTTGATTTTTATACACAAATTCAGATAGATTATCATATTCTGAACTCGTAAAATATCCTATTTTAAACAGTACAATATCCAATAATATTCGTTTACTATAAAAATTGTAAGCTGGCGCAGAGAGCATTCCAACTTTAAATTTCTCATTTAAGAACTTCTCCTTTTGCTTAAGTTCTTCTATTCTTTCATTAATAAATCGTTTTTTCTTTCTTACACTTTTATCCTTATTTTTATACTTATACAGATTTATAGATTTCTCACCATATAACTTATAGTAGTTACCAATCCAGTTATAATCATAACTGTAACTATCCTTATTTGTAGTTTGTACAAAAGGTATGTTTCCTGTTACATCTATAGTAATGGTATCTCCTACTGATGCGGGATAATAAAAATCTACTCCGTTTTCATACGTGATATTAATCTCGACAACCGGGAGTATACTATTTATCCTATAAAGATGCTCAGAAGCAGGATCAGAGATTATCTTTGTATTCTGATACACACCTGTAAAATAACTCAATTTCTTTCTTCCCTCAACACCATACTTCTTTTTAATAATAACTGTTATATTATTATCTGATATCTTAGTAATACTCTCTGCTTTTATTATATGGCAATATGATAAAAAGCAAATAATTGCAATAAATAATAGTCTATACATTATGCAACTTAGTTTTTTATATTTTCATTTATCATCCATAACTCACACGGTACACATCTTACACAGAAGAATACACTACTCTTACCTGTTTCAATTACTTTTCCAGATATTTATTTATAACTTTCTTTAACTTTTTATCTTTTGGTCCCGGTGCATTTTCCTCTGCAATCGTACCTGTTTTATCAATTATAACATATCTGGGTATAGATTTTATCTGAAGATCATTTATAAGTTTTGATGTAGCAGCATTTTGAGCAAAGTAACTATGTTTATACTCTTTTAGTTCAAAATCTGTTAACCTATCTTTCCATCTCCACTCTTTGTCCCATATAGATAGGTATATAAACACAACACCTTTATCAGCATACTCTTCGCGCAATTTATTCATATATGGTATACCTTTACAGCATGGTCCGCACCATGTTGCCCAAAAATCTATACATATAACCTTACCTCTGTTCTGAACAAGTATATCGTTAAACTTACTTTTATTTCCGTTATTATCTGTTACCCATAATTCATCAGAGCTTTTTATTTCAGATTTATTGTTACCTGTTTTTGGAGTTAGGTTAGCTATATTATCATCATATCTGTTATCTGGCAGTGACTTCTTAAGTATCTCTAATCTAGACATAAAATCCTGATCTTTGCAAAAGAAACTTATTGTAACCATTGTATTAATCATTAAATATGCCTTTGACAACTGTGGTATCTTATTCTCTTTAGCTAACCAGTCAAAACATACACGCATATCGTATTTTGCAGCTTTTATTTTTCTTACACCCGATTGATCAAACATATGGTCTTTAATAAATTGCCTGTATACCTCATATATAAGATAGTCGTCGTTAAAAATATCTTCTGGTTTAACACTATTTTTACTATACAGCTGTACCTTAGCGTTTGCCAGAAATCCGTTTATCTCTATATCTAATTTTTTTGAGTATAACTGATATGCCGCATCAGATATATCTCCTTTACTATATATATCATTCAGAAACTCTCTTTTTAATCTGAGATATGCAGGATATTTATCAATATATTTTACAATCTTTTTCTTCTTATTCTGATACAGTTTAAATAAATGAAATGGCTCTAATTTGTTTAGATACTTCTTATTATATATCTGTTCCCACGAATAGTCTAACGGCTTTTGCTCGTTAAATGTAGATGTAACCACAGGTATACCTCTCTTAAACTTTATCTCAATAGTATCATTTTTATGTATCAGGAATGTATACTGCTTGTAGTTATAGGTTTTGTAACACAACTCCGATATATCTCTATCAATACTTATAGTCAAAGTATCTACATCTTTACCTTCGTCAAGATATATTTGAGTATCTGACTTACCTGTAAAGTAACTTATTCCTGATGTTCTATGTTTATCCTCTTTATCATGGTGCAGAATAACTGTTGCTTTACGCACCTTATACGGAATATTATCATCACTTATATTATTTGCATATGATGACACATAACCACTGCTAAATAGCACTACTGCAATAATTGCTATAACTGTTCTTTTAATCATAATATATTATCTTTCTATTTCAGTTAATTAACAGTATTTATTTGTTCCAAGACCTTATATAAAATTTTAATATTTGAGTACTTTTCAATATAGTTTATCTGATTTGCATAGTGGCAAATATGTCAGACGTAACTTTACATGAGTTATTACTCATCACAATATTCAAGTTCCATCATATAGTACCACAAATCATCATATCTAACAGAGTGCTTTCCATATGTACTATAATACCTACGCATTGAATATCTTTTTGTCTTATTGTTCAAGTATACTGTTTTTATTGCAGGAACACAATCTATCTTTCCTACTCTAGACCACACTGTACCAACTTTATAATTATAATAACTTTTGTCTGGAATTATAAATGCAATAAATATTCCTTCCTTCGGAACCTTTATATTATACTCTCTTATATGAACCTTCACCCATTTTTGTCTATTGTTTTGATTCTTTTTAACTTCTATATTTTTTTTAAAAATAGGTTTACCAGGTAGTCCTGTCATACTATCTTTTGATATAAGATTAGCTTGAAAAGGTTGATATTGCAGTCCTTTAACTCCCTTAAAATCAGCAACGGCATAATTTATCGATTTTATAATTTTATCTGTTTCATATGGAATATATGTTACACCAACACTGTTAAAGCTAAAATTAGTTGCTGAAGTAAAGTTCCCCTTTATTGCTTTACTTAAATTATATTTTTTTCTTTTTGCTGTAATTAATACAGAATCTACAATATATGTCTTAGGTACTAATCTTACAGTCAAATTCATTGTAAAGTTCTGTAATGATCTATTTAAAGTATTATAATTTATATGAGTAAAGATCAACTCTATATTGGTGTCTTCATTAGATATATTAATTTTACCATTCCTGTCAGTATAACCAATAAAATCTCTAACAACATATACTGATACGTCTTTTATCGGTTCATTTGTATTAATATCAACAACAGTTATTTCTATTCCTTTCACGTCAAAAGATAAAGAAAATAAAATCAATACTAATAAAAATACTATTCTAGACATAGTAATAATGTTTAATAAACATACCTCTCTTATGAAGAAAATAAATTTACACTAATTAACGAATACTAAAAGGTATCCTTAAAAGGATACCTTCATTAGCTTTTTATAAAGAACAACCTCCTAATCTATCAAATTCATTTTTGATAAGACCAAATAATTTAGTTTCTGTACAATGCCATGTACATACTACCGCTACAGGCACATCTCCTGGCCCTAATTTAACATCCATTGTGCCTGGAATTTCAACGCAATTAATCTTACCACCGTTTGTCTTCTTCAACTCATCTTTTGATAATTCTTTTACTCCATCAACATTTAAAATATTGTTAATCATAATAATTTAATTTAAAAAATTTTACTTTCCCAAACTATTTAAGACACTTGGGGGTATGTCTGTTTTCAGCTGAGAATATTTTTAAGTTTTAGTCTTAATTTGTTCTTTCCAGTATTATGTAAGAAATTTTTAAGTTAAAATGCTTTTGTGTATAACTGAAAGTCAATTGATCTGTCTTATGCAAATTCCAATCATTATGCCAAGCACTAACAAAAGTTTTAGGTTTATTTTTCTTTGTGGTTAATATAACTCCTACACGTCCTTCTCCATTTCTTACATTATATTCATCATCAGATAAATTTGGATTCCCCATAAACTCAAGACCAACGAGCAACCCTTTTTCTGGTATCTCAATAGCAAACTCAGATAAATTAACTCTCAATTTCTTCATTCCGGGTTTAATTTCATAAATAAGAGGGGTATCAAGAACATTGTCTTTTTCTTCAAGCTTTCGTTGATTTGGGTAAATAACCCTTAACAACACATAAGCACTTTTTGTTTTCTGTTTTCTAAAATAAAACTCTACTTCATCTAAAAACCCACCAACACCTTCATTTACATGATATGCCAATATAGTTCCAACCGAACCAATATAAACATTCCTTTCTCTTTTACTATTTTTATAATTAGTTGACAGATAACTACCTGGTTTAACGACAATTTCATCTAATTTTACAGCATTCTCGTCAAGGTAAATTACAGCAGTATCTTTCTTTATTAATTCACTTATAACAAGTGCTCTTCTTTTATATCCAATATGGGAGATGATTATTGAATCTGATTTACTATTTGGTACTTTCAAATTAAAGTACCCTTCTGAATTGGTGTATGTACCAATCTGTTTGTTTTTTAGAATTACAGAACAGAATTTCACAGGTCTGTTATCCGCATCTTTAACATACCCTTTAATCTGCTTCTCCTGTTCTGCTCTTATTGAAAGTATTGATGTATATATAATCAACATTAATACAAGTGCTCTCCTCATAAATAATCTGCTTAGTATAGTGGTATAATATGCCAGACTAAATATTAAACGTAACTTTACTTGAGTTATTATTACTACTCATCACAATATTCAAACTCCATCATATAATAGTAATCACCAATACGATTTAATCTTGAATGTTCTGTTGATACTGAATAAGTTTTATATCGAGCCCAACGAACTCTGGTTCCTATTGCTGGTGCAACCGGATGTAGTCCTGCTCTGGATCTAATTTCTCTATTGTCATAAAATTCTGAATCAGGAATTATAAACGCTATAAATATACCTTCTTTGGGCACCTTAATTTTATATGAACTAATATCAAGTTTAACCCACTTACTCTTCTCTCTTCTTATAGTAGTATCTTGTATGAAGATTCTCTCTTTTGGCAATTTATTAATTGTATCAACAGTAAACAAATTTGCTTTAAATGGAAGATAGGTTAGTCCTTTTGTACCATGGAACTCTGTTAATCTATATTTGATATTCTTTATATATCTTTTATTTGTGTATGGTACAAATGTGTACAGTATTGAACTCTGTGTTCCTAAAGAGCCATAAATAAAAGGATATATAGTCAAAAGTGCTCTTTGTATCCAGAAAGTTTCTTTTGCAACAACCTCAATCTCTTTAATACTATTTGAGATTTGCTTTAGTTTTATAACTGCTTTTTGGGGTAATGAATCGCATTTTACCTGCATTGTTACGTAACCAGGGTGTGTAAATACTAGAACAGAGCTATCAGATAATCCTTTTAATTCAACAACTCCCCTTTTATTGCTATATCCACAGAATTCATTATTGGCATATACCGCAACACTCTCTATTGCTTTACCTGTTGACAAATTACGCAGATATACTCTCTTTACATCTTTACTAAATGCAGATATATTTATTATAGACAGAATCGTTATTGTTAGAATTTTAATTCGCACATATAACTTATTTCTATTATTCATCACAATATTCTAACTTCATCATAAAATATTGATCAGGTAATCTATTAGTTTTATTATGCGGACTTTTAGGAAATCGTAAAGAATAAATTTCACTGCTCGTTTTTTTTATTCTTGTTTTTATTGCTGGAACAGCGCAATGAACTCCCGATCTTGATCTAATATACTTAACTTTATAAAATTCCTTTTCAGGAATGATAAGAGCAATAAAAATTCCATTCTCAGGTATCTTAATCTTGTTCTTACTCACATCTAATGAGACCCACTTATTACCATCAGAATTATTTATTATAGTATCTTTATCAAGAAGGGGTTTATCAGGTAATTTACTTACAGGGTTTACTGTGAATAAATTTGCTTTAAATGCTAAATTCTTAAGCCCCTTAGTTCCTTTATAATCTACGATTCTATACTTTATACTTTTAATATACTTATTATTTCTTTTGGGATAAAAAGTGAATAACTTATCATTCCACGATGGCATATACTTAAATGTAAAAGGTAATAATAATGTCCTACCAATCTTGTGCGGTCGTTTCGCTACAATCTCAATTTCATCAATATTTGTGGATCTTCTATGAAGTTTAATAACTGAATTCTCAACTAATTTATGACTTGGAATTCTTAATGGCATATACAAAGGGTGAGAGAACATAAAAATTACACTGTCTTTAGATAGTATAAAATCTATTTCTCCATTTTTACCAGAATATGCAACAATCGAATTGTTACTATACATAGCTACATCACTTATATGTTGTCCTGTCTGAGAATCAATTAACACGAATCTAGTTGATTCCAAAATTACAGGAAACAACATAGGAAATATTAAACATAATATACGCATAATTAAAGTAAGTACCTGAAAAAATCAGGTACTTATAAGTATTAAAAATTTTTACATCCTCCCCAAACTATTTCTTCATTAATCTTTATTCCAAGAAAAGTTTTTTTACAATCCCACTTGCATTTAACACCAACATTTACACCTCCTGCACCTTCAATAGGTTCCATTGTGCCTGGAATCTCAACGCAATTAATCTTACCACCATTTGTCTTCTTCAACTCATCTTTTGATAATTCTTTTACTCCATCAACATTTAAAATATTGTTAATCATAATAATTTAATTTAAAAAAATTTACTTTCCCAAACTATTTAAGACACTTGGGGGTATGTCTGTTTTCAGCTGAAAATATTTAGTTATTCAATAACTCCTCTATAAATATTTTTAGATCTTCAGTATCATATCCATCCGGATACAGAGAGTTGTTAATAAGCATTGCCGGTGTATACGTTATACCAGAAGCTATTAAAAACTCGTTCTGCTCTTTAATTACTCTATTACAGTACTCTCTGTTTACAATCTTAGGTAGTTTAGCCTCTATCTGTTCTGCAGAGAACCATTTACGCATCTGTTCTAATGATATCTCTGCCCCTTTATCAGCATACGTATCAATAAATCCTTTTGCAATCTCTTGTGTATTCTCATTTGAATCTAACAGATTAATTACAATATTAAGTTTCACAGACTCTTTATAGTCTGATAATAAACTATGATAGGTCAGAAAACTATCTTTACAATACTCACAGAAAGGGTTTATTACAGATGTAATGGTAACCTTAGGATTATCTGAACCATAACTCAATTGAGCTATATTATATTTACCTATGTTTAAGGTATTCTTATCAAGGAGTGTATTAAACACCTCCATGTTACGTTTAAACTTAAGTAACCTTATTTTGTTGTTAAACAGAGCTTTCTTATCTGTTAATGATCTTTTTACAAATAACCAGATTAACAGAACAGCAATACCAATAATAGAAGTTCTTAATATATTCAGATAATCAATTGTAAATTGGTTAAGTTTAATTATACCAATAACAAAACCCACAACAACTATAGCTGATGTAATAAGACACAACATACACCATTTCTTAATCTTTACAGATTGTATTACTATTGCTGCCATTACAAAAGGTATGGCTACCGCAAACATTAAAAACATGGTTGTATAGTTATATCCCAACAGAGTATAGGTTATAATCTGTGTTGCAAAGAATGTTAATACAAGATCGCTAAATCCTACATTCTTATATATCTTACTACTATCTGAATTTATAACACCACTACAACCATTATTGCTACTTAATGCATTACATATCTTTTTTGCCAATGGTTCTGCTCTGCCAATCTCTGTTGATATAATAAGATAAGATACATATCCCCCTGTTAAAGCAACAACAAGAGTAATTAAACCATATAGGTGTTTATCAGCAATTGCATTTAATACTAAAAGTCCTAACAGAAGATATTCAATTCTGAACCTGTACCAACTATCAGGCTTTTTAATAAGGCTCTTTCTTTTTGCAGAGTCCTTATCTTCAACAGCAATTACCACACCAGACCATATCTCTTCTAATTTCTGAGTACTTATATATGAACTATCACTCTTACTGAAATGAAGTTTTACTCCATTATTAGTTCTGTCTTTCTCAATAAGAACTATATCCTGATGATCTTTATCAGACAGATATGCAATAAAAAGTTCCGGCAATTGCTGAAACGAACTGTAAGGTACAGATACAGCTACATTAGGTACCCTAAAATGGTTTAATGCAGCAGTAACCGACTCTGCATTTGGATAACCGGGATGAGAGAGGCATAATAGCCTCAAATCACCCTGATTAATATCGTACCCTGAATTTCTCAGGTAAATATCAACAATTTCATAAACAGATTCATTCATAATTTAAATTCAACTATAATCCATGCTTTGCTTAATCGCCCCAATACAAAGATATGTCACAGGTGTGCCGTATTAAGTCATAGTTGCAAGAAAAACCTCCTTTTATCTCTGCCAACTCCTCAACAGTCGATCCCAACTCGTACCTAAAACTCTGTGTATAAACATATGAGTTATGCTCATAGCTATACTCTACTTCGCCTCCCAAACATCTGATATTTTCAATATATCTCCAGATTTGTCGTTCTGAGACTCCCAATTTCTTTGCAAACTCTTTCATTGTTCCGGTTCGCTTCTGTCTGATCAACTGATCCATTTGTTCATGCTTTTTGAACATTCTAATCATTCCCATAAATTTCTGTTGTTTAGTTATTATTAATGATTCCCTCTACTCTAAATGCATAAATATCATTTAGAAATAATAGTATTAAAACTCTCTTTATTTAAACCCGGATGTGCAATATTTATACTCTGTTTAAACCATTATAAATGTCAAACAGAGTATAATATAAACCAATTGCATATTATGGTAACCCGGTATCTTACTTTGCTGTAATTACTCTGTTCCCTTATTCCATAGTGCTCTTAGCGGGCTTAGGAATCGCTCTATCAGGCGTCTGTTCTCTGTTATAATCTCTGCCTGACCACTCATACTCTGGCTGAATTTAAGCTTTGTTCCGTAGTTAGATATCAACGTGTCAGGTATCTCAACCTCCGATATGTATACAGTACCATCCTTTGTAACCTCCGGTATCATTGATATATTTTTAATTGTACCACGCATCATTCCGTATGTCATATACGGGTAGTTATCAAGTTTTATATTTACGTGCTGACCTACCTTAATTTTTCCTGATCCTGTTGCAGATACGTTTACCTTTCCTATAATGTTTGTTGCTCCATGAGGTATAACTGTTAGTACTATCTCACCTGACTGTACATTTTGGTTCTCGCTCCAAAATTTTGTGAACGATACCTTTCCGTCTATAGGCGATACAATAAGATACTTCTTCTCCCAGTTCAGAATACTACTTTTAAGGTTATTTACAGCCTCTGTAAGTGATATTATCTGATTGCTCTCACTCTCTGTCTGTTTTAGCTTAAGGTCAAGCAGTTGCTGTTCCAGTTGGTTCATCTGCATTTGTGTATTTGCAACCGATGAAACAAGACTCTGGTAACTCTGCTTCTGCGACAAAAACTGCTGATGCGCCTTCTCAAACTCAGCCGTAGAGTATACCTTTTTTACATGTAGCATAGAGTCGCGCTTAAACTGCTTACGGTACAACACCATCTGCTCTGTAGATATGTTAAGCTGCTGTTTTAGTTTCTGAAAATACATCTTATAGTCTGATGTCTGTTTGCTTACCGATGCTATCTTCTTTGTATAGTAATCTAACTTAATAAAGTTTATATAGTCCTTAAGCGATTTTGAGAATGCTGAGTAGCTGTTTTGCAGGTCACCAAGCTTCAGATTCATTGGTTTTACCTCAGAGAGCATATCTCTGTTGTATACATCTAACTGGTCTACAAAGCCTTTAAGTTTAACTATATCGTTATAGTTTGCCGTATTCTCAAGTATTGCAAGATGCTCTCCTTGAGTCACTATAGTGGCTTCGTTAACCATTAGTTTATCTATCTTACCCGATGTACGCGCAGCAATAGGTGCCGGAGGATTCTCTGTGGTAATCACTACTGTTCCTGTTATGATGTCGGGATATTTAAAGAAACAGCTTCCGGCAATTATTACTGCTATTATTCCAAATATCACTGTTATCCCGACACGTATTATACTGTGAGGCACATGCCCCATTATCTCTTGTATCTCGCTACTATTCTCAACTAAATCTATCTTATCTGTATCTTTCTCTGGCATTGTTTCTGTTTTTTAGTTTAGCTTATAACCCTGCTAGTTTCCTAACTCAAGCTGATTTTTAACAAGTGTATAGTAGGCTCCTTTTTTAGCAGTAAGCTCTACATGATTTCCTACCTCTACAATATCACCATGCTCAAGCACCACAATCTGATCGGCACTTTTAACCGTACTCAAACGGTGCGCTACAACAACAACGGTACGTCCTTTAAAAAAACGTTCAAGATTTTCCATAATAACCTTCTCGTTATTTGCATCCAGTGCATTTGTAGCCTCATCAAAGAATATAAACTGCGGATTTTTATATACTGCACGGGCAATAAGAAGTCGCTGTTTCTGTCCCTGACTCAATCCGTGTCCCTCACTACCTATCTTTGTATTATATGATAGTGGTAGTGACTCTACAAACTCCCTTATATTTGCAACTTTAACTGCTTCAAGCAGACGTACAGTATCTATATTCTCTTCGCCAACTGCTATATTACGGGCAATGGTATCGTTAAATATAAAACCATCCTGCATAACAGCACCTACCTGACTACGCCACCAACTCTGAGAGAAATTACCAAACGGATTATCTCCAATTAATATCTCTCCATCATCCGGCTCATAAAAACCAAGCATCATCTTAACCATTGTTGTTTTTCCGCTACCACTTGTACCTACTATTGCCGTTATTTTATTCTCTGGTATATTAAGCGACAGATCTTTTAGTACCAGTTTACCTGCTGGTTTCTCGTATCGGAACGATACGTTTTTAAGATCAATACTTCTGCGTTCAGGTAGTGTATTTATCTTTGGTACCTCAATATTCTCTTCGTCCTCGCGGTTATGAATCTCACCCAGACGTTCCATACTTATTTTAGCATCTTGCAGTGAGTGTATAAATGTTATAAATTGCTCTATAGGGCTGTTTAACTGCCCTATGATATATTGTATTGCCAACATCATACCAAGCGATATATCACCTTTAATTACAGAGGTAGCTGCAATAACTGTTATCAGGATATTCTTAGATTCGTTAATGAATACACTACCCGATTGCTGATACTGACTCAGTGCAAGACTCTTAAGACTAACCTTAAACAGCTTAGCCTGAATACGCTCCCACTCCCATCGTTTCTGTTTCTCGGCATTCTGTAGTTTTATCTCCTGCATTCCCTGAATAAGCTGTACTATGTTACTCTGGTTGTTTGCACTCTCCTGGAAACGTTTAAAGTCAAGCTCTCTGCGTCGTTTCATAAACACCATTATCCAGGTAATATATAGTGCCGATCCGAGAAAGAATATTGCAAATATTGTAAGCGAGTAGAATGCCAATACTCCACTAAATATAAGCAGGTTTACTGCCGAGAATAGTATATTGAGTGTTTGTCCGGTAAGAAAACTCTCTATTCTGTTATGGTCTCCAATACGTTGCATCAGGTCTCCCATCATTTTTGTATCAAAGAAACTTATTGGCAATTTCATCAGTTTTATAAGGAAATCTGATATAAGCGATATATTTATTCGCGTACTCAGATGGAGCATTATCCACGATCTTATAAAGTCTACACTCATACGGCTTATAAATAACACCATCTGTGCAGCAAGTACAAGATATATGAATGACAGGTTATTGTTTGCTATACCAAAGTCTACAATACTTTGGGTAAGAAACGGGAATATAAGTTGTAATAAACTACCAAGTATAAGTCCTAATATAAGCTGTACAATGAACTTTGTATGAGGTCTCAGGTATTTGAATATAAAACTAAAGTTCTTTCTGTCGGTTTTCTCATCTTCAAGCTCATAGAATCCTGGTTGTGGTTCCAGAAGCAGTGCCATACCTTTGCGCACTCCCTCCTCTTGTGTACCTGCCCAGTGTTTTATAAACTCATCCTGCGTATATGTTATGAGTCCTTCGGCCGGATCGGCAACAATTACCTTTGATCTGGAAGGATCTTTCTTCTCTACTATATTATATACAACAACAAAGTGGTTCTGGTTCCAGTGTGCAATAAACGGGAATGGTTTTTCGGCAGCCAGTTTATTAAATTCTGCTTTAACACCAAGAGTTTTCATGCCTATACTCTCTGCAGCATCGCTAATACCCATAAATGATACCCCTTCGCGCGTAATAAATGATCGTTCTCTCAGGGTTTGTGCAGAGTAATGCTTTCCGTAATGTTTTGCAACCATACGAAGACATGTTGCTCCGCAATCCATTGCATCCAGCTGTTTGTAATGAGGTGTGTTCTTTTTCTTCAAGATATATATAAATGTTTAATTATTTAACCATGTTTAAAATAAACCCGACAGAAGACGGATACAACAAAGCATCGTAAAAATTAAGCGTTGCATGGTATGTTTGGGGTATTTGATGCTTTTCGTATGCGAATATAAGATTTATTGCATAACGAACAACAGTGACCATTGTTTTTTATAATTTTTAACAGTTTTGTGGCTGTGTTTTTTACTGAAATTTGTGCAACTATGGTATTTTTGAGATAAACATTGCTCCAAACAGAATATTATTTACTCTACTCCTTCTTGAAAAGCATTCTTTATATTTCAAATCCTCCAATTTTGCTATTGCTTCAAAGAGTTTTAAGTCCATTTCTACACTCCTTATACCTATTATTGCGCGCCTTTTATTAATCTCTTTAACATTAGAATCCTTAGCCGCTTTCTTGAGATCAAACTTGTATTTTTGGTTTAAATCAGAACACCATGCAAGTAAATAATCAATCCCATGTCTTTCAAGACAAGACGCATAGAATTGCGGATATACTTTCAACTCCCGGATACCTTTAAGCAGAATACTATCCAACTCTCTAAATCTTTTTATATCAATATGCCATAGAAAATTATTTCCTCGTCTGCACATAGTTCTTGTTGGCGCAAAAATTCCATTGTCTGATGACAAATAAAATATTGTGCCTTTATTTGATCTATTAAATTCAATATCGGTTATTGCCTCTATACAATTAAGTTTACCTAATTGTTTTCTCTTTCCGTCAATTATACTGATTACAGAGCCCAAACCTACTCTGTCCTCGGTAGGATAACCATACTCTCTAACATATTGTACATAATTACAAACTAATGTTGAATCGACTATTTGTACATGGTTCTTTATTTTATTAAGCCTGTTTTTTCTTTTACCATATACCACATATAACTGATTGTAAACGTCCAGTTTTTTAAACATATCAGATAATTCATTATCAATAGAGTTGTGGTATATATTATTCAACGTATCAAACTCATTCTCTTTATGAAACCGTTTTACTATTTTCAGGAAATCATGTTTATTTATACCTCTTTTTATAAGTAATCTTATATAAGTTTCAAATCTGGGTTTATCTTCTGCATACCCTGCAATATATGTTGCTGATACCACATCTCTTACAAATGGATAGTTATATTTCACAAATGCTTTATCGTAAAAAAACAGTGCCGAATCAAGATCATTACTAATTATACATTTTTCTGCTTTACGCAAAAGCTGATAATAATTATTTACAGCCTTACTGTTAAGACTAAATAACATTAATACAAGAACCAATATTCTCTCTTTCACAAATAGGATATCTTTCAGAGTGACCAATAGAGTGTTAGCTTCAAACACTCTATTCACCACACTTAAACAAAATTAAAAACCACATAATATTAAAGCACCGATCGCACAAATGCACTTGAAATAAAATTCTTCCGAGAGAAGTATTTTTTATAATTCACACCCTCTAGTTCTGCTATTGCTTTGTACAGATCTATATCTTTCTCTACAGTACGCATAAAAATCTCTGCTCTCTTTTGATTTATCTCTTTAATATTAACCTTCTCTATAATCTTATCCATATTACCTCTATACTTCTTCATTAATTTTGAGGTTGGCCTGTATACATAATCAACATTGCTACTATTTTGCAAGTACTCTATATAGTAACTCGGATTAAAGTTAAGATTCGTTATCTGACTCAATAACAGATTATCAAGATCCGGGTATCTCTTTATATCAATATCTGAGAATATCTTACAACCTCTTCTGCAAGAGTAGTCAAAAAGCCCATGTCTAAAAAATGATTCTATATAAGCATATTTCTCTCCTTCTCTTCCATTCTCTATCCTGTTAGTTACATCTGTATACTCTTTATTAAGCAGTTTAGCAAAGTCAACAGAGTTTATCATAGGAAACCCACCTAACCCTGTTCTCTTTTCATCAGGGAAACCGAAATTGTTTACATATTTTATAAATTTATCAACATCAACACTTCTGTCAAGATCTTTTCTTGTTTTATACTCTTTTCTCTTTCTCATAACAAGTATCCTGTTATGTATCAGAACAGCATTTGATATATCTATCTCTATAAACTTATCTGCTACAGATTTATCTATTGATTTAAGATAGTACTCCTCATACTCCTTTACACTATTCACTATTTTCAGTAGCTCTTTATCATCAGGTCTGTGTTTCAGAAAATATCCAAGTTCATAAGTTACAACACCTCTTTTCATCATAGTTTTAATGTGGCTATACATTGTTGCGGTGTCGTTAGCATAGTGTGCCACACACGTCGCTGCCATTATATCCTTTACAAAAGGATAGTTGTACTTTGTAAACGCCTGCTGATAATAGTATAATGACGAATCGAGTTTTTCATCTATTATACACTGCTCTGCTCTTCTTAATAATTTGTAGTATTGTTTATTACCAAACAGCGATAGTGTTAGTGGTATAAACAGAAGTAATATTATAAGCTTTCTCATAATTAAATTGTATTAATAAATTACACTATACCTATTCAGATATAGCAGATACTTTATATACTGTGTATTTCAAAAAACTAAATATGATTAATATGTCTAAGAACTGTCTAGGGAAAAATGACCGTACTATATTAATATTATTTAACGGGTCTAATATATACAATATATAACAGTCAACAACTATTTGTTATAGTTTTTTAACAAAAAAAGCTGCATCCTAAATCATAAGGTGCAGCTTTTTGTATATGTAATAATCTCTTTTTTAGTGATCCATAGGGAACTCTTCTTTAAGTTTTTTAGCCATCTCTGTAGCAATAACCTCTAACTGATCAAGATTAGCTTCAGATGGGCTACCTTTAATCTCTGCCGGATCTGCAATAAGATCCCACTCAATATTATCAGCAAACTTCATAAGGTTTTTAACACCTCCACCATTCCAGCTATATGATCCGAATAGTCCTAAGAAGTGGTTCTTAACCTGCATGTGTTCCAGCTCAGAACATAGCTGCGCAACCTTTGGATACATACCTGAGTTATATGCACAACTACCAAGAATAACTCCTTTATACTTCCAGATATCTTTAATAAGGTGTGAGATATGTGTTTTAGAAGCATCATACATCTTAATGTTACGAATACCTTTAGTTACAAGATGACGAGCTATAACATCTGCCATCTTCTCTGTATTTCCGTACATAGATCCCCAGATAATTACAACACCTCTCTCAGTTTCGTAATTACTCCACTTATAGTAAAGATCTAATACACGTTGCGGGTTACTACGCCATATTGGTCCGTGAGATGAACAAATGATTGAAACCTCAATACCATCAAGCTTCTTAAATGCCTTCTGAACCATGTTACTATACTTACCTACAATGTTTGAGTAGTAACGGCGCATCTCCTCTTCATAGAATGAGAAGTTGATCTCATCATCAAAAATACCACCATCAAGGCTACCAAATGTACCAAAAGCATCGCATGAGAACATAACTTTATCTGTCATATCATATGATACCATTGTCTCTGGCCAGTGTACCCAAGGAGTCATTACAAACTTAAGTTTGTGGTATCCTAAATCAAGTTCATCACCATCGGCAACAAGCATATAGTTCTCATCAGCTACCGGGAAATATGCCTGTAATATCTTCTTGGTTTTAATGTTACCAATAATCTTCATATCCGGATGACGGTGAAGTATAGCTCCTATTGCTCCTGAATGATCAGGCTCCATATGATTAACAATAAGATAATCAATTGGTTTATCGCCAATAATACTCTCTATTTTATCAAGATACTCTGCAGCAGTTCCTATCTCAACTGTATCAACAAGCGCAACCTTTTCGTCGTTAATGATGTATGAGTTATATGATACACCATGCTCTAAAGGCCACATATTTTCAAAAAGGTGTGTTCTACGATCATTGGTTCCAATCCAATGTATCTTACCGCTTACTTCTACTGTATTTTGCATAACTATTATATAATTGTTTTATTTTTCAATTCTTTAATTGTATAAATATAACCAAATAAAAAGGCTATAACGCTCGCAAAAATAGGAATTCTATAATTGCAATACTAACTTTTGCTTTATAAATAAGGTATTGAAATACCTGTTTTCAAAAACAAAAACAAGCTTTAACAATAATTGTTCTCGCTCTTGTCAATAATATAGCTTGTTTCATAACATCTATTATCTTTTTTAATACTTTTGCAGATTAATATACAATATGTATGATATCTGAATTACATTTAAATAGTGTAATCAGATTTTATTCTATCTATTTAAAGAGATAAGGAGAGATATATGAAAAAAGTAGTTATTGGTTTGTCAGGAGGTGTTGATTCCAGTGTTGCTGCATACCTGTTAAAAGAGTCGGGTTATGAGGTAATTGGTCTGTTTATGCAGAACTGGCATGATGCAGATGTTACATTACAGGGCGATTGTTCATATGAAGAGGACAGAATTATGGCCGAACTTGTAGCAAAGAAACTTGATATTCCATTCAACTATGTAGATTTGAGCGAAACATACAGAAAACGTATTGTTGACTATATGTTTAATGAGTACTCAAAAGGAAGAACACCTAATCCGGATGTTTTATGTAACAGAGAGATTAAGTTTGATGCTTTTATGGATGAAGCGTTAAAACTAGGTGCAGATTATGTTGCAACAGGACACTATTGCCAGAAATCAGAAGAGGTTATTAATGGCGAGACTATATATAAACTAATTGCCGGTTCTGATAACAACAAAGATCAGAGCTATTTCTTGTGTCAGCTTTCGCAAAAGCAGTTAGAAAAGGCTATGTTTCCTATTGGTCATATAGAGAAACCAGAGGTGAGAGAGATTGCTAAAAAACTTGGTCTTGCTACAGCGCAAAGAAAAGATTCTCAGGGTATATGTTTTGTTGGTAAAGTAGATCTGCCTACATTCTTACAGCAACAGCTTGAAGCTAACGAGGGTAATATTATTGAGATAGATAAAACGTTTAAGAAATACAACAGAATAAACAGAACAACAGATAAGAATATCCTGAGTAAACCTTTTAAGTACCATCCGCTTGATGGTAAGATTGTTGGCAAACATGTAGGAGCACATTTTTACACCATAGGTCAGCGCAAAGGTCTTAATGTTGGAGGAACTCCGGAACCGCTGTTTATTATAGGAACAGATGTAAAACGAAATGTTGTGTATGTTGGTCAGGGTAAGGATCATCCGGGATTATACAGACCTGCACTATTCATAAACAGAGAGGAGACTCATTGGGTAAATCATACGTTTAAGCTTGAGCCCGGAGAGAGTGCTGATTATATGGTACGCATACGTTACAGACAACCTTTGCAAAAAGCAACATTACATTGCGAAGAAGATGGAATGTATATTGTTTTTGAAGAGCTACAAAGAGGTATTACCGAAGGACAATTTGCCGCATGGTACAACACCGATGGCGAACTTATAGGTTCAGGAGTAATAAACGGATAATATTATATAGATAGCAATGTTTAATTATAACAAAACATTGCTATCTTTTTTATCAATTTACAACCTGTTTAACGATATAAATTGATATTCATCGCATTCAATACCAGGGTTCTGACTTAAAAATTTTCTATTTAGCATAAACAGTTTACTATTATATCTGTCCATTGGAAATGTATTAACATCAGTAAACTTGGTCAGATCATAGTCCACAAAGTTCAGATCACAAATAGACATTTCCCAATTATCATCCTCTCCCATAAACAAAAGAGGTAATCCATGACTTCGGCATATTATTGGCCTATAGTTGTATATAGTACACATAGATTCTTTAAGAAACGGGCATCTACCCTCTTCTATCTCATCTTCTGCCGGCTCAAAACGTTTAACCTCTCCATACATTTTTGCCCTTATTGCATAGAACTCTACAGGCAAAAGGCCATAATTCTCGCAACATTTATCACAACCAACCTTACACATCATCTGATCTTTATATTTATCCGATAATCGTTCGTAAAGAAGGTCTATCTCATCAATTAGTTTATAATACTCCTTAAAAGCTTCTCCGTTCATGTTTCATCTTATAATATAGAGCAAAGCTAATAAAAAAGAGAGGCCACCCAAAACAGGCAGCCTCACTAAATCTAAATTAAACCAGTTACACTCTTAATATTTAAGAATCTTTTCTGTTACATCTCCTTTTGTTGTACTCATTTTAACGTAGTATACGCCATTTGCAAAACCGGTAATATCTACCTCTATCTCACGATCAAGAGCTACAACCGTCTTCACAAGTTTACCTGTTGATGAGTAAATTCTGATATACTTATCTGTATTATCATTTACAATAATTGTAATCTTACCACTTGTTGGATTAGGAGTAACAATCAGTTGCTTTTCAGGTTCCTCATTACCAAGTTTCTCTCCGTCTCCAATAACTGTATCATCAAGTACAGATATACTTGAACCAGATGCTGTAATATTTACTGTATAATCCTCTACCTCACCGTAATCAAATGTTTCGCAAGCTGTTTGAGCTTTATTATACTTCATTGATACACGCATTCTTGTTTTTCCTAAAACAGCTCCAGCAGGTACTGTAAAATCGTCATATAGTGTTCCAGAAGATTTAGATGACCCTGAAAGAACTTTCTCTGACGATTCAAACACTCCATCTTTGTCGAAATCTATCCATGCAGCCCAGTATTCTGTGTATGCTGTACCGGTAAATCCTGCACTAACTCTTAATCTTTCAGTAACACCACGTGTTATTGTTGCCTCTTTTGCTGTAAAATCGGCATAACCACCATTTGCTCCGGTTGTATTTGTCATTCCTCCAAGCGAAACATAATCAATATACTCATCAGAAACATTCTTACCTTTTGATGCACAATATGTAACATCATCATTAAGTGTTGTAAGAGTTTTTGTTGCCGAATAGTTGCTACTACCTCCTGAGTTTACTGCTTTTACTCTATACTCATACGTAGTTGCAGGTGTTGCACCTGTGTGATTATAAGATGTTGCTGAAACAGAATTATCTGCCCATGAACCACCACTTGATCTTACCTGTACAGTATATGTTGTTGCTGCTGAAACAGCACTCCATGATATAGTAAATGAATTCTTTGTAATATTTGATGCAGAAACATTTGACGGTACTGCCGGAGCCTGAACTCCAGATGTAAGATTAACCGTATAGTCCTCTACCTCACCGTAGCCAAATGACTCACACTGCGTTTGAGCACCATTATACTTCATAGAGATTCTCATTCTTGTTGTTGTTACCGTTGCTGAAGTTGGTATAGTTAACGATCCGGTTACTGTATTCTTAGCTTTTGAACCATGATCATACACAAGCTCATTTGGATCATCAAAATCTTTATCCCCATTCAGGTCTACCCATATCTTCCAATACTCATTATAAGCAGTACCAGAATATCCCGGAACAAGCTCTATATTTGTTGAAA
The DNA here is from genome assembly GCA_025210735.1 of Bacteroidales bacterium. Taxonomy (GTDB): domain Bacteria; phylum Bacteroidota; class Bacteroidia; order Bacteroidales; family UBA6680; genus UBA6680. Next base: position 35,823 of record JAOARD010000021.1, read on the forward strand.
CTCCTTTTGCAAGAGTTATAGTTTCTGAAGTAAAGTCAGAATATTTTTGTGCATCAGAGTTCTTAACAAAACTTCCAATAGTAACTTTCTTAATCCACTCGTCAGAGATATCTTTTCCTGCCGAAGCACAATATTGTTTATCAGTAACTGTAATGTAAGCATTTCTGGTAACAGTACCTGTTCCCTGAGCATTTGTTGCATTCAATGTAACAGCATATGTTCCTGCTGAATTGTATGTTATTACAGGATTCTGCTGTGTACTTGACGATGGCGTCCCTCCTGCAAATGTCCATGCCCATGACGTTGGTGTGTTTGTTGAGTTATCAGTAAATGTAACACTTCCGCCTACTGGAATATTTGTTGCAGAAGCAGTAAAGTTTGCTACAGGCTTCTGTGGTTGAACTGATCCTGCTTCAACACCACCAATAATTATTGAGAAGTCCTGACTACCACCTGACAAAGTACCTGCATGCGATACTGTAATAACATAGTCTGCTGCTGAAGGATTTGCAATATCAATTACCTCAACATTATCAACACTATTCTTTGTATTATTTGTTGCTGCTGCTGAATGACTTGTTCTATTCAGTTTCCACGGATAGTATGTTGTTCCATTACGTGTAATTTTAACATCAAGATCATTTACAAGCATTACATTTGCCGGATCTAACTGATTAGGTGCAACATTTGTTGGTGGAACATCGTTCCAAACAACAGTAACTCTCAATGGTTGATTCCCTGCTGCTGTAATTGTTCTTGTATATGTAGCACCATTATTAAGATTAAGTTCATCTATAACATTTACATTATCGTCCTCTGTAATCTTATCTGCTGCCTTTTTTGTATTCATAAGTCCCCAGCCAAACATATAATCCGGACCATCATTTGGTCCTGCCTCATCTGCCGTATGAATAACAAGAGCCTTTGTTGTAGCTGATTTCATAAACTGACCAGAACCTTTTTTGTTCTGATAATGCTGTTGAAGAAGCGCGATAGAACCTGTTACCGAAGGTGTTGCCATTGATGTTCCATCAAGGTTTCTATATCCCGAATTAGAACTGTCATCAGTTGAATAAACACCAACACCATTAGCACAAATATCCGGCTTAATTCTACCATCATCAGCAGGTCCCCATGAACTAAAACTACTCATTGTAACGTCAGATACCTGTGTATATCCTCCTGTTATATCATTTACAGCACCAACTGTAAGTATATTCTTTGCAACTCCTGTAGGTCCAAGACAGTCATAAGGACCATCTTTTGGATATTGACCTCCTGAAGGACCATCACCCCTGTCGTTTCCTGCTGCTTTTACTATCAGATAATATGGAGCATCATGTGCAACCTGATCATACTGTTTAGTATTAGATGTATAGAGCCCGAATCTATAATCTTCCTGTGTACTAATACTTGAATTTCCATACCATGACCAGCTATACCCTGTCCATGTCCAACCAACACTGTACCCGTAAGAGTGGTTTGACATTAGTGCGCCATTAGATGCTTCTGTAGCCATCTCTGCAATATCATTATTCCAGTCAAAAGCTCTCAGATTAGCAGATGGTGCCATTCCTTTAGCTGCTGCTTTAACACCTGATGCAATCATTGTTCCGGCAACGTGTGCAGCATGGTAGTGTGTTGAACTTGGAGAATCTCCCTGAACAGCACGATTACCATACTCCTGGTGTGTTAAGCGTATAGCTCCTCCATCCCATTCTCGTATTGTAATCCCAGATCCATCAAGATTAAGTCCTGAACTTCCACCCGGAAGTAATTTATCTGTTGAGATTGTTTTTGCTGCATTTGCATTTGATGTCTGATAATATACAGGCATATCACCATCAAAATATTGCAGTTCCATAAAAGTTGTTTTGGTTTTTATAAACAACGGTATACTGCGTTCGTTTGCTAAACGAACCGCTTCTGCTTTACGCTGTTTATACTCTTGTGTGCGTTGTGCTGCAAAAGATCTTAGTTTTGCAACGCGACTTCTTACTTGTGCTTGTGTATTTACAAGCATGGTAGAGCAGACTAATATTAGTATTAGTCCAATGAGTCTAGTTTTTCTCATTCTTTCACGTGTTTTAAATTTAACAAAACTTTACTGTCTAAAAGTTAGTATCGGGCAAATAAACATATTACTTATAAAGCAGTAAATGAGTATAATAATATATACAAATCATAATTTAGCGATTGAAATATAAAATAGCATTCATTACAAATCAAATATTTTTTAATGTTTTGGTTAAATTATCAACAGTTATTTATATTTTAATATATGTAGAAATACATATACGTCAGAAAAAACAAAGGATCTGGAATATTCAGAAAATCAAAAACAGATAACAGTGCGTTTGTAGAAACAACAACCTATACTATATAATACATATTTATTATGTAAATGTAATTATATTAATAAGTTAAAATAAAACAATCTATTCAGACAAAGACACACAACGAGTCACAAACAACTAATCAACAGTATATTATACAGCAAAATATTAAAAAGAAAGCTGACTTAATAACCACATAAAAAAACAGTCCGGAATACCGAACTGTTTTAATAGAAATCAGAATTATATTACTAACGTTTAATTATTGTTTTTATAATCTCACCGTTCACAGTAAACACCTTAACATAGTAAACACCACTCTTAACTCCTGAGATATCGACATTTACATTATCTCCTTTTGTGTTAATAGTTTTAACAAGCTTACCAATAACCGAATAAACAACAACTTTATCTATTTTACCACCATTAGTGTTAACGGTAAATATTCCATTTGTTGGATTTGGTGTAATAATTACATCCTGAGTATTTGGCAACTCTTTCTCACCCTGACCAGTTCTATCCTCGTCGTTAGAACTTGATGCAATAAGATTCAGTTTATAGTCTTCTGTTTCACCATAAGTTTGAGTTCCACAAGGTCCAGAAATTGAATAATAACTCATCACTACTCTTAATCTGGTAGTTGAAGCTGTTGCAGAAGTTGGAATAGTAAACGAACCTGTTACTGCATTTTTAGCAGAGCTACCATGGTCATATACCAATTCTCCCGGATCATCAAAATCCTTATCGCCATTAAGATCTACCCATATCTTCCAATATTCATTATATTGAGTACTCTTATAACCAGGAACAAGTTCTATATTAATAGATTGTCCTTCAGTAAGAGTTATTACATCAGATGTAAAGTCACTATATTTTTGTGCATCAGAATTCTTAACAAACGATCCAATAGTAACTTTCTTAATCCACTCATATGTGATATTACCACCCTTTGATTCGCAGTACTGTGCATCTGATACTGTAATGTAACCATTTTTAGTTATTGTTCCATCTCCATATGAGTTTGTTGCAGTAAGTGTTACAGCATATGTTCCAGCTGTACTATATGTAACTGTAGGATTCTGCGCTGAACTTGACGCTGGTGTTCCTCCGGCAAATGTCCATGACCACGAAGTTGGAGTGTTTGTTGAAGCATCTGTAAACGTAACAGTTCCTCCTGCTGCAATATCTGTTGATGATGCAGAGAAATCTGCAACAGGTTTTCCTGACAATACAGTAATATAATCGGTTTTTGTAACAGTTCCTGTTCCATACTGATTTGTTGCATTTAACGTAACAGTGTATGTACCCGGAGTATTATATGTAACTGTAGGGTTCTGATCTGTACTAGATGCAGGTACTCCTCCTGTAAATGTCCATGACCACGAAGTAGGAACATTAGTTGAAGCATCCGTAAACGTAACTGTTTGTCCTTGTGTTACAGATGTTGGAGAAGCTGTAAAGTTTGCAGTTGGTTTTTCAGGCAGTACCTGTGCTGAAACACCACTCAATATAATTGAGAACTCCTGACTACCACCTGAAAGCGTACCAACATGTGATACTGTTATCACATAGCTTCCTGAAGTTGGATTTGGAATATCTATAACCTCAACATTATCAACGCTGTTTTTACCACTATTTGTTGCAGCAGCAGAAGGGTTATTTCTGTCAAGCTTCCAAGGATAGAATGTATCACTTCCTTTAGTTAAGGTAATATCAAGATCATTTACCAACATAGGATCTGCAGGATCAAGTGATTTTGCAGGTGTATTTGTAGGAGGAACATCATTCCATACTATTGTAACTCTTATTGGAGTTGTTCCGTCAGAGCTAACTGTTCTTGTATAAGACTGTCCATTTGAAAGCGATAACTCATCAATAACATTATTACTATCGTCCTCTGTAATCTTATTTGCAGCTTTAAGCGTATTCATTAAACCCCAACCGAACATATAATCAGGCCCTACATTTGGTCCAGCTTCATCTGCTGTATGTATTGCTAGTGCTTTAAGCGTAGCTGATTTCATAAACTGACCAGATCCTTTTTTGGCCTGATAATGTTGCTGTAAAAGTGCCAGTGAACCAGTAACAGAAGGTGTTGCCATAGAGGTTCCACTCAACGACTGATAATCCGAATCATTATCATCATCTGTAGAGTACAAACTTACTCCATTTGCACATATATCAGGCTTAATTCTACCATCGTCTGCAGGTCCCCATGAACTAAAACTACTCATAACAACATCTGACGGCTGTGAATATCCGGCTGTAATATCATTTACAGCACCAACAGTAAGTATATTCTTTGCAACACCAACAGACCCTATACAGTCATATGGCCCGTCTTGCGGATACTGTCCATTTGTAGGTCCATCGCCACGGTCATTTCCTGCAGCTTTAACAATAAGGTAATACGGCGCATTATGTGCTACCACATCATAATCTTTTGTATTGCTATTATAGAAACCGAATCTATAATCTTCTTGTGTACTAACATTTGTATCACCATACCATTGCCATCCAAAGCCATTCCATGCCCATCCGGTAATATATCCATATGAATGATTAGACATTAATGCTCCGTTTGAAGCTTCTGTTGCCATTTCTGACACATCACTATTCCAATCAAAAGCTCTTAGGTTTGCAGCAGGAGCCATACCTTTTGCTGTAGCATTAACACCAGATGCTATCATAGTTCCGGCAACATGTTGTGCATGATAATGTGTTGTAGTTACACCGTCGCCTTGTACAACTCTGTTTCCAAACTCCTGATGTGTTAAACGAACAGCTCCACCATCCCACTCTCGAATAGTAATTCCTGAGCCATCAAGATTTAAACCAGAACTCCCTCCTGGTAACACCTTATTAGTAGATATTGTCTTTGCAGAGTTTGAATTAAACGTCTGAAAATAGATTGGGATATCACTTTCAAAGTACTGTAACTCCATAAACACCTTGTCCGTTTTCACAAACAGAGGTATCCCTAACTGATTTGCTCTTGTTACAGCCTCTGCCTTACGCGCTTTATACTCCTTAGCACGTTGTGAAGAGAATGAGCGTAACTCAGCCGCTCTGCTTCTTACTTGCGCCATAGATGTTTCCGGGATTAGCAACATGACTAATACTATGATTAGTCCTGAAAATCTAATTTTTCTCATTTTCGCGTGTTTTATGTTTAACAATATCACCGCTTAAGAGATGTGCAAATAAACAGTTTTATCTACCTAAGCAATGGTTTATATTTTACCATACATTAACAGTATAGTTAATTTAATACATTTATATGACAAATAAAAGTTTTATTACACATTATGTTTAAAATAACACAATAAAACAACCTACAGTATCCCACCAATCTATAATGCATAAACAAATAGACTCATTAGCAAATCATTACATAATTATATTTACCTACAAACTGTAACACGTCCGGTAAAACATGTATTTGGTATAACAATATTCAAATAATAAAGCAATTACGTTGGTAAATAGTCAGAAATAAGGTATTTTAGTGCCAACAAACCTGGTAACTATGAAAAACTAATTATTCTATTATGAAGATAGTCGACAGAATTGACCAATTGCCGTGGCATCCGAACAGGGTGTGGCAAAAGAGAGAGATCAGCTCTATAAAAAAGATCATTATACACCAAGAGCTTGGAAACAGTAATGTTAAAGGTGTAAACAAATATCACATCTCACCTAATCATATCTCAAAGCGAGGGTGTCCGCATTTCTGTTACCACTTTGGTATTGAAAAAGACGGTACAATTATACAAGCTAACAGCCTTAAAGACATTACCTGGCATGCAACAAATCACAATTCAAACAGCGTAGGCATTATGCTTGTAGGCAATTTTAAAGGTAAAGGATATGATCTTGGTGTTTCCGGACCAAACAACGACCAATTAAAAGCACTGGAGTTTCTTGTTAAAGGTCTGTTGTCTGATTTAGATTTGTCTTATAATAATGTGTACGGTCATTCCGATTTCGGAAAACCAGCTTGTCCCGGATATGCAACAGACAATTGGATTTCTGATTTCAAGAGACGCATGTCACAAACAAGAAACCTGTTATCTGTAAATGAAATGCAGACGATTCTTAAATCTTTGAATCTATATGATGGTAAAATTGACAATGACCTTAATATGGAAACTATTGCAGCAATAAAGGAATTCCAGTTCAAACATGGCCTTACACCAAACGGTTTTGCTGATGATAAAACATGTGATCAATTAAGAATAATAAGAGATTATTAGTTTCAATATTATAATACTATTTACTATTTTAACGTTATTGCATGACTAAGCGGTAACAAAAAACGCCGAACTAGACAATAACTGGAAACAGTATATGATTCTGTATCCGGGCTTTTATGAATTTTAATAAAAAATATGAGACATTATAACACTACACAAAAAACTTCTTCAGAAGATGGAGATTCTATAATAAAAAAATGGGGAAACAAATTATTATTTACTGCTATAAGCGTTAAACTTTGGGGGCTTATTGCAGGTACCTGGCTATCAACATGGCTTCTGTTAAATAATCACATAAAAGATTCTCATTGGCTAACATTTAATACAACCATATGGGCACTAATCTTTGGTATGAAAGAGATATTCAGGATATCGGAAAGAAAGGATATAAAACAATCTCAGGGAAATCATGAAGAAGAGAATATATATACATATAATTTCAGATATGATAATATAAAAGATAATACTCAAGAAAATGATGTTAATAAAGAGGTTGTTGGTGTAAATCCGGATTAAGTATTACTCCCCCCTTAAAACTAACACCCGAGTTTTACTTTATATATCCTAAACACAAGCTAAGATTACAAAACTTTTATGATCAAAGTTTTATACATACAAGAAAACACCTGAATACGTGTGTATAATCTGATAAATGAAAAACAATTATAAACAGATGAAACGAGCATGAGAAAGAGTTTTCACACACGAAAATGATTATAATGCAGAGTTCCATCTGACCATTAAAAAGAAAAACAGACAGATGAAACGAAGCATGAGAAAGAATTTTCACACACACGAGAATGATTATTATGCGGAGTTCCATCTGACCATTAAAAAGAAAGAATAAACAGATGAAAAGCAAAATAAATTACACAGTACAGATAATAATTGCATTTGCAATAGCTTGCTCAACAATATATTTTGCTATAAAGGAATCTGTTCCAGGAATTGGAATTGGAGGTACAATATTCTCTTTTACATCGTTGAAATACAAAATATTTAGCATATACCGACAAAACAAAGGTGTATTTGAAGCCATTGCTAACAAGATTAGCAAAAAAAGAAACCACTCTAACTCTGACCTGAATAAAGAGATCGAGATACTAAAAAAAAGAGTGTCTGCCCTTGAAAATCGATCAATAAGATAACTAAACATGAAACAATGCATAATTGAGTCATTCACACACGGGGATAACTCAATTATGCGAGTTCCATCTGACAAATAAAAAACAATTATAAACAGATGAAATCAAATTTCCTGAAAAGCAATTTAATACCAATGGTATTTGTTGCTGTTGTTGTTATATTAATATGGCGTATAACACACGAAAACAACAATAATTATACAAAGAACACTAACGAGTATACTGAACAAGAGACTCTATTCTACAATACATTAAGAAAAGATCTCGAAAACAACATGAATCATACAAAACCAAATCCTGACATCCCCAATTATCAGATAAAAACCGCAGGTATGACTATATCAAATTTTGAAGGGCCACAGGTTCATATTTATGGCTTCATGTACGGCGACTCAACATACTTACTTGAAGATTATATAAAGAATCCTGCTAAAGAATTCAGCATTTTTAAAATAAACAAACTTAAATTTGATCCTGATCAAGCAACATATAATATACCCGATATTGATGTATCAATAGAAGAGCAACCAAGAATATTCAAAAAGAAATCCGGACAAAAAGGTGAAGAAGCAGCCATTGCAAATCTGCAAAATGGCAATTTTGATTCACCATACATGACTATATCAAAAAAGTATTATAGAGTAGAAAGAGATTCCTCAATTTCTTCCGGAAATATGAATATTGATATTTGGTTAACTCAATTCTCGGTGAATGTAAAATGCACTCCATATAGAGGCAAAAACAACAACAAAAAACCATATAATGCAAGAAAGGAAACAGATGCTTACAGACATGGAAAATTTAAACTCCTGTTGAGACTTATTCCTAATTACGCTCCATGGTACACATCAGACAGAGGATCTTTTGATGAGAAAACAGATATTGCAGTTGGTGGAGTATACTGTTCTAAGATTAAAATGAAACACAAATTGGGAAACAAAGTAAACTGCGAGATAAACAGAGAGGGATACAACCTACCTCTTGAGGGTAATAGTGATTTATCCTTTTCTAAAGAATCTATACTTGCATTCAACAGAAACAATAACATATGGAATACTCCGGACACTGTATCTTTATATTTTGACAATTTTGGAACTTATAGTATCGGCAAGCCTGATAATGTAACATATACTTTTATTATGCCTATTCTTGTAAAGGGCAAATGGGAAGTCAAACTTCCTTCAAAGTTCTTTACCGATATTGTAAACAAGCAACGAAACCTTTTCAGCAGAGAGTTTTCTTTTTTACCTGATTGGGGATTTAGTTTCGGTAAAATTATTACATGGATTCTTTATATATTAATAGGAGGTATTTTGATAAAAACCTTATTCCCAACTATAATACAGATTATAGTAAAACTTATATTTAAATAAGAAAACTTTCAGGGATCAGTATTAACCCCTGAAAGCTCACATATTATCAATACCCTTTCAGATCTATATCATCAGCTTCAACCATAGCTATTCTCTTACCTATCTTATTCTGTATAACCCTAAAATGATGCATATCAGAACTCGTAATAATGGTTATTGCATTACCCCCGGCTCCTCCTCTTGCTGTACGACCAATACGATGAATATAATCTTTTGGAGAGCGTGGTAGCTCATAATTTATCACATAAGGCATCTCATCTATATCAATTCCTCTTGAGGCTAAATCAGTAGCAACCAAAACATTTACTTTGCCATTCTTAAATTTTATCAACGCATCAGTTCTGGCACCCTGACTTTTATCTCCATGAAATGGCAAAGCATTTATTCCGTTCCTGTTCAATTTTTTAGAAACCAGATCAGCCCTTCTACCAGACGATACAAACACTATTACTTTGCCCATATCCTCCCTTTTTATCAAATATCTCAGAAACGGTCCTTTCTGTTCCTCTGAAACAACATAAGCACATTGCACAACCTCTGGCTTTCCTTCAGGTTTTGTTTCAATTTTAACAACCTCAGGATTTCGCAACACTATATTAGTCAACTCCTGCACCTTATCTGACAATGTTGCTGAAAACAGAGCTGTTTGTTTTTTTGCAGGCAACATATCAAATATCTGATTCATGTCGTCCGCAAATCCCATTGATAACATTTTGTCAGCTTCATCTATAATTAACGTTTCAACCTCCGAGAGAGATAAAGCGTTAGACATACACAAATCCAGCAATCTACCAGGAGTAGCAACAACAATCTCTGCACCATTCATTTTCATCATTTGCGGATTAATTGACACTCCACCATATGCCGCAACCACTTTAACTCTATATGATAAATTTACAGACAAACTCCTGAACACCTCCGCTACCTGAACCGCTAACTCACGTGTTGGGGTCATTACAAGCACCCTAATCTGCCTGTTCTTAAGCTCTCTTTTAACCTTTAATCTTTCTATAACAGGAATAGCAAATGCAGCTGTCTTACCCGACCCTGTATCAGCAATACCTATAACATCTTTTTCTTCTGACAACAAGGGTATTATCTTCTCCTGTACCGCAAATGGCTTTTCCATTCCAAGATCAGACAACCTATCAACCATCTCATTCGACAATCCTAATTCACTAAAATCCATATTAACAAATTACATTATTGTATAAGGAGACAAAGTTACAGTATTTTAGATATTACAGAAATAAAAAGGACAACTGTTATTTAAAGATTGTACGGCTGCTGAAGCATAGTTCTGTCAACGGAAATGGTTGGTGTTGTATCTCTCCGGTCGCTTAGCCCTTATCAGTACTGTCTCAGGAGAAATTTTGAAATCAAACTCATCCATCTCACGGTACCACGACAGGTAATTGTGTAGATATTTAGTCGCTACACCTCTGAATCTTTCCATCCAAACCTGCAGATCAAATTGATACTTCTCTACATTCTTTATGTGTACAACATCCTTCTTTACTGACTCTCTCTTTAGGATACTCAATACCCCATGTCTTACATTATTCTCCTTTGTATATTTAAGATATACAGCTTTGTTTTGACTACAGAACAGCGTGTCTTTTGTAAGAAGTTTTGATAGATCTGGTTTCAAGTTATCTGCACTAAATTTTAAGAAA
>JAOARD010000022.1 GCA_025210735.1 Bacteroidales bacterium
GCGGAGGACCACTTATTAATAATAAAGGATTAGTTGTTGGTATTGTAAGCCAAAAATTGGTTGGCATTGGTACTGATGGTATCGCTTTCGCTATTCCAATATCGGTTGCTTTAGAGAAGCTAAATATCACTATGAATTAAGATTACCTCAAATAAATAATAACTACAGAGTCGGGTTAATACAAATCCGGCTCTTGTATTATAACTACCAGATAAAACATTTATTAAAAAAATAACAGCAATGAAAAAACTATTATCACTATCAATGTGCATTATACTATTCACAATGTACTCTATTGCACAAAAACACAGATTCTACATATATACCAAAGAAAGTAATCTGACAGTTCTTTTAGATGGAAAGCTTCATGGAACAACAGATAGTAATGGATATTACTCCCTGAAAATTCCTTTTGATAAGGTTACACCAAAACATACCATAACCCTTAGCAAATCAGGTTTCGAAGACAAAGTATATCAATATGACTCTAAACCTGAAGAGAAATTTACAAATATTCTATGGGGTATGAAGAACAAAAGGTATAGAATGAAGGAGAAGGTAAAACGCTCTTTTGATCTTGCTAAGGTAAGATATGATATTGATCCGGGCGAAAAGGTACTTCATTATATACAAGATTTCTATTGGAGCAATTTATACGTTATGGGTAGGTTCTTAAACCTAACAACTTCAACTCCTATAATAATATATGAGAAAAATATCTTAGATGAACTGAAGATTTGCGGATTTGAGATCAAAGAAGAGACTGAGGACGAAGGCAGTATGTTTGACGAAGCTGAAGAAGAGTCTGTAGCTGAGAAAAAGACAGATATCTCTATAGGAGCAATTGTAAAAGATATTAAGATGAAAGCTGAGTTATCATACTCTAGTAAAATAGCTGATCTCTCTGTTAAAATGGATGTAGAGTGGCAGTTCTATGATAATGTATCAAAGAAACTTCTTAAAAAGGTATCTACCTCAGAAGATATAATAATGCCGGGTGCATCAAGTGATTTTGCTATTGGTGTAAATATGGCATTTACAGAGAATTTTGCAGCAGCACTAAAAGATACATCTCTGATTGATGCAATAAAGAGTTCTGACTCCAATGCAGAAAAGAATTATAAAGAGGAGGTACTGAAGAAATACACACTATCAAAAACAAAAGTTAAGAAGTTTGAGTCATACGGTAAGATGGTTAAAGATGTAAATCCTGCCGTTGTAACACTTATTGGTAGCCAAGGACATGGTAGTGCTTTTCTTATTAACAACGAGGGTTATATACTTACAAACTACCATGTGGTTAAAGGCAATAAAGGTCTTAAAGCCAAGTTCCAGATGGGATTTGAACTACCTGTTAAGTTGCTAAACTACGACGAGGAGGCTGACCTTGCTCTGCTTAAGGTTCAGGGTAGCGGATACAAAGCTTTACCTATTGCTACAAAAGAGTACGAGGTAGGTAACGAGGTTATTGCAATTGGTACTCCTGAAACCACCAGCTTATCAAACACTGTTACCAAAGGTATTATCAGTGGTAAAAGAGAGGCTAAAAATGGTATTGAGTATATACAAACAGATGTAAGTGTTAGTCCGGGAAACAGCGGAGGACCACTTATTAATAATAAAGGATTAGTTGTTGGTATTGTAAGCCAAAAATTGGTTGGCATTGGTACTGATGGTATTGCTTTCGCTATTCCAATATCGGTTGCTTTAGAGAAGCTAAATATCACTCTGAATTAAACTAAATTAGCCTAAATAAATTATAACTACAGAGCCGGATTAATACAAATCCGGCTTTTGTATTATATAGAACTCTTTACATCTTGTATTGAAATTCATATACCAACAGTATTATGCCTGTGTTTCTTTATAATCAACGGACGCGGCTATGAAGCGTAAGTGAGATTTAACCGTACTCACTCTCAAACTTCACGGAGCCAAAACGTTGTATTTGTTTTTATCATTTCATTTTAAAAAGCCAAATTAACGATTTGGCGGTGGTGACCAAAGTTGCGAACCAACAAAAACTAGTCCGCTCACTTATGCTTTATTAGCCATTGTTGGTGGCAGTGATTTATTGTTTTTATTCAATAAGCTCAATTTCAGGAGTTTCTTCAATATGTAATTCACTGACTCTATAAGAATTCATTAAATCAATTGGGAATTGCTCTTTCTGTTGATGTTTATATTCAATTTTGTCTATTATTAACTTTTCTCCTATCTCGACGGTCCAGGTAATAAATTCTGGTTTAAATATTTCGTTTCCGGTTATTGAATCAACTAATGTTTCTCGAATACAATAGTCACAATTAATTAATGTCAGGCTAAGGTATTGAGATGTTTGATTTTTGTCCTTATTTATATGACCTCTATAACAGTAAAAACCACCATCAGAGGCAGAACGTATTGTGTCTCCATTTTCTACAAAGTATGGTTCTTTATATAGAAATGCAGAATCTCCTTTTAATAAAAGATGGTTTTTATGAATCAATTCACAATCAATGTTCATTTTACCTATTTTTTCAAATCCAATAAAATACTCTTCTTTGATTGAAGTACAGGAGTAGCTCCAAATAATTAATACGAGTAGGATAATTAGTTTATACATTCTGTGAATTTTCATTGCCACCAACATCACGATAAACCAACTAGTTCAGTTTATCAAACCAATAGATATAGTTGGTTTATTGCTCTAACAAATGTAATAAAATTACTTGCAACCTTTTGTTTAAGGTGTTTTATTACATGTATGTTTTTAGGATAAACCAACTTATTGTAAAAATATAGTAGGTGTGTATATCCAACTATTATTCTATAATTACAATGCTATTTTATCTAGAAATTATTTAAAATTTATCCTTCAGTTTTTTTATTAATTCCATCAATTCAGTATGTACCCGAAAAGTTTCTTTAAAATCATCCAATTCTCTTGCAGTATTTTCAAGCACAATTAAGTTCATATCGGTCTGCGGATAATGATAACAAGCTGACACAAAACCTGGAGAATATCCAAATGCTCCGATTTCCGTATTACTTTCTCCGTCTTTAAAAAGCAAGCCATATCCATATTCTATTTTGTCAAATATCGGATGAAGTCTCGTGGCATACCTTGTTCTCATTAACGCCAAAGTCTTTTCATTTACCAGTTTTCCAGAATAAAGCAGAACATTCCATTTACTCAAATCTTCTGCATTAGAAATAAACGAACCTGCTGGAACGTAATTTTTTAAACTATTTGTGCAATATTCCAATTCTCCGTTTTCTGATTCTTCATAGCCTTTTACAAGATCTCTATATTTTTTATTATCTGGATGATAACTGTTTTTGAATCCATACTCAGCAAAAAGTTCGGTTGATATTTCATTAAATGTTTTTCCTGTTGCTTTTTCTAAAATTTGAGCCAATAATTCATATCCTAACTGAGAATAACCAAACTGAGAACCTAACTCAAATTTCAATGGTTTATTTAAATCTACAATGCCGTGCGTATGAGTTAATAAATGATGGATTGTTACCTCATTAGCCCAAGACTGCTTTATATCAGGTAAGTACTGAATGATTTTATCATTTAGCTTTAAATTCCCCTTTTCGTACTCTCTCAATATCAGGACTGCTGTTATCTGTTTACTTATTGAACCAATTACAAACTGATTCTCCATATTTAATGGAGTTTTGCTTTCTAAATCAGAAAAACCAAAAGCCTTTGAATAAATTGTAGTTGTGTCTTTTGTAACAAGTATAACTCCGTTAAATTTTTTGTTTCCTGAAATCGAATCAATTTTTACTATTAAATCATGATATTCTTTGTTTCCTGTTGACTCTGTATTTTGGCAAGAAACCAAAACTATTAACACTAAGATTATTATAATATTTTTCATTTAAAATCTATCCATTTTAATTACTTCTGTGAATTTAGTAAGTGCTCCCAAAACGACACCCAACGCCACACTATACCCTGTTTGAATTTAGAAGTAGAAATGCTTCCAATTGCACAAACCCAAATGGGGTATAAACGATTGTTACATGGCATCTTAGATTTGGATTGATATGTTAACCTTTCCACCAAGTCCTTTCTCAACTATGTCAAATAGCGTCTTCAGCGTAATATTGCTTCCGTCATTCTCAACTCTAGAAATGTAGCTGCGCTTTTTTTCAATCAATTTAGCAAGGTCTTCTTGAGTCAAGTTCTTTTTCATTCTTGCCTCACGAAGTAGAATACCAATTTTAAACGCTTCAAAGTCTCTGTCAAGTTCGTCTCGAACAGCAGTGCCTTTTTCTCCAAATTGTTCGTCTTTAATTTGCGACCAAGTCTTAATATTACCTTTTTTATTTTTCATCGTTTTACCTCCTCAAAGTATTCATTCATTAGTCTTACTGCTTTGTCAATTTCTTTCTTTGGCGTCTTTTGAGTCTTCTTTTGGAAGCCATTTAGAAGTATGACAAGCTTTCCATTGTCAAAGAAGCAGAATACTCTCCAGATATTCTTACCTAATGAGAACCTGGTCTCATAAAGCCCTTTTGTCCCTTCAATGTGTTTCAAGTATTTAGAAGGAATTTTTTCTTGAAACTCAACCAGTTCTAAAATCTTATAAATCTTTGCTTTAACCTTATTTGATTGAGACTTAAGGAACTCCTCAAAATAATGCTTATAGGTAATTATCTGTCGTACTGGCTTCACTTTTCTGTATTTACAACAAAGGTAACTTATAAGTTACATCGATACAAGTAAAATTTGAATTATTATTAGGTATGCCATGTAACATCATGATAAACCAACTTATTGTAAAAATATTGTATGTGTATATCCAACTATTAATCTAGTGGTCGGGTTGTCCCGAGGCACCTTGCCACTTGCTAACAGTTCGGTTTACCTCCGCCTGTTCAGGACTTACATCCTATAGTTAATACCCATGCCGGGCACACACGATTGGGCTATGAAACGTTACTCTCTGTGTTGCGCCTGCCGCGAGCCTATGCTTTATAAGCCATTGTTGAATACAGGTGTTTTTTCTATTTCTTGATAACTCTCCAATGGCCAGTTTTATCACTTCCAATGCGTTCTATTTGCCCACTTTCTTTAAGCGATTTTATTTTGCGTTTAGCTGTACTTAAACTCACTTTCAAGTGTTTGCTAATTTCTACAGCTGTAATTTTATTATTATTCTTTATTAAACCCAATACAGTGTCATTTACAGTGTCACCACTACACTTTACAGTGTCATCTTGGCCTTTTACAGTATCAATGTAATTAACATGCATTTCTCGGTTTTTGAACTCGTGATTCTCATCTAATATTAAGTTTGAAAGAAAATTAATCAGGTATTTTTCTGTTTTATGAATTCCTTTCGACAAATCTTCGTAGTTTGCTCGAACTAAAGCATTTCGAAAATACAATGAATGCTTCTCAAATAATCCATTGTTAACATCTTTAAAGCCAAGCTTACGAAGGTATTTTATTAAGAAAATTGCTGTTGTTCTGGTATTACCTTCTCCAAAAATGTGAATTTGCCATAAATAGCTTGTAAAATGAGCTATATGTTCTATTATTTCTCGCTGGTTTAAACCTTTGTAACTAAACTTCTTCTCTTGTTCAAAATCATATTCAAGAGTTACTTTCAAACTCTCGGCACTTGCATACAAAACAGTTTCTCCGTCTAATATCCACTCTTTTTTTGTTATGTTATAATCTCGTATTTTACCTGCATAGTTGTATATATCTTGAAACAACCTTCGATGAATAGTGAGGTATTCAGCTGGTGAAAATGTAAAAGTTTGCTCATTTAAAATTTCTGCAATTCGTGCAGAAACTTTGTCAGCTTCCTCAGTTCTATTTTTAGCATCTTTTACAGGGCTTTCTTCATAATAACTATCGATTCTTTGTTTTACCTCATCAATAGATATATCACCTTCAATATTCTGTTTAGCAGTTGCTATTAAATATTCCGAAGGCTTTAAACCATCAACCTGTTGTAAACCAATAGCAGTTTTCCAAACTTTTGCTTTTTCAGCCTTATTGGGTTCTCCCTGTCTTAAATATTCATCAAAATTATCCATTGAGTATCTCACTTAAATATTAACTCAAAAATACATTAATCATCGCCAAATTGCATTGTTTCTCACATAAATCTCTGTTGTTAGAATATTCTCTGTTGTAGGTTTGCATACACTTCTACCCAGTCGAGTAAAGCAAGATACAAAAAGAATTCGTACCTCCACCCTCTCACAGTTCTACTGAGTTATGTCAAAGTACCACAGTACGTTCCTACCAGTATATGGGGGAGCGATAAACATGGCGATTTTTTTGCTGCTCTTCATTAAATAAATACCGGGAAGTATCAGGATACCCCGAGGCACCTTGCCACTTGCTAACAGTTAGGTTTACCTCCACCTGCTCAGGACTTACACCTTATGGTTAATACCCATGTCAACCACACAGGTTTAGTATAAGAAACATAAGTGATTTCAAGCACTTATCTGTCAATTTGCACTGAGCCACTTATGTTTTTTATACATTGTTGTAAGCTGGTGTTCCTCTTAAATGGTAATCCATATCAAGTTTGTAATATTTTATTTATAAATCCTAATCAATCTGTACTGACCTTGATACGGAGTACGAATTTATTTTGTTTTTTTGTGCGCGGGAAAACCCTAATACACTGTGGGCAATTCCACTATTCTCTTATATCATGTGTCACCTTAGTTTTACAATTTCACAATCAAACGTTCAAAACCAGTATAGGGTAATAATTCATTTATTTCGAATTTAATATAGTTATGTTCAACCAAAGGAAATTTGCTGAGTATTACATCTGCTTCAATTTTATCCTTGCATTCTAAAATTAGTACAGCACGTTTATCTTCGTTAAAATGGATTTCACGCAGAATACCTTGCTTTTGCAATATATACACATGTTCTGCCTCCTCCCTTAAAATCGCCTTAGCATTATTCCAGTTTTTGCCTTCAATTTCTTGTTCAATTGCCAGTATTTTCATTTCACTATGATTTTACCTTTTAAATATAATACCACCTTCCCTGCAATTCCTGTTCTTTCTTTTTTTAAGTTACAGGTTAAATATCCTGATCTTTTAGATAGCTGTATAGCTTCGAGTTTTGTTTTATTTAAGCGTTTCGCCCAATATGGAGTCAGAGTTGTATGTGCAGAACCAGTAACCGGATCTTCATCAATACCGCTTTGAGGGGCAAAAAACCGAGAAACAAAATCGCAATCTTTCCCTTTCGCTGTAACAATGACACCTCGGCCATCAGCGTTCGACAATACTCTAAAATCAGGTATGATAGTCTCAATATTCGTTTGTGACTCATAAACTAAAAGATAATCGGTTTTACCTTTGTAACATTCTTGGGGTGCAATATTTAGACCATTCTTTATTACCTCCGGTAAATTACATTCTTGGTATTGGTCGGTGGGAAAATCCAACTCAAGTAGACCATTATTGAGTTTGTTAACAAACAAATCGCCTGATAGATGCGAATAAAAATGTACTTTAGTAACTGCGATTTTATGTTCATGAATTAATATATAAGCACTAGCCAGAGTAGCATGTCCACATAATTCAACTTCTACTAATGGTGTAAACCACCTTATTTCATACAAATTGTCTCTTTGAACAAGAAAAGCTGTTTCTGCCAAATTATTTTCAGCAGCAATATTTTGCATTATATTGTCATCTATCCATTCATTCAATATACACACAGCTGCCTGATTTCCTAAGAAGAGCTCATCAGTAAAAGCATCCAGTTTATAAATGTTTATTTCCATCTGTTTGTTTTAATTTATTTGTAAATATTTCAAAAGCTTTTTGGGTTAACCGTTCACCAAATTTCCAACACCTTTCATAATCCAATGTATTGGGTAATGGCTTGTTTTGGGAAACTGCACCAAAATGTATTATAGGTGCACCTTCTGTAATGCCGCTTGAATAAACTAGCATGCCACATACCAACAACTCTGCTATCATCGACATGGCAGCAAAACTAGCTCCACCGCCACCAGGCTGGTTTTGCGACACGAAAACACCTCCAAGTTTTCCAATTAAAGATTTAGGATGATAATCGAGATACTGTTTTATTTGCCAGCAACAGTTTCCACAATATGTTGGTGAACCAAACAATACAATATCTGAAGTTTGTACAAATTTATCATCAACAGCATCAACAGCCATTAATTTTACATTCACATCGTTATGTGTTTTACATCCCTCGGAAATAACCTCGCCCATAGTTTTTGTATTTCCCGATTTTGAATAATAGATAATTGAAATGTTCATACTCATTTTTTTGAACAAACATAAATGTTTATTTTAGATACCGAAAATGCATTATAAGTATTAGAAAATACCTTTTGAGTATGATTGATTTAAGACATCTTAAGTATTTTATGGTTTTAGCTGAGGAACTACACTTTGGAAGGGCTGCCGAAAAATTATTTATTTCACAGCCACCACTTAGCAGACAAATTAAGCAATTAGAAGAACTGTTAGGCGTACCTCTTTTTATACGAAACAATAAGAAAGTTGAACTTACCCGTTTTGGTAGTTTCTTAAAAGCTGAAGGAGAAAAAATATTTACAGAAATGCTACAGTTAGAAAAAAACATTCAGCTTATGAAAGTCAACGATGAAGGTACTGTTAGAATTGGATATGTTGGAGCTGTAATGTTTTCAGTTTTTAAATCAATCTTTGTACAATTAAAATCTGCATTCCCGAAACTACAATTTGTTCTCAACGAACTTAATAATGAATCGCAAATTGATGGGCTAAGAAGAAATATGCTTGATATTGGGTTTATCAGAGGGCCGCTTGATGTTAATGATTTATCGTACTATACTATTGAACAAAGTTCGTTCTCAATAATAATATCAGCTAACCATGAATTAGCAAACAAAGAAAGTATTGCTTTGTGTGATTTAGCTACAGAACCGTTTATACAATTTTCAAAAATATGTGCTCCTCCCTTACATAAAAGCATTGATAATATTTTTACAAATGAGAATATTGAGCCTCTGGTAGTGCACGAAACCAGCCAGTTCTCTGCTTTGGTGCGTCTTGTAGAAAGTGGCTTTGGTTATTCAATTGTTCCTACAAATCTGGAACAAGGCTTTGATATTGGGGTAAAATATTTTGATATACCCAACTGTAAAGAAAAAACTGAAATAGGAATGATTCATAATTCCAAATATAAAACCATGTTACTTGATAATATTATAGATAGGATTAGAAGCATGTAAAATTATATTTTGAAATCGGTCAATTGTTTTTGACCTTATGATTTTGTAAAGCTGGATAATGTAGTTTAAAAATAGCTCTTTTGTAAACTTTGGTTTGCAGGACTGGCTTGCAGCAGTTTGCAAATGTGCTGTTTTGTGCGGTGGGGTTTCATTGTCTTTGCACGGGGAGAAAAAACAAAATAAATCCCCCTCAAACTGCACCACCCTATCAGCGGAGTACCTGTCCAATCAATTCGTTTTTTATAATTATTTCAATTTCTTTTATCGTATCAATGTGTCGAGTTGGTGTTTCTCCACGCTTGCCTATAACGGTTTGGCTATACTCAGTAAGGGATTTCAAAGCACTTCCGTTTCAATTTATTACAAATTCTTATTACTTGCATTATCTTTCAATTTACCACTTAAACCCTTATTGGGTATGGCTTTTGTTACCTGCTGGCATTCTTTTACGAATTTGGTGATAATGTTGAAATCAATCGACATTTATCACATTTGAAATCATAAAATCCATGTAGCTGTTTATTTAAATTCCATTTATTGCCACAACTTGGACAAGGTCTTGTCAATTGGTCTCCTTTAAACTTTTTGTAATTATACAAATAGTAAAAAGTTGGAATCGAAGTTAATTCCTCGATTTTCCTACAAATTTCAAGTCCTTGTTTTGATAGTTGTGAAGCTATTTCCTGCATTTGATTTAACGCCCAACGTTCTCCAACTTCACAATTCATTTGTAAATTGTCACAAGAAATGTAATTTGTTTCCCAACTCAATAATGGCATATATCCATAGTCGTAGTACTCAGGTAGTCGGTAAAGTGGCACCGCTTTATTACAAGTTCCGCAAGTTAATGGAGATTCAATGGAGACATAATTTGTAATGAGGATGTAGAAGTCCGACTTTTTACATATACAGGGTGTCTTATAGCTGTCATAAGATTTACCAACTGTATTAAATGTTAGTTTGGAATTGCAAAGCTTTTCTATTTTCTCACTCTGTCTATTTACGTAGAAGTTATTGAATTTCTTGTCAAGTGAGTGTTTTTCAAGTGTAAAAGGCAAACAAACTATTTTGTTATTTTCGATATACTGAGATTCGATTCTTCCTTGTGCCTGTCCACTACCACGATAGAAAGACATTAGTAAACTAAACTCGTCAATAAGCTCATCTTTGTCTGCTTTGGTATTTATGTCAATTGATATTTCTTGAATGTACATAGTCGTTGTTTATGCTTGCAGGTAACATCATAATAAACCAACCAGTTCAGTTTATTAAACCAATATTTGTAGTTGGTTTATTGCTCTAACAAATGTAATAAAATTACTTGTAACTCTTTGTTGCATTACTTTTTATTATGTTCTGTTTTTAGGATAAACCAACTTATTGTAAAAATATTGTAGGTCTGTATATCCAACTATTATTCTAGTGGTAGGGTTGCACCGAGGCACCTTGCCACTTGCTAACAGTTCGGTTTACCTCAGCACGTTTAGGACTTACACTCTATAGTTAATACTCATGCCGGGCATACACGTTGGCGCTATGAATAGTTGCCGATTGCGGGTTATTTCTCTGTCCAGTTACGCTGAACTGAATACGGGCTATTGCCTTTATAAATTGTTAGCTATTCGACTTTATTCAGTTTCGTTGAATTCATTCTTTATTATCCAAAGTTCATGTCCAATCGTATCGTTCTTATTCTCATAACGAATTAAATCAAACTTATTATTAACTGTCCCAAATCTTGACGGCATAATCAATGCAAAATCGTAATACGAAGTGTCACCTCGTGGCAGATTAACATTGCTAAAATAAATAGTATCATTGATTATTTCAAAATCTCCGTCTATCTCTGAAACTCCAAAACAAACACTTCTCTCGACAAACTTATTGTTCTCTTTTAATTTGAATGTTGTCATACAATTTGCAGCTCCTTCTCTTTGTGCAATCAATAAGTCTTGTCCTGAGAACTTATCAAAATCCACTAATCCATAAGGTTTAAGTAAAGTAATAATCAAGATGCTTAACACAAAAACAATAGTGAAAATCCGATACTTTTTAGTAAATCGTTCTCTAATCGCTAGAATCAATTGTCTTAACAATCCAATTGCTAAAACAATGTATCCAATTACAAGTATCAAGAAAGCTAGCATTGCAAGTATCCCAAGCTTTCCCTCCCAAAAGCAAGTCGTATTCACTAAAAGGAAGAAAATCAGTGAGGATAGAATAAGTAACTTGTTTTTCACAATCTTATCGTTTACGTTTGGTTTGATTCATTTTTTTGTTTTACCAGTAATCTTTTTTTCACGCTTCTCTATCTTGTGCAATATTAAGATACCAATCAAATTTGGAATCAATACTAAATGCTTAAAATAGTTAAATTATGTCTAAGCCTGAAAATCACGATACAAACCAAGATAATCAAGTTTAATAATCCTATCCATTTAAATGCTTTATCATCTGTCATATTGTGATGTCTTGTAGCTGACCGCTAACGTCACAATAAACCGACCAATTCAGTTTATCAAACTGATAGATATAGCTGGTTTATTGTTCTAACAAATGTAATAAAATTACTTATAACCCTTAATTGTATTACTTTTTATTATGTTCTGTTTTTAGGATAACCCAACTTATTGTAAAAATATAGTAGGTGTCTATATCCAACTATAACTCTATAAAGTACAATGCTATTTCAACATAATTTATACAAGTACAGATTTTTGCAATCTGGTTTTACTCATATCTGATCTCTCTGTTTTGAATTCGTGAATACTTAGTATTCCTTCAGTGATCGGGTTGCCCAGAGGCACCTTGCCACTTGCTAACAGTTCGGTTTACCTCCGCCTGTTCTGGACTTACACCTTATAGTTAATAACCATACCGGGCACACACGAGTGGCGGTATGAAACGTAGGCGTTTTAGAAGCGATGAACTTTCAAGTTTCTAAGTAGCCAAATCTGCGATTTGACTTCGCTATCTTTTCGTCAACTCAACCGTCAAATTGCAGATTTGGCGGAGCCTACTAAAAGCTACAAAACTTCGCTAACCTACGAACCGCCAATGTTTTATAACGTGTGTCAGAGCCTGTACATTCCGTTAATCAAGCACTAATTCATAATTAGTACTTCGTCCGCCAGAATCATCTTGTTTAAGAATCTCTTTATCTATTAAATCCTTAATATCTCTTAGAGCAGTATCTTTTGAACACTTTGTCATTTTTGCCCATTTAGAAGATTTGAGTTTCCCTTCAAAACCATCAAAAAGCCTATTAATCATCAGTCTTTGTCGAGAATTTATTGCGGTCTTTTCATGCTTGTTCCAAAATAGAGCTTTTTGCAAGATGTTTTGAACTTTCAAATCAGCTGACTTTATTGCATTGTACAGACATTCTAAATACCAAATTATCCATTCTGTTATATCTCCACTGCTATATTGTACTTTTTGTAAAGTTGAATAATACTGTTTTTTTTCTTCTAACAACTGATTAGACAGACTGTAAAATCTTAAAGGACTATTTTCTGAACGAGCTAATAACAAATCCGATAAAGCTCTCGATATTCTACCATTACCATCATCAAATGGATGAATTATAATAAACCAGAAATGAGCTATTGCAGATTTAACAACTAAATCAAGTTTTGCTTCGGTGTTTAGCCAAACAATTAGTTTGTCCATTTCTGATTTAACATTTTCTGACTTAGGCGCCTCATAATGCACTTTTTCCATTCCCATCGCACCAGAGACTATTTGCATTCCTCCAGTCCGATATTTAGCAACATCAATTTGAGTCATACCACTCCAACCAGTTGGAAATAAACATGAGTGCCAACCAAATAATCTTTCTTCTGTAATTTCGTTGTTAAATTTCTGGGTTGCATCAAGCAACATTTCAACAACTCCTTCGACATCTCGCCTTGTGTTTTCAACACCAACATGTTCTATTCCTAACCTTTTTGCTATTGAAGAACGAACATGTTCTGGGTTTAATATTTCTCCTTCAATTTCAGATGATTTTACCACATCTAAAGTTAAAGTAGAAAGAATAGTCTCTTCTTTTACAGTGAATCCTAAAGTACTAATTTGTCCATAAATCCTACCTTGAAGATGTCGAAGTTTACCTAAAAGATTTTGAACTTCTTTTTCATCCCAAGTAAAATTAGGCCAACTCGCATATTGATAAATATATTTTGCCATAATATTAAATTATGCGATAAATATACGAATTATTCATCGCATATTTAAGGAGATTATTGCTTTTTTTTGACGCATCAACTCTCCTCGTATTGCCGCTAATCGAGTAGAGCAAGATACGAATTCTTTTCGTATCTCCACCCTCTCACAGTTCTACTGAGTTATGTCGATGTACCACAGTACGTACTGGTTGGTATACGGCGGAGCGATAAACATGGCGATTTTTTTGCTGCTCTTCATTAAATAAATACCGGAAGTATTAGGATACCCCGAAACACCTTGCCACTTGCTAACAGTTAGGTTTACCTCCGCCTGTTCAGGACTTACACCTTATAGTTAATACACATGCCGGGCACACATGTCTCGAATATGCGTAGTGCGGGCTTTACAACCCTACCCTTCCAAACAGCAATGTCGTTTATTAATCTCTTATTTCTCAATATGAGCTAGAAATTCCGCTTACGTATAGCTTGTGTTATCGATATTTAATCAGTGTCAGTACCAGCTAATAATCCAAATTGTCCAGTATCTTTGTTTCGACAAAAGATGCCAAAATCGCACCATTCGTTAATAAACCAACTATCAGTATTAAATTCATACCATTTGTATGCTTCCATTAATACAGAAACTTCAGAGTTAGTATTAAAGTCTGATAATCCTATTAGTTGACCAATTGTAGACCAGGTTTTTAATCTGCCCACCCCTCCATATTCACCTGAACTATATGCGGCACCTTTTGAAATAGCATCAAAAATACGACAAAATGCATTACGTGTATTAAGTTCCTTAAGTCGAATTCTTTTTGATTCTGTGAATTCTGGAATGTTAGTAATTATATCAATATCAGTGACAATACCTCTAGTTTGTCCGTTGTACCCAATTACTATTCCTCCAGATTGATCTGTCCAATGTGACAATCCATTTTCCAATTGAATATTTTGACTAAAAGACAATCTTATATCTGCCACCTTTTCTATTTGTTGATATATATCATCGTCACTGAAACCAAAAGATAAGCTTGAAGAACTACTATCCCTTGTGTAGGATGGAAATGAATTTGACATTTCCTGAGGTAGAGGGTATAACTCTAATTTCTTGAATTCCGATTTATTATTAAGATCTATAAGTAGTGAAATATTTTTATTATCAGAAAGGGAGATTCCTCTTGAAATTAATTCATGTAAAACGAGTAACAAAAGCTGTTTGTCTTCTATATCTAGTAGATTTTCTATTATTTCATTTGGGTTTTGACAAGAAGCTAAATATGAACCTATTCTATATTTATCGAGTTTTCTTTCGATTTTTAAGTATAGAGAAGAAGCAAGTAATATATACCTCTTTCCCAAACTAAAACATGTCGCTTTTATTATTTTTTCGTATAAGGCTCGGAGTTGCCAATTCTTTAGAAGAAAATCCCAATCTTTTGGAATTTTAGAGAATATATCAAGTATTATGTCTGAATTGTAAACAAGATAATGGTCTATTAAATCACAATGTTTTCTTACATTTTCAGACTTTTGAATATCCTTTATAAAATCGTTTATTTCCATTCCATATTCTATTATCGATAACATCACAATAAACCAACCAGTTCAGTCTATTAAACCAATAGATATAGTTGGTTTATTGTTCTAACAAATGTAATAAAATTACTTATAACCCTTTATTGTATTACTTTTTATTATGTTCTGTTTTTAGGGTAACAACTTATTGTAAAAATATTGTAGATGTCTATATCCAACTATTACTCTATAAGTACAATGTTACTTCAACCTAATTTATATAAGTACATGATTTTGCAGTCTGGCTTTACTCATCTGTGATCTCTCTGTTTTGAGTTCGTGAATACTTCTTATTTCTTCAGTGGTAGGGTTGTCCCGAGGCACCTTGCCACTTGCTAACAGTTATGTTTACCTCCGCCTGTTCAGGACTTACACCTTATAGTTAATACCCATGCCGGGCACACACGGTCTGAATATGGTGCGTTTCGCACTTCAACGCCCAAGTTTTTCGAGTTACTACTACGTACCTTAATTTCTACTATCTCCAATTTTTGCACTATCTGCAAAATGCACTATATTTTTTGTTAGCAATAGTGATTTAATCTATGTGGTTTATAAAATCTATTCCTTGTCGGGTTAAATAGTAAAACTGGTTAAGCTCTTGGTCTGTTTTTATTTCTACTAAACCATTAATAATCAGATCTCCTGTGAAATCAGAAACGTTGTAGTTTTCTCTAAACTTATCATACTGAGGGTTAATAAATAAATCTTCATCTTCTATTACTAAATAATTCTGGGCTTGTTTAATTATCTGATATTCATTACATCCATCAGCTAATTTTGATTTCAAGTCAACAAATAGAGTAAAAAGTGAAACATTTCTATCATCTATTTCAAATATTTTTGAATTTAAGAGTGTGTTAATCTTTTCAAAATCAATAGTAGAATTTTGGTTTAACTTTAAAATTTTATTTTCTAATTCAAGAATTTCAATCTTGGATTCTTTGTTTTGTTGTCTTAGTAATTTGTTAGAATAAACATTCCATGTTTTTGACAACATTTTACCAAAAGGTATTAAATAATTCTCATTATTAAACTCTGGAATATTTAGTGTCTTTAAATCCATTGTTAGTCTATCTCTCGAAGTATCATTATCAACATATAAGAGCAAAAAACTATCTTTTAGGCTCATTTCATGAACAAGAGCTGAATCCAATTCTCGCTGAACCCATACAGAATCTATAGAATTTGGTGTCAAGTAAACAAAAAAAACATCACACGATGAGATTCCATCTTCAAATATCTTTTTTCTTAATGATTCTCCTGGTGGAATTTCCCATTCATCATACCAGACATCAACACCACAGCTCCTTAAGTCATTTGCAATTTTGACTATAAAATCTTTATCTTTTTTATTATGTGAGAGAAATATTTTCGGTTTCATATTATAAATTCACGTTTCTATTTTCGTCATTATTGCTAACGTCATATGTATGTTTCGTGCGCCTTTTGAAGCATTATCATTAAAATTTCTCAAGGAGTCAAATCTGCGATTTGATTACGCTTCATTTTCAATTATAAATGTCAAATCACAGATTTGACAGAGCTCAATAAATGCTCAAACCTTCAAAATTTCACAGACCAATCATGAAATATACATTTTGTTAATGGCAGCTTTTATCTTTTCATAATTCCATTTATAAAAATGTTTTGATATTCTTCGATAGTTTCAAAACCTGGAGGGACATAATCCCAACCTTGGTCTTCATCTGTATAATCAAAATCTGAGATTCTATCGGGTAAAATTGGTTGCGGTGTAACTTTATTTAAATAACCTTTAAACAAGTGGTTTATTCCACATTCACCAACTTTCCCTCTTAGTTCATGCCATCTATCATCTTCATCCATTCCATCTTCAATGTATGATGTCATTACCCAGCCCCATATTCTAATTTCTGCATCGTCTATATCTAAGCCCAATGTTGTAAAATTTTCTTTTGTAAAATATTGTTGTGGGTCAATTTGCTTTCCCAGTTCAATATAGCAGTCGTAAACGATTTCGAGTAATTTCACAAACTGTACTCTGCAGTTTGTAACTACATCCATAAATTCAGTGTAGTCACTATCTGGGAATCGATATTTTGCATTTCCATGAAAAAACATTGCTCCTCCAATAGGAACAGGACCACCATGAACATTATCGTTTCTAAGTTCTACAAAGAATTTGGCAAGTGGATCCTTTTTTAATATTTCTTGTTTGGTTTCATACCATTCATTAAATCCAGATAAATGTTTAAATCTTTGAAGAGCAAACGTTATTGATCTAGATGCTGATAAAAAAGCTGTTAAATAGCAAGAAAACTCAAACCATTGCTGTCCACTTTCAATCATTTTCTTTAAGAAAAACTCTGATTCTTTAACTTTCTGCTCGACTATTTCAAATGAATATACCATTCGTTCATATTGAGTTGTTTAAACTACCGTTAACACCACGATAAACCAACCAGTTCAGTCTATTAAACCAATAGATATAGTTGGTTTATTGTTCTAACAAATGTAATAAAATTACTTATTACCCTTTGTTGTATTACTTTTTATTATGTTCTGTTTTTAGGATAAACCAACTTATTGTAAAAATACTCTATAAGTACAATGCTATTTAAACCTAATTTATACAAATACAGGGTTTTGCAGTCTGGTTTTACTCATATCTGATCTCTCTGTTTTGAATCCGTGAATACTTCGTATCTCTTCAGTGGTAGGGTTGCCCAGAGGCACCTTGCCACTTGCTAACAGTCCGGTTTACCTCCGCCTGTTCATGACTTACACCCTATAATTAATACACATACCGGGCATACCGACTCAGCTATGGAGAGTAGGCGTACTACGAAGAACATTCTCTCCTATCTTCCACTGAGCCAAATATGCGTTTTGACACAAATTTAAAATATTAAACAGCTCCGTCAAATCGCAGATTTTGCGGAGCTGATTAAATGCTCTAAAGTTTCATAAACCACTGAACCACTTATGTTTTTATTCATTTTCCAATATTGAAGCTTCCCAACCAATTATTGCTTTCTTTCTTGTCGGATTCCAATGATAGCCTCCAAATTTTCCTGATTTTTGAATTACTCTATGGCATGGAATCAGGTATGCTATCGGATTGTTTCCTATTGCAGTTCCCACTGCTCTCGATGCTTTTGGATGCTGAATCGCTTCTGCTATTTCTCCATAAGTAGAGAGATTTCCATAAGGAATGGATAACAATGCTTCCCAAACTTTCAATTGAAATTTTGTTCCTTTCAAATGTAATTTTATTTCATTTAGATTAGTCCAGTCGTTACGGAAAATAAACAAAGCGTCTTGTTGAAATTTATCTACTTTTTGATTGAATATTGCATTCGGGAAAATAGCTTGTAACTCCTCGAATGCTAATACATTATTCTCGCTAAATGCCATATGGCAGATTCCTTTATTGGTGGCTGCTACTATGATTTCGCCAAAAGGAGTTTCTGCAAAACTATAATTGATTATCAGGCTTGAACCACCGTTTTTATATTCTCCAGGAGTCATGCCCTCTATTGTTACAAACATGTCGTGAAGCCTTCCTGTTCCAGATAAACCCATTTCAAAAGCAGTGTCAAATAAATTGCTTTCTTTTTTCCTTAGCAAACTCTTTGCATAATTTGAGCTGATAAATTTCAAGTATTTTTTTGGACTAATTCCTACCCATTCCTTGAATAGACGCTGAAAATGAAAAGGACTTAAGTTAACATGCTCAGCTATTGCGTCTAAAGATGGCTGTCCTTTATGGTTATCATCTATAAAAGCAATAGCCTCTGCAATTTTATTATATTGGTATGTTTTATTGTCCAACATAGGCTGTTACTTCATCATTTAGTTCATCAACCAATTCATCAATTTCCTTTTCAGTGGTATTATAATTTGTAATACAAGCTCTAAAACAAGGAATGCCTTTTATAGGATAAACAGATAACCATGATTTACCTTTTGCTAAAACCTTATCCAATATTTCTTTCGGGAAATTTGAATCTGTTTCAAATTCAGATTTTACAAAGCATACAACTGGCAAATCTGTATTATTTTTGATTTTCCAACCATTTTCTATCAGCTGATTTTTTAAATATTCCCCCATCTTTGCCTGATGATTTATGGTTTGTTCATATCCCTGCCAACCATAAAATAGTAGTGAAAGATATACTTTTAAACCAATGAATCTTCTCGACCATTGAATAGAATGTGTAAAGGGTTCAGTAATCGTGAGTTTATCAGCTTCCTTTGGCATGTATTCCGTTGTAATTCTGAACGTTTTTCCGAGAATATCATTTCTCGATGTCAAAAATATACTTGTTCCCATTGGTACCGACATCCATTTATGAGCATCAAAAGTAATAGAATCAGACTTTTCGATACCTATTAATTGGTGCTTCAAATCCTGACTTAAAATTGCTCCTCCTCCATAAGCTGCATCGACATGAAACCAAATGTTGTTCTTTTTGCAAATGGAACTTAGCTGATTCAATTCGTCAATTGTACCTGTCCCAGTAGTTCCAGCAGTTCCAATAATCATTAATGGCGCATAAATTGATGAGTCAAGTTCATTTAGTTTTTGCTGTAAAATCTCCGTGTCCAGTTTTAATTCATCTGTAATTGGAATTGATTTTACAAGATTATATCCAATCCCAACAACTTTTGCGGCTTTTTGAATAGAGTGATGAGCCTCTGCTGAACAAAATACAACAGGTTTTTTGTCTAAACCAAATACTCCATCCTTAGCAAAATTTTGGTATTTATGGTTCAAAGCACAGAGCATTGCTGTAAGATTGGCTTCAGCTCCTCCTGTTGTGAAAACACCATCTGCATTTTTATCATATCCAAATTTATTTGCAAATTCCCTAATTATTAACTCCTCTACTTCAACTGCAAAAGGGGCATGGCTCCAAGCAGCTAATTGAGGGTTATAGGTAGCTGTGATTAGGTCAGCGATAATTCCTGCATAATTAGAACGTGGATTGAACAATCCAAAATATTTAGGATGTGGTGTATGAACACTAAAGGTTTCAAGTCCATTTGTTACGTGTTGGATAGCTTTATCTGGTTTGATTCCATTAACTAACTCTGTGGAAAGAAGCGATTCTCTAATTTTATTAATATTTAAATCAGGATTGGTCTTAAAATCTTGTGTTGAGCTATAATAGTTCTCCAGCTTTTCAAATACTATTTCGAGTATTTCTTTTCTCTGTTTATTGTCAAAATCAAATTGCATATTAATTCCTTTTAAATGTTTTGACAAAATTCTCAATTCTCAAAACGTAATGAAACCCGATTCTTGCGGTTTTTAAAATGCCCTATAACATCACGATAAATCAACCAATTCAGGTTATCAAACCAGTAGATATAGCTGGTTTATTGTTCTAACAAATGTAATAAAATTACTTGCACCCCTTTGTTGTATTACTTTTTATTATGTTCTGTTTTTAGGATAACCCAACTTATTGTAAAAATATAGTAAGTGTCTATATCCAACTATTATTCTATAAAGTACAATGTTATTTCAACCTAGTTTATACAAGTACAGGGTTTTGCAGTCTGGCTTTACTCATATGTGATCTCTCTGTTTTGAATTCGTGAATACTTCGTATCTCTTCAGTGGTAGGATTGCCCCCGAGGCACATTGCCACTTGCTAACAGTTAGGTTTACCTCCGCCTGTTCAGGACTTACACCCTATAGTTAATACACATACCGGGCATACACGGTGAGTATATGCCCAGTATGCCTATGTTACGCCTGCGGCAAAGAGTTATGTTTTATAAGCCATTGTTGTATGCTGGGGTTTATTCTTTCATATCTGTTTATCACTCTATTAGTCATTATTTAATATCTTTATCAAATCGTACAAAAATATCTACGAAGCATAAATATATTTTGTTCTTTTGAGCGAGTGCAAACCCGAATGCCCTGTGGGCAAATCAGGTAGGCATATCATCATTTGAATCATATTTTATATCACATCTCCAACACCTTTAAATTTATCGACAAATGCTTGAATCTTTTGAAAAACGCTTTGCTTCCTAATTAGATATTGTGGATTTAAAGGGCTCATTTTAGGTAAAATCGAATTTAATTCGGTACCGTTTTCACTAGCGTATTCACGTTTCAATGAGCTTTTGATATAACGTTTTGCTGCTTCCTCGTTTAAACTTTCATCTTCTATCAAATGAGTCACTTCCTCCTTCTGCTTCTCTTGAGCAAAACTAAAAAATGCCTCAATGATACTTGTTTTATCCTCGATGGTATCAAGGTCAGTGCTATTAATAAAATCGACCACCAAGCTTTCTTTTGCTCTATTGCCAATGCTTGCACGGATAATACGGCGAATTTCATCTATTAAATCAGCTTTGTTTTTGGTTTTCTTATTGTGTTCAAAAACTAGTTCTAGAATGTAATCCAAGTTTATTTCTTGCGATTTGAGCAAGTCAACCTCAAAAACAACATCGTCCCAATCAATATCCGATTCTTCTGCTTCACTACCACTTTTCTCACGTCGTAGCCAATCACGGATATCATTATAGGTTGAGCGATAATTTTGAACTGTTCGTTCGGCAGGCATTTCAATTTCCTGCATTTCTGCAATTTCTTCGTCAGTTACAAAATGAGCTTCTTTGAAAGCTTCTACAGCATCGGTATCATTTATATCAATAGATTGCAATGCCTTTAAGTGATTAAACTCATCATAGTTTTGTAAGATATTTTCTACACGTAGATATTCTCCAAAAAGTTTTACAAACTCCTTTTTACTCTTTTCAGTTTCAATCTCATCAGGGTTAGGGAATTTTTTATTTAACTCTTTTACAACTTCAATATATCCACGACGAGCCAAACCTGTGGCTATATCAGTAAAGCCTTCCAAATACTCTTTATAGCTTTTTTCCAGTACAACATTTTTTGTTTTACTGTCTCCAAAAAGAGTTATGGCATCTATAGTTGACTGTTCTAGATTTCTGAATGTAACAATGTTTCCAAAAGTTTTGGTAGCATCGTATATTCGGTTAGTACGAGAAAACGCTTGCATCAGACCATGATAACGTAGATTCTTGTCTACAAAAAGAGTATTAAGTGTAGGAGCATCAAAACCTGTAAGGAACATACCTACCACTATAAGCAAATCAATTTCTTTGTTTTTTACTCTTTTTGCTAAGTCACGATAGTAATTCTGGAACTCTTTACTTTCTACACCATAATTACTGCCAAACATAGCATTATAGTCACCAATGGCAGATGTAAGAAATTCTTTTGCACTGCTGTCCATAGCAGTAGGTTCAAAGGTTTCATCCGGTATTTCGCCTACTGCGTTTTGTTCTTCATTAGCAGCAAAAGAGAATATAGTTGCTACTTTGAGAGGCTTATCGCTTTCTTTTTGTATCTTATTGATGGCTTCATAATAGCATTTGGCAGCATCTACACTGCTAACAGCAAACATAGCATTAAAGCCATTTTGTCCGCCATGTGATCTGTGTGTTTTTAGCCTAAAATTATTTAGAATATATTGCGAGATTTCATTGATACGCGTAGGATGTAAAAATGCTTTTTTGTTTTCGGCAGCGGTTAGCTTTTTCTCGTCCTTTTCATTTTCTATATTTTTAAATTGAGGACGAACATCATTGTAATCAACTTTGAACTTTAAAACCTTTTCGTCACGAATAGCATCGGTAATTACATACGAATGTAGTTCACGACCAAAAACACTTGATGTAGTTTCTGCACCCAAAGCATTTTCAGGAAATATTGGAGTTCCCGTAAAACCAAACTGATAATATTTTTTAAACTTCTTTTTTAGATTCCTTTGAGCCTCCCCAAATTGCGAGCGGTGTGCTTCATCAAAAATAAACACCACTTGTTTCTGAAAGATAGGTAGATTGCTTTCACCTTTCATTAGGTTGTTCAATTTTTGAATAGTTGTAACAATAATTTTGTTGTCCTCTTTTTCGATATTGCGTTTTAAACCTGCGGTACTATCTGAGCCATTCACGCTATCAGGTGAAAAGCGTTGATATTCCTTCATAGTTTGAAAATCAAGGTCTTTACGGTCAACAACAAAAAATACTTTATCAATAAAATCGAGCTGAGTAGCCAAACGAGCAGCTTTAAAACTGGTTAATGTTTTTCCAGAACCTGTTGTATGCCAGATAAAACCACCGCTTTCTGGTTTACTCCATTTTTTTGCTTGAAAAGCACTGTTGATTTTCCATAAAATACGCTCGCTAGCTGCTATTTGGTAAGGACGCATTATTAGCAGCGTATTGTTAACATCAAATACCGAATAGTTAAGCAATACATTTAAAATGGTATTCTTTTGAAAAAATGTAGCGGTAAAATCCTTAAGGTCTTTAATTAGCGTATTATCTGCTTTTGCCCAGTTCATCGTAAAATCGAAACTGTTTTTGTCTCGTTTTACGGTATTGGCAAAATAGCGACTGTCTGTTCCGTTTGAGATAACGAAAATCTGCAAATATTTATAGAGTGAATTACTACTATTAAAGCTCTCTCTGCTATAGCGGTGTAGTTGATTAAAAGCTTCACGAATGGCTACACCACGTTTTTTGAGTTCGATTTGTACCAAAGGCAAACCATTAACCAATACGGTAACATCGTAGCGATTGGCGTGTGTGCCAGTTTGTTCGAATTGTGAAATGACCTGCACTTTATTGCGAGCAATGGTCTTTTTATCTACAAGATAGATGTTTTGAATATGTCCATCGTCAAACACAAAGTCATAGATGTAATCATCATGTATCTTTCGGGTTTTATCTATTATGCTGTCGCTTGGCTTGTCTAGGTATTCTTCTAAAAAACGTGTCCATTCACTTTGGGTAAAAGTGGTATTGTTTAGGTTTTGTAACTGTACACGCACATTTGCAAGCATTGCCTCGGGAGTTGTAAGTTGTGGCAAGTGTTCATAGCCTTGATTACACAAGTCTTCTATAAACTCTTTTTCTAAGCCAGCTTCAGTTTGATAGCTTGCTGCTGGTTCATTTACCTCATTATATTTCTTGAATTTATCAAGAACAATGAAGTTATTTGATTCAATTATGGGTTTATAAGTACTCATATGTTTATACTTGCGGTATCAATATTAAAATTAAAAGTTTGGATAATTTCCTTCAATAAACGTTTGAAAATACGTTTATCATTTTCTTCTATTATTCTCCATTCTTCTCCTGAGTGCTTTGAATGACTTGTGATATTTAATATTCGTTTTACATAAGGAGTTTCATCTTCAAGTGGTGTTTTTCCAATCAATTCTCCCCAATCATCATAGTTTAAAAACGTTGCCGTTTTTTCTAATACATTGCGAAGAAGATGAAAGTGATATTTCTCAATATTATTTGATATTGCTGTATCTACGAGGGTAGAAAAAACATGTAAATGATAAGAGAAAGGAGAGTCGTTATTATGATTAATTAATCTAAAGCTCCCATCTTCAAAACTATTTAAAAGGTATTTTTTAAATTTTGTTTTTTTGAACTCATTATACAAGACATTAAAAAACAATGGATTATGTGTTGTAATTATAAACTTCAATCCAGATTTACTTGATTTAATTAGCTCAGCAATATTCACTGCTAATTCAATTAAATGGCTATCATCTAGTGAACTCACAGGGTCATCGATAAAGACATATTCAAGATTATTAAATTTATCTGTAGCACGGTCATCTAATTCAACTGTATTTAACGCTTCTATTACTTGATCCAAAAGACTGTAAAACACACACCAAATAAAATTACTTTCTTCGCCTTTTGAGATTTTTGCATTAGGAATATTTTCATCATCACCACGGTCAATAGAAAAAGTAACTTCTGAGTATGCTGGAATTGTAACATCCTCGTCTCTATCATTTTTTGCAGTGTACTCTGCATTAAATTTTGGTGTTAAATTATCACTTGTATAGTGCTGAAACTTTTTAATAATGGTTGGCTCCTGTCCCAAATCTTTCAGAACCAGATTTGTAAAATTATTTGGACGAATAATTAGCTTTCTATTATTATCACCATCTAAATCATTATCCCAGTAGAAGAGGTCTTCTGTAAAAGCATTATAGTAAAGAGCTTTTAATTCTGTTTCTTCTTCTTTTGGAGCAATCAACTCTTTAAATTCACGTGACAAACGTGTTTTGCCATTACCGTTAAAAGCATAAATTAATTGGACTTTTACATCAGAAATTTGAGCTTCTTTAGCTCTTGTGATATTTTGGGCATCTCTTAGTGATTCCGCAATTTGTTTTAATGATTGACTCATATGTTTATGCTTCTAATTTTCTTTCGGAAAGGTTAATAATTTGTCTCGATAATACTCATACTGCTTCTTTCGTAACTCAATCTCCTTAGGTAAACCCTCGCTAATTGATGCTGTCAATACGTCAAATTTATCTAAGATTGAGACTATACGTTCTTGTTCATCTAAAGAAGGTATTGGTATGATTACTTTGCTTAATCCTTTGGCATTAATTGCTGAAATTTTCCCAGATGATACACTTTTACGTACTTGATTACTAAAAAAGTCAGTACGAGTGAAATATGCAACATACTTAGGATTTAAATCTGACTTGTAAAAAAAACAGGCATCGTGAATAACAACGCCTTCATCTCCATACCACGCTGTAGCCATTCCAATATCTTCTATTGTCTCACCAGCTGCAACAAAAATAACATCCCCTTTTTTAGCTCTACGAAGTTTCTTTGTTTCAACTAATTTGGTTGTAACAAAAGATTTCGCTTTATCTGTCCAAATACCATAATGAGTGTACATCTGACCATAATGAATACAAGGAATACCTTCAGAAATCATATCTGTTTTAACAAATCTTTTTCCACGAATAAATTCGCCAACTTCTCCCAAGGTTTTCCACTCCACTTCATTATCTCCAAAGCTTAAGAGGTTATTACGATAATAACTATACTGCTTTTTACGAGCTGTAAGCTCTGCTGTAAGCTCTGCTGTAAGCTCTGTAAATGTATCGAGAATACGCACTATTTCTTGTTGTATTTTTAGTGGTGGGATGGGGATTTGGAGTTTCTCCCATTGTGATTTAGTTAAACCAAATCTTGTTAATCCTTTAGCTTGTTTATTTATTTGTTCCTGTAAGGTGTTAGACCTAAATAAATAATTCATAAACATTGATTGAGTAAGATTGTATTTTTTTAATCTCACTCTCATTATATGATAACTATAAACAACATTTGGCATATCTTCAATTGCCATCGCTGAAAAACCAATCTCATTTTTCACTTCAGAACTAGGAGTAATAAAAAGGTCACCTTTTAAAACATTACATTGCTCAATCTTCCTACTGTTTGCAGTAACTTGCATTGTAGGAATATTTGAATTTAAATATGGGTTTCTATAGACATCCATGTAATTTAGTAGTGTAATTGTTTTTTCGGTTTCAATTATTTTTTTGTCAACGCCTGCTCCCGAGATATCAGCGATCTCGCTGAGTGCTTTCCATTCAATATCAACACCTTCAAGTAATTTATCTAAATAGTTACTCATTCCTCAATCTCCTTTACAATGTTATCAATATCGGAACGCAGCGAAGTTATTTTACTCACTGTGGCAGCAATCTCCTTATTCAGCTCTGCTATGTCAATAACCTCACGAGTATCTTTTGCCTCTACATAAGAACTTACTGAAAGATTATAGTCGTTTTCGGCAATGGTAGTATTATCTATAGAAATGGCAACGTGTTCTACATCCTCTTTGGTGTCGAACATCTGCATAATCTCTTCGATATGTCTGGATTCTAGCACATTGTTATTTGTCTCTTTCTTAAAGAAATCTTCGCCACTGGCATCTATAAACTGAGTTTTGGTATCAGTTTTACTTTTAGAAAGCACTAAAATATTTACAGCAATAGAAGTTCCAAAGAAAAGGTTTGGAGCTAATGAAATCACGGTCTCTACGTGATTATTATCTACCAAGTATTTTCTAATCTTCTGCTCTGCACCACCACGGTAAAAAATACCAGGAAAACAGACAATAGCAGCACGTCCTTTGCTTGATAAATAGCTCAATGCATGAAGTACAAAAGCAAAATCTGCTTTCGATTTAGGAGCTAGTACACCTGCAGGTGCAAAACGGTCATCGTTAATAAGCGTTGGGTCATCGCTACCTATCCATTTTACAGAATACGGGGGATTAGAAACAATGGCATCAAATGGTTTATCGTCTTTTAATTGTGGATCTGTTAATGTATTGCCCAATGAAATATGAAACTTGTCGTAATTGATGTTATGCAAAAACATGTTCATTCGAGCCAAATTGTAAGTAGTGTGGTTAATCTCTTGTCCAAAGAAACCATCTTCAATAATGTGGTTGTCGAAATGTTTTTTAGCTTGCAAAAGCAGTGATCCAGAACCGGCAGCAGGGTCGTATATTTTGTTTACGCTGGTTTGCTTGTGCATGGCAAGTTGAGCAATAAGCTTAGATACACTTTGAGGGGTGAAAAACTCACCGCCCGATTTCCCTGCATTAGCAGCATAGTTTGAGATAAGAAACTCGTAGGCATCACCGAAGAAGTCTATCTTATTATCTTCGAATTTACCCTCAAGCTTTAATACTGCTACACCTTTTATAACAGCGGCTAGTCGACTATTTTTATTTTCAACTGTATTACCAAGACGATTACTGGTTGTATCAAAATCTGCAAACAATCCTTTAATGTCATCCTCTGATGGATAACCATTAGCTGAGCTTTCAATTGCTGAAAAAATTGCAGCTAAGTCGGTGTTCAAGTTTTCATTATCATTTGCTTTTTTTGCAATATTTACAAAAAGTTGGCTTGGATAAATAAAGTAACCTTTGGTTTTTATGGCATCATCTTTTATTTCGGGAGTTATTATATCATCAGACAAGGAAGCGTAATTGATGCTATCATCTCCTGCTTCTATATAGTTAGAAAAGTTCTCACTTATAAAACGGTAAAACAGAGTTCCCAACACAAATTGTTTAAAATCCCATCCATCTACCGAGCCACGCACATCGTTGGCTATCCTCCATATTTGAGCCTGTAATTCAGCCCTTTGTATTGTACTTGTCATTACTCTTCCTTTAATAAATCTTTTGGTTTAACTCCTAATATCTCTGCTATTTCAAAAAGCACCTCAAGTCTCGGTTGCTGTCTGTTCTGCACATAAGAGTTCACCATATTGTAACTCTTTCCCAACTTCTCAGCTAACCAAGTCTGTTTAATGCCTTTTTCTTCAAGCACTTCTTTAATTCGATTCATTCCAGTCAAATTATTTTGTAGCTAAGATATATGATTATCTCAAAAAACAAGATATAATTACCAATTTATTCTGGGTGCGAGAAAAAAAACAAAATAAATTCCTCCAAGTTTGCACTTAATCTCTTATATGAACGGTGTATTTTTCCGCTTGCATACAACGTCATGATAAACCAACTTATTGTAAAAATATTGTAGGTGTGCATATCCTATCTGTTGTATATAATGCATACCAGTGATATGTAGAGCCAAACTAATAACATTGTAATGCTACCGAATGAGATGTAGCACAAAACAGTGCATTGTAATCCAAAACCAGTGATATGCAGAGCCAAACTAACTACATTGTAATGCTCCCAAATAACAATGTAGCGTCAAAATAATATCATTGTAATCCAAAACCAGTGATATGTAGAGCCAAACTAACGATATTGTAATGCTCCAGAATGAGATGTAGCGTCAAAATAGTGGCATTGTAATCCAAAAACAGTGATATTTAGAGCTAAACTAACAACATTATAATGCTCAAGAATGATATGTAGCGTCAAAACAGTGCATTGTAATCCAAAACCAGTGATATGTAGAGCCAAACTAACAACATTGTAATGCTCCCGAATGAGATGTAGCGTCAAAATAGTGGCATTGTAATGCAAAACAAGTGATATTTAGAGCTAAACTAACAACATTGTAATGCTCCAGAATGAAATGTAGCGTCAAAATAGTGGCATTGTAATACAAAACAAGTGATATTTAGAACTAATCTAACAACATTGTAATGCTCCCGAATGACAATGTAGCGTCAAAACAGTGGCATTGTAATGCAAAACCAGTGATATGTAGAGCCAAATTAACGACATTGTAATGCTCCCGAATGACAATGTAGCATCAAAACAGTGGCATTGTAATCCATAACCAGTGATATTTAGAGCCAAACTTACTACATTGTAATGCTCCCGAATGAGATGTTGCGTCAAAACAGTGCATTGTAATCCAAAACCAGTGATATATAGAGCCAAACTAACTACATTGTAATGCTACCGAATAATATGTTCAAACCATCTGTTGATATATAAAAACGTTCCGTAATAAAGAAAAATACAATAATGTAAAAAGCCCGATAAAACAGCTGCTCTGAGATTAATTCATTACCAGATAGCAACAGTATAAATCTATAAATCAGAATAATATTTTGTATTTAATAAAAAAAGGTTTTAACTTATATTTAGTTAATACTCAGAAATTTTATTGTTGAACTAAACATATATGTAATGAGTCAAAAAATTTCCCTACAAATGGAAAAGTACGGAACAATTGTAAAAAGCCTTACAGTTCCTGAAATAGCAAGTGCATTAATTAAGTTCGGGTATACCCCTGAGGTTATCAGCAATATTACCCGTCATTATGAAGATACAGTAGTATCAGTTCTTAATCAGGAAAAGGAGAACAAAGAGAAATTCTTTGCCACACAAAATTTCATAAAACTGAGAGACGAAATTGATACAGATTTTTCAAATGATAAAAAGATCTGTTCATTGGCATTTGCCAGTGACGATAAACTATCTCTGATTGTACCTCCTTTTATAAGAATTAGTCCTTACGATAAATGGTTTGATTCTTTGACTAAGATGTATCACAATATATTAAATATTGAAGGTGCTCTTGACAAACTAAAAAGATTCAATTATAGCGCTGAAGATATAAATGCAAGGTTAAACAGACTTAATACTCTGTCTGAGCTTAAAGCTGAGAAGTTGAAAGAGAAGAGTGAAGCAGAGAGTGCTACCATTAAACGTAACGATATGGTAGATGAGTTAACAGTAACATGTCGTGAGATATCAGAGATTGCGAAGATAGCATTTGATAAAAAATCGCAGTTACTTGAAATTATGGGGATTATTACAAAAAGTTAAATAAGTTAATGCCATAGGTAGGATTTAGTTATATCTTATCGTAAAACAGGCAGACACCGGGACGGTATTCTGCCTGTTTTTTTTATGCCTTACTGATATGTTAAAATATATCACAAAAAAAAGCTTGCATCTTATAGCGTTTGGACTATGAAACGCAACTCTGTGTTGTGCATACGGCAGAGAGTTATGTTTTATGATCGTCTGTCAGGTTTTCGTACTTTTCTGTTTTACAATTTCTTCAAGTTCCTCAATAAACTCATAAACGTTTGTCGATGGATTTGTGTTTTGTTTTAATTCTTTGGCTCTATCAATGGCTATATTTCGACCATTATCAAGCTCGTTCTTTTGTTTATCAGTCAGCAAACTTTTTTTATAATCTTTCCAATGCGTTTTAAGAAGTCGGACACAGTCTTCAGAAGATACCCGCTTTCTTAAATCCTGCTTATGAAGTATAAACCATAGCTCAATGCAAGGATTAGTAAGTAATAGATTGCTGTCTTTTATTGATTTGAGTTTATCAATTATTTCAGAAACGTCTTCATCGTAAAAAAGAAAAACCTTATCATTTTTTGTAAAAATCTTGTCACTCAGATAACCCGATACAAATCGTTGTGATATTTTACTTCCTGATATTTTCGACTTAATCTCAATTGGAATACGATACCTACTCCGCAGATAGTTAATATACTCTTTCTCAGTTTCTCCTTCACAGAAGACATAGAATGTAGGATTTATTTGCCTAACCTTTGGTTGTCGTTTCGCTCTACCCATTCTTTATTTCGTTTATAAAGGATTGCGATAAATCTATGAATGGTATAGCATCAAATCTGCCTTGAAGGTAACCTTTCTCGGCATCCATGTTCTCTCTAAAATCCTTAAAATCAAACAACGAATACAACTCTGTATCGCCTGATTGCGATTTATTAACAAAGTAAATCTGGTCTTTTCTGGTTTTCTTTAAATCCAATAAGTTTGTATTATGAGTCGTGTAAATTAGCTGTGATTTATTACTCATATTAAACAATTGAATTATAAACTCGATTATACTTGTATGAAGACTTGTTTCAATCTCATCTACCAGTAAAATTTTGTCATTTTTAATGATGTCGAGTATATTAAGCATTGCAAAAAACAACTTCCTCGTTCCGTCAGATTCTTCCTTATCGAAGTCAAACGGAATGTCAGGTGCGGATTTATGATAACTTATTATCTTTATTGAATCACCACCCGATTTATCTAACGAACTACTCTCCTTTTTATAATCCAGACCGACAATATCACTGTCTGCAATTTGCATCGCTCTTAATAGAAACTCTTTGTTATTAGCAAGTTGAGAAATTATTGTTTTGGTGTTAAATCCCATGTATCCAAGAACAAACTTGTTACTGAAGTAGTTAAAAATTTCTTTTCCAAGTTCCCTGTCCATTTGACTTGCTCTGGAAATATATAGAGTCTTATTTGACGTGTTCTGTGCAACGTCCAATGGTCGCTTAATAACTTTTGTAAATGAATATTTATCACGTTTCTGAGAGCTTAACGATTCGTCTCTTTCAAATACTTTTGCCCTGCGATTGTTTGGGTAATAATAAAGCGTCTCTTTTGTAATCTCTGTTTTGGTCAATGAAAATGAGTACTCATATTCAATATCATTTGATACAAATCTAATAAAGAATGTGCTTTCTTTTTGACTTTTATCAAACTTGAATGGCTCGAAGTCAAAAATTGTATTTTCATTGTAAAGATGAGATTCAAAAATCATTTTACAACAAAATCTTATGGCTTTTACCACATTGCTTTTTCCTGATGCATTTGCACCATATATAGCAACTGTTTTCAATATCTTTTCATCACTCCATTCAAAAACGTTTGTGTCTAGTTCCTTGGCTTGCTTGGTTTGAATATTTCCAGCCCTCAGGTCTAAAATTATCTCGTCTTTTATTGAATAAAAGTTATTTAATCGTATCTCTAAAACCATTTTATATTTAGTATTTGTAACAAAAATACAAAATTAGAGCTTAAAACACAATTTATTTAAACCAATTGAGTAACTGAGCAGTTTGCTTGGGAGTTTCTTAGTATGAAACCTAATTTCACACCAAAGTAATGTTGCAAACACCTTTAGTTTATGTTAATTCTATTCTGGATGTAAGCCTTTTTACAACACTCTGAAACAGGGTGCTAATCTAAGAAGCTGTTTAAAACTTATCCTTCAGTTTTTTTATATGGAAATATTAAGCCTAATTTCGTTAAATTTCATTTAAACGGAGCCACCATTCGCATAAAATTTGCCTTATTATGCTCCAATTTGCATTGATAAAAATTCCAAAAACAAATTCAAACAGCTTCTGAATCATATAATTGTTAACTAATCTATTATGTTAATTTTCGAACCTGAGATTCTCTTCTGCTACAGTTATTGTAACAGGTTTGTCCTTATCAATCTCATTTGCCAATATCTTTGTAGATAATTCATTAAGTATATATCTCTGTACAGCCCTCTTAATTGGTCTTGCTCCATATTGAGGATCGAAACTATTGTTACCTAACCACTCTAATGCATCATCTGTTATCTTCAGCTCAACTCCATTACCAGCCAGACGTTTTGCTATAATGTTAAACTGCAACTCAACAATCTCTTTTATCTGACTACTGTCAAGAGGTGTAAACATCACAATCTCATCAACACGGTTAAGAAACTCCGGACGCATGGTGCTCTTAAGTTTATCAAATACCATCTCTGATGTTTTATCGTACAACGCTCTGAAGTTACTCTCATTGGCACTCTTAAGCTGCTCATTAATATACTCCGAACCTATATTAGAGGTCATTATAATTATGGTATTCTTAAAATCTACTGTTCGCCCTTTATTATCGGTAAGTATACCATCGTCAAGTACCTGAAGCAGTATATTAAAAACATCCGGATGCGCCTTCTCTATCTCATCAAGCAGTATCACAGAGTATGGTTTACGCCTTACGCTCTCTGTAAGCTGACCTCCTTCATCGTATCCAACATATCCCGGAGGTGCTCCTATAAGTCTGGATACTGAGTGTTTCTCCTGATATTCCGACATATCTATACGTACCATGTGCGATTCATCATCAAACAGAAAATCGGCTAATGATTTTGCAAGCTCTGTTTTTCCAACACCCGTTGTTCCTAAGAATATAAACGATCCTATTGGTTTTCTTGCATCCTGTACCCCTGCCCTGCTACGTCTTACAGCATTTGCTACTGCCTCTATAGCCTCTTGCTGACCAACAACACGTTTGTGCAGTTCATTCTCCAGATTAAGCAGTTTTGCTCTCTCTGTCTGCATCATTTTTGATACCGGAATACCTGTCCATCGTGCTACAACTTCAGCTATATCGTCTGAGTCTACCTCCTCTTTTATCATTGCACTTGTTGCCTGCATATTTGCAAGTTCAGCTTTTGCGCTCTCTACCGCCTGTTCAAGCTCCTTAAGTTTACCATATCGTATCTCTGCAACACGTTCGTAATCGCCATTACGTTCTGCCTGCTCTGCCTCTGTCTTAAGCTCCTCTATCTGCTGTTTGCTCTGCTGTATTGTATCAACTACATCCTTCTCATTACGCCATTTAGCCATCAGCTCATCGCGTTGCGATGTAAGTTCTGCCAACTCTTTTGATAACTGACTCTGCTTTGCATTATCGCGCTCTCGTTTAATTGCCTCTTTCTCAATCTCAAGCTGAGTAATTTTTCGGTTCAACTCATCTATCTCTTCCGGTACCGAGTTTATCTCCATACGCAGTTTAGATGCAGCCTCATCTATCAGGTCAATAGCTTTATCGGGTAAAAATCGCTCTGTAATATATCGTTGCGATAGCTCTACAGCCGATATTATCGCCTCATCTTTTATGCGCACTTTATGGTGTGTCTCATACCGCTCTTTTAATCCTCTAAGTATAGATATTGCGCTCAATGTATCAGGTTC
Source organism: Bacteroidales bacterium (assembly GCA_025210735.1). Lineage (GTDB taxonomy): Bacteria > Bacteroidota > Bacteroidia > Bacteroidales > UBA6680 > UBA6680. The sequence goes on from JAOARD010000022.1 coordinate 34,109, forward strand.
ATCAACTGTAACCTTCTGAAACCGGCGTTCAAGTGCTTTATCCTTCTCAAAATATTTCTGATACTCATTAAGTGTTGTTGCTCCAATTGCTCTGAGCTCACCGCGTGCAAGAGCGGGTTTCAGAATGTTTGCTGCATCCATAGCTCCTTCGCCTTTTCCTGCACCAACAAGGGTATGTATCTCGTCAATAAACAACACAACCTCTCCGTCTGATTTTATAACCTCATTAACAACCGCTTTAAGTCGCTCTTCGAACTCTCCTTTATATTTTGCTCCGGCAATAAGTGCCCCCATATCAAGTGAGAATATCTGTTTACTTTTAAGATTCTCTGGCACATCACCGTTTACTACTCTATGGGCAATTCCTTCTGCAATGGCTGTTTTACCAACACCAGGCTCTCCTATAAGCACCGGATTATTCTTGGTGCGTCTAGATAATATCTGTAATACACGTCTTATCTCCTCATCGCGTCCAATTACAGGGTCCAGTTTACCATCCGATGCCTGTTTGTTAAGGTTAATTGCAAAACGGTTAAGTGAATCGAATGTATCCTCTGCTGATGGGTTATCTATCTTAGCTCCTTTACGCAAATCATTTATTGCCGCTAGCAGCTCTTTTTCGTTTATTCCGGCATCTTTAAGTATTCGCGATGCCGGAGACGACTCTTTTACAATACCAACAAGCATGTGCTCTACCGATACATATTTATCATCCATCTTCTCAGCCTGCTTTACAGCTTGCTGCATAGCCTTTGATGCATCGTGCGACAATACAGGCTCGCCACCTGATACCTTTGGCAGATGCTCAATCTCTTTATCGGTAAGTGAGACAATGTGAGATGTATTTACTCCAATCTTTGAAAAAATAAACTCAACAATGCTCTCGCTTCTGGTAGTTAAAGCTTTTAATATATGTATTGGTTCTACAATTTGCTGTTGGTTGCCTCCTGCAATCTCAAAACTCTTTTGCAGTACCTCTTGTGCTTTAATTGTAAATTGATCTAATTTCATATTTTTATAATTGTTTTTTCATTTGCCAGATGGAACTCCGCATAATAATCATCTCCGTGTGTGAGAAAAACTCTATATCATGCTTCGTTTCATTTGTTTATAATATTTTAGTTATCCACCTAAATGTCAACCCGAACGGAAGTTGCGAACAACACATTTCGACTTCGCTCAATGTGACAAATACATGCAATATATTTTATAATTTAAATGTATCTTTATTGCTTAATCATAATAGTTCTTCCGTTTATAATTGTTTCTTCATTTGTAAGATGGAACTCCGCATAATAATCATCTCCGCGTGTGAGAAAAGCCCTTACTCATGCTTCGTTTCATATGCTTATAATATTTTAGTTATCACCTAAATATCAATCCAAACAGGAGTTACGAACAACACATTTCGACTTCGCTCAATGTGACAAGTACATGCAATAAATTTAATAATTCCGGTACGAGAAAAACACTTTGCTCATTCTCCTGTTTCGTTAGCAAACAGATCAAATCAGATACCAATATATAAACAGTGTCAAAATGTCTTACAAAACAGCTTCTACACAGACAAAATGACACTGTAATACAAAAAAGGAGCTACCAAACTGGCAGCTCCTGCAAATAATCTCAGAAGAGTTCTACTAATAACTTAACTTATAGAACAACCTTCTCTTCGACAAGATCATTTATAATTTCATCAAACTTATCTCCGGCTATTGCACCGTTGAACCTGTGTCTGATAACACCTTTTTTATCAATTATTATTATTGTTGGATACTGAGTAATATTCAATCGTTTTGCCAAATCTCCTTTTGGCCCGCTATACCAATGAATCCATGGCATAGGTCTCTTTTTTATAAATGCTTTTACTATCTCAGGACTATTATCCATACTTAAACTGATAAACTTAAATGGTTTATCTTTTAATCTGTGTACCATCTCAACCTCATGGGGTATCATCTTTACACACGGGCCACACCATGTTGCCCATGCATCAAGAACTATCACGTTACCTTTATAGTTACTCAATCTGTCTGCGTTACCATCAAGGTCTGCACATGTAACATCCGGTATCTGACTTCCTACACTAAACTCTGTTAATGCCGAAATAGCATTATTTGCAAGCTCTGATAGTTTTGTCTTCTCTTTATCTGAGGCATAGTTTATTGAGATATCGCTATAATCGCTTAATATCTGCTTATATATCTTAAGTTTGCTATCCTTATCGTTTTTTAGTCTGTCTGCTTTTACAAGCATAGCCATTCCTTTAATCTCTCTGTTTTTATTCTTTTCCAGAATTTTATCTATCAACTCATCGCACTTTTTATTGTTGTCTTTACACAGAGCAAATACGTTTAAATCTACCAGCTTTTCGCTCTCAATATAGCTGCTAATAATTGTATTCAGAGCTTTATCTGATACATCGCTTGCCGGATTATACCATGTAAAATTGTACAATCTTACCCATGCATCAGCTACAAAATCATTCTCTGGATTAGCCTCTATCAATTTAATAATCTTATTTGCATGCCCATCAAAATCGGGCAACTGGGTTCTTAGTGCATTTTTCTCCTCATCTGTTGTGGCTGTTTTATACTTCTCTTTAAGTTCTTCAACCTTTTTGTCAAACTCACTAATAAGAGCAGTATACTCTCTGTCGGCTTTATCTGATGTGCAACCAAAAATCAGGCACATCGCTACCATGGCAAAAATAATTCTTAATTTCATATGCATATTTTTTCTTTTTAAAGGTCATATGGAACTCGCATAATTTAGTCATTCCCGTGTGTGAGAAAAGCTCTTACTCATGCTTCGTTTCATATATTTATAATATCTTAGTTATCCACTTAAATGTCAATCTGAACGGAAGTCGCTAACAACACATTTCGACTTCGCTCAATGTGACAAATACATGCAATACATTTAATAATTTAAATGTGTGTTTATAGCTTAATCATAATAGTTCATCTTATTATAATTGTTTTTCCATTTGTCATATGGAACTCTCATTTATAATCATTTATCTGTTATAATTATTTTTTTATTGCCAGATAGAACTCGCATTAAGATTGTCTTTGTGTACTAGCAAAGTCTTTCTTATGCTCGTTTCTCGTGTGTGTGAAAATTCTTTCTAATGCTTCGTTTCATATGTTTATTATATTTTTAGTTATCCACTTAAATGTCAATCTGAACGGAAGTCGTGAACAACACATTTCGACTTCGCTCAATGTGACAAATACATGCAATACATTTAATAATTTAAATGTGTGTTTATAGCTTAATCATAATAGTTCATCTGATTATAATTGTTTTTTCATTTGTCATATGGAACTCGCATTTCATAATCATCTCCGTGTGTGTAAAAACTTTTTCTCATGCTTCGTTTCATATTTTTATAATACCTTAGTTATCTACCTAAATATCAATCCGAACAAAGGTCGCGAACAACACATTTCGACTTCGCTCAATGTGACAAATACATGCAATACATTTAATAATTTGTTAGTGTTTTATCTTGTTTATAAAGTCGTCTCTATAGCTGTTTGATATTGGTATAACTGCATCTCCTATATTTATCCTGTTTCTCTCAATACTATCTATTTTGGGTATTGCAACTATGTATGAGTTGTGTACTCTGGTAAATATATTGTCTGGCAGAAGTTTAATTATGTTTTTAAACGACATCAAAGTCATTATCTTCTTGCTGGTAGTACAGATCATAAGGTAATCTTTCATTCCCTGTATATAGAGTATATTATTAATATCAATTCGCTCTGTTCTGTACTCCGTTTTAACGAATATAAAATCGGTTTGCTGAGTACTATTTGTCTTATCAATGTATTTATATGCCTTATCTACAGCTTTCACAAACCTCTCTATTGAGAATGGTTTTAATATATAGTCTACCACATCAAGCTCATAACCCTTTATAGCATATTCATCATATGCAGTTGTTATAATTACAGCTGGTTTTACATCTATTGATTCTAATAGCTGAATTCCTGTTAACCTTTTCATTCTTATATCAAGAAATATAAGATCTACTCTGTTTTTATTCAGAAAGCTTATTGCACTAATTGCATTATCAAATGTATCAAGCAGGTTAAGATAATCTATCATGCCTATATATTCAGTTATCTTTCTGCGTGCAAGAGGTTCATCTTCTATTACAATACAGTTAATCATTACAGGTATCTATTTCAAGTGTAACAATAAATTCATTATGGTTTGTAGTTATTCTCAGCCGGTGTCTGTCAGGATACATAAGTTGTAATCTTCTTTTTACTGTTGCCAAACCTATTCCATGCGTATTATCTTTATCTGATTCATCTGCACTATAAATGTTCCGGCAACTGAATACAATTCTGTTACTCTTACAACTAAAGCTTATTGTAATACCCGCCTCTATGTCTGAATCAACGGAGTGTTTAAATGCATTCTCTACAAATGGTACAAACAGCATAGAGTGTATCCTGATATTTTCGTAATCTCCATCTATACTAAGGTTCAGGAAATCCGGATTTTTAAATCTCAGTCTCTCTAACTCAATATAGTTTTTTATGTAGCTAAGCTCCTTCTCTAATAATACCATCTCTGTTTTATTCTGATACAACATATATCTCATTATTGATGATAGCTTAATGAGTGCATCAGATGCTTTATTTTGGTCAAACCTTATAAGTGTATCTATATTATTTAGGGTGTTAAACAGGAAATGAGGATTAAGTTGCGAGCGCAACAGTGTTAGTTCGCTTTTAAGGTTCTCTTCCTTTAGTTTGGCATTCAGTTTACTCTGCTCAATCCAACCAAACAGGCTTCTGAAACTTACTCCAATAATAAAGAAAATGGCCTGAAACGATATCATATAAACTATGTTATCAATAAGACCTATAAATGTCCCGAATGCTACTAAATATAGTACTATTGGCATTACAATACATATGGCAAGCACGGCTAAAAACAGTATATTCTTCTTTATCTTTCTTTGATATAGTGATGTTACTATATATCCGGTATAGAATGGTATTACAAAGCCCAGTGTTGTGCTAAATGTTTTTACATATGTTTTTATATCCAGATTACTCTGTGGTCTGTTCAATACCTCGCCAAGTGTAATAATAAAGTTGTTTGCAATTATAAAGAGCAACAGCCATATTATAATGTGCATTAATACTATATATCTCTTCTTCATACTATCAAACTTACTTCACGAACATAGTAACAATTAGTAATTTACAAAAAAACAATATACAATCGGGGCTTTTTTGTCTACCCTTTTAATATTTATATCTATGGTTTATTTTGCCTTTACACAAAAAAAGGGGCTACCAAAATGGCAACCCCAATAAACCAAACTAAAAAACTAGATATTAATCTATTGCTGTGGATTCATAAGAATCTCTATTTTGTTAGATTTCTTGAATAACTTCTTAAGATTCTTTTTCAATTTCTTAGGAGTCATTGCTTTTAGCTCTTTAAGAAAAGCATCATCTGTAATAGCATCGTAATTGTATTTCTCTTTACTATTAATTGAGCTTATCCAGAATGCATTCTTTTTTGTAGCCTCATTATACTGCTTTGCAAAGTACTCTATGGTTTTATCCATATCCTCTTGTGTTGGTCCCTCTGCAAGTATCTTAGCAATCTCTTTGTGTACAATTTTTATCATATCCTCTGCTTTCTCCGGATCAGTATCAAACTGTACATTAAGCTTAAATTCAGGCGATGGAATTATATCATTCTCTGACCATACACCAACAGTATAAGCTCCACCACTCTCTTCTCTTATTGACTGTGTATATCTTATATCAAGAAGATATGCAAACAGACGAAGCGAAAGATTATTTCTTAAATTATATTTATATGGTGCAGCATACGATACTCTTAATGCTGTTTTTGGAGTTTCCATCTTAAAATCAAATGTCTTTCTGATATTCTTTGACGGATATTTTACGTTATCATCTTTCCAGCTCTCTTTACGTCCTGTATTAGGCAACGCTCCAAGGTACGACTCTATTAAAGATTTGGTCTTAGCAGGATCTATATTTCCAACAAATGTAAATGTAAAGTCTCCTGCATTTGCAAAACGATCTGCAAATATACTCTTAGCTGCATTAAAGTCTACATGCTTAAGTGCTGCAGCATTTACTACCGGACGACGATCGCTACGGCTGTTCATTACAACCTGTATAGAGTCGCGGAAGTTTGCGTTTGGATCTTTTGACTGATTTGCCATATATGCCTCAACACGTCCCATGAATGTGTTAAACTTCTCCTCATCAAAACGTGGTGCTGTAAAGTTAAGGTATACAAGCTGTAGCATTGCCTCAAAATCTTTTACCGATGATACACCTGAGAAGCCTTCGCTATATGTATTTATAACAGGGCTAACACGTACTGTTTTTCCGGTAAGTTGTTTCTTAAGGTTAACCGGATCAAATTTACCAAGTCCGCTCATCTCTACAACTGTTGTGGCAAACTCACCAGATATAATATCTTTTGTTGGAACAAGAGATAATCCTCCTTTACTTGTTGCTGACATATTAATCTCATCTTTCTTGAAATCTGTCTGCTTAATAATAACCTTAACGCCATTTGCAAGTGTCCATTTTGTTGTTCCAAACGACTTATCAAACTCCTCTTTAACAACCTTTGATCCTTTTGGAACTGTTGCTACAAGTGGTTCTACCACAAAGTCGTCTTTATATGCATCTACTTTAGCCTCTCTTGAAGCCTTAAGAGCCTCTAACAACTCAGCCTCTGTAGGGTAATCTATTCCTTTGTCTGGACCTGTAACAGATACAAGAATATTCTTATCTGTAAACCATCCTTTAATTGCCTGATTAAACTGATCTACAGTAACCATTCCTAATATCTGCTGAGCCATCTTATATTCAGCCTCCATACCCGGCATTGGAACATTCTCAAGGAAATGACGAACAATCTCTGTTACAATATCCTCATGAGTCATGTTGTTGCGCTCATTGTAAGCTTTCTCATATCTGTTAAGCAGGCTTGTTTTTGCTCTCTCAAATTCAGATGTGGTAAACCCGTAACGCTTAACTCTCTCCAACTCTGTAAGAAGAGCATTATATGCTGTCATAACACCATTACCTTTTGCTGCCGAACGGAATGTAACAGCATCAATTGGCAGGAATGTATGTCCGAAATTTGACGCTCCATAAACAAATGGAGGATTACCATTCTGTACAATCTCGTTAAATCTCTCATTTATCATCTGTGAGTATAACGCTGCAACAAAGTTCTGTACCAACATTGCTGGTGAATTTCTGTACTCGCGTGGAATACGTGGATGCTTTATTGTTATATTAACCTGTGTTGAAACAGCTTCAGGGTCTTTAACAATTGCAAATCGCGGCTCAATATTCTCAGGTATTGGATCTACAATACGCTCTTTTACATTTGTTCTTGCAGGAATCTTGCCCAGAATATCTTTAACCTTCTTCTCTACCTGATCAACATCAATATCTCCAACAATAATTACTGCCTGAAGATCGGGACGATACCAATCTTTGTATAGTGTCTTGATACGCTCATACGGAAAGTTATCTATTACTTCAAGATCTCCAATAACTGTTCTCTTACCATACTTAGAGTCTTTAAACAGTATTGCATTAGCCTCAATCATAGCTCTGCGTCCGCCACCCATTCTGGTTCTGTACTCTTCATGAATAACACCACGCTCGCTATCAATCTCTTTATCTGCAAGAGTAATATAGCTTGACCAATCGTTAAGAACAAGTATACATGAGTCAATTATTGTCTCTCTTAAAAGAGGAATCTCTTTAAGGTTATATACAGTCTCATCGTAATAAGTATATGCATTTATATTTCCTCCAAACGATGCTCCTATTCCCTCAAGAAATGTAAATAACGATTTCTCCGGAAAGTTTTTTGTTCCGTTAAATGCCATATGCTCAAGAAAGTGAGCAAGACCATGCTGATTATCATCTTCCTGTAGCGAACCTACAGCATTTGCTATATAAAAATCGGCAGTCTTTTCCGGCTTACTGTTGTGTTTAATATAGTATTTCATCCCGTTAGGAAGAACACCATGTCTTATATTCGGATCTATTGGCATATTCTGATTTGCCTGTGAATATCCGAATGCTGAAACCCCTGCAAATAGTGTTACAATAAGGAGTTTTCTGAATGATAATTTCATAATTTAAACATTAAATAAATAAATCAAATCTGTGTTATTGTATCTCCTTTGATTTATAAACACGTAAATAGTTTAATGTTTTATTTTAATTTTTTTACCATTCGTATAAAAACTGGTTGATAACGCCTGTTTATAGGGCTTTCATATATTTATAATTGTTTTTTACTTCATCTGTTTATAATTGTTTTTTATTTGCCAGATGGAACTCCGAATTATAATCATCCTCGTATGTGTGAATGATCTTTCTCATGCTTCGTTTCTTAATAGAGATCTGTTGTACATATTCTATCAATAACTATTCAGCTTATAAAAACAATATCCAATTGTAGAAAACAATAAACAGCAGAATAATAATTAGTAATATCAGTTTCATAACACATATTTATTGATCTGAAACAAGTATCATCAATTATTATATCAATCAGAAATTTTTTCGTTGAACTACCAATTTATCACGTTAAATCGGTAAAATACAGTTTTACCTTAACTGTAGTTTAAATATAAATATGAGTATTTTTTTTGCAAACTGATTGCAACAGGAAGTATATGTGAGAGTTGTTATTTGAGTTCCGAAGCCGGATATCAGCTTCGGAACAATATTATGATTATCTACTCTTCTTCGTTAATGTATTCGAGAATATCTGCCGGCTGGCAATCCAGTTCTCTACAAATTGATGATAGTGTGGAAAATCTAACACCTTTTGCTTTACCTTTTTTCAGAATAGAAAGGTTAACTATTGAAATCCCTATCTTCTCTGACAGCTTTGTAAGAGTCATTTTTCTCTTAGCTAGCATTACATCTAAATTAACAACAATGGGCATCGTAATAACTGTTTAAATGAAACTATCCTGTTCTTCTTTCAACTCGGCTCCGTACTTAAATACCAATGCTATAATAAGCAGAAACATTGGCTCAATTAATAATCCGGGAAGTCCAAGCAGGTGACCGGTAAGGCTAAAGTCAGCCGAAACACCAGAAGCTGCATCAAATATCAGCCTACTTTGCACATAGTGTTCACCCCACATGTTAAATAACCACGACATGGTTGTTAAACTTATATATATAACAGCAATATTTCTCAGCCCTTTAAAATTACGAACAGAGAATGGATTTTTTTCTGCTACAGATTTAATAAGTCTGATAATAAATCTGAACACATACAAAACAGCAAGAATCTGCATTAAAGCGAGTATATAACCCAGATATCCTACCATAGGAATTGTTTCTAAAAACCCAATATTTCCGTGTGCTCCTTCAATATATGCAGCTAATTTGCCTGCATGATCTTCTGCAACAAATGAGATGTTCTCAATTGTAAGCTCAACAGGAAGGAATACAACCGAATCGGCCATTAAGTCGGGTTTAAAAATTGAGAGGACAAACGCGACGGACATTATCGCAAATAAAATCCATAAGATTATGTACAGGATTTTAAATATCCATCGTGTAATGTTTACAAATACACTTAAATTCATTTTGGTTTAATTTTGTTTACAGTAACAAAAATAGAATAAAACATAAAAACTGCACTATTTTTACGTCTTATTTTAAACCTTTAGTGTAAAAAATAGTCGCTTGCACCATTTAATAATGCTGTTTTATCATATAAGTAATATAATTACTAACTTGCGCACAATTTATAATTATTGTGTAATTTATGAAGTTGACGGTTTGCAGGAAAGCACATTTTAATGCTACTCACAGATTAAATAATCCGAATTGGAGCGAGGATAAGAACAGAAAGGTATTTGGGGTTTGCAATAATACAAATTACCACGGACACAATTACGAGCTCATTGTTAAGGTAAAAGGCGAAGTTGATGCCGAAACAGGAATGGTTATGAATATGAATCACCTGAAAGGTATTATTGATGAATTTGTAATTGACAGATACGACCATAAAAACCTGTATGTTGATATAGAAGATTTTAAAGATCTTAACCCAACAGCAGAGAATATAGCCATTGCAATATGGAGGTTGTTGCGTGAACAGATTGATAAGAAACACGACCTGCTGATACAGCTTTATGAGACAGATCGTAATTTTGTTGAATTTAGTGGCGAATTTTGAGAGTAGTATTTAGATACATATCGCGTTTTTTTGTTTTCATACTGATGATTCCTTTATGGATATACAGGAATCTTATATCGCCATTCACACCATCATCGTGCAGGCATATACCTACATGCTCAGCATATGCTGTTGAGGCGTTGAAAAAACGTGGTCCAATAGTTGGGCTTTGGCTTACTATCAGGAGGGTATCAAGATGCCACCCGTGGGGAACACACGGATATGACCCTGTTCCGGAAAAGAGAGTAAAGAAAAAAGAGAATATATAATATGAGTTTAACAAGAAAAACTGAGGACGATTACATAAGTCTTCAGGAGAAACTAAACAAACAGAAGTGGCCGGGTAAATATATGTTTAAATTTATTGTGCCAAATGATCAGGATCATATAAGTAAAGTTCTGGCACTGGTTATTAATCCTAAGGCACAGGTAAGAACAGCTCTTTCTAAAAATGGTAAATATGCCAGCATAAGTATTGTTGAGGTTATGAAAAGTTCGCAGGCAATTATAGACAGATACAAAGAAGCCGAGAAAATTCCCGGCCTCTATTCATTATAAAAACATTGTGCAGCAGCTTACATATCAAGCTGCTGTTTTATTTTCTTTAATCCTGTTTTACTCACCTTAAGCGTATCGCCATCGGTAGTCTTCACAACATATGAATCTTTCTCATATAACTGTAGCGATGATATAATATTAATATTCACAATATACGATCTGTGAATCCTCACAAACTGTTTTGGATCAAGAGAACTCTCAAAGAACTTCATGGTTTTCTGTTTCAGAAAATTACCCTTCTCTGAATGTATCATAACATAATCGTCCTCTGCCTTAATATATTTTATCTCTGTTGTTGCAACAACATTAATCTTTGATCTGTCTTTTATCACCACACGCTGAAGAAACTCCTCTTCTGTAGCGTTTGTAGTTTCTAACAGCTTCTTCTCATTCTCACCCTTCTCACCTTTTGCTAAACGTACTGATGCTTTCTCTATTGCCTCAGCAAATCTTTTACGCGAGTATGGTTTAAGAAGATAATCAACAGCATTTATCTCAAACGCTTTTATTGCATACTCATTATATGCTGTGGTAAATATTACACATGGCATATTCTCTACAAGCTCCAGCACCTCAAGTCCGGTTAGCTTTGGTATTTGAATATCAAGAAATATTAAATCAGGATTATGCTCATTTATAAGCTTAACGGCATCAAATCCATTATCAATCTCTCCAATCACCTCTATCTGTTGGTGGTTAGATATATAATTATTCAGCAGATCTCTTGCTGGTTTTTCATCTTCAATAATTAATGCCTTTATTGTTTCCATATGTTTTGTTTTCTTTTAAAGGTCTTTTTAAATATATATTATGTTTAAGTCTGTCAACCTATACACTTTCTACTGCGGAATTTTAAGCTTTACAATAAAGTTATCATCTTGTTTTAATCTGGAAAAATGTGCTCTGTTTCCATATATCAGGGCTAACCGCTCCTCAATATTCCTTAAACCAACACCACTACCCTTTTTTACATAAACAGTGTCGTTACAACTATTTGTTATAGTAATAACCAGACTGTTCTCCTCTTTATCAATAGTAGTATTAATTGCCGTTGCCTCAATAGAGTCCTGAACTCCATATTTAATAGCATTCTCATACAGAGGTTGTAATATCAAATTCGGAATAAGCATATTTTCAATATCACTATTATACTCAAAGTTGCATATAAGTTTATCTCCAAATCTTACCTGCTCAATCTCAAGATACGACTTTATATTCTCTATCTCGCTCTTTAACGATGTCTTTTCATCTTTGTTATGCGCAAGCGAATACCTCAGAAAATCGGATAGTAGTATTATCATCTCATGAGCCTTCTCAGGATGCGTAATTGTAAGTGAACTAATTGAGTTCAGACTATTAAACAGAAAATGCGGATTAAGCTGCCACTTAAGCATATTAAGTTCGGTCTCCTTAACAAGTTTCTTAAGCTTCACCTCTGCCATTGATCGCTCTTGCAACTTACTGTTATTAATTGCCATGTGGTATATCATAGCTATAACAAAATAGTAAAGGGTTCCCATACCAAGTCGCCATGGCATTGGCTCAACAAGATAATCTCTGTAATATTCAGGCTCTCCATATATCAATATGGTTATACCTAAACCAATTGCAAGCCATATAAACTGTATTATAAGTGCCGCAGAAATATGGTGTATAAGTAAACTAACAAAATCCGATTTATGGTTTGTTGTATGTATAACAGGAAACCATATTCCCAAACCAAGTATTGCAAACAGTCCGTTATATACAACAGAATCCATTACTGCCTTTCCTACCGACAACGGAGTATAATTCAGCAATAAACTAACATGCAGAGTACCAAACACCATCCAGAATGCCAGATAGATAATTATACTCTGCTTGTTTTTGAATATTGGATTTTCAGTAATCAATGTCTGCTTCTTTTAGATCGTATTTCGCCACCGCCAAACAGTACAAAACCTTTTATAACAATCACATTATTGTTCTCTGCCGGTTGAGCATCAATATGTCTCTTATCCGAAAATCCTCCGAATATAGATACAAGCTCTATCTTAACAGTCCAGTCTTTTGGCACCACAAAGTTTACTCCTCCGAATATTGCAGCAATATCAAACACACATGGTCTTGTAGCAGGCGTTGCATTAAGCAGATTAAGTTCAGTTCCGCCAAATGTAGCAAACACCTTTCCTCCTTCCAGGCTTTGCGACGTAATCTGTCTCTCACCGCCACTAAATATTACAAGTTCATCTACGAAGTTGTCGTTGCTCTTTTTTTTTGATTTACTGTGGCAACCAGTAAACTCCCGTCTTATTCTCTTCTGTTTAAACAGCAGCGCTATACCAACAACAACCAAAATACTTGGCCAGAATAAGCGGCGTAATTCGTAATTAAAATGAAACACATCCGGGAAGTATAAAAGAGATCCAATACCAATCATAATAATACCTCCTGTTTTGTTTCTGTTAGTTAACAGAATCAACAGACCAATACCGATTAAGATCATCTGCCAGCGGAATATATAGTAACTTACTTCGTAAGGTATAACATTTAATTTATAAAGGATGAGTGCAAGCCCGGCTATTATAAAACCGATCCCCATCCAGCTCTTATTATTGCAACTCTTTTCCATAATATTGTATTTTTTTGATTTCTAGCGTAAAATTAATTCTTACTGCTATTTATATTTATCAATAATCGGCGAATATACCTTTTTTGTCGGTTAAAACTAACCTTAAGAAACTATTAAGATAAAATGTTTCAAAAACTATAATCCGCAATAAGGAATTAATAGTAGTTTTGTGGCAGATTAAAATAAATTATTAGACACATGCAATATATTTCATACTTGTTATTCAGATTATTCAGAACATTAATGATAATCACACCATTCTGGTTTATATACCTGTTTTCTGATTTTATATTTGTGCTGATATATCATCTGTTTGGTTACAGAAAAGGCGTTGTTACTCAGAATATAGAGAGATCATTCCCTGATAAAAACAAGCAAGAGGTTAAAACAATAGTCAGACAGTACTATCGTCATCTTGCCGACAATATTGTTGAGAGTGTAAAGGGGTATGGAATGAGCACAAAACAACTTCATAAACGATACAAGGTTACCAACCCCGAGATATTGGATGAATACTATAAATCAGGACAGAACCTAATAGCACTTGCCAGCCATTACGGAAACTGGGAGTGGGGAATTTCATCTGTGGCAACACAGTTTCAGCATCAGTGTATATCTCTGTATATGCCTATGAGCAACAAATATGTAGAAGACTACATGAAAAAGATCAGAGCAAAAGGTGGTATGCAGCTTGTTTCTGTTAAAGATACAAAAGAGGCATTCTCGGCAGAGAGAGAGAGACCTGCAATGTTCATTATGGCTGCCGATCAGAATCCGGGAAAGCTTGATTACGCTATCTGGATGAAATTTCTGAACCAGATTACTCCTTGTCTGCACGGCCCGGAAGCATACTCAAAAAAATACGATCTGCCTCTTATCTACTTTAATGTACAAAAGGTAAAAAGAGGTTACTACACACTAGAGGTTACAAAACTTCTGGATAATCCAAGAGAGACAGGCTTAGGCGAGATAACAATAAAGTATATGAAAACAGTTGAATCTGTTATTAATGCTAAACCTGAATATTATCTGTGGTCTCACAGACGTTGGAAAAGATCTGGCAAGTATCAGGAGTATGGTAAAGAGAAGTTTCCGGGACTTGATGAGTAGTCCTGTTGATATCTTATTTTTAGAGAGATTGATATTTTTTATATATTTCTCTACTAAAACTATTGACAATTGAGAGTTTGTATAGCAGAGAAACCCAGTGTTGCAAAAGAGATTGCATCAATACTGAAAGCCACATCGCGCAGAGACGGATATTTTGAAGGAAACGGATATCAGGTTACCTGGACATTCGGGCACCTGTGTACCCTTAAAACACCTGATGATTATACCCAGCAATGGAAATGGTGGAAGTTGGATACATTACCAATGATACCTCCTAAGTTTGGTATAAAACTCATAACCAATAATGGCGTTGAGAAGCAGTTTAATACAATTAAGAGCCTTGTTGATAAATGCGATGAGGTAATAAACTGTGGTGATGCCGGAATTGAGGGAGAGCTTATTCAGCGGTGGGTACTTGCTAAAGCAGGATGCAAAAAACCTGTTAAACGACTATGGATATCATCGCTTACCGAAGAGGCAATAAAAGAGGGATTTGAAAGCCTGAAAGATGCCGATGATTACAATCTGCTATATGCGGCAGGAAATGCACGTGCAATAGGCGACTGGCTTTTAGGAATGAATGCCAGCAGATTATACACTCTTAAATATGCAAATGGCAAAGGTGTATTGTCAATAGGAAGGGTTCAGACCCCTACCCTTGCAATTGTTGTAAACAGATTCTACGAAATAGAGAACTTTGTACCCACAAAATATTGGGAGATAAAGACAAAATATAAGGATGTACTCTTTAACTCAACAAAAGGACGATTCAAAACTGTTGAGGATGCCAATGTTGTACTTGAAAAGATTAAAGAGGCACCGTTCACAATAACCTCATACACCAAAAAGAAAGGTAAAGAGGCTCCTCCAAAGCTTTTTGACCTTACTGCACTGCAGGTGGAGTGTAACAAAAAACTTGGTTATACTGCCGAAGAGACTCTTAAGTATATACAGAGTCTGTATGAGAAGAAACTTGTAACATATCCTCGTGTTGATACCACATTTCTTCCGAACGATATGTACCCGAAGATTGGTGGCGTATTATCAAAGCTATCGCAATACAAGGAGTTTGTTGAACCTCTGCTAAAAGAGAAGATAAAGAAAAGCAAGAAGGTATTTGACGATAAAAAAGTTACCGATCACCATGCCATAATACCTACCGGAGTAGCACCAGGAGGTGGTTTAAGACAGGAGGAGTTGCGTGTTTACGACACAATAACCAGACGCTTTATTGCAGCCTTTTCACCAGACTGTATTGTATCTAATACAACAGTTATGGGTAAGGTTGATGAATACGAGTTTAAAGCTACAGGAAAAGTAATTGTAGAGGATGGTTGGCGCATATTATATCCCAAAAGAGATAACTCTTCTGACGACGGAACAGGTCAGATAATGCCTCAGTTTGAGAAAGGTGAATCGGGACCACATGAACCAAGTCTGCTTGAGAAACAGACTCAGCCACCTAAGTTACACACAGAGGCTACACTTCTGCGTGCAATGGAGACTGCCGGAAAGAGTGTAGACGACGAAGAGCTTAGTGACGCAATGAAGGAGAATGGTATTGGAAGACCATCTACCAGAGCAAATATTATAGAGACACTGTTTAAACGCAAGTATATAAAGAGACAGAAAAAGAATATTCTGCCAACACAAACCGGAATAGGCCTTATAAAAACCATTAAGAACGATCTGCTAAAATCAGTTGAGCTTACAGGTATGTGGGAACGCAACCTTAGACTTATTGAGAAAGGTGAGTACGATGCAAAAACCTTTGTTGATGAGATGAAGAAGATGATTTACGATCTGGTGGTAGAGGTTAAGCGCGATAACTCAAGAGGTGTTACCTTTGAGGAAGAAGCAGCAAAAACAAAAAGTACAGAAAAAAAGAAGAGTACCGAAAGTAAAGATATCACATGTCCAAAATGTAATCAGGGTAAAATACTAAAGGGTAAAAGTGCTTTTGGCTGCAACAGGTTTAAAGAGGGGTGCGATTTCAGAATAGATTTTGAACAACACGGAAAAAAACTTACCGACAAACAGATATCTACACTTATAACCAAAAAGAAAAGTGCTAAAATAAGTGGTTTTGTTATTAACCAAGAGAAACAATCAGGCATACTTAAGCTTACAGATAACTTTACAGTTGAGTTTGAGCCTGTAAAAACCAAAAAGAAACCGGAGATAAAAGCTGGTGATAAATGTCCTAAGTGTGGAGAAGGAACCATATTAAAAGGAAAAACAGCCTATGGCTGTAGCAGATTCAGAGAGGGGTGTGATTTCAGATCACCACTCGGGGAGCAGTAAAATGCTCCCTAGGTAATCCTCACACTAAACTATACTATACAAAACAGTCGTGTATTACTATAAACGGATACTTAGCCATTGATGTAAGCTTCTTAGATACATTCTCACTATACAGTTTATATACGGTATCCTCTTTACTATCAACAATAGCAAGCATATCCACACTGTTCTCATCAACATATCTGGTTATGCCTTTCAGAATATCCTTATTCTCAATACAGTAATACTCAAACTCTCTGTTAAACTTATTTCTGAACTTCTCCTTAAAATCAACATCGCAACCATCCGGGTCGCAAACATTTACAACCACCAGCTCTGAGCCAAACAGGTTTACAATATCCATCATCTTAGCTATCGACTTACAATTATCCATACTCGTAAGGTCTGCAGCAATAGCCACCTTTTTAGGCAACGAGAACTCAATATGTTCAGGAATAAGCAACGTAGGTATCTGCGTATTGGCAACAATATCAGCAGCGGTATTGCCAATAATCATCTCCTTAAGAATATTCGATCCGCTAATACCCAGAACCAACAGATCAAAATCTATACGCTTAGATAACCTGTCAATAATTCTGTAAGGTTTGCCCTGACGCGCATAATATGTAACCTCTATCTTGTCTTCTCCAAACTCTTCTGTTATTATCTTCTTCTCGTACTCCAAATCATTTATTGCATTCTCCTCAAGAATATCTGTTATATGCAACATTACACTCTGTCCGGTAGTAGGTCTGTTGTAAGTATTTAACAGTACAAGATTTATCTTCTCGTCTGTCTTATCAAACAAAGCTCTCAGAAAGTCTAGTATTGCCTTTCTTGAGGCTTTAGAAAATTTTGTCGGGAATAATATTGTTTTCATACATTTAGGTGTTTTAAAGTTTAAAACTACTGTAACAAGAACCTCAGCAATAAGTTCTATACTATTACAGAATATAACAAACCGATCAATATTTATACCAAAAAAATGTTAACTCCACACAATATTGTCTTTTATTAAAGAACAGTTATAATCCTCAGCCTTTAACTTGTAACCAACAGATACTGCTGTAAGCGGAATCATGTTTTTGTCTGCTCCTATACGGTTCATAAACTCATTGCCATCTGCGCTACTCAGTATATCAGTATGCCAAAACGAACCAAGTTCTAAAGCTTCTGCAGCAAGCAACATATTCTGTGTTGATGCAATAACTAATGGCTGTAAAACATCTCGCGTGGTCTGATATCTCTCGCAAATAACAATTAATGTAGCAGGACTGGTAATGATATCCTTATTTGCAAAAAGATGCGCAATATCACTCTTTGCCTGCTCTTTGGTTATAACCAAATAATTAAGATTGTTATTAATGTCAGGGGTTTGTCCTGCACATGCGGCCTTTAAAAGTTCATTGATCAACCAATGTGGCGTATCTTTCTCAATAAACTTTATTGTGTTAGTCCTGCTATGTAAAAATCCTAAAAAATCCAGATGCATATCGCTAATTTGTGGTTTTAAGTTAGCTTTTGTTCTGCCAAATTCCAAAAAAAAACGTTATCCATTTTCAAAAAACACATCATTTTACCACAGTTTGTTCATCAATAAAAGTGGAATTTCTGAATCTAATTAACTAAATTTAGATACTACGCTAGTATTGATTATGAACAGAACAAAACACAACATAGTCGCTATTATTTGGGATGTAATTTGTAACACTAAAAGTTATCTATGAAATTTTTCGAATATCTTACACTGAGTTCTTATATAGCTTTGGTAATTGTATGGGGCGGAGTATTAATATATTTTTTACGAAGATCATATAACCTGCGTAAAGACAATTCGCAATTATCAATACTACTTGCAATACTTGCTCTGGCATCATTCGGATTACTGTTTGACAGTATCTTCTTTGGTCTTTGGTTTGCCCGCAACACCTTTAATATAGCAAAGGTTTTAAACTTCTTATCGTTTCCCCACATAGCATTAATACCTAAATTAATTAATGTAATATCGGGTATTGTAATTGTTGTATTACTTATTGGCAGATGGATTCCGCTGCAAGTAAAATATGTAGATAACCTCAACAGAGAGATTACCAGACACACAAAAAAACTTATTGAGTCTAACCTGTCATTACGCAAAGCCAAAGAAAAAGCAGAGGAGAGCAACAGACTTAAATCAGAGTTTCTTTCAAACATGTCGCATGAGATACGCACCCCAATGAACGGTATAGTAGGGTTCTCAAGAATGCTACAAAAAAGCGACGTATCTGAAAAGATGCGCAAAAAGTATATAGATGTTATTGTTGATAGTAGTTTTAAGCTGTTAAGCACTGTTGATGATATAATGGAGATATCAAGGTTAAATACCGACTCTTTTGAGGTACTAAAGAACAACTTCTTTGTAACCTCCCTGCTAAGAGAGATATATACAGAGAAATTAAAATCTCACAAAAACGATAATGTTAAGTTTATTCTTAACGAACTCTTGCAGGACGATGAATCGGTAATACAGAGCGATAGAATAAGGCTAAAGAAGATTGTGATTGCTGTAGTTGACAATGCTCTTAAATTTACAGAGAGAGGAAAAGTTGTACTATCAGCCCATGTAAAACACGGCAATATGATTATTCAGGTACGCGATACAGGTATTGGAATATCTCCGGGGCTATATCACACTATATTTGAACCTTTCTCTCAAGGAAAAAGAGTTAATAACGATATACAAACCGGGTTAGGTTTAGGACTATGTATTGCCAAAGGAAATGCAGGACTGATTGGGGCTAAAATAAACTATAAATCAAAAAAAGGGGTATGGACAAAATTCACAATAACCCTGCCTATGAAAATGTAAATATAATTTATCCGGCAAAGCATGTTTACAACAGAGTTTTTGGGCATCCTAAACGGTAATAACCCCAAAACAACACAGAAAAGGTTCAGGCTAAGTTTCAAAACATATTAAGTGCTTTGCTAATTCATTATTAATATCTAATTTTGGACTTTACTTTTACAATATTAGTAACGATAAAACATAATATAAAATGGCCAAGATAAAAGTTGCTATCAATGGTTTTGGAAGAATCGGGCGAAATGTACTAAAAATCGCTTTGGAGAGACCAGAGTTAGAGATCATTGGAATTAATGATCTTACTGATACAAAAACATTAGCACACCTGCTTAAGTACGACTCAACGCAGGGACGTTTTAATGGTGAGGTATCACACAACGATGATAGTATTATTGTAAATGGTACACCTATCAGAGTTAGTGCTGAGCGCAGTCCTGTATCTATTCCATGGGTAGAGGCTCCTGATGTTGTTATTGAATCAACAGGTGTTTTTACAGTAAGAGAGAGCGAAAAGGGAGGTTATGGCGATCACCTTAAGAACGGAGCAAAAAAGGTTATCCTTACAGTTCCTGCAAAGGATGAGATTGACAAGATGATTGTTCTTGGTGTAAACGACGATGAAATATCAAATGAGTTTACATGTGTATCAAACGCATCATGTACAACTAACTGCCTTGCACCCGTTGTTAAGATTCTTAACGATAACTTTGGTGTAGCATCAGGTTTCATGAACACTGTACACTCATACACTAACGATCAGATGATCCTTGACGCACCTCACAAAGATTTACGTAGAGCACGTACTGCTGCTGTATCGCAAATCCCTACTACAACAGGTGCTGCTAAAGCTGTAGGAAAAGTTATTCCTGAACTTAAAGGAAAAATTGACGGTATGGCTGTTCGCGTTCCTACTCCAACAGGATCGCTTGTTGACCTTGTTGTAAATCTTAATAAAGAGGCTACTGCAGAGGAGATAAACGCTGCTGTTAAAGCTGCTGCTGAAGGACCAATGAAAGGTATTCTTGAGTACACTGAGGAGCCACTTGTATCAATTGATATTGTACACAACCCACACTCATCAATATTTGATGCTAAAAGCACAATGGTTATTGGTAAAATGGTTAAAGTACTTTCATGGTACGATAACGAGTGGGGATACTCAAACAGAGTTGTTGACCTTATTGGAAAGATATTCTAAGATTAATTTTATATATTTAAATGGTCATCGGTAAATAGCGATGACCATTTTTATTTTAACAATGCCTGCAATGACAAACATACGGTCTGAAAAAATAGTACTACGAGCACCGGAACCGGAAGATATAGACTTTATATATGCACTGGAAAACAACCCAGATATATGGGAATTCGGAAACACACTGGTTCCATTCTCAAGGTATACATTACGCGAGTATCTTCAGACAGCACATCTTGATGTATATACAAATAAACAGGCACGTTTTATTATTGAGTGCACAGAAACATCAGAACCAGTTGGTGCAATAGATATATTTGAGTTTGATCCGTACCACAACAGAGCAGGAATAGGTGTTGTAATAAACAACACAAACAACCGCAAAAAAGGCTATGCAAAAGAGTCGTTAAAACTACTGCTTAACTACTGCTTTAACACACTACTCCTTAACCAGGTATACTGCACAATAACTCACGATAATGAGGCAAGCCTGAATCTGTTTAAAAGTGTAGGATTTGAAATTACAGGAAAAAAAATAGCGTGGATAAAGACCGCATCCGGATATAAAGACGAGTATACACTACAATATTTCCGCGATAACTATAACGATTTATAGTGAGGTATCTCCCTGATGAAGTTATAACTCTTATTATCAAAATCAACCTTGCAGGCATAATGGTTCAGACCATTGGTTACAACAAGATACTCAACCTTAAGAATCATATTATAACGTGCTATCTGCTCAAAAACAGCATTGGTTATCTTTACACCCGGCGCTTTACACTCAACAATAAGTGCCGGATTACGCTGCTTTGAGAACACAACAATATCGCCCCTGCGGTTCATACCGTTAAACTTTAACGGGTACTCAACTGCCGTTAACCCCTGCGGATAGCCCAGATACATTATCATATAATTCAGAAAACACTGGCGCACATGCTCCTCTGGCGTTAAAACCAGAAACTGCTTTCTTATTATATCCCAGATATAGTTTTTACCATCCTCGGTTTTTGTTTTATAATTATATGGCGGAAGATTCAGCTGAGTCATATATTGTTGTTTATGATTCAAAGAAAGTAAAAAATGACCAATAATGTTGTTTATAAGTTTTTTTGTATATCTGATAAAAGTGATATAGCTTTGCTCAATTTTATATTTTATTACTAACTATATAGGAGAGTTTATGAAACAAAGCATAATAAAATTTGCCATACAAGAGAGCAATTAAATATGCTGGTTACATATTACAATTTGAAAGGAGATTATTACATATGAAGACAAAAGAAGATATAGTAAAGAACTGGTTATACAGATATACAGGACAAGAGCTAGATAAATTTGGACAATATATACTACTTACAAACTTTAGTTACTATCTGGAATTATTTGCCGAGTGGCACAATGTACCAATAACAGGCGACGACAGAAATATGCCATGTGCAACAGCAGATGACATTACAATGATAAACTTTGGTATGGGTAGCCCGAATGCTGCTACAATAATGGATCTGCTTAGCGCAATAAAACCAAAAGCTGTACTATTCTTAGGAAAGTGTGGAGGTCTTAAAAAGAAAAACATGCTTGGCGACCTTATATTGCCTATTGCAGCAATACGATCAGAAGGTACATCAAATGACTACCTTCCGGCAGAGGTACCTGCCCTGCCTGCATTTATGCTTCAGCGCTCTGTATCAACAGCTATTAAAAATCACGAAAGAGAGTACTGGACAGGAACAGTATATACAACAAACAAACGTGTGTGGGAATATGACGAACGTTTTAAAAAGTACCTGCAAAAAACACGTTCAATGGCTATAGATATGGAGACAGCTACTATATTTACAGTCGGATTCTGTAATGAGATTCCATCGGGTGCACTGCTGCTTGTTTCTGATCAGCCTATGATATCAACAGGTATAAAAACAGAAGAGAGCGATAGTAAGATTACTCAGAAGTTTGTTGAAGATCATATAAAGATTGGTATAGAGGCACTGAAAGACCTTAGAAAAGGATCGCACTCGGTTAAACATCTTGTATTTGACTAAATTATGGCAAAGAAAAAGCAGGGAACAATAACCTACGACGCTTTAGGAAAAGCACTTAAGAGCAGACAGTATAAACCGGTATATCTGTTTATGGGCGATGAGGCCTATTTTATAGATGTTGTAACCAAATATATAATGTCATCGGTACTTAAGCCGGAAGAGCAAGGTTTTAATCAGCACGTTTTATATGGTAAAGATACCGATGTAAACAACCTTATTCTTACGGCTAAGCAGTTTCCTATGATGTCTGCTCATCAGCTTATTATTCTTAAAGAGGCACAGGATATGAAGAAGATAGAGGAGTTGGTAGCATATACCGACAACCCTCTTGAATCTACCATACTTGTTATAAACTACAAGTACGGATCGTTACCTGCTAACAGAAAATTATATAAAAGCATTGCCAAATGTGGCGAGATATTTATCTCAAACTCACTATATGAGAATGAGATTCCGGCATGGGCAACCAGAACACTACGCAGCAAAAAAATATCTATCGATAATAACGCTGCGCTGTTGCTGGCTGAATTCCTCGGAAACGATCTTAGTAAGATATCTAATGAGCTGGACAAACTGGCAATGCTAATGCCAAAAGGCGAAAACCATATTACTCCAACACATGTTGAGAAGAATATTGGGATAAGTAAAGATTACAACAACTTTGAGCTGCAAAAGGCATTAGGGACTAAAGATGTGGCTAAAGCTTTCAGAATAGTTAACCACTTTAAGGCAAACCCCAAGAACAATCCGCTTACAGTAACACTTGGAGTACTCTACAACTACTATATGAAGATATTTAACCTTCATATGTTAAAGGGTAAATCACAAAGCGAGCAAGAGGCAACACTACGCATACCATCGTTCTTTATGAATGAGTATAAACTTGCTGCACGCAACTACTCACCGGGTAAAATTGTTAATATTATTGCCGATTTGCGCGAGTATGACCTTAAAAGCAAAGGTGTAAACAACGTATCATCGTCAGATGGCGACCTTCTGCTTGAGCTGGTATACAAAATAATTAAATAGAATAATGATTACAATAATTATAATTGCTGTTACCGTATTGGTTTCATTCAGTGCGTTCAATTCGCAGGAACTTATGTACAAGTGTATACTTAATCCGTATGTAACCATACGCAATAAACAGTGGCACCGCGTTGTCTCACACGGATTTCTTCATGCCGATTATGTTCACCTGCTTGTAAATATGATTGTACTCTACTCTTTTGGACGTAATGTAGAGTTTATATTTAAAGATCTACAAAAATCAAATATAATAAGTAACTACACCCTTACATTTCTTCTGCTTTATGTAGGAGGATTAATTGTAGCATCGTTACCATCGTTTATAAAACACCGTAACAATCCCGGATATAACTCTCTTGGTGCATCAGGGGCTGTATCGGCAGTAACATTTACAAGCATATTCTTCTTTCCAAAAGATAATATATACCTCTATTTTGCCATCCCTATTCCGGCATATATATTTGGTGCACTCTACCTGTTTTTTGAGCACTACATGTCCAGAAAAAAGTCAGGCAATATAGCACACGATGCTCACTTTGCAGGAGCAGTATATGGTTTTTTATTCCCACTGCTTATAGATCCTAATCTTATTATGGTTTTTATTGATAACTTCAGGTCATGATAGCAAAACGCAACCATATTAACTACAACGGAGAGTTTATACAGATAGATCATCCGGCACTACAGGCATCAAACAGAGGTTATCAGTATGGCGATGGCTTTTTTGAGACAATACGCTGCAACGGAACTGTACCACTGCATTTTGATCTGCATATGGAGCGTATTGAACGTGCTTTTCAGGTATTTGAGTTTGAGAAAGGATCAACATTCAGCCGCGAATATCTGTCGTTACAGATTACACGCACACTGAACAAAAACAGATTCTTTAAAGCATCAAGAGTAAGATTCAGCTTCTATCGCGACAGCGATGGTCTGTATACCCCAACAGGAAACAAATGGGGATTTGTTATATACCCAACAATACTGGAGAACGAACAGTATACAATAAACAGAACAGGTCTGCTAACAGATATATACCCTACAATGGCAAAGCAGATTAATATGTTCTCAAGTCTTAAAAACAGTGCAGCAATGCTTTACGTTAAAGCCGGACTATACAAAAAGGCTATGAATATAGACGATTGCATTATCATGAACGATAAAGGATACGTTTGCGAAACAATAAGCTCAAATATATTTGTGGTTAAAGACGATGCTATTGTTACGCCATCGTTAAAAGAGGGATGTGTTGCCGGAATAATGCGCCATATAATAATTAAACTGCTCCAGAAACTTGGTTATAACATATCGGTTATAGATGGTCTGTTTGTTGAAGATCTGGTTGACGCCGATGAGATATTTATAACAAACTCTATTCAGGGTATTCAGTGGGTTGGAGGTTTCAACGATAAACGTTACGACTACAAACTTGCAAATCAGATTATATACGAACTAAATCAGCATACATTTAAAGGAATATTTCTGTAGATAACCACAACATTAAGAAGCAGTTTGAATTTTTTATCAATGAAACGAAGGATAAATTTTAAACGGCTTCTAATTCATAACCGGATCTTCAGGGAAATTCTGCCACAACTTAAACCCCTCTCCCATACGCTTAATCTCCGATTTATAGTCGCAGTTATCTGTAAGCAATATATCAGCATTACCAACCTTAGATACCGCCCAGTGTCGCTCAGTTAGCTCTGTAATTAACTGGCTGTTCTCCCAACCAGAATAACCAACAAAAAACTTAATATGTTCTGGCAACAGAATCTTCTTACCCATAAGCTCTTTAACCTTATCAAGGTTACCACCCCAGTACAATCCATTACCTATTGGTGTAGCATCATCAATCAAATTACCAGCATTATGTATAAAATTAAGCATATCCTGACCAACCGGACCACCCAGATATAGTTTTATATCCTTTACCGGAAAATCGTCAATTACAGAATCTATATTAACGCCGGAATACTTATTCAGAATATATCCCACTGTCCCGTTATCGTTATGCTCTGTAATTAACACAACCGCTTTTGTAAAGTACATATCGCGCAGTGTGGGCGATGCAACAAGAATTCTACCCGGTTTTGGCGATAATCGGTTTGCAACAACATTAAATATATCAGAGTCCTGAGCCATGCTTATACACTTAATTACAGTGCAAATTTAATAAAAATTTATATATTGGTTTTTTATTACAAAAGCCTTTGATAAGTAAGTACACCTAAAAGTAGTGTACAAAAACTGATACTACAAACAGCCTTTGCCCACTATATTTAATGGTACAACTGCTTTACAAAGACTTAAACTATTACCCTAAAAATATATGACTAAAAAGATAACCCTTACTGTTTTTGCACTACTGTGCTTTTTAAATCTGTTTGCAAACAAGTCTGAAAAAGCCCCGCCGGGTGTTTATATTCAGAATATTGAGACCTCAGTTACCATTGATATACCAAAAGATGTAAATGATACACTGATTACAATAAAACATAATCAGGAGATAATAGAGGCAGATATATCAAACGGAAAAGCAACATTCAATTACTCTTTTAACGATTCCGGCGATCAACATATTGATGTTATTGTACAAGGAAAAAGCAACATATATACATTTGGTGTAATTCCGTTATGGTTATCGGTAATACCACCACTTATTGCCATATTCTTTGCACTGGCATTTAAAGAGGTATACTCTGCTCTGCTATTGGGTATACTCTCCGGTACATTTATCCTCTTCTTTTACGCAGGCGATGGAGTATTGGGAGCACTGCTAAACGGGCTACTTGATATTGTTGACAACAGAGTTATATCTACCATGACAGACAGAGATCATATTGCAATTATTGTATTCTCTATGCTCATTGGTGGTATGGTGAGCCTCATCACAAAAAACGGCGGCATGACCGGAGTAGTAAACAAACTGTCAAAATATGCATCAACACCACGGTCAGGGCAGTTAATAACATGGTTTATGGGTATTGCTATATTCTTTGACGATTACGCAAACACTCTTGTTGTTGGTAACACAATGCGCCCTATTACCGACAGGTTAAAGATATCGAGAGAGAAGCTTGCCTATATTGTAGACTCTACAGCAGCACCTATTGCAGCAATTGCATTTATAACAACATGGATTGGTGCCGAGCTGAGTTATATTGTATCGGGTACTGAAAATCTGGGTATAGATGAGAGCCCATACAACATACTTCTGTCATCAATACCATACTCATTTTATCCGGTATTTACTCTGGTATTTATGTTTATGCTTATAATGAAACGCCGTGATTTTGGTCCTATGCACAGGGTAGAGACTGCTGCACGTAAAAACCCGCCAACCGACAATCTGCAACCACATTCGCAAAGCAATGCCGGAAGTGTTGCCAAAGGTAAAGAACGATGGTACAACGCAGCAATTCCGGTACTTATTATAATATTTGGTACAATAATAGGACTTTTATACACTGGTTGGGACAGTGCTCTGTGGGCAGACAATACAAAAGGATTTGCAGCAAAATTATCGGGTGTAATCGGAGCTGCCGATCCTTATAAAGCACTGCTGTGGTCATCTACACTTGGAGTACTAACCGCTGTAGTTCTTACAATAGGTCAGAGAATAATGTCGCTAAAAGATGCTACAGAGAGTGTTATTGATGGCTTTAAAATAATGCTTACAGCAATGCTTATACTTGTGCTTGCATGGAGTCTGGCAGGTGTAACAGCCGATCTGCATACAGCCGATTTCCTGTCGCAACTACTTACCGGAGCAAATATTCCAACATTCCTTTTACCTGCAATTGTATTTATGCTATCGGCACTGGTTGCATTCTCTACAGGATCAAGCTGGGGAACAATGGCAATACTATATCCGCTTGTACTACCTACAACATGGATGCTTACAAAAAGCGCCGGACTACCTCCTGATGAGGCAATGAATATCTTCTACAATGTAACAGCATCGGTACTTGCCGGATCGGTACTTGGCGATCACTGTTCACCGATATCTGACACTACAATACTCAGCTCTCTTGCAAGCTCGTGTAACCATATATCGCATGTAAATACACAGTTGCCATACTCGCTTACTGTTGGTGCTGTATCGGTGGTTATGGGTACAATATCGGCAGCATTTAACCTATCGCCGGTTATTGTATTTATTCCCGGATTTATTATTCTATACTTTGTAGTTGCCAAATGGGGAAAACCGGTTCAGGATTTCAGCTAAAACAGCTTTAACAAATAGCTGCCATATATAAGATTCCCAAAAGTGCTGTATCAACGTTATAATTTAACGTCGATACAGCACTTTTCAATCCAAGGCAATAATCTCCGATAATACATATCCTAAAGCTAGTTCGAATTGGTAACTCGGACTGAACCCGCCAATGTAAAGCGATCTCTTAGCGTAGTTGATGACAGAGCTAATATGTAAATAGTTTATTGGTTAAGGTAGTAATTATCAATAAACATGTCTCGCTTAGAGTAGAGCGATTGATAGCCAAATGCTAGTTCGAGCTGGTAGCTCGGACTGAGCCAGTTAAACTATTGCAGATAACTTTACTACTTTCATTTCCGAAGTAGTATTATACAGTAACACATCCTTTAACACGAAGGAACTCTCCTCCTCGGAGGAGATACAGAGGTGGGTTTGATTGCTAATTCCAAAAAGTCGCTTAGAGTAGAGCTATTGATACCCAAATGCTAGTTCGAGCTGGTAGCTCGGACTGAGCCAGTTAAACTATTGCAGATAACTTTACTACTTTCATTTCCGAAGTAGTATTATACAGTAACACATCCTTTAACACGAAAGAACTCTCCTCCCCGGAGGAGACACAGAGGTGGTTTGATTGTTAGCTCCAAAAAGTAAGTGATCTCTTAGCGTAGTTGATAGGAAACGATTGTAACAAAAATTAAAATTCTAATACAAATAAAGTTGGAATGTTCTATAATCGTTAATTCTTTATAATTAGCTGAAAAGCTATTAATTGCCTATTCAATACTTTTTTCAATAGCAAAAAAAGTATTCAAAAATGCCACCGCCACACAAAATGCTTAACGCTTTTTCTTGAATAATATTTACTAAATTTTGTGATCTCCCTTCGGTCAAACAGCACAAAATCCTTAACGTAAATATCATTCGAAAAACCTACATTTTATGATGCGGACTTTGGTGCTACCAAATATCTTAATATCTCTTTATGTTCAAGTCCCCAGATGCTAGTTCGAGCTGGTAGCTCGGACTGAACTCGCTTAAATATAGAAGATATTCTGATTGATGATAACAATTCTACATACCTACAACATATAATCAATTTGTTTACAGTATACTAAACATCAAACTTTATACGCTTAAACTTTAAGCTGTCCTTTCAGGACGCCTTCTTCCATACTCATCTAACCCGATGTGTTACATCGGGTTAAATAACCTGGGCTTTCAGCCCGTTATTGTAGAACGGTTGACATCCATACATTTTACCTGTTACAGCTATCTACTCAGACATGAACCCGTTTATTATTGGAGATACTCTTATCGCCACGAAGTGGCAGCTTACCTAGCCCTATGCAACGCGTAGGGCAGTCAGATCAGAAGAACAATCGCACTGAAAGTGCAGGTTAAAAATAAGATACATCCTGATTACCCACCCCAACCCCTCCAAGGAGGGGAGTTTACTGTAATATAATGTATTACACTAATTCAAGATCAAGTTATTTAACCTATCTCACAACTCAATTTGAGGCAATAATCTCCTGTAATACACACCCTTAAGCTAGTTCAAGCTGACAACTCGGACTGAACCCGCCAATGTAAAGCGATCTCTTAGCGTAGTTGATGACAGAGCTAATATGTAAATAGTTTATTGGTTAAGGTAGTAATTATCAATAAACATGTCTCGCTTAGAGTAGAGCGATTGATACCCAAATGCTAGTTCGAGCTGGTAGCTCGGACTGGACCCGCTTAACTATTGAAGATAACTTTACTACTTTCATTTCCGAGGTAGTATTATACTATAACACATCCTTTAACACAAAGAAACTCTCCTCCTCGGAGGAGACACAGAGGTGGGTTTTTAACATACTCTAGATACAAAAAATGAGGTGCATCCCTGCACCTCATCCTAACTGTTGTAATAATTAACAAAATAATTTATGCTTATTTTTTCCTTAATAATCTATTCTTAACATTATCATTCATCTCCTCAATTATAGTGTGTAACGTATCGCAGAAATCCTTATATGTTTCAGGATTAGATTTTGCCATTACCGTTACATGAGGAATAATAACCTTATTAATTAATATTCTAAGCTCTCTCTTTAAGATATAGGCCGATTTATCATCATGGCTGTCATACTTAAGAGTTCTGCTCTCAGCCATTCTTGCCTTTACACTATTATTAGATTCCTGAAGATTATCCAGCAACATCTGAACATTAGGAAGCATATCAATATGTGGCTTCAGCTCCTCTTTTGTAAAATCGCTTAGCATTGCCATAGTATAAGAGGTCTGATCATCGTACGATCTGCCAATTAATTCCCACCCATATCTGTCGACAACCTCCATTAAAAGTGTGGCGCTGTCGCGTACTGCCCCATCTCTAAAGTGAGTTTTAGCAATAATCTCATAAAACAGAGCACGTGTATCGCTATCACGCAAGTTATCAATTTCGTAAGCCGCTGCCTGATCTTTTTTAGTATTTAGCTTAGTAATAATACTTTTTGTAATTGATCCCGACTCATTCATCTGTGCCGTAAGGTAACTATCACTCTCTATTTTCATTCTGTTCCAGGCATTATTAACACTATCACCTACAGATGCCATCTCTGAATTATTCAGCTTAGAAGTTAAAATTATCATAATAATATATTTTAATTTTAAAACAGATTTTCAAGGGTTTACTGACTTTTATCTTTACCTTTTATAATAAATTTATGGATATAAATAATTCAAGTCAAGTAATTGACAACTTTTTTTTAAATATCTGATAATAACATAGTAGAGAGTCAATTCTTATGTTTTATGACTTCTTGTACAGATGCAAGAACGCTCTTATATAAATTTTATACTCTTGCAGTTGTACAAGACTCCACATTTGTAATTCTCATGCTCTTGTAATCGTACAAGAGTCATCTTTTATATTTTTCTCACTCTTGTAACTGTACAAGAGCTCCCTTTTATATTTTTCTTACTCTTGTAGCCGTACAAGATCCCACTTTTGTATTTTTCTCGCTCTTATAGCCGTACAAGAGCTCCACTTTTGTATTTTTCTCACTCTTGCAGTTGCACAAGAGTCCTCTTTTATAACTTTTTCACTCTTGCAATCTTACAAGAACTCAACTTTTGTAATTTTCTAGCTCTTGTACAGCTATCTCTCTATCTCAAATACAAAAAATTGATTCTTTCCCGGAAATTTCTCTTCTCTTTTATAAAAAATGGAGAGAAATACATATGCAAACCTCTCTGAATTACGTTTTAGATGCTCTTGTACAAGTATAAGAGTGTCT
Source organism: Bacteroidales bacterium (assembly GCA_025210735.1). Taxonomy (GTDB): domain Bacteria; phylum Bacteroidota; class Bacteroidia; order Bacteroidales; family UBA6680; genus UBA6680. Next base: position 65,548 of record JAOARD010000022.1, read on the forward strand.
CATTTACATTTTTCCGGCTCTTGTATCTGTACAAGAGGCTCAACTTTGTAAAAGTCGATCTTTTACACGTATAAAAGAGTAAATTAAGTACAGAGGTCTTGTACACATACAAGAATATTAAATGGGAAAGTATGTTTGTTTCTGATTTATCCACGCTAGTTCCTGCTGCCAGCTCGGACTGAACCCGCTTAACTATTAGAGATATTCCAATTGATGTAGAATTATCTTACACACTAACAACATATAACCAATTTGTTTACACTGTACAAAACATCAAATTTTATACGCTTAAACTTTAAGCTGTCCTTTCAGGACGCCTTATTCCATACTCATCTAACCCGATGTGTTACATCGGGTTAAATAACCTGGGCTTTCAGCCCGTCATTGTAGAACGGTTGACATCCATACA
>JAOARD010000023.1 GCA_025210735.1 Bacteroidales bacterium
TAAGAATACATCATTCCGATGGCGACACAGGTTCTTACAGAATGCAAATGAGATAAAACCGGATAAGTTATCAGGTATAGTTGAGGTAAATGAACTGATATTTGCGTGGTCGGATAAAGGGAGCAAGAAACTAAGGAGAAAACCACGCAAAAGAGGATACAAATCACCAAAACATATTCCATCAAAGAGCAGGGTGTTTACACTGTTTTGTAGAGACAGAGGAAAGAACACATTTGATGATATTTTCTACAGATTTAGTGCAGATAATCTAAAACCAGATCTTTCGTCACTTCTTACTAAAGATACACTGTTTTGTAGTCAGAATAAGGCAGTGTATATGAAATATACCAAGGAGAATAGTATAAGACATGGTGTATTGAGCATACCTAAACAAGAATCTGTAAAGAAGGATATTGTGCACATAAAAAATGTGGAAAAATATCAGTTTGACCTACAGGTTTGGATGGTACGTTTCAGAGGAGTGGCAACCAAATATCTGCATAATTACCTGTCGTGGTACCGTGAGATGGATGAATTTGATTTTGAAATAACTCCTGAGACTGTGTTGGTAAGGGCTATGAGACCAGAAAGGTACAACACCAACCATTTTCGTTGACAGAACAGATTCTCCTGCCAAACCGCTACGACTCAACATCCCTGAAATTTCCTTGTGATAGAATGTTTTACAAAACTAATTTAGTTTATAACTTATGAATGCTCATATGGCAATTCTATGAATGTGTCACACTATAAACAGATATCATAAATTTTTTAAAACGATCATGTTTTTGACGTCGTAAACCATATTAATACGAATAAAAACTATGGGTGATGAGACGGTTTATTGTAGGGGTGATGGTTTTTATGTTTATAGCTTCTGTTTTACATGCACAGAAAGATATTCCACAGTTTAAACCTGAATATGAGTTAAAGAAACGTTTGAGATTCGGGATACTTTTTGGAATTAATACTTATGGGTTTAATATAGACAGGAAAAATAATGATCTGAATTTATATGCAGATATACCCAAATTATCAGCAGGATTTCATGTGGGGATTGTTACAGATTTGAAACTTTTTAGCACATTAAGCCTTAGACTACTCCCTACAGTAACATTTGTTACAAGACAACTATCATTTTACAATAGCGAAAATGAGGTTTATCTTGATGCGACACACGGAATGAAAGGAAACACTACGGTAGAATCAATATTTCTGGAATTTCCACTATTATTTAAATTTAAGTCAAAAAGAATAAATAATTATCAGATTTACTTTATTGCAGGGCCTGATATTCAATTCGATATGTCGTCTCCTACATCGTTAAATATATCAGAAGGAAAATATATAAGTCTTGAAGCAATGGATTATGGTTATGAGATTGGTGTAGGTTTAGATCAGTATCTTCCGTATTTTAAATTGTCTACAGAGTTAAAGTTTTACTCAGGGTTTAGCAATGTTTTGTCAGATAGAGTTATAGAGGATGCCGATTTTGAAACAGATATCTTTATAAAGTCTATAGATAAACTTACAACATATGGATTTAAACTATCAGTTCATTTCGAGTAACGTTTTATCAAAAGTTTTCTGAATAATAATTTAATATGTAATTCCAGACATAACTCAAGGGTGAATCCAATCAGTATACTGCTCTCTTATCGATATTAACTTTATGTCAGTAAAAAAATATTAAACAAATTTATAGAGCTTCTGAAATTTAAATAAATCAATATACCTTTGCCCGATAAATATACTGTAAAGCAAATGCAAAAAGATATTACATTAGTACTTTCGCCAAAACAGGCGACAATTGAAGAGTTATACAAGAAAGAGATAGCGAAAAAACTGAATATACCAGCGTCATATATCTCATCTGTACAAATAAAAAGAAAATCAGTAGATGCCAGAAGCCGAAAAGTAAAGATAAATATGTCTTTTACAGTATATATAAATGAGGAACCTGCTAATGAACTGAACTTTGAACCTTCATACAAAAATGTGTCAAACTCCAAAGAGGTTATTGTTGTAGGAGCAGGACCTGCTGGTCTGTTTGCAGCATTGCATCTTATTGAGTTGGGACTAAAACCAGTAGTTCTGGAGAGAGGTAAAAGAGTTTCGGAACGTAAACGCGATATTGCTCAGTTAAACAGAAACCATACACTAAACACAGAATCTAATTACGCATTTGGAGAGGGTGGAGCAGGAACATTTTCTGATGGTAAACTATATACCCGATCAAAGAAAAGAGGAGATGTAAAAAAGATACTTGAAGTATTGTGTTATCATGGAGCAAAATCAGAGATACTTTATGAGGCACATCCACATATAGGAACAGACAGATTACCGAGAGTTATTACAAATATTCGTGAAACTATAATAGAGTGTGGAGGCGAGGTGTTGTTTAACTCTAAAGTTACTGATTTAGAGATGTCATCCGATAGAATATCCGGGGTAGAGATTAATGGTAAATATAAACGCAATGCAGCAGCTGTAATAATGGCTACAGGACACTCAGCACGTGATGTATATTATATGCTTAATAAAAATAATGTTGAGTTAGAGTTTAAAAACTTTGCTATGGGGGTCAGAGCAGAACACCCTCAGGCACTTATAGATTCAATACAATACCATTGTAAGGAGAGAAGCCAATATCTTGAGGCTGCATCATACTCACTGGTTTCGCAGGTGAATGGCCGTGGAGTTTATTCATTCTGTATGTGTCCGGGAGGATTTGTTGTTCCGGCATCTACATCACCAGATGAGATGGTTGTAAACGGAATGTCTCCTTCCAGAAGAAATTCACCATACGCTAACTCAGGTATAGCTGTTGAGATAAAAGAACAAGACCTTAAACAATACAGTGAACATGGGGTAATGGCTGGACTAAAATTTCAGGAAGAGTATGAGAAACTTGCATATGTTAATGGAGGGGACGGATTTACAGCTCCAGCCCAAAGATTATCTGATTTTGTATCAGGAAAATTCTCACAAAACCTTCCAGATACATCGTATATACCGGGTGTACAGTCTTCTGATATGACAAAGTGGATGCCTGAAATAATATCAAATAGTTTAAGAAAAGGATTTGCACATTTTAACAGAAAAATGGTTGGATACCTTACTAATGAGGCGGTAATACTTGGTGTTGAATCAAGAACATCTTCGCCGGTAAGAGTGCCACGATATAAAGATACATTTGAACATACAGGAATTAAAGGTTTGTTTCCGTGTGGCGAAGGAGCTGGATATGCCGGAGGAATTGTATCTGCAGCTGTTGACGGAGAACTATGTGCAAATGCTGTATATTCGGTTCTGAAAAAAAGTTAAAATAATTTTTGACTTAATATTAATGTTTAAATTTAACATTTGTTAATGATAATAAATTTAAAATGACGATATTAACTTAATAGATGAAAGTTTATAATTTAATTAAACAACTATTTTGAACAGGCTAAAAATGTAAAGGTCATTTTAGAGTTAAACAAAATAGATTTGTGTTGGTTATCTGTTATGTTAAAAAGGATAAGCTAAAAGCTGATTAAACAAGGTGTGAAAAAAATATAACCATATGAAGAAGATAATTGGGTATTTTAAAAATATGAGTATCCTGAACTCAGTACGTTTTTTTGTTGTAGCATTTGTTCTTATTATGTTTGGTATTGTTGGTATATATACAAATATAATTCAGCATAAAAGAATAAAAGATGATGCACACAGAGAACTCAAAAATAGTGTAGCCTTTGTTAAAGAAGGGATAAAACACTTTAATATAGCTTCAGGAGATATATCAGATCAGGCAAAAGAAGAACTATCTTCAATGTTGTATTCACAGAAATATATTGGAGAAGGTGATGCTTATGTTGTTAAATCTAATGGCGATTATCTTATACATAAATCGTTATCTGGGACGAACTGTTTTTCAGATTTTGATCATAAAAACAGAATTGACAGTAAGAATGGAATATTCGAATTTAATAACGGAGAGGATAACATAATACAATATTTTGAATTTATTTCGTTGATTGATGCGTTTGTTGTAATAGACGTATTTGAGAGTTCGTTATATGAACAACTACGAAGTAACAGAGTAGAGATTATTATAATGATTATTATAATTCTTATTCTGTCATATGTTATATCAACAATATTCATGAATAAACTATTGTCGCCAATAGGTATAGTGAGAGATAATATTGATCATTTGTCAAAAGGATTACTTGTTGATAAGATTGGTTACCATAGAGATAACGAAGTGGGCTTAATGGTAAATTCGCTGAATAAAGTAATTGATGGAAACAAAAGTACAGCATCTTTTGCAGGTAGTTTGCGCGACGGAGATCTAAAGACAGAATATACACCCCTAAGTGATGGTGATATTATAGGTAATTCACTGTTATCTATGCGCGACAGTCTGGTTAATGCTAAGGAACAGGAGGAGATAAATAAAGAACAAGAAGGAATTAGAGATTGGGTAAATACCGGATTGGCTAAATTTGGTGATATTCTCAGAATAGATGCTTCTCAGGAGGAGTTGTCATATAGTATTATCAGTAATCTTGTAAATTACCTTGAAGCCATACAAGGAGGTTTATTTCTTTATGATGATTCGGATAAAGAAACAGTAAAGCTTAATCTTACTGCTTCATATGCATATAGCAGGAAGAAATTTCTGGAAAAAGAGATATTGTTAGGCGAAGGACTTGTTGGAACATGTGCTATTGAGAAAGAGAGCATATATATAACAGAGATTCCTGATAGTTATGCCGAGATTACATCAGGGCTTGGTGATTCGGCACCACGAAGCATTCTTATTGTGCCATTAAAACTTGAAGATGAAATATTTGGTGTTATAGAGATAGCATCACTTGGATATTTTGAAAAATATCAGCGCGAATTTGTTGAAAAGATAGGAGAGAGCATTGCATCCACAATAAGTAACGTGAAGAAAAACATGCTTACCTCAGAACTATTAGCACAGGCAAAAATGCAATCAGAAGAGATGGCTTCTCAGGAAGAGGAGATGCGTCAGAATATGGAAGAGCTACAGGCAACACAAGAGGAGTCGCAAAGACGCGAGAATGAGATTGCCGAGATACTTGATGCTGTTAATCGAACAGTAAAAATGGTAAGCCTTGATTCTACAGGAAAGATAACAGAGATAAATGACTTACTTACAAAAGCACTTGGAGCAAACAGCTCGATATTTATAAATGAACAATTCACAACAATAGTAAGACCATCAGAAGGAGCCGTAAGTAATGATATGCTTTGGGCATCGTTACTAAATGGCGACAGAGTTACAAGAAAAGAGATTGTGATTGCTAACGATATTAATATAGAGGTTGAGTCTACTTACAACCCTATAATGAACATGAGTAATGAGTTGGAAAGAGTACTGATTGTTGTTGGTTAATTACAGCACAAATATAGCCGATAGATTCTTTATCTATCGGCGCCTGAATTCAGAACAAATTATTCCGGCAGCGATACCAACATTTAACGATTCACTTTTTGTATTGTTGTCTGAATAATTCGGAATAAGTAATCTGTCAGTTACCAGTTCCGATACATCATCAGATATACCCTTGCCTTCGTTTCCCATTATAATTAACCCTTTTTTCTCTAAATTGCTTGAGTAAATATTATCTCCATTCAGAAATGTACCATAAACAGGATTTCCTGTATCTGCTACATACTGCTTTATAAAATCGGTCAACTTGGCATAGTTAATATTAACTCTTGCAATAGCTCCCATAGTAGCCTGCACAACTTTAGGATTATATATATCAGCAGAGTTAGGCGAACATACAATATTCTTTATACCAAACCAATCAGCAAGTCTTATTATAGTGCCCATGTTTCCCGGATCCTGAACCTCATCCATACATAATGTAACATCGTTTTTTAAAGCGAGATTACTCAACGAACATTCAAACTTACTGAATACACCAACAATCTTGTTAGGTGTAGACAGAAAACTAACCTTTTTCAGCTCTTGTTCGGTTACAACCTCGCAAACATTGTTATAATCACCACTTATTATTGATGTATCTGTATCTGATGTATGAAAAATCCATAATGGTTTTGTATTTTTGTTACGGATTATTTCAGAAACGAGTTTTTCTCCTTCTGCAACAAAAATATTTTGTGAATCTCTGTGTTTTTTTAACTTCAGAGATTGAATTAGCTTTATCTGATTCTTACTTGGCATAATTTTTTCTGTTGTTCACAAAGGTAACTGTTTCTTGCTATTTTAGTCCATATAAACAAAAATTGATACACACTGTAAGTTGAAAAGATTTATATCAAATATAAAAGTACTAATTATAATCTCTGTTATATTATTAGTATCAGGTTGTTCGGCAACCAGAAAACTGTCAAACGATCAGGTACTATTAAAAAAGAATAAGATTAGTATAAAAGCCAAAGGGATTGATAAAAACGAACTTAAATCGTTTATACGTCCTAAAGCAAACCGCAAATTTATGGGGTTTAAATTTCACCTGTTTCTTTATAACTTGTCCGGCGATTCTGATAAAGGAATGAGTAAATGGTTAAAAAGCATTGGCGAAGCACCTGTTGAGTATAACAGATTTAATGTAGATAAGAGTAAAAAACAGATACGAATGTATCTTGCTAAAAAAGGATACTTTAATGCCGAAATATTAGATACTGTAATTATAAAACGCAGAAGAGCAAAGGTTGTATACAAAATATATCCGGGAGTACCTTACAGGTTAAACAACATAAAATTCAATATCTCAGATACTCTACTTACAAATATAATAGTACCTGATACAACTAATCTGCCTGTAAAAAGAGGAGATGTGTTTGATGAGGATAAATTACAGGAGACTATAACCGGAATGGAGGATAGGATGCGAAACGAAGGATACTACTTCTTTAAACAAGATTATGTAACAATGCTTGCTGATTCAGCAGTTGGAGGAAGAAGAATAAACCTTGATGTCAGAGTATCTGATCCAAAGATTAAACTTAAAGATGATCGTATTCTTGATCTGTCACACAGAAAGTATATAATAAATAATATCAGGGTATATATGGGATATGAGCACTCAAGAGCACTCTCAGATTCAACATATTTCTTAAACCCAAACACAGTAGAGTATCGTGGTATTACATTCTACTGGCTTAATAAAAAGAAACCGCCGGTAAATAAAAAGATTGTAGAGCAATCAATAGCAATTAAAAAGGGTGATTTTTGCAGAAAAGACTATATTGAACAGACAAACAGAACACTTAATCGTCTTGGTGTTTATAAATATGTGAATATTGAGTTTGAAGATATAACAATAATAGACTCAACAAATATAACCGGAAATGACAATGGTTATCTGGATTGCAATATATACCTTACACCACGTAAGACACAGAAGATAAATTTCCAGTTAGAAGGGACAAATACAGATGGTGAATTTGGTATGGCAGGAATTGCAAACTTTCAACATCGTAATATATTTAAAGGAGCAGAGTTGTTAAACCTTAAGGTTCGTGGAGCATTTGAAGGGGTTAAAAAGTTTGGAGTATCAGGTTTTAATACAGCGTTTGAGTTTGGTGGAGAATTATCATTAACAACGGCCAGATTCTTGTTACCAGGAAACTCCATGAAATTTATACGAAAGTTCAGACCTAAAACAACTACATCTGTATCATATTATTATCAGCGTCGCCCTAACTATACAAGGGCGGTGTCAAATCTGTCGTTCGGATATACGTGGAGACCATCATCAAAAGTAACACATACACTAAATCCAATAGAGTATTATAATGTAGAGCTAAGAGATACAACATCTGAATTTACAACAATGTTGCAGAAACAGCCTTACCTTAGAACAAGTTATGTGCCACACGCAATCTCTCTTACAAGTTACACATTCATTTATAATGGTCAGGATCTGCGAAAAAACAGAAACTTCATCTATTTCAGATTTAATACAGAATTAGCCGGAAATATACTTTCAGGAATTAATAGTTTGGCAAAAAGTTCAAAAACAGATGGTAAATACACCCTGTTGGGAATAGCCTATTCTCAGTTTGCCAAAGCCGAAATGGATTTTAGATATAACCAACATATTGGACGAACAACGAGTGTGGTGTACAGACTGTTTGCTGGAATTGGTATACCATATGGTAATTCAGAATCGTTGCCATTTGAGAAACGATATTTTAGTGGTGGATCGCAAGGAGTTAGAGGATGGCAGGTAAGAGCACTTGGACCTGGATCATATGTAATGCCTGAAGGTATTAGGTATCCTGACCAGACGGCAGATATAAGGCTGCAATTTAATTTTGAGTACAGATATAAAATATTCAGAACCTTAGAAGGAGCATTCTTTGTAGATGTTGGAAACATATGGGACTTAAAGGAGAATAAAGAACGTGAGGGGGCTGTCTTTAAGTGGGATAAATTCTATAATGATTTAGCTGTTGCATCTGGTATTGGAATACGATTAAACTTTAATGTATTTATAATTCGTGGCGATTTTGGATTTAAACTTCGCGATCCGGCAATGCAGACAGACTCAAAATGGATTCTGGGCAACAGATCGTACGGATATGACGACTGGGCATTTCATGTTGGTATAGGATATCCATTTTAGTGGATATTTAATAATGCCATTTTTATAAATATTATTAAATTTGTTCTGTAATTCAGCTGAACAATTTAATTTTCACAAATATGTCATACAATAAGATAGTTGATCTGTTAGGCGATAAGGCCGACCACTTACTAAATCACAAGTGTACAACAATTGATAAGAGTTTAATTCATCTGCCTGGTTCAGATTTTGTTGATAGAGTAGTTGCTCAGTCAAACAGAAATCCTCAGGTAATGAGAAGTATGCAAGCGTTATACGATAACGGAAGACTTGGAGGAACAGGTTACCTGTCTATACTACCTGTTGATCAGGGTATCGAGCACTCTGCCGGAGCTTCATTTGCTCCAAACCCTGCGTATTTTGATCCTGAAAATATAGTTAAACTTGCTATAGAGGGAGGATGTAATGCTGTTGCATCAACATTTGGTGTATTGGCATCTTGTTCAAGAAAATATGCTCATAAAATACCTTTCATTGTAAAAATTAACCATAATGAGCTAATGACTTATCCAAATACGTTTGATCAGATTATGTTTGGATCAGTAGAGGAGGCTTGGAATCTTGGTGCTACAGCTGTTGGGGCAACTATCTATTTCGGATCAGAAGATTCTAATCGTCAGATTATTGAGGTTGCAGAAGCTTTTGAAAGAGCACATGAATTAGGAATAGCTACAATACTATGGTGTTACCTACGTAACCCCGGATTTAAGAAAGATGGTGTTGATTACCATGTTGCTACAGATATTACATCTCAGGCAAACCATCTTGGTGTAACAATACAGGCCGATATTATTAAGCAGAAACTTCCTGAGCTTAACGGAGGTTACAATGCAATCAACTTCGGAAAAACTCATAAAAATGTATATGAGAAACTGTCTTCAGATCACCCGATAGATCTTACAAGATATCAAATAGCTAACTGTTACATGGGACGTTCAGGATTGATCAACTCAGGAGGAGCTTCAAGTGGAGCTTCAGATCTTGCAGAAGCAGTTCAAACAGCAGTAATAAACAAACGTGCAGGAGGAATGGGACTTATTTCTGGTAGAAAAGCATTCCAACGTCCAATTAACGAAGGAGTAGAGCTTCTTAACTCAATACAGGATGTTTACCTGTCAAACGAAATTGATATAGCTTAATAAAGATTTTATATCATAATATAATATTAGCCGCTTCAGTAATGGAGCGGCTATTTTTTTATAGATCATAGCTGATGTTGTAATTTGTAATCTGTATAGGCAAATAGTTTAAAAAATGTAATTAAACAGGCTCTGTCTTGTATAAACTCTTATTTTTTGTAATATTTAAACACCTTAAAGATTTTACGTGTTAACGTAGTTTATTTGCAATCACAGAATCGTAGTGGTTTAACGAAACAGATACGATACTAAAATTATTTACTTATGAAGAGACAGATATTACTGCTGCTGTTGTTTATATGTTCGGTTACTGCCTATACACAAGCTGAACTCAAAGAAAAAAGTACTCATAAAAACGGATTAATCATAAAGTATGAACTCATTAATAAATCTGATAAGATTAATAATGGGGAAATAACAGTAATGCCTGAAGGCGGAAAACCACCATATAAATTTTATTGGTCAAAACAATCGATACCTGTTGATAGCCCTACAGCAAAAGGATTAACCGAAGGAGTTGAATATTTTGTAAGGATAAAAGATTCAGAAGGAGCCTATATAGATAAAAGTTTTAAAATAAAGCCGGAATCTGTTGATGAACGAATTAATGCAGCATTTACACCAGTTGTAGCAGTTATTGAGACAGTGATAATGGCCGATATATTTGCAGGTATTGGTCTTTATGATCCTGTACTAAAAGATGATAATGGAGAGATATATCATCATCCTAATGGTGATGAAGAGAAGATGAAAATACCTCTGGTTGTATTCTGGCTTGTTATAGGAGCACTTCTGTTTACCCTCAGTATGGGATTTATAAATATAAGAGGATTTAAACATGCAATAGACCTTGTAAGAGGAAGATTTGATAACCCAAACCATAAAGGTGAGGTTTCTCATTTTCAGGCTCTGGCAACAGCTCTGTCTGCAACGGTTGGTTTAGGAAATATTGCCGGTGTTGCTATTGCTATTACTGTTGGAGGTCCTGGAGCAACATTCTGGATGATTGTTGCTGGTTTTCTTGGTATGTCATCTAAATTTGTAGAGTGTACACTTGGTGTTAAGTACCGCAGAATAGATTCTAATGGCGAGGTATCCGGAGGACCAATGTACTATCTTAGTTCAGCCTTAAAGAAAAAGAGGATGGGTGGATTAGGAAAAATACTGGCATTTGTGTTTGCTATACTGGTAATTGGAGGCTCATTTGGTGGCGGTAATATGTTTCAGGCAAACCAAAGTTTCTCGCAAATATCATCAATGTTTCCGTCGCTTGAGCATCAGGGAGCATATTACGGGGTAATACTTGCTGTTTTAGTAGGAGTAGTTATTATTGGCGGAATAAAAGGTATTGCAAGAGTTACAGAAAAGGTTGTTCCGCTAATGGCAGTAATATATGTTGCTATAGCACTGATAATAATATTTGTAAATATAGATAAAACAGGAGAAGCTTTTGGGCTTATAATTAACGGAGCATTTGGTGTTGATGCACTTAAAGGTGGATTCCTCGGAGTGTTAATAGTCGGATTTCAACGAGCTGCATTTTCAAATGAAGCAGGAGTAGGTTCTGCATCAATAGCCCATTCGGCAGCAATAACAAATGAGCCGGTGAGCGAGGGTATAGTATCGCTTCTGGAACCATTTATAGATACAGTTCTTATCTGTACAATGACAGCATTGGTCATAATATTTACCGGGTTTTATACCCCTGAAATGTCATCCGGACTTGAGGGAGCAGAACTTACATCAAGAGCATTTGGTAGTGTATTCTCATGGTTCCCGTATGTGCTTATTGTTGCAATATTCCTTTTTGCTTTCTCTACAATGATTTCGTGGTCGTATTACGGATTAAAAGGATTTACTTACATTTTTGGGAATATTTTTTATAAATTGTTTAAGAATAAAAATGTGGTTAAGTATGTATACTATACACTGTTTTTATTCTTTATAGTAGTAGGAGCATCATCAAGTCTTGGCGCTGTGGTAGATTTTTCTGATTTTATGATATTAGGTATGGCTTTCCCGAATATTGCCGGACTTATATTACTTATACCAGAGGTTAGAAAAGACATGAAGGTGTATTTTGCAAAAATAAAATCGGGAGAGATAAAAAGATATAAATAATGGCTAAGCTTTTTACGGCAGGACAACGGCGCGGAATAGTATTACTGATACTTATAATATTTGCAGTAATAATATTTCGTGTTGGTGTACGAAAAGAGTTCTTTTTTGCAGGAAAACCATCTGTAGACTCTGCTGCAATAAGATATGCTGATAAATTACAGTCGCTTATTGATAGTGCAGGAAAAGTAAGTCGGAAAAAAGCACCACGAAAAATAAATGTACAGGAATATAATTTCTCTAAATTTGACCCCAATACAGTAGATTCATCTACATTAATAAGTTTTGGTCTATCTGCAAAGGTGGTGCAAAATCTTCTGAATTATCGTCATAAAGGGGGTGAGTTCAGGACTATATCAGATGTAAATAAGTTATATACGGTTACAGATAGAATATATAGAAAAATGGTACCGTATATTGATATAGAAGAGACAATGAATATTACAGATTCTGTAGTTATTGATTTTGATCCAATTGTTTATATAAACATTAACTCTGCTATTCAAACCGAACTACTACTGTTAAATGGTGTTGGAGAGATTCTATCAGAGCGAATTATAAAATACAGAGATCTGCTTGGGGGTTTTTATAATATATCGCAGTTAAATGAAGTGTATGGACTCAAAAATCAGACGATAAACAATATTAAAGAGAGTATAATAATTGACAAAACATTAATTAATACAATAGATATTAATGAAGCTGATTTTAAAACACTAGCTTCGCATCCATATATATCCGGACATAAGGCAAAGTCGATACTTAAATTCAGAAAGATAAAAAACAGAATTGATACATTACCTCAACTTGTAGATTATAAGATACTATCAACAGAAGAGTATAATAGATTGAGGTATTATCTGGTTGTGTTAAATGATACAAATGCAGAAAATTAAAACAAAAGATCACAAAGCGTAAATATGTTTTTTTACACACGATTAAGGTTGTAAATGAAGGTTCTGTATGATAACTAAAAGACAATTATAAACAGATGTAATAAAAAATAGAATTATTCATACTAAATGTTTGAAAAATTAATTTTTAATAATAATTTTGCCCCGCATAAAACTTAATACATTATGATAGTAATTCCGATCAAAGAAGGAGAGAACATCGAGAGATGTTTAAAGAAATTTAAGAGAAAATTCGAGAAAACAGGTGTTGTTAAAGAATTAAGAAGACGTCAGGCTTTCATCAAGCCATCTGTAGTAAACAGAGAGAAGCGCCTAAAGGCAATTTACATTCAGAAAATGCACGACGCTGACGAGTAGACATTGCTGAATACACTAAACAAAGCTTTTTTGGTTCTGTTTATTATTGTATTTTGTATCTATTCTTGTGATGAAAGAGAAGTTTTATAACTATTTAAAGTATGAAAGGAGGTGCTCAGAAAATACGCTGAGAGCCTATATAAATGATATTGAAAAGTTTTTAGCATTCTGTGCTGAAAACTTTTCTGTTTTTATGCCTGAACGTGTTGAGGTGAAGCATATTCGCAGGTGGATTATATCTGTAAAAGAAGAAGGTTATGCATCATCGTCAATTAACAGAAAAATATCTTCGCTAAAGAAGATGTATAAATACGGACAGCTGACTGGAGTGATTAAATCTAATCCGATGGAACGTATAGTGTTTCAGAAAATGCCAAAGCGAATACCTGAATTTGTATCAGAGAAAGATATTTTATCTCTTTTTGATAAGGGTTTTGAGATGTTTGCTGACGATTTTGAAGGATATAGAGATTTGGTTATTTGTGAAATGTTTTATACTACCGGAATAAGACTTTCTGAACTTATTAATATAAAAATATCTGATATTAGTTTTGAGGATAGACTTATTAAAGTAACCGGAAAAAGAGATAAGCAGAGAATTGTACCTCTTTTGCCAATGGTTATTGAAAGGTTAAAGGTTTATATTAAAAAGAGTAAAGAGGTGTTTGGTAAATCAGAAGTGATACCGTACCTGTTTTTTACAGAAAAAAAACAAAAACTTTATCCTGTTTTTGTATACAGAATTGTAAATAAATATCTATCTTTAGTTACTACAGTAGATAAAAAGAGTCCGCATACGCTGAGACACACTTTTGCTACGCATTTGTTGAACAATGGTGCTGATATAAATGTGATAAAAGAGTTGTTGGGGCACGAGAATTTAACAACAACCCAGGTTTATACGCATAATTCGTTTGACAGACTAAAAAAAGTATATAAACAGGCTCATCCAAGAGCTTAAAAAAAGGAGGATTTATGGAATTAAAAATTCAATCGGTAGGTTTTAATGCATCAGAGAGACTTGAAATGTTTGTACAAAAGAAGGTTGATAAGCTTAAAACCGTTTATGATGGAGTTAGTAATGCCAATGTATACCTTAAATTAGAGAATACTTCTGAGATTGAGAATAAGGTAGGTGAGATTAGGGTAGATGTAAAGGGAACGGAGTTGTTTGTTAAAAAACAGTCTAAAACTTTTGAGGAGTCAATAGACAACTGTGTAGATGCTTTGAAAAAACAGTTGACAAAGTATAAAGAGAAATTGAGAGATTGATAATTAGCGTAAAAAAAACATCTATTTTTTTGTGCTCTAATAAAATATTTATACATTTGCGAACCGATTTCGGAGCTTTTTTCCGAAATCGTTGTTCTGTATAGAAGTGATTAAAAAGAGGTTGTAGCGGGTTGTTTAACCTTAAACAATAATTAGAATTGATTTGGCAGAGTAGTGTTTTTGTTATTTTGTCATGTTTTATTCTGAAAATAATGCGGGAGTAGCTCAGTTGATAGAGCATCAGCCTTCCAAGCTGAGGGTCGCGAGTTTGAACCTCGTCTCCCGCTCAAAAAAAACTTTATACAGGAGGCAAATTGAGTAAAGACTTGATTTGTTTATTGAGTAATGTTTTGAAATTTTAATTGATAAATTAAATTGTTAATTCTTTAATATATTGGTGTTATGGCTAAAGAAAAATTTGAAAGGACCAAACCGCACGTTAACATTGGTACTATTGGTCACGTTGACCACGGTAAAACTACGTTAACCGCTGCAATTACTAAAGTTCTTGCTGAGGCAGGTTTGTCAGAAGTACGTGATTTCGACTCAATTGATAACGCTCCTGAGGAGAAGGAAAGAGGTATTACTATTAATACTGCACACGTTGAGTATCAGACTGCAAATCGTCACTATGCTCACGTTGACTGTCCTGGTCACGCTGACTACGTTAAGAACATGGTAACTGGTGCTGCTCAGATGGATGGTGCTATCCTTGTAGTAGCTGGTACTGATGGTCCTATGCCTCAAACTCGTGAGCATATCCTACTTGCTCGTCAGGTAAACGTTCCTAAGATCGTAGTATTCCTTAATAAGGTTGATATGGTTGATGATGAGGAGCTACTTGAGCTTGTTGAAATGGAGGTTCGTGAGCTTCTAGATTTCTATGAGTTTGATGGTGATAACACTCCTGTAATCAAAGGTTCTGCTCTTGGTGGACTTAATGGTGATAAAGAGTGGGTTGATAAGATTATGGAGCTTATGGCTGCTGTTGATGAGTGGATTCCACTTCCTCCACGTGATGTAGAGAAGCCATTCCTAATGCCAGTTGAGGATGTATTCTCAATTACTGGTCGTGGTACTGTAGCAACAGGTCGTATCGAAACTGGTGTTGTTAACACTGGTGAGGAGCTTGCTATGATCGGTCTTGGTGCTGAAGGTAAGAAGACTGTTTGTACTGGAGTAGAGATGTTCCGTAAGATTCTAGATACAGGTGAGGCTGGAGATAATGTTGGTCTTCTTCTTCGTGGTGTTGATAAGAAAGAAATTAAGCGTGGTATGGTACTTGCTAAGCCTGGTACTGTTACTCCACATACTAAATTTAAGGCTGAGATTTATGTATTGAAGAAAGAAGAAGGTGGTCGTCACACTCCTTTCCACAATAACTATCGTCCACAGTTCTACCTACGTACTCTTGACGTAACTGGTGAGATTAAACTTCCAGAAGGAACTGAGATGGTAATGCCTGGTGATAACGTAACTATCACTGTAGAATTGATTACTCCTGTTGCTATCAACCAGGGTCTGCGTTTCGCTATTCGTGAAGGTGGTCGTACAGTTGGTGCTGGTCAGGTTACTGAGATTGTTGAGTAATTATTATATTTTGATTGATACCGGTTTTACCCGGTATCAATCACTTTTACGAATGTGTTAACAGGTAGCCTAGTGTAAGTTCAACTCTTACCATTCGTGCAATTAAAAGAACTAAGATGAAAATAATATCGTATTTTAAAGAATCTTATAACGAACTTGTAAATAAAGTTTCATGGCCAACTTGGAAGGAGTTACAGAGTAGTGCATTAGTTGTAATGACAGCTTCCCTACTAATTGCACTTGTTGTTGCTGTAATGGATTTCGGTTTTAGAAATTTGATGGAGCAGATTTATAAGCTGCTTTATTAAAGGAGGTAAACATGAGCGAAATTAAATTACATTGGTACGTATTACGTGCCATAGGTGGTAAGGAGAAAAAGGTTAAGGAGTATCTTGAAAATGAGATAATCCAGTCTGGTCTTCAGGATTATATCACACAGGTATTAATCCCTACCGAAAAAGTAATACAAATTCGAAATGGAAAAAAGATCGCTAAAGAGCGTACATTTTTTCCGGGTTATGTCTTGGTTGAGGCGGCACTTGTTGGAGAAATTCCTCACATGCTTCGCAACATTCCAAACGTACTTGGCTTTCTGAGCGATACCAGAGGTTCAGATATCCCTACTCCGTTAAGACAGAGTGAGGTTAACAGAATACTTGGTAAAGTAGATGAAATGGCTGAGGACGAAGAGAGTGTTTCTGTTACATTCTATGTGGGCGAAAACGTTAAAGTTACCGATGGTCCTTTTAACAGTTTTTCGGGTATCATAGAAGAAGTAAATGAGGAGAAAAAGAAACTGAAGGTTATGGTTAAAATCTTTGGTAGAAAAACTCCGCTAGAGCTTAGCTTTATGCAAGTAGAAAAAATAGTTTAAAGGTAAATTAGGTTATGGCTAAAGAAATTGCAGGATTAATAAAATTGCAAATTAAAGGTGGAGCCGCTAATCCTTCGCCACCCGTAGGACCAGCTCTTGGTGCAAAAGGTGTTAATATCATGGAGTTCTGTAAGCAGTTTAATGCTAGAACTCAGGATAAGGCGGGTAAGGTATTACCGGTAGTTATCACTGTTTATTCTGATAAGTCTTTTGACTTTATCATTAAAACTCCTCCTGTTGCTGTGCAATTAAAAGAGGTGGCTAAGCTAAAGTCTGGCTCGGCACAACCTAACCGTGATAAAGTAGCCTCTGTTACTTGGGAGCAAGTAAGAGGTATTGCGGAAGATAAAATGCCCGATTTAAACGCTTTTAAAGTAACATCAGCTATGAGAATGGTTGCTGGTACTGCAAGAAGTATGGGTATTACAGTTGAGGGAGATTTCCCAAGCGAGTAAAAATTTAATACTGCTAAAGAAAAATGGGTAGACTTACAAAAAATAAGAAGTTAGCTTTAGAGAAAATCGAAGCGGGAAAAGTTTACAGTCTTGAAGAGGCAGCAAACTTGGTAAAAGATATTACCAACACAAAGTTTGACTCTTCTGTAGACATAGATATTCGTCTTGGTGTAGATCCTCGTAAAGCTAATCAGATGGTTCGTGGAGTAGTAACTCTGCCTCACGGAACAGGAAAAGATGTAAGAGTTCTGGTTCTTTGTTCTCCTGATAAAGAGGAGGAAGCTAAAGCTGCTGGTGCTGATTATGTTGGTCTTGATGAATATATCACTAAAATTAAAGGTGGTTGGACAGACGTAGACGTAATCATTACAATGCCTACAGTGATGGCTAAAGTTGGTGCACTTGGTCGTGTTTTAGGACCACGTGGATTGATGCCAAACCCAAAGAGTGGTACTGTTACAATGGAGGTTGGAAAGGCTGTAAAAGAGGTAAAACAAGGTAAGATTGACTTTAAAGTTGACAAGTTTGGTATTGTTCATACTTCAGTAGGAAAAGTCTCTTTTACTCCTGACAAAATCTTTGAGAATGCTCAAGAGTTTGTTCAGACTATCTTGAAACTTAAGCCTGCAGCAGCAAAGGGTACATATGTGAAGAGTATTTATTTATCAAGCACAATGAGTCCTGGAATTCCTGTAGATCTTAAGACAGTTTAGTGAATTTAAAGTAAAGAGCTGATCAGAAATTATGAGAAAAGAAGAAAAACAACAAATAGTTGACAGTATAGCTCAACAGATTCGTGAAAACAATCACTTCTACCTTACTGATATCTCAGGTATGGATGCTGAGGGAACCAGTTTGTTACGTAGAAAGTGTTTCGAAAAAGATGTTGAACTTGTTGTTGTTAAAAATACCTTATTAAAACGTGCTTTAGAGCAAGTTGAAGGTGATTATAGCGAACTTTACGATGTTCTTAAGGGCTCTACTTCAGTTATGTTTACCGAAACAGGTAACGTTCCTGCGAAATTGATTAAAGATTTCAGAACAAAGAACGATAAGCCTATTTTAAAAGGTGCATACGTTGAAGAGTCTGTATATACTGGTGACGACCAAATTGAAGCATTAGCTACAATTAAATCAAAAGAGGAGCTTCTTGGAGATATTATCTCGCTTCTACAATCGCCTGTTAAAAATGTTATGTCTGCACTTCAGTCAGGCGGTAACACAATTACAGGGGTATTGAAAACATTATCAGAAAAAGAGTAAAAAGAATAGTTAATTTTTTTTTAAAACAAAGGAAAAATGGCAGATTTAAAGAAACTTGCAGAAGAGTTAGTTAACTTGACAGTAAAAGATGTAAACGAATTAGCTGACATCTTAAAAGAGGAATATGGTATCGAGCCAGCAGCTGCTGCAGTAGCTGTTGCAGGTCCTGCTGCAGGTGGTGATGCTGGTGCAGCTGAGAAAACAGAATTTGATGTTATTTTGAAGGCAGCTGGTGGAGCAAAACTTCAAATCGTGAAACTAGTAAAAGAGTTGACTGGACTAGGTCTTAAAGAGGCTAAAGCAGCAGTAGATGCAGTTCCAGCTCCACTTAAAGAAGGAGTTTCAAAAGACGAGGCTGAAGCATTGAAAAAACAACTAGAAGAAGCAGGAGCAGAAGTTGAACTTAAATAATTCTAGCCTAATATAAGGTTTCTTCAGGTTTAGGATTCCGGTTACCGGAATTCTAAGCCTTTTTATTGTTTATAGTTATCTCATTTAGTTCAACAAATTTGTTTAACGATGTCTGCAAAAAATATCACCGAAAGAATCAATTTCGCTTCAACTAAAAACACTCTTGAATATCCAGATTTTCTTGAGATACAGTTGAAATCGTTTCGTGAGTTCTTCCAGCTTAATACAACGCCGGAAACACGTATTGACGAAGGACTTTATACTGTATTTGAGGAGAACTTCCCAATAACTGATACTCGAAACAACTTTGTGTTAGAGTTTTTGGATTATACGGTAGATCCTCCGCGTTATACACTGGAAGAGTGCATTGAAAGAGGTCTCACATTTAGTGTGCCTATTAAAGCCAAATTAAAATTATACTGTACCGACCCTGAACACGAAGATTTTGATACAGTAATACAAGATGTATATCTTGGTACCATACCTTATATGACCGATAAAGGTACATTTGTTATTAATGGTGCTGAGAGAGTTGTTGTATCACAGTTACATAGATCACCGGGTGTTTTCTTTGGGCAAAGTACCCATACTAATGGTACCAAACTATACTCTGCAAGAATTATCCCATTTAGAGGTTCTTGGATAGAGTTTGCTACCGATATCAATAGCGTTATGTACGCATATATTGACAGAAAGAAAAAGCTTCCTGTTACTACGTTATTAAGAGCTATTGGTTTTGAAAGTGATAAACAAATCCTTGAGATATTTGATCTTGCTGATGAAATCAAAGTATCTAAAGCAGCACTTAAAAAAGTTGTTGGACGCAGATTAGCTGCCCGTGTACTTAAAAGCTGGGTAGAGGACTTTGTTGACGAGGATACAGGTGAGGTTGTATCTATTGAGCGTAACGAAGTAATCATCGATCGTGAAGTGGTTATAGAGCCAGAGCACATTGATGAGATACTTGATTCTGGGGTTAAGACTATTCTTCTGCACAAAGAGAACCAGAGTCAGGCCGATTTTGCCATTATATATAATACATTACAGAAAGATCCAAGTAACTCTGAAAAAGAGGCTGTGATGCATATCTACCGTCAGTTACGTAACTCTGAGCCACCTGATGAAGCAACTGCTCGTGACGTAATTGATAACCTTTTCTTCTCAGATAAGAGATATGACTTGGGTGAAGTTGGTAGATACAGAATCAATACAAAACTTGATAATGACCGCTCTGTTGATACTAAGGTTCTTACTAAGAGCGATATCATTGCGATTATCAAATATCTTATTGAGCTTATTAACTCAAAAACAGATGTTGATGATATTGATCACTTAAGTAACAGACGTGTTCGTACAGTTGGCGAGCAGTTATATAATCAGTTTGGTGTTGGTCTTGCTCGTATGGCACGTACTATTCGTGAGAGAATGAACGTTCGCGATAACGAGGTATTTACACCAATTGATCTTATCAATTCAAAAACGATCTCTTCTGTGATTAACTCGTTCTTTGGAACAAACCAGTTATCACAGTTTATGGATCAAACAAACCCTCTTGCGGAGGTTACTCATAAGCGTAGACTTTCTGCATTAGGTCCTGGAGGACTTTCACGTGAGCGTGCAGGTTTCGAGGTTCGTGACGTTCACTACACTCACTACGGACGTTTATGTCCTATTGAGACTCCTGAAGGTCCAAACATTGGTCTTATCTCTTCACTTTGTGTATTTGCTAAGATTAATGATATGGGATTCATAGAAACTCCATACCGTAATGTAACAGAAGGGCAGGTAGATCTTACTAATGATGGTGTTAAATATCTTAGCGCTGAGAATGAGGAAGGTCGTATCATTGCACAAGCAAATGCTCCGCTACAAGAGGATGGTAAATTCCAGAATCCTAAAATTAAGGCTCGTTTGGATGCCGATTATCCACTTTCAACTCCTGATGAAGTTGAGCTTATGGACGTAGCACCAAACCAGATTGCCTCAATTGCTGCATCACTTATTCCATTCCTTGAGCACGATGATGCCAACCGTGCACTGATGGGATCTAACATGATGCGCCAGGCTGTACCACTTATCTCACCTCAGGCACCTATTGTTGGTACCGGACTTGAGAAATTTGTTGCCCGCGACTCGCGTGTACAGATTGTTGCAGAAGGCGATGGTGTTATTGAGTATGTAGATGCGGAAGAGATTGTAGTAAGATATGACTTAACTGATGATGAGAAATTTGTAAGTTTCGAGCCTGAAGTTAAACGATATAAACTTATCAAGTTCCGTAAAACAAACCAGAGTACTTGCGTTAACCAGAAACCTATTGTGGTAAAAGGTCAGCGTATTGTTAAAGGACAGATCTTATCTGATGGTTACGGTACTGATAAAGGTGAATTAGGTCTTGGACGTAACCTTAAAGTGGCATTCATGCCATGGAAGGGATACAACTTTGAGGATGCGATTGTAATCTCAGAGAAGGTTGTTAGAAATGACGTCTTTACATCTGTTCATATTGATGAGTACTCACTAGAGGTACGTGATACAAAACGTGGATTAGAAGAGCTTACTTCTGACATACCTAACGTTAGTGAGGAGGCAACAAAAGATCTTGACGAAAACGGACTTATAAGAATTGGAGCCCATGTAAAACCAGGTGATATTCTTATTGGTAAGATTACTCCAAAAGGAGAGTCAGATCCTTCGCCGGAAGAGAAGCTGTTAAGAGCAATATTCGGAGATAAAGCTGGTGATGTTAAAGATGCATCTCTTAAAGCTGGCCCTTCATTACGTGGTGTTGTTCTTGATAAGAAACTTTTCTCTCGTGCTATTAAAGACAGAAAAGCTAAATCGGCTGATAAGCCATTAATTGAGAAACTTGATAACGAGTTTGAATTAAAGGTAAATGAGTTAACTCATAAGCTGATTGATAAGTTGTTTACTCTTGTTAGTGGTAAAACATCGCAGGGTGTATTTGATTATCTTGAAGTTGAGATAGTACCTAAAGGAACTAAGTTTACTCAGAAGATACTTCAGGAGATAAACTACCGCGATATTAATCCTAATAAGTGGACAACTGATAAGGATAAAAATCAGCTTATTGCAAGCCTTATTATTAACTACAATATTAAGTTAAGAGAGCTTGAGGCTGTACATAAGCGTAAGAAATATAACCTGACAATTGGTGATGAGCTGCCAACAGGAATTATTCAGTTGGCTAAGGTATATGTTGCTAAAAAACGTAAGATACGTGTAGGAGATAAGATGGCAGGACGTCACGGTAACAAGGGTATTGTTGCTAAGATTGTACGTGCTGAGGATATGCCATTCCTTGAGGATGGAACTCCTGTAGACATTGTTCTTAACCCTCTTGGTGTACCATCGCGTATGAACCTTGGACAGATATATGAAACTGTTCTTGGTTGGGCAGGTAAAGAACTTGGTCTTAAGTTTGCAACACCAATTTTTGATGGTGCTTCACTTGATCAGATTTGTGAATACACAGAAGAGGCTAAAGTGCCAAACTATGGTAAAGCATATCTGTTTGATGGTGGTACAGGTGAGCGCTTTGATCAGCCTGCAACAGTAGGAGTTATCTACATGCTTAAACTGGGTCACATGGTTGATGATAAGATGCACGCCAGATCAATTGGACCGTACTCACTTATTACTCAGCAGCCTCTTGGAGGTAAGGCACAGTTTGGAGGTCAGCGTTTTGGAGAGATGGAGGTTTGGGCTCTTGAGGCATTCGGAGCAGCAAATATCCTTCAGGAGATCCTTACAATTAAATCAGATGATGTTTTAGGTAGAGCTAAAGCATACGAGTCAATTGTTAAAGGAGAGCCAATGCCAATGCCTGGTATTCCAGAGTCACTTAATGTGTTATTGCACGAATTAAGAGGTCTTGGATTGAGCGTAAATCTTGATTAAATTGTGTAGTGCCATTGCAATAATTTATTGTAATGGCACTCAATAATATCTTTAATTAGTAAAAATTTTAATATTCATCATATGTCATTCAGAAGAGATAATAAGGTCAAGAGTAATTTTACAAAGATCTCTATCGGACTTGCTTCTCCTGAGGAAATTTTAGAACGTTCCAGTGGT
This sequence comes from Bacteroidales bacterium, assembly GCA_025210735.1. Lineage (GTDB taxonomy): Bacteria > Bacteroidota > Bacteroidia > Bacteroidales > UBA6680 > UBA6680. The sequence goes on from JAOARD010000023.1 coordinate 23,113, forward strand.
GAGGTGCTTAAGCCCGAGACTATAAACTATCGTACATATAAACCGGAGCGAGATGGCTTGTTTTGTGAGCGTATCTTTGGTCCTGTAAAAGATTACGAATGTCATTGTGGTAAATATAAACGAATCCGATATAAAGGAATTGTTTGTGACCGTTGTGGTGTTGAGGTTACTGAAAAGAAGGTACGTCGCGAAAGAATGGGACATATCTCTCTTGTAGTGCCTGTTGCGCATATATGGTACTTTAAATCACTTCCTAATAAAATTGGTTATTTGTTAGGCTTGCCTACCAAAAAACTTGATTCAATTATTTATTACGAGCGATATGTTGTTGTTAATCCGGGTATCAAAGCCGAAGATGGTGTTAACTACCTTGATTTCCTAACAGAAGAAGAGTATTTAGATATTATAGATTCTCTGCCAATGGAGAATCAGCATTTGGATGATGACGATCCAAATAAATTTATTGCAGCTATGGGGGCAGAAGGTCTTCATATGCTACTTTCTCGTCTCGATCTTGATGAGATGTCATATGACCTTCGTCATAAGGCAAATACTGAGACTTCGCAGCAGAGAAAGAACGATGCACTTAAGCGTCTGCAGGTAGTAGAGGCTTTCAGAGCATCAAAAACTATTAACCGTCCGGAGTGGATGATAGTGAAAGTTGTTCCGGTTATTCCACCAGAACTACGCCCACTTGTACCACTTGATGGAGGTAGATTTGCAACATCTGATCTTAACGACCTTTACAGAAGAGTTATTATCAGAAATAACCGTCTTAAGCGTCTTATAGAGATTAAAGCACCTGAGGTAATCTTACGTAATGAGAAACGTATGCTTCAGGAGTCTGTTGATTCACTATTTGATAATTCACGTAAATCAAATGCTGTAAAAACAGATGCTAACAGACCTCTTAAGTCACTTTCAGACAGTTTGAAAGGTAAGCAGGGACGTTTCCGTCAGAACCTTCTTGGTAAGCGTGTTGACTACTCTGCACGTTCTGTAATTGTTGTAGGTCCTGAGCTTAAGATGAGTGAGTGTGGTCTGCCAAAAGATATGGCAGCTGAGCTTTATAAGCCATTCATTATCCGTAAGCTTATTGAGAGAGGAATTGTAAAAACTGTAAAATCAGCTAAGAAAATTGTAGATCGTAAGGATCCGGTAATATGGGATATTCTTGAGAACGTACTTAAAGGACACCCTGTGTTACTTAACCGTGCTCCTACGCTTCACCGTCTTGGTATACAGTCGTTCCAGCCTAAGCTTATTGAAGGAAAGGCAATTCAGCTTCACCCACTTGCGTGTACTGCATTTAACGCCGATTTTGATGGTGACCAGATGGCGGTTCACTTACCACTTGGTAATGCTGCTGTTTTAGAGGCACAACTTCTTATGCTTGGATCGCATAATATCCTTAACCCTGCAAACGGTGCTCCTATTACTGTACCATCGCAGGATATGGTACTTGGTCTTTACTACATTACTAAGCAGAGACCAAATGCAAAAGGAGAGGGTATTAAATTCTACTCGCCAGAAGAGGTTAAGATTGCTTACAATGAGAAAGCAGTTGATCTTCACGCTGCAATTGAGGTTAAAACAACCGATGTTGATGAGGATGGTGAGATAATAGAGAGAATGATTGAGACTACTGTAGGTAGAGTATTGTTTAACGAGTTTGTGCCTAAGAAGGCAGGTTATATCAATACACTTCTTACTAAAAAGTCTTTAAGAGATATTATTAGTAAAGTACTTAAGGTTACAGGAACAGCTTCAACAGCTAAATTCCTTGATGACATTAAGCACCTTGGTTATACAATGGCATTCCGTGGTGGTCTGTCGTTTAACCTTGACGATGTGATTATTCCTGATGAGAAAGCAATTTTTGTGAATGAGGGATATGACCAGGTAGAAGAGGTATTGAATAACTATAACATGGGATTCATTACCAACAACGAGCGTTACAACCAGATTATTGATATCTGGACACATACAAACGCTAAGTTGACTACTACACTTATGACTAACCTTGCAAAAGATAACAACGGATTTAACTCTGTTTATATGATGTTGGATTCAGGAGCGAGGGGTTCTAAGGAGCAGATTCGTCAGTTATCTGGTATGAGGGGTCTGATGGCAAAACCTCAGAAATCAGGTTCTGTTGGTAGTGAGATTATTGAGAACCCGATTCTTTCGAACTTTAAAGAGGGACTATCGGTTCTTGAGTACTTTATCTCTACTCACGGTGCGCGTAAAGGTTTGGCCGATACCGCTCTTAAGACTGCAGATGCGGGTTACCTTACTCGTCGTCTTGTTGACGTTGCTCAGGATGTTATTATTAACGAAAGAGATTGTGGTACACTTCGTGGTCTTGTTGCAACAGCAATTAAGAAAAACGAGGAGGTTGTTGAATCTCTACACGATAGAATACTTGGTAGAACAACTGTACACGATGTATACCATCCGCTTACAGGTGAACTTATAATCCCTTCGGGAGGTGAGATCACAGAGGAGATTGCACAACTTATAGAGGAATCTCCGATAGAGCAGGTTGAGATACGTTCAGTTCTTACTTGTGAATCAAAACTTGGTGTTTGTGGTAAGTGTTACGGACGAAGCCTTGCTTCAGGACGTATGGTTCAGAAGGGTGAATCAGTTGGTGTTATTGCAGCTCAGTCAATTGGTGAGCCGGGTACACAGCTTACACTTCGTACTTTCCACGTTGGGGGTACCGCTTCTAATATTGCAGCAGATTCAAGCGTTATTGCAAAATACGATGGTATTGCTGAGATTGAGGAGCTACGTAGTGTTGAGAAAACTGACGATCTTGGAGAGAAGATGCAAGTTGTTATCGGACGTCTGGGAGAACTTAGAATTATTGATAAAAATACAGGTATTACACTATCTACACATACTATACCTTACGGATCTAAGCTTTATATTAACGATGGAGCAGAGATAAAGAAAGGCGACAGATTGTGTGAGTGGGATCCATATAATGCCCTTATTATTTCGGAGCTTTCAGGTAAAGTAATGTTTGAAAACCTTATTGAGGGTGTTACTTACCGCGAAGAGTCTGATGAGCAGACCGGATTTAAAGAGAAGGTTATTAGCGAATCGAGAGATAAGACTAAAAACCCTGAGATTAAGATTATAAATGAAGAGGGAGAGATACTTAAATCGTACTCGCTTCCGGTTCATGCACATATCTCTGTACAAGAGGGTGATTCAGTTATCTCAGGAGATGTTCTTGTTAAGATTCCTAGAGCTACAGGTAAGTCTGGTGATATCACCGGAGGTCTTCCTCGTGTTACTGAGCTGTTTGAGGCACGTAACCCATCTAACCCGGCAGTTGTTGCTGAGATTGATGGTGAGGTATCATTCGGTAAGATTAAGCGTGGTAACAGAGAGATTCTTGTAACATCTAAAGCAGGTCAGGTTAAGAAGTATATGGTACCTCTTTCTAAGCAGATTCTTGTTCAGGAGAACGACTATGTACGCGCAGGTATGCCACTTTCTGATGGTGCTACTACTCCAAAAGATATTCTTAATATCGAGGGTCCTACAAAGGTTCAGGAGTATATTGTAAACGAGATTCAGGAAGTATACCGTCTGCAGGGTGTGAAGATTAACGATAAGCACTTTGAGGTGATTGTACGCCAGATGATGCGTAAGGTTGAGATTGCTGATCCGGGTGATACTAAATTCCTTGAGAAACAGCTTGCTGATAAGTGGGAGTTCATGGAAGAGAATGACTGGATTTACGACAAGAAAGTTGTTGTTGAAGCTGGTGATTCAGGACTACGTCCGGGACAGATTATCACTCTTAGAAAACTACGTGATGAGAACTCTGTTCTTAAGCGTAAGGATCTTAAACTAATTGAAGCTCGTGATGCTGTACCAGCAACATCTAAGCAGATTCTTCAGGGTATTACACGTGCTGCACTGCAAACTAAGAGTTTTGTATCAGCGGCATCGTTCCAGGAGACAACTAAAGTGCTTAATGAGGCAGCTATTCAGGGTAAGATTGACAGACTTAATGGTCTTAAAGAGAATGTTATTGTTGGACACCTTATTCCTGCTGGTTCTGGTAACCGCGATTACGACAATCTTGTTGTTGGATCAATGGAGGAGTATGAGAAGATGTCTGCTAATAAATAAGATATTTTATACTACAGAAAATCCGCATCATAACGATGCGGATTTTTTTGTTTTATAACTAACCATAGAAGGTATTAATAATTTGTTTACACTATACAAAAGTTAACTAATTGTCTTACCTTTGTTCAAATTAAAATAATTAGTATGCTGGTTTCAATGACTGGATTCGGAAAGGCAACCGTTGAACTTTCTGATAAGAAGATAACAATTGAGATTAAGTCGTTAAATAGCAAACAGACAGATCTTAATATGAAGATACCGGCTCTTTACAGAGAAAGAGAGCTGGAGATACGAAATATGATAAGTACTGCACTTAATCGTGGTAAGATTGATTGTGGTATCTTTTATGAGGTTACCGATTCAGAGCGCAGTGCTACTGTAAACAAAGAGGTTGTAAAAGGATATTATAATCAGTTGAAATCTGTAGCAGATGAGATTGGTATTGAGCTTAAAGGCGAGGTGATGCAAACCCTTATGCGAATGCCTGATACCCTTAAAAGCGAGCGTCCTGAGCTTACAGATAACGAGTGGATTGCACTAAGAGAGGGAGTTCAGAAAGCTATATCGTTATTGATAGACTTCAGAAAGCAGGAGGGAAATGCCCTTGCGGAAGACCTTAAGCAACGTGTGAGTAATATCGAGAAATACCTTAAAGAAGCACTTAAGTACGAGGGCGAAAGACTTGAGAAGGTAAAGAGTCGTATAACTGATCACCTGTCTGAGGTTGAAGGATCATCTATGTTTGATGCTAACAGATTTGAGCAAGAGATGATATATTATATTGAAAAATATGATATTACCGAGGAGAAAGTGCGTCTTGAGAATCATCTAAAGTATTTTATGAGTACCATGAATAACGAAGAGATTAACGGTAAAAAACTTGGGTTCATTTCTCAGGAGATAGGGCGTGAGATAAATACTTTAGGTTCAAAGGCAAATCATGCAGATATACAACAGCTTGTTGTTAATATGAAAGATGAACTTGAGAAGATTAAAGAACAGGTATTAAATGTATTGTAATGAGTGGTAAATTATTAATCTTTTCGGCACCATCAGGCTCCGGAAAAACAACAATAGTTAAGCACCTTTTAAAACTAAACCTGGGACTTGAATTCTCAATATCGGCAACAAGCCGTAATATGCGTAATGGCGAAACTGATGGTAAAGACTATCACTTTTTATCGTCTGATGATTTTGCTGCGCGTATAGATAAGGATGAATTTGTTGAGTGGGAAGAGGTATATAAAGGGTGCTATTATGGTACACTAAAATCTGAACTTGAACGTATCTGGTCAAATGGTAATCATGTTGTGTTTGATGTAGATGTTGTTGGTGGTGTAAATCTTAAGAAGATATTTGGCGATAAAGCATTATCACTGTTTGTTCAGGCACCATCGGTTGAGGAGTTAGAGAACAGACTTAAAGGCAGAGGTACCGATAGCGACGAGGAGATTGCAAAACGCATAGATAAGGCAAAATATGAGATGACATTTGCAAAAGAGTTTGATACTATAATTGTAAATGATAATCTTGAGAAAGCATATGCTGAGGCCGAAAAGAGTGTAAGATCATTTCTGGAAAACTAATAACTGTAATTGTTGAATAAGATAGGTTTATATTTTGGCTCATTTAATCCGGTACATATCGGACATATGGCTATTGCAAACTATTTTGTAGAGTACTCTGATCTGGATGAGGTTTGGTTTATTGTTTCGCCACAGAATCCGTTAAAGAAGCGCAATACACTCATTCCTGAGCAAAACAGGTTTGATATGGTTGATATAGCAGTTGGTAACGATGAGCGTTTCAGAGTATCGGATGTAGAGTTTTTTATGCCAAAACCATCATATACAATAGATACACTTACATACCTATCTGAAAGAAATACAACAAAGCAGTTTTGTCTTATTATGGGTTCTGATAACCTTGTTACACTGCATAAGTGGAAAAACTACGAGCAGATAATATCAAATTACAGTATATATGTTTATCCTCGTCCAGGATTCAACAGAGACTCTGTTAACGAAATGGATACAATAAAAGTAATTGAAGCCCCAATGATGGATATATCATCTACAATGATACGCAATAGTATTAAAGAGGGGAGATATCTGAATTACTTTTTACCAGGTAAGGTTTATGACTATATAAACAAAGAGAACCTTTATAAGTGAAAATACAAAACACCTTTAAACTAATATCAATACAGAGGTGATTTATATAACTATTTAACAAAACAGACGACTTTTATACAATATAAGAGTCGTCTGTTTTTATAAAAAGGGTATGTTATTAATAACATATACTATTATTGTACAATACATCTGTAATATATACTTTTGTGCTACCTAGTATAAAAATAGAATCATGAGAAATACTCCAATAGATTACACTATTGTAAAAGAGAAGATAGAAGCATCGGGAATACCGGTTGTTGGAAAAGCAAAAATCAGAGAGATTGTAAAGCTTGTTAATGAAATAGAGCAGGCTACAGGCGAAAAATTTATCAGGATGGAGATGGGAGTACCCGGGTTACCTCCAGCTGAGGTAGGTGTTAATGCTGAAATTCAGGCTTTGCGTGATGGTGTTGCATCAAAATATCCAATGATTGATGGTATTCCGGAGCTTAAAACAGAGATATCAAGATTTGTTAAAAATTATCTTGATCTTGATGTAAATGAGCAGGGTTGTATTCCAACTGTAGGATCGATGCAGGGAGGATTTGCTGCATTTATGGTTGCCGGACGTCGTGATGTTAAGAATGATACTATTCTGTTTATAGATCCGGGATTTCCTGTACAGAAGCAGCAGCTTAATGTACTTGGAATGAAGTACGAAACATTTGATGTATATAACTACAGAGGAGAGAAACTGAGAGAGAAGTTGGAGAGCTATCTTGCGAAAGGTAATATATCAACAATTATATATTCAAATCCTAATAACCCGTCGTGGATATGTTTCACAGAGTCTGAACTTCAGATAATTGGTGAAATGTCTAACAAATACGATGTTGTTATTATGGAAGACCTGGCATACTTTGCAATGGATTTCCGTCAGGATCTTTCAAAGCCGGGTGTTGCACCGTTTCAGGCATCTGTAGGTAAATACACAGATAACTACATGCTGCTTATATCATCGTCAAAATCGTTTAGTTATGCCGGACAGCGCATAGGAATGATGGTTATATCAGACTCATTGTATAAGAGACGTTTTACTGATCTTAAGAATTACTATTCGTCAGATGAGTTTGGTTACTCAATGATATACGGAGCACTATATGCGCTTTCATCAGGAACAAGCCACTCAGCTCAGTATGGTTTATGTGCAATACTAAAGGCTGTAAACAATGGTGAGTTTAACTTTATTGAAGATGTAAAGATATATGGCGACAGAGCGCACAGAATGAAGAAGTTATTTATTGATAACGGATTCAAATTTGTGTACGATATGGATGATGACAAACCATTGGCAGATGGTTTCTACTTTACAGTATCGTATCCGGGATTAAGTGGCGACGACCTGTTGGAAGAACTTGTTTACTACGGAGTCAGTGCTATTGCACTAGGAACTACCGGAAGCGAAAGAACAGAAGGTTTAAGAGCGTGTGTAAGCCAGATAAGAGATGAGCAGTTTGCTGATCTTGAATATCGCCTTAAGAGATTTAACGAAGATCATAAGTAAGACATTAAGAGCCCGTTTAAATTTGTTTTCAGACAATTAAGCGGGTTCTAATATTTAGACTACTTATAAATTAACATAAATTAACGTAATTGTCTATAATGCAGGGTGGTAATTCTGCTTATAAACATTAATGTTTCCTCTGTTTTGCAGGGTAAAATTTTTAACTTTGGGCGTTATTTATAAAATGAAATAATCATTACCATCAAAATATAACAAGTTATGGCAAAAATTAAAGGAGCAATCACAGTTGATACAGAGGGATGTAAAGGCTGTGGTTTATGCGTTGTTGCTTGCCCTACTAATGTAATTGGTTTGGCCCGGGAAGTAAACGGAAAGGGTTACAACTATGCTTACATGGAGCAGGCAGATAAATGTATCGGATGTTCTAGCTGTGGTTTAGTGTGTCCGGACAGTGTAATTACCGTTTATAAGGTAAAATTAAACGCATAATTTCGTATTAATTAACAAAATTAAATAAAGAAATGGGAGAATTAAGATTAATGAAGGGTAACGAGGTTATTGCCGAGGCCGCTATCCGTGCTGGAGTAGACGGATACTTTGGTTACCCTATCACACCGCAATCGGAAGTTCTTGAGACATTGATGGCTCGCCAGCCATGGGAAGAGACCGGGATGGTTGTTTTACAGGCTGAGAGTGAAGTTGCTGCAATTAATATGGTATATGGTGGTGCTTCTTGCGGGAAAAAAGTTATGACATCGTCATCAAGTCCTGGAATGAGTCTTAAGATGGAAGGTGTTACTTACCTTGCAGGTGCTGAGTTGCCATGTCTTCTTGTAAATGTTGTTCGTGGAGGTCCCGGTTTGGGTACTATCCAGCCTGCACAGTCAGACTATTTTCAGTCTGTAAAAGGTGGTGGACACGGAGATTATAAACTAATTGTTCTTGCTCCTAACTCTGTTCAGGAAATGCATGATTTTGTAGGTTTAGGTTTCGATCTTTCTTTCAAATATCTTAACCCGGCTATGATCCTTACTGACGGTATGATTGGTCAGATGATGGAGAAAGTTGAATTAGCTGATTTTAAACCACGTTGGACAGAAGAAGAGATTGTTAAAATGTCAGGTAGCTGGGCTACTACAGGAAAAACTGCTGACAGAGACAGAAATATTTCTACATCGCTTGAACTTCAGTCAGAGAAGCAAGAGGTATTCAACCATAAGTTACAGGCTAAATATAAGTCAATTGAAGAGAACGAAGTACGTTATGAGAAGTTTATGTGCGACGATGCAGATTACCTGTTTGTAGCATACGGATCTTCATCACGTATCTGTCAGAAGGCTGTTGAGATAGCAAGAGAGAAAGGTATTAAAGTTGGACTTCTTCGTCCTATAACTCTGTTCCCTTTCCCAAATAAGCAGATTAACGAAATGGCTGACCAGGTTAAAGGTATTCTTTCAGTTGAGATGAGTGCAGGTCAGATGGTAGAGGATGTTAAATTGGCTGTAAATTGCCGTGTTCCTGTTGAGCATTACGGACGTTTTGGAGGTATGATTCCTTCACCGGACGAGATTGTTGAGGCATTAGAACAAAAAATCATTGGAGGATAATCATGGACGTTAAAGATATTATCAAACCAGAAAATATAGCGTACAAAAAGACAGATGTGCTTACAGATAATATAATGCACTACTGTCCGGGATGTACTCACGGTGTAATTCACAAAACAATTGCAGAGGTTATTGAGGAGATGGATATTCAGGATAAAACTATTGGTGTTTCTCCGGTAGGATGTTCTGTACTTGCTTATAACTACCTTGATATTGACTGGCAGCAAGCTGCTCACGGACGTGCTCCTGCTCTTGCTACTGCTGCAAAGAGACTTATGCCAGAAAAGTATGTATTTACTTATCAGGGCGATGGTGACCTTGCTTCAATTGGTACTGCTGAAATTATGCACGCATGTAACCGTGGCGAGAACATTGTTGTTTTCTTTGTGAACAATGCAATTTATGGTATGACTGGTGGTCAGATGGCTCCAACAACTCTTGTTGGTCAAAAAACATCTACTTCACCTTATGGTCGTGATGTAGAACTTAATGGTCACCCACTACGTATCACTGAGCTTATTGCTCAACTTCCTGGAACAAGTTTTGTAACTCGTCAGAGTGCAGAAACTCCGGGTGCTGTTAGAAAGCTTAAGAAAGCGGTACGTAAAGCGTTTGAGAACACAGCTCAGCGTAAAGGTACTTCGTTTGTTGAGATTGTTGGAACTTGTGCTTCAGGATGGAAACTTTCTCCTGTTAAATCTAATGAGTGGATGAAAGAGAACATGTTCCCTTACTATCCACTTGGTGATATGAAAGACGAGTAAAACTTTAAAAAATTAAAACAGATGAAAGAAGAAATCATTATAGCCGGATTTGGTGGACAAGGTGTACTTTCTATGGGTAAAATCCTTGCTTACTCAGGCATTATGCAAGATCAGGAGGTATCATGGATGCCATCGTACGGTCCTGAGATGCGTGGAGGTACTGCAAACGTTACTGTAATACTTAGCGATAAGAAAATCAGTTCTCCAATTGTTAACACTTACGATACTGCTATTATTCTTAACCAGCAGTCGATGGATAAATTTGAGGCTACAGTAAAACCAGGTGGTGTATTACTATACGATCCTAATGGTATTACTCGTCATCCTGAGCGTAAGGATATTAACATATTCCGTATTGAGGCTGCTGAAGAGGCTGCTAAACTACAGAGTGCAAAAACATTTAACATGATTGTTCTTGGTGCTTATCTTAAAGCAAGACCAATTGTTAAAATGGAGAATGTAATTAAAGGTCTTAAGAAGTCGCTTCCTGAGCGTCACCACCACCTTATTCCTCTTAACGAGCAAGCTATTACTTGCGGTATGGAGGCTGTTACAGAGGTAAAATAATATTACCATTCAATATACGTTATAAAAGAGTCTTTGGATTTCCAAAGACTCTTTTTTTTATAAATCAATAATGTTTTACTATTATTGGTACAGACTTTGTTTACATAGAATTTGTTTTAAACCTGATATATTTATTATGAAGAGAACACTATTATTAACTGCTCTTTTATTTGCATTTGTTGTATCAACATTTGCACACGGAAAGGGCGAAAGAACGTATGGTATAAAGTTTGGAGCAAACTTTGCCAATACACCGGGAGAGCTTTTAAACAGCTTTAAAAGCAGAACACGTACAGGATTTGTTGGAGGTGTTTTTGTGCGTTTTGGAGACAAAATTGCATTACAGCCTGAGCTGTTATTCTCACAACAGGGATCGGATACAGAGTTTGTATACCAAAACGAGGCTGGTACAAATGTAATAGCTAAAGACCTTAAGCTAAACTATCTTACACTGCCTATCTACCTGAAAATACGTACACTTGGGTTTATTTACCTACAGGCAGGACCACAGTTCGGGTATCTGTTAAGTGGTAGTACAAGCGACGATACCATTGATAAGGACTTCTTTAAAGCGCTTGATTTTGGAGTGAACTTTGGATTGTCTGTTAATCTTCCGTTCGGACTTGTAGCCAGTGGTACATATAATCTGGGACTTGGTAATGTTGCCGATCAGGATAGCTGGAAAACGCTAAAAGGGAACACTATTAACAGCTATAAAATGCGAAATGGTACTGTACAGCTAATGGTAGGATTAAGATTCTAAAAATGCTGTTTTTAATACATTATAACAAAGGCTACTTTTAGGTAGCCTTTGTTGTTTTACAGCGGTAATATTGTTTTGTAATACACTATTATTTTTTATATGCTAAGGACTCTTTTTCTCTTTTTTATTTATATCTATCTTTTAGTTTTATAGTTATGTCTTTTAAAATATCTGTGTTATATTTATTATCTTTCCATGGTTCCTCAGGACTTATTCCTGACATTCTGAACAGTGCTGATAAAATGGTTGAAGCCTCTTCCGGGTTACTTCCAATGTTATGTGCAATTTCAGCCAGATATGCTCTTTTTGAGGAGAAACTTCCAATATCAGGTTGACTACCAAATCCGAATGACTTATTTAATGTAATCATATAGTTAGGATGACTTTTTATAGGATCAATATCTTTTGTTTTATTAATGTTTTTTATAGCTTCTATTATCTTTTCAGTAGCTTTATCATCTTCATTGTTAGTAAAGTATATAACAATAGGATCACTTCTATATATTGATCCACCAGGAGTAGAGACCTTAAATGAGCTAATGAACTTTTTGTATTCATCTTTTTTAAATATTTCGACTAACCCTTCAGCAAATTCATACAAATTCTTTGGTTGAATATTTGCAGTAATCCGTCTATTTGATTTAATGTTATTATTGATTGTAAAGTGAAGGAAGTTAGATATTAATTTATCATACTCTGCTGGCTTTTGCTCTTTGTCTAAATCATTTAACAGATTTAGATTACCCACTATTGATTTTTGATATTTGGTGTTTGTATGTTTGTTTTTTAATTCATGAAATTCTCTTGTAAGTTTGTGTAATTCAGTTTTTTTATTTAATACTAAGTTTTCATATTTTTTTAGATAATCTTTTTCATATATTCTATGGTTATTAATTAGCCAGTAATATTTGTCATGGTTAGTTTTAGCGTTATGATGATCAAGATTTTGGAAGAGAGTTTTAAAATCCACATCATTTTCAGTTCCTTTTAAGAGATTTTCTAATAATTTATCACACAATGTTTCTTTTTCTTTTTTTGAAAATAAATCTTCATCTAGTTTAGAATTAATAAAGAAACTCTTTATTAATTCTGAGCAATGGTTTTTAATATCTTTTTCTTTGTACTTAAGTATATAATATTTAATCAGTCTATGATTTCTTATTTCTGTTAATATTTTAAAACAATTAACAGGATTTATTGCAGGAACGAGTTTGTATATTACTTCACTAACTATACTTTTTAAGTATATGTCCTGAGTAATAGTAGAATCTTCCTTCTGAATATCTGTTAATGTTTTGTTTAGATCTTCTATAGTAGAGCATTTTTTTATAAGTTCTATATTTATATACTATATTTTTTCTTTCTGAATCACCTGCTCTCTGTATAACAGTAGCTGATTTTTGCATAGAATTGTTAACCATCTGTATGGTGGCAACCATTTTTTTTGTCTCTTCTCTGTTATCTTTTATGCGGAAAAGTTGTGTAGAGTTTCTCGTGTTGTTTACGGTTCTATTTTTAATGTCCGGTTTTTGTTTCTGATCTTTCATAAATGATCGTATCATAAAAATTTATATTTCTTATTTTACTCACACAGATAGTTAACAATATCTTCTAAAGCCTTTGATTTATAATTATTGCTGTCATTCCATGGTTCTTTCGGGTCTATTCCGGACATTTTAAACAGTGCAGATAAAATAGATGTAGATTCTTCTGGTGTACTTCCTATTTTGTGAGCTATATTAGCCAGAGCAGCTCTTTTATCAGCAAAACTTATATTTTCTAATTCTTTAGCATATCCAATATCCGATTTGTCTAACCTTTTAATAAATCGGGGAAGGTTATTTCTGAACTTGATTCCGGGTATATCCTCTATAAGACTCTTTATCTTGGTGGTATTTTCGCTATTATCTGCGTTATAGTAAATAATAATATTATCTGCTTTTAATCCGGTTACATAAGGAGTACTAACCTTAAACTCTGATATAAATGTTTTATACCCTTTTTTTTCGGGGTCTTTACTGATTTCTTCATATAATTTATTTACTGTTTCATTTAGGTTATCGGGTTCAATATTAGCAACAATTCGATTTGTTACATTAATGTCATTATTGATTTTAAAGTGTAGATAATTGCGATGGAGTTCCCTGTTTTCAGGTAGTTGTTTTAACCTTTTAATTTTTTCCTCTTTAGGAAGATTATTGTAGTCTCCAATTTCTTTCTGATAGTTATAGTCTTTTGTGATATCATTTAATTTATGAAATTCTAATGAGAGGTTGATAAGTTTATCTATGTTCTCTTTTTTGTCAAATGGATTTTGGAAATATTTGTCTATCTCTCTGTTATTAACCATTAGATAATAATACTCAGGATGTTCGTTAAAGTCAATACCGCTACATTTTGTAAAAAAATCTTCTGATTCTTTTACAAAAAATTCTGTGTCTTTTGTGTTAAGATTAATCTTATTCAGCTGTTTAAATATTTTTTTTGATAAATCGTTAATGAATTTATTATTGATAGTATCTATATCTGGGATTCTGTTTTTCATTTTATTTACTATCAAGTCTGAATAGTATTTTATGAGTATATCTTTTCTGGAATTAAATATATTTTCTTTAATAAATGTATGATAGCTTTTTGCCGTAATCATTTTTAAACACTCATCAATACTCTTATTTTCTAAAATTGTAACTAATTGGTGTATAATAGTATTCTTTAAATTACCCTCTATTATAGTATTACTTCTCTCTGCAAAATGTACTACATTGTTTAAATCTTCAATTGATGTAATAGACAATATGTAATCCGGTGAAAGTATATTGATTTCTTGTTTTTCTTCAACATTACTACTACACTTAGAACAACCTCCACCTCTCTGTATAACAGTAGCTGATTTTTGCATAGAATTATTAACCATCTGTATGGTGGCAACCATTTTTTTAGATTCCTCTCTGTTGTCTTTTATGCGGATAAGTTGTGTAGTATTTTTGGGGCTGTTTATGGTTCTCTTTTTAATGTTCGGTTTTTGTTTCTGCTCTTTCATAAACTCTGTAGTTAATATGTTTACTATAAGTTAACAAAAAGCTGAAAGCAAGGCAATAATATTTTTTGTAATTAAAAACAGATTATCAGATAGTTTTAAATAGAGAAAATAAGGTGGAGCACTATTCAGAAAGCTACAGTTTTAACACATTGTGGCTATTTCAGATAGAGATGTTTATGCATAACTTGTTATCGGTAATGATTGCATATAGATTTATTACAGATGCAACCTTTACATAAACAGTAATAATAACCTTATAACAACATTATATATGGAACAGAAAGAGGTATACTGGTCGCGTTTTGCCGACGATTTTGAAGAGAAAAATAACTATGTTATTGGTAAACAGGATATGGATATTGTACTAGCCAAAGTGTCTGAATTAGAGGATTTAGGAGAAACGCTTGAACTGGCATGTGGAAATGGTACATACTCTAAAGTGATATGCAAATGTGCCAACAGGTTAACAGCAACAGACTTCTCTGAAAAGATGGTTGAAGCTGCTACCAATAGGTTAAATGAACATAAAAATATAGTTGTTGAGTGGGCTAATGCTTTTGATTTAAGCTATCCGGATGAGTGTTTTGATACTGTATTTCTTGCTAATCTATTACATATAGTATCAGAACCAGTAGCAATAATTGGGGAGGTTCACAGAGTTCTTAAAAAAGGTGGCAGAGTAGTTATACTTGATTTTGGAAGCGAAGGAATGACTTTCTTTAATAAACTTGGTCTGTTTGCCCGCTATCTTAAATCATATGGTAAGCCGCCTGCAACAGGAATAAAACTTACAAGAAAAGATATTAAACAGTTTTTAGAACAGACGGGGTTTAGGATAGTGAATTTAGAACTAATAGGAAACAGATCAAAAGCGGCTTATGTTATAGCAGAAAAGGTTTAAGCCTAATTTGGTATAATCCTGATTGTTAAAAAATGTTTAAAGTATAAATAGTAATAAATATTGGCATAGTAATTGGCATTTGAAGAGCGGACGTCCGAATTTAAATGTTTAATGAAAAATCAAGTTTACAATGAAAAAATTATTTACAATTCTATTGTGCCTTTCAATGGCATACGTTTTAACTGCACAGGAAAATTCAAAACAGAGAGAGGTTGGTTTGGTATTCAGTAATTTCGATAATTTTGGAATATCGTATAAAACTGGTACAAAAAGGTCTCTTTGGCGATATAATACACTTATAGTAAGAGGAAATAACAATAAAGAAGATGGCGATTTTGAGAAGATAACCAGAAATAATACCGGATTTGAACTGAAATTTGGTAAAGAGTTCAGAAGAGACATATCTGATAAACTGGAGTTCAGATTTGGTGCAGATTTGTCGTTTCGTTATAGGGATATTAAATATGAGAACGAAAGTAAAATAGACAATGTAGTTACACTGAAGAATAACAGAACAGTTTATGAGCCGGGTTTAAATCTTGTATTAGGATTTAATTATGTTGTAAATGATAATATAATTATTGGAGCAGAGATGTTACCTTTTGTAAGGTACTCAACAGGTACATCAGAGACCAGAGAAAGAAACTATTCTGTAAACTCAAATACATATATTGATGTAGATAGTGATATCTCAGGATTTAGTTATGGTTTGTCTAACTCATCTGTAATGTTATCTGTTGCCTACAGGTTCTAAGAAAAATATTAATTATTTTTTAAATATAAAGGTTGTCTGATAAATTCAGGCAACCTTTCTGTTTATATTACCTCTGTATATCTCCATATTAATCTTCTTGCTTTACTGAGTTAATTCTGAGAAAACGTATGCGTCATCCGGAAACCTTATTACATACCAGACTGATTGTTTAATGTGAATCTGGTACAAAAAATGTAAACAGATAAAACTATATTTTCTTATACCCTAATGTTTGAGGTTATCATTTCTCAACTATCTTTGCACGCCCTTAAAAAGATGAGTTTTGACTTTTATATGCAGGATGATTATAAATGAGAGTTCCATCTGATCCCGGGAAAAAAGATAAGACGATGAATATTTATGAATAATAATAAATCAGAAAAATGAGAAAATTAGTTACAGTTCTATTATGTCTTTCAGTGGCATATAGTTTAACAGCACAAGAGAGTACAAAGCAGAGAGAAGTGGGTTTGGTTTTTAGTAACCTGGATAACTTTGGGTTAACCTATAAAATAGGAACAAATAAATCTATGTGGAGATTTAATACAATTCTGCTTTCGGGAGGTAAGAATACATATAAAATTGAAGGATCTGATAAAGATCAAACAGAGAAAAACTTTGGTTTCGGGATTAAGGTAGGAAAAGAGTTCAGAAAGAAACTTAAGCAAAAGATTGAGTTAAGGTTTGGAGCAGATCTGTTGTTTAATTACTCCAATACAGAGAAAATAGAAGAGACTAAGAAATTCTATGAATCGGGTGTAAACCTGGTATTTGGGTTAAACTACCTGATTTCAGATAACCTTGTAATTGGAGCAGAAATATTACCATATATGACCTATAAAAAAAGCGAAATAGATATAGAGAAACAATATTATATAGGCAACTATGATACAATTACAGAGCGACAAAAAGATGATATATCAGAGTTTAACTATGGTCTGTCAAGCTCATCTGTACTACTCTCGTTAACATACAGGTTTTAGTAAATAGTTATAACCTATAAAACACAGAGTAGATATGAGAAAAGTATGCATATTAATATACTGTATGTTTATAACATATACAGCAATGGCACAGCAGAGTACAAAGCAGAGAGAGATAGGTTTAGTTTTTAGTAATCTGGATAATTTTGGGTTAACATATAAAACAGGAACCGAGAAATCTGTTTGGCGATACAGTGTACTGTTAATATCAGGAAATGAGACAAAAACCATTGATAAAGATAATACAGAGACAAAAAACAATAAGTTTGGTTTTGGCTTTAAGGTAGGAGATGAGTACAGGAAAAGAATAACAGATAACTTTGAGTTCAGGATAGGAGCTGATTTCTCGTTTAATTATATAAAACTTAAAGATACAAGAGAGAAAAATACTGGCATAAACAATGATGTAAGAAAAAGTGCTATCTATGAGCCAGGAGTAAACCTTGTGCTTGGATTTAACTACGTTGTAGCAGAGAATATAGTAGTTGGTGCAGAACTATTACCGTATTTAAGTTACAGAAGAACCAATATAAAAAGCAGATCAGATATTGTTTCTCCTTATGGTTATACAACTGGAGTTGAGAAAGAGATTACTGTAACCGGATTTAGTTACGGTATATCAAATTCATCGGTAATGTTATCGTTATCGTACAGATTCTAAAAAAAAGAGTTTAAATATATTACAAAAATAGGCTGTCATTACTGATAGCCTATTTTTGTATGTGGAGTTTATCTCTATTTACCAACAGTTACAACAGATACTTTCTGGTTCACTATACCTTTATTAGCCGAAGTCCTGTTAATGTAAGTGAGCAATATAGTGGCAGCTAAACCTGCTGTAAAGAAACCAATAAACATTGGCAGTGCAGAATCTATAAGAAAACTGCCTATATAACCAGCAATTGGTACAGCAATTACCGATGCAATAAATCCGTTAATAGCAGCCCCTATACCTGCTATCTTACCCAGAGGTTCCATTGCTAGAGCAGTAAGATTACCAAACAGGAACCCGATAGACAGAAACTGAACCATAAAGAATCCCATAAGTACATATATGCTCGGATTAGATTTACCATAAAACAGAACAACGTAAGATAACGATACCAGAGTAAACATGACCGATGCTATAGTAACCAGACGTCTCATACCAATCTTAATAACAAATATTCCGTTCATTAATGTTGATACACCAACAGTTATTGCAACAACAGCAAACAGATACGGGAACTCCTCCTCTAAACCATACTGTATACCAAGAATATTCTGTGCTGTAGAGAGGAACGTAAGAAAAGCACCGGATATAAAACCAAGAACAATGGTGTACATTAATGCCTGCTTTGATCCGAAAAAGATCTTTGCACCATCAACAAACATTTTACCATTAAATGTGGCTCTGTTTTCAATTTTATGTGTCTCTCTCTGTCTGAATGCAAACCATATTGCAACAATTACAGCAATAATCATCTGATTATAAAATATAGCTTTCCAACCATAATTATCAAGTAACATTTTACCATATGCCGGAGCAATAGCTGGTACCAGAATAAATATTACAGTAACAAACGACATTATTCTTGCCATAATATTACCACTATAACTATCGCGAACTATAGCCATACTTATTGTTCTTGGTGTAGATAACCCTATACCCTGAAGTAATCTTCCAATTATCATTATCTCAATGCTACTTGCGGTTGTACTAATTACACTTGCAATAAGAAACAACCCAAAGCCTCCATATATAACAGGTTTTCGTCCAAAACTGTCAGACATAGGCCCCGATATTAACTGACCAATACCCAATCCAAGAAACATCATTGTTATAAGCATCTGTGTATTATTTACACCTGTTATACCAATATACTCACCTATTACACCTAATGCAGGCAGCAGAGCATCCATTGCTAACGATACAATTGCCATTAACGATGCCATTAGTGCTATAAATTCCAGTTGCGATTTCTGTTTTTTTACTTTATACATACTCTTCCCCATTATTCTACTCCTAAAAATTACGATGCAAAAATAGGGTAAAAAACAGATGTTGTTTTGATCATTATTCTGGAAATAATGATACTTTTACATTAAAACGATATTGTGAAAATCATTGAGGATATATACGAATACTACCCTGAAACTGTACTTGGAAATAAAGATACATTTCCTGATTTTGCAATAATCAGGCTCGATAAACTAACCAAAAGCCTTGATGATAATCATATGGAGAAGATAAGTAAACCTCATCTCAGAGGATTCTTTGAGATATCAATTGGTCTTGATGAACCAAATCTCTCTTATGTAAACGTTGGTTCCGCTCAGTTTCCGAGTATTGCCAGAAATATTGTATTTGTATCACCTGTTCAGCCTTTTTCTGTGATATTTAACAGATTAAAAGAGTTTATACCTGGAAAAGGTTACATACTGGCATTTAAACCATCGGTTTTAACAGCAAAGAAACGTAGCTTTGAGATAATGAATACTTTCCGTTTCTTTAATTCATACGCTTTTCCGCAACATATACTTAATAGTGCTAATATAAAGCCAATAGTTACAATAGCCGATAATCTGTATAATGAGTACAATAGTAACATGCCTTGCTCACGTGAGATTATAGGAGGTTATATGGAGGTACTATTACATAGCTTTAACAGAATTCTTAAACTAGTGATTGATTTACCCGAATCAGGTTCCGGATCATGTGACTATATTGCAGCTAACTTTGAACGCAAAGTTATTGAGGGAGGTAACAGGGTATATACTATAGCCAGATATGCCGAAGAGCTTAATGTAAGTACAAACTACCTGTCAGAATGTGTAAAGAAATCAACCGGACGAAGTGCAAAGCAGATACTACTTAACCATAAACTTATTATTGCAAAAAGTCTGTTGCAACAACCGGATAAAACCATATCTGATGTAGCATATGAGATGGGATTTACAGAGACAACCAACTTTACAAAATTCTTTAAACGTATGACCGGACAAACACCTAACCAGTTCAGAGCATCTGATATATAGATAAAAGAGAGCCTCTGTTACAAAGTAATACAATGTATCCAGAGGCTCGATAGATATAAAGTTCTTTTCTACTGTTCGCAAATTTTCTTAAAATAATCTGTTTCTGAACCATATGAGGTTGTCAGAACAGCCTTGTAATTTCCGGCAGGAGCATTTATAAACACCGGATATATACCAGAATATGTAGTTGAGAATGATGTGATCTCATTATTATACTTGTCATAAATAGTAACCGATGCATTCGATACATTTATGGCAAAGTCAACAATCTCACACACGTGCGTTGCATTCATTATCTCCATATAGTTTGTGGTTACAATAGGCTTAAGCTCTTTTTCGCCTGAGAGGGTAATAAGGTTTGTTCCCAATATAAGGGCAACAATAAAAACTGTTACAATGTGGAATCTTTTTTTCATGATAATTAAGTTTAATTTTAAATTGAGTATGTAGTTTATGTATAATCAGATTCAATAATGTTTAGTAAAAACTTAATCTATTTTCAATATAGGTAAAAATAACTATCCAGCAAAATTTATCTTTGATTTTTAATTAATTACAAGACAGAACATAGTTTGATATACCTTATTTGAATGATTGATTCATATGAGCTGTATCTCACAAACTATAAGAAATATAAACTATTTCTACTCAACTATCAATAGGTATAACCGGAATATTATAGTTTATAACTTTACAGTATATTTAAATATCTATGGGAAGAAAGAGAAAAATAAAATGTTTGACTTATGGTATGCTGAACTCATTTGTAAGTAGAAACAACGATTTAGACGGATATTGGGCTATTGGAAAGATCTATTTGTTTATGTTAAATTCAGAATCAATGGTTCTGAATATAGATATGTTAAACCAATCATTGATACCGTACGATAAAGATCTTGAATTGTTGGCAATAAAGTATGGCGAAACATTAAAGTATCATTTGATTAAAAGAGGTTTTCAACTGAATCAGTTTAAACATGCAACATTAACATTAACCGGATACCCAAATTGCATTAATGTAATTTATGGTCAAACAGCTCCTAATAAAATCAGGTGCGAACTTACTATTACAGATACAGAGAACAGACAATATTATAAAGATATTGATGTTTGGTGCAGAGAATATAATCCTGAATTAGAGCCCTTTGATATAACAAAAAGAGATAGGATATTAAAGGATATAATTAGTGTTAAAAAAGCTATAGAGCTTATTTCTGATTAATATATTTTATATGTATATACAAAACAGGCTGAAGATCATGTCTCTTCAGCCCGGTGTTTTTTGTAATAACTATAATAGGTTTAACTTATATACTATTTAGAAGTTCTGCGTTTAAAATGGTTAGAGTCGCCCCATTCGCCATAACCAATAGAGTCGCCTGTAATATTTACACGTGCCTCAAGACAATTAGCGCAGTCATCTGCCTCTTCATCAGTACATGGTTTGTTCTGATAAAGAGCATAATCGTCGCGATATTTACCAGGTGTAATATTTGGCATAATAATATTGGCACCAACCTTAATAGCCTTTTCACGACCAATTTTATCAATAGCCTGAAGAGCTGTTGCCGCTGCAATATTAATATCCTTCATCACAATTCGCAGTATAGCAATCATCTTTAACGTAAGGTTAAAACGCTCTTCAAGTGGCATAAGCGTATCTTTAAACTCATACAGGGGTGTATCAGTATGTTCAATATATGGTCCCATACCACACATATCAATATCAAGTTCCTTCATCAGCAAAATATCATTTGCCAAATCCTCATATGTCTGAAACGGAAGACCAATCATTACACCTGTTCCGGTCTGATAACCTGAACGCTGAAGACGCTTAAGGCATTCCAGTCTGTTTTGGTAGTTATGTAACTCATCTTTAGGATGAATCTTATAATAGAGATCCTCATTGCTACTCTCAATACGTAAAAGATACCTGTGAGCACCGGCATCAAACCAACGCTTATAAGTAGCTTCATCCTCCTCACCAAGCGATATTGTTATACCAAGTTCGCCATTTGATACTCTTTTAATCTCCTTAAGAAGATTCTCAATACGACCAACATAACTCTTATTTGTAAGCTCTCCACCCTGAAGTACAACTGATCCGTATCTGTTCTCATAAGCAAATTTAGCAGCGCCAATAATCTCCTCATCGCTTAAATTATATCTGTGGGCATCCTTATTACTCTTTCTGATACCGCAATACAGACAATCTTTTTCGCAGATGTTGGTGAACTCTATAAGTCCCCTGAAATGTACAAGGTTACCAACATACTTGCTCTTTACCTCTGCCGATCTCTTATAGAGTTTATTACGCTCAATCTTGTCCGATTTCAGAAGCCTGACAATATCCTCCTTATTAAAATCGTCTTGTAAAAGAATCTCCTCAACACTTTTGCTCATGATAACAATATTTTGTACAAAATTAATTAAACATTTGTATTTAAGTACTCGTTGTCCTGAATTATTTTAAAAAAGATTGACTGATTTGCTATATTTTATGCCATACACCATATTATTCGTTAAAATGTGGTGTTTGTGTATTACAGAGACAATAAAAAATACTATTTTTGGGCTCGAAAATAAATATTTAGATGCAGGAATCGAACTATTACACATCAGAGATGTATCTCTATATTACCGCATTAAATGTGGGGTACCTGAAAATTTTCGGGGGACTCTGATTCTATATTGCTCTTAATGTGAGCAATCTGATCTTTTGTAAATAAATCTTAAAAATATATTGAATATGATTCATGGAAAATTATTGAACCCTGATAGCATAGTAGTTGTTGGAGGTTCGGACGATGTACATAAGCCGGGAGGAAAAGTATTAAAGAACCTTATTGATGGTAACTTTAAAGGCAGTTTACATGTTGTAAACCCAAAGCTTGATGAGGTTCAGGGAATTAAATCGAGCCGTAGTGTAGAGGATTTGCCAAATGTAGATGTTGCAATTCTTGCTATAGCAGCAAAATTCTGTCCTGCTACTGTTGAGACTCTTGCAAAAGAGAAAGGAACACGCGGATTTATTATCCTTTCAGCAGGTTTTAGTGAAGAGAACGAAGAGGGTGCAGTACTTGAGAAGCAGATTGTTGATACAATTGACTCAGTAGGAGGTAGCCTTATAGGACCAAACTGTGTTGGACTATTAAACACAAACTATAACGGAGTATTTACTACACCAATCCCAACACTTGATCCACAAGGTGTTGATTTTATATCAGGATCAGGAGCAACAGCTGTATTTATTATGGAGGCTGGTGTACCAAAAGGACTTAAATTTAACAGCGTTTACTCTGTAGGAAACAGTGCTCAGGTAGGAGTAGAAGAGGTGCTTGCACACCTTGATGAGACATTTGATCCTGCAACAAGTTCAAGAGTAAAACTACTTTATATTGAGAATATAGATAAGCCACAATTGCTACTTAAGCATGCATCATCGCTAATCCGTAAAGGATGTAAGATTGCTGCTGTTAAATCTGGTAGTTCAGAGGCAGGAAGCCGTGCTGCATCATCGCATACAGGAGCATTAGCAAGTCCTGATGTTGCTGTTGAGGCACTATTCCGTAAAGCAGGTATTGTACGTTGTGCGGGTCGTGAGGAGCTTGCTACAGTTGCATCAATATTTATGCACCCTGAACTTGAGGGTAAGAACATTGCAATTATCACACATGCGGGTGGTCCGGCAGTAATGCTTACAGATTCACTTTCAAATGGTGGTATGGAGATTCCTCATATTGAGGGACCAAAAGCAGATGCACTACTAGAGAAGTTATTCCCGGGATCATCTGTTGCTAACCCGATAGATTTTCTTGCAACAGGTACAGCAGAGCAGTTAGGAAATATTATTGAAGCTTGTGATAAGGACTTTGATAATATCGACGGAATGGCTGTTATCTTCGGTTCTCCGGGACTATTCCCTGTATTTGATGTTTACGATCTTCTTGATGAGAAGATGAAGAGCTGTAAAAAGCCAATATACCCAATCCTTCCTTCGGTAATTAACGTTAAGGACGAGATTGATCATTTTATTAAGAAAGGAAGAATCAACTTCCCTGATGAGGTTATATTTGGTGATGCTCTATCTAAGATATATCACACTCCAAAGCCTGAAGCAGCGGATATTAAACTTCCTGAGGTTGATACAGCAGCTATACGTAAGGTTGTTGAAGAGGCTGAGAACGGATACCTTTCACCAGAGCAAGTTCAGCAACTACTTGATGCAGCAGGAATTAACCGTGCCGGTGAGGCTGTAGCCAATACAAAAGAGGAGGCTGTAAAAGAGGCTGACCGTCTTGGCTACCCATTGGTAATGAAGGTTATAGGACCTGTGCACAAATCAGATGTTGGTGGTGTTGTTCTTAATGTTATGGATGCAGAAACTGTTGCTGCTGAGTTTGACAGAATGATTCAGATTAAAGATACTACTGCAATACTTATGCAACCAATGCTTTCTGGTACTGAGCTTTTTGTTGGTGCTAAGCACGAAGATAAGTTCGGACACATGGTACTTTGCGGTCTTGGAGGAATCTTTATTGAGGTTCTTAAAGATGTAAATGCTGGTCTTGCACCACTAAGCCATACAGAAGCATCAAAAATGATTAAAGGACTTAAGAGCTACGGTATTATTGAAGGAGCACGTGGTCAGGAGCCTGTTAACGAGGAGATGTTTACTGATATAGTAGTAAGAGTATCTGCACTTGTTAAAGCTGCACCAGAGGTCTTTGAGATGGATCTTAACCCGCTTCTTGGAAGCAAGGATAAGGTTGTTGCAGTTGATGCACGTATCAGAATAGAGAAGTAAGATCATGAAGAGAAAACTTTCGCGAACAGAGAAAATACTTATTGGCTGTGTAATTCTGGTTCTGTTAATGATTCTCCTTAACTGGAGTAATTTTGTTACCGGAATAAAGAATGATTCGCTCAAGCTGTTTGATAAGGATACTGTTCAGACCGAAAAACAGAATTAATATAGATAAAAGCGCAGATATTTACTATCTGTGCTTTTATTATAAAATAACTATATCAATAATATTAAACAAAGTTGTTTCTGCCACATTGCGTGGAGTCGTTTCTGTCACATTGAGCGTAGTCGAAATGTGTTTAGTTCCCGATGCAATAGAATAGATACTCAGGTAGATAAAAAACAGATGAAACGAAGCATGAGAATAGTTATTCACACACTGGAATGATTATTATGCAGAGTTCCATCTGACCATTAAAAAGAAAAATTATAACAAATGAAACGAAGCATAAGCAATGATTTCTCTCAAACGCGAGAATGACTAAAAATGCGAGTTCCATTTGACAGTTGAAAAGGAAAATTATAACAAATGAAAAAGCACGATTTTATATTCATTATTTTTGTAGCAGCACTATTTGCTCCATTCTTTTTATCATCAGACGTCCTTAGTTTTTATGAGGATTTTAACAAGGCGCACGGCATGGTAATGAGTTTTATCAAATTTGCTATTCTTGCTACAATGGGAGAGGTTATAGGCCTGAGAATGCGTACAGGAAAATATAACGCACCGGGCTTTGGTATTATACCACGCGCCATAGTTTGGGGATTTTTAGGACTTACAATAAAACTTGCATTCGTAATATTTGCTACAGGAACACCTCAGTTCATAGAGTATTTAGGAGTTGAAGGCGCAATTAAAGATTTTAAAACACCAGGATTCAGCGGTACAAAACTGCTTGTAGCATTTGCAATTAGTGCAAGTATGAACCTTATATATGCACCGGTTATGATGACTCTGCACAAGATTACCGATATGCATATTATGTCGAATGGTGGTACTATTGGTGGACTATTCAGAAAAATAGAGTTTAAAAAGCACTTTGTTAACCTTGACTGGTCAGTTCAGTGGAACTTTGTATTTAAGAAGACTATCCCGTTTTTCTGGATACCTGCACATACATTCACATTTATGTTGCCACCAGATTACAGAGTGCTATTTGCTGCACTGTTAGGTATAGCATTAGGAGTTATTCTTTCGCTTGCTGCTTTGAAAAGTTCTAAATAATTGTATCTTTGTTTAAGACAAAAAACGGAATTGAAGAGATGATCCTTTCACTTTTTGTTATGAATCTCGGAACTGAGCTTGTAAAAACCGGATTATCTCAATAGATCGAAAAATACTTAGAGAATGAAGAAAATAGGAATATTCTACGGCCCTCTTGGCGGAAATACAGAGCATGTTGCAAAGGTTCTGCAGTCTATAATTGGCGAAGATAATGCTGATATAGTACCAATACGAGATAAAAAAGCATCGGATATTGATGCTTATGAGAACGTGATTTTTGGTATGCCTACAATAGGTAAGGATACCTGGGATGCACAAAAACCGGATAATGGCTGGGATAATTTCAGACCTGAACTTGAGAAGATTGATTATAGCAACAAAACATTTGCTCTTTTTGGCTTAGGCGATGCAATATCGTACCCATACCACTTTGTTGATGCAATTGGTAATGTAGGTAAAAAGATGATGAAATTTGGTGCAAAAATAATTGGTTATGTACCTGTTGATGAGTATGAATTTAAAGAGAGTAATGCTCTTACCGACGACGAAAAATTCTTTATTGGTCTGCCTGTTGATGAAGACTTTGAGCAGGACAAAACAGAAGAGAGACTAAAAAGATGGTACGATCAGCTTAAGAAAGAGTTTAAGTAATATTCTCTCATATATAAATGACTTTAAAAAACGCCGAAAGGCGTTTTTTTTATACCCTTACTTCTGCTAAAACAACTCTCTTTCTATTTCCTCTTATCTTTCCGTTTACAAAAACTGTTCAACCACTCATCTGTTAACAGGTACCATTCATTCAATTGCAAAAAATAGAGTAACAATAATCTATATTATTGTGAAATTATTAAGACACCAACAGATTCTATTTCTCAGTATTAAGTCCAACAGATACAATTATTTATACTGAGATTACTATAATCTGTTATTTAAAATTATGCAGATGAAGCTGGCATGAGGAATAGCTCTTACAAATGTGAGAAGGTTCTTTCATGCAAGTTCCATCTGATAAGTGAAAAACAAATTTTAGACAGATGAAGAA
The DNA here is from genome assembly GCA_025210735.1 of Bacteroidales bacterium. Taxonomy (GTDB): domain Bacteria; phylum Bacteroidota; class Bacteroidia; order Bacteroidales; family UBA6680; genus UBA6680. The sequence continues at coordinate 50,384 of JAOARD010000023.1, forward strand.
GATTTACATTTTGTCATTGCTACTATTAATGAGTAGTATTGGCGTTTTTGCACAGGATGAGGTTATTAACATCCCGGATGCTAATTTTAAAAAGAGATTATTAAACCATAATCCGGTTATTGATACCAATGGTGATGGTGAGATACAGAAGAGTGAAGCGGAAGCTTTTAACGGGAGACTAAAATTAGATGACTACCCGGATTTTCCCGATAAAAATGGAAGGATAAAAAAATTAGATCGGGAAGCTTTTATTAATAAAAAAAGTTTATCACCAGATGTTAAAGTATATGACCTGACAGGTATAGAGTATTTTATAAATATTACTGAGCTAGATTGTTCTAACAATAAATTGACAAAATTAGACATCTCTAAGAATATAAAAATAACACTGTTGTTATGTTATGATAATGAGATATCAGAGATAGATATCTCTAAAAATATAAATCTGAAGGTATTGGTTTGTTCTAAAAATCAATTAACAGAATTAGATGTATCAAAAAACCTAAATTTGGAGGTATTACACTGTGGTAACAATAAATTAACTCAGTTAGATGTCTCTAAGAACAAAATGTTAAAAGAGATGAACTTAAGAGGTCATTCACTTCATTATCCTTTAAACAATTTAACGCAATTAGATATATCTAATAATATAAACTTGGTATCACTTAATTGCTCAAAAGGTGAATTAACAGAGTTAGATATTTCTAAAAACATTAAACTAAAAGAGTTGTCTTGTTCAGAGAATCAATTAACAGTTTTAGATGTCTCTAAGAATACTAAACTGGAAGCGTTGTATTGTTCAGAAAATGAATTAACAGAATTAAATCTGTCTGAGAATACAAAACTGAAAAAGTTAGATTGTGCAGAGAATAAACTACAACAATTAGATGTTTCTGAGAATTTAAATTTAAAGGAGTTATGGTGTGGTTATGCCAGTAATTATAAATGGTTAGGTAACCTGTTAACACAACTAGATATATCTAAGAATATTAACCTGACAATATTGTATTGTTCAAACAACCAATTAACACAACTGGATGTTTCAAAGAATATAAATCTGGAATATATATATTGTTCTAACAATCAATTGTCGCAATTAGATGTATCTAAAAATACTAAACTAAAACGTGTAGACTGTTCACGAAATGTAATAGACCTAAAAGGTTTATGGAGTATAAAGTCATCGTTATCTTCAGAGAGTGATTTAGTATATGAAAAACAGAACAACATATTCTCAATGATTTCTGTATCGGATGTTTATGAGGCAGACTACACTGAACAAGCCGTTATTAATGGTGAAAATACAGTGTTTAAATGGTATAATGTATCAGGGGAATTAGTAGACGATAATAGTATTATAGAACCTGTTGCAGGTATTACCGGGAAATTCCTTATTAAAAGCAAAGGTGCTTTCTACTGTCAAATGAGTAATCCGGAATTTCCTGATCTTAAAATTAATACCAAACTAATATGTTTCTCATCATCAACAGAAGAGACTGTAGATATACCTGATGTTATTTTAAAAGGATACTTACTTAAAGATAAAGCAATAAACACTAATCTTGATGGTGAAATACAGTTGAGTGAAGCGCATAATTATAAGAGTAAGATATGGGTATTTAATAAAGGTATTAAAAGTTTAAAAGGGATAGAGAGCTTTGTTAATATAACAGAATTACATTGCCGTGGTAACTGGTTAAAAGAAATTGATGTATCAAAAAATACTAAATTAAAAACATTAATTTGTTCAAGTAATAAGTTTGAAGAGCTTGATGTATCAAAAAATACAGAACTAAAAAAGTTAGATTGTTACAATAATCAATTAACTCAGCTTGATCTGTCTAATAATACTGAATTAACTGAGTTGAGTTGTGGTAGTAACAAATTAACACAACTTGATATATCAAAGAATATAGAACTAAATGACTTGAATTGTGGTTATAATCAATTAACCGAGTTTGATGTGTCCAAAAACACTGATCTAAAAGAGTTGAGTTGTGGTAGTAACAAATTAACACAACTTGATATATCAAAAAATACAAAACTAACATCACTGGTTTGTGATTATAATCAATTAACCGAGCTTGATGTTTCAAAAAATATTGAATTAACAGGTTTGAACTGTAGAGGTAACAGGTTAACTCATTTTGATGTTTCTAAAAACACAAAGCTAACAGGATTGTATTGTGGTTATAATAAGTTAACTGAGCTAGATGTATCAAAAAACATTAAATTAACAAGTTTGAGTTTCGATGGCAACATCATAACGAAGATTGATATATCTAAGAATCCGGAATTGACTTATTTGGACTGTCAGCGTAATAAATTTAGCTTTACTGAATTATGGAATATAAAATCAAATTTATCTATTGACGCTCAGTTTGATTATGAACCACAAAATAAAATATTTAACAAACAGAATCTAAAACAGAATGCTGTTATAGACTATAGCTTAGAACTAACTGTTAACGGTAAAACAACAAATTTTGTTTGGTATAATGCTATTAGTAACTCAGAAGTTGATGAAACATCTGTACAGAAAACAGAAGATGGTAAATTTAAATTTCTTAAATACGGGCAGTATTACTGTAAAATGACTAATGCCGAGTTTGAAGATCTTGAATTACAAACAAACACTATTTATATTCTTAAAGATCAAACACTGACTTTTGATGTTCAAAAAACGGTATTTGTAAACGATAAAATCACCCTTAATGCAACAGTATCGTCTGGATTAGATATTACATATGAAATTGTATCAGGCAAGGCTACACTTGATGGTAATATTCTTACACCAACAGCAGAAGGAACATTAGTAATAAAAGCAGTTCAGGCTGGTAATTACGAATATGAACCTGTAGAGAAAGAGGTGACAATTCAGGTAACAAAACGTGATCAGACAATCACATTTGATGTAAAAGAGACGGCCAAATTGAATGAAAAAATCACTCTGGCTGCAATAGCATCGTCTAATCTTGATGTAACATATGAGGTAGTTTCAGGTAATGCAACACTTGATGGCAGTACTGTAACATTTACAGAGGCTGGTAAGGTTCAGATAAAAGCAATACAGGCTGGGAATAAAGAGTATAAGGCAGTAGATAAAACAGTAACAATTACTGTAACAAAAAGTACAGCAATAGATAATTTATCTGCAATTGGAGCCAAAATATACCCTAACCCTGTAACAGATATACTTAATATTGAATTACCAACAACTGGTAGTTACAGAGTAACAGTATTTAATTCAATAGGTGATATTGTAACACAAAAAACAATACAGTCAGTAAATACAGCAATTGATATGTCGGCATACAACAGCGGTATATACATAATAAAAGTTACAACAGATAACAGAAGTTATACAGGTAAAATAGTTAAGAGATAATCAACACGTTTATATATAGGTTTAATTAGTGGCGATTAAACATTGTACCTAAAGGGCTGTCCGAACAGGACAGCCCTTTATCATAAGCTTCAGGATAATCACCTATCGTGAACCTCAGAGCATGTTCTTAGGCTTGACAGTAAATAGGTTTCTGATAATATTTGTTAGATCAAATTTTTGAATTTGATCAGGATGATATAACAGTATAAAACCTCATTCAAGAATCCACAACTTTTAGTTTCTCACTCTTCTTTTTCATTTGCTTCTTCCGTTTACAAAAACTGCTCAGCCACTCATTGGCCTGAAGCAGCCGTTCATTTAATTGCAAAAAATAGAGTAACAATAATCTATAATATTGTGAAATTATTAAGACACCAACAGATTCTATTTCTCAGTATAAAACCAACAGATACAATTATATGTATTGAGATTGTTACAATCTGTTATTTAAAATTATGCAGATGAAGCTGGCATAGGGAATAGCTCTTACAAATGTGAGAAAGATTCTTTTATGCAAGTTCCATCTGTTAAATGAAAAATAAATTTATAAACAGATGAAGAAGATTTACATTTTATCAGTACTACTGCTATTAAGTAGTATTGGCGTTTTAGCACAGGATGAGGTTGTAAACATCCCTGATGCAAGATTTAAACAGACGTTACTAAACCATGATCCGGTTATTGATACCAATAAGGATGGTGAGATACAGAAAAGTGAAGCGGAAGCTTTTACCGGGAAACTGGATTTAAAGAATAAGGCGATACCGAATCTGAAAGGAATAGAGTATTTTGTTAATATAACAGAGTTAGATTGTTCTAATAGAAATGTTTTTCATAGTAAAGTAACACAATTAGATATCTCTAAAAACATTAATTTAATAACATTGAACTGCTCATATAATGAGTTAACAGAACTAATTCTGCCTAACAGTACAAAATTAGAAAATTTATATTGCACATATAATAAACTGTTTGCATTAGATGTTTCTGGTAATAGCGGACTAAAAAAAATATTTTGTGCAAATAATAAGATTAAGAATTTAAATATACCTCAGAATAACTCTATAGTTGAATTAGAATGCAGTAATAATGCCTTGTCAGATTTAGATGTTAAGCATATTAAAGGCTTAGAGGTTCTGAAATGTGATAAAAACATCTTAACAGATATTGATGTAAATGAGAATACTCAACTAACATTATTTAACTGCTCCTCAAACCTGCTAAAATCTATAGATATTAGTAAGAATGCTAAGCTGGAGTCTTTCTCTTGTTCAAATAACATTATAAGTGTATTAGATGCGTCAGGTAATCTGAAACTAACTACTATTAACTGTAACAGAAATGTAATTAGTAAACTAAATCTTACTAATAATACACTGTTAGAAGAGTTATATTGTGCAGGTAATGAGATAACAGATATAAAGCTTGCAGAAGCTAAAACGTTTAACAAAATAATATGTTCCGGAAACAAACTGAAACCTTCTCAATGCTTTACAGTTATAAATAAAATGAAAGATTCAGGTGTTTACAACTATAGCCCTCAAGAGAACCTCTTTAGTGAGATTAATAATAATAAACCTTTTACTGTAGACTATTCATCAGAGATAAGAATAGGTGATAAAGATTCAGAATTTAAGTGGTTTAATAGGTTTGATAAAGAGGTAGATAATACCGAAATTATAATGCCAATAGATGGACAATCAGGTAAGTTTGAAATAAAAACAGTAGGAGTATACTATTGTAAAATTAGTAACCCTGCATTAAAAGGAGAGTTTGTAACCAATTCAGTAAACCTTAATATTAATGAAAAGACGCTAAATATTCCTGACTTTAAATTTAAGAGTGCACTGTTGGATATAGAAAAATTGAATACTAATGGTGATAATGAAATTCAGTTGAGCGAAGCTAAAGTATTTAGCGGAATGCTGGATATTAGATGGATTGGAATAAATGATTTGTCAGGTATTGAGTATTTTGAGAATCTGGATAGTTTGAGTTGTTCAAGCAATAGAATTATCAATTTAGATTTAACAAAGAACAAAAAGCTTATATACTTAGATATTTCGAGAAGTGAGCTATCTAACCTTGATAATATACCAAAATCTCAATTGAGATATTTTAATTGTAATGAGAATCATACTTTAGAAAAGATAAATCTTTCTGAATTTACTAATCTTAAAGAATTATTATGCTCCAGATGTAATTTAACAAGTTTAGATTTGTCAGTAGTTCCTGATTTAGAGTTGTTGTATTGTTCTCATAATAATATTAATGAGTTAGATATTTCTGGTTTAACAAAATTGAAAAAGTTGGACTGTTATGATAACAAATTGAGTGTATTAGATGTATCAAAAAACAGCTTATTGGAAACATTATCTTGTTCTCGTAATAGTTTAAATAGTTTAGATGTATCAAAGAACAATTTATTGGAAACATTATCTTGTTCTCATAATAATATAAAGAGTTTAGATATCTCTAAAAACAGTAAGGTTAAAAAACTATATATTTACGTCAATCCTATCTCTGAACTGTTAATATGCGATAAGCCATTATACACAGAAGTTTATTGTGGCAGTACAAAACTGAACCTTATAGATATTTGGAACATAAAGAAGAAATTACCTGAAGATTGTAAATTAGGATACAGTACAGAGAGTTATAAAGAGTATAAAATTTATCAATATCGCTCTGAACCCGAATTATTTGAAGTAGATTATTCTGATCAGGCAGTAATAAACGGAAAGAATACAGAGTATAAATGGTATAGTTTATCAAAATCAGGGGTAATAACTGATAATAGTATAATAGAGCAGGTGCAGGATAGTCCGGGTAAGTTTATTATAAAGGCAACAGGTGCATATTACTGTAAATTAACAAATTCAGAAATACCTGATTTCTCACTTACTACTAATGTGGTTGGTATATATACAGATAGTGATATTGTAAATATTCCCGATGTTGTATTCAAATCTTACCTTGTAAATAATAAGGATATTAACACAAACAGAGATACTGAGATACAGTTAAGTGAGGCTAAAAATTATACTGGCGGTATATATCTGTCTTACCATTATGATGTTGAAGATATGACCGGAATAGAGTCTTTTACAAATTTAACTACACTGTTTATATCAAGAAAGAATCTTAAAATGGTAGATCTATCTGAGAATATTGGTTTATTAAATCTAAGTTTAAGAGATAATGGATTAACAAAAATTTCTTTATCTAAGAATGTTAATTTATTAGAGCTGGATTTAAGCAACAATAGTTTAATAGAAATTGATTTATCTAAAAATATTAATTTAAAAGAGTTAGATTTAAGTGGTAATATATTAACTAAAATTGATGTATCTAATCAGTTACAGTTAGAGGAGTTGAACTGTCATGGTAATGAAATAGAGAACCTTGATATTAGTTTAAATGTAAAGTTAAAAAAACTTTCATGTGCTAGGAATAAACTAAATAGTTTAGATCTCTCTAATAACCCGGATTTAAGATCATTAGGATGTCAATATAATAATCTGACAACTTTAGATTTATCAAAGAATGAGAAAATTGAAGATTTATATTGCAGTTCAAATAATTTATCAAACCTTGATGTTTCTGCCTTAAAATCTATTACTCAACTTAGTTGTTCTGATAATGAATTAACTGAACTTGATTTATCTAACAATACAAAGCTGAATACTCTAAGTTGTTCTAATAATAATCTAACCAAGTTAGATCTGTCTGATCTATACTCAATAGGTGAAGTAAATTGCGATAATAATAGTTTAACATATCTGAATATAGAGAAGACAAATCACTGTAGATTGTCATGTTCAGAAAACCGTTTAACATTATCTGATTTACAAAGAATAAAACGTTTAAATTCTCCATATAGATTTTCATATATTTCAAATAAAAAAGCATATGAACCTGTTAATGGTGGGATTAACTACCAAATAGACTATACTGCCGATGCTATTATAGATGGTAACAGAACTAAGTTTGTTTGGTGTAATGCTGAAAATGGTACCTCTGTTGGTAATGATGCTGTTCAGGAAGTAGGTAATGGTAAATTCAAATTTAAAAAGTTTGGAGATTATTACTGTTTAATGTCTAATGAATCAATGCAAGTAAGAACCAATATTGTTAGTATTGAAGGAAAAGAGCAAACCTTGAATTTTGATCCTGCAGCAACAGCCAAGATAAACGATAAAATTACACTAGAAGCAACAACAACATCAAATCTGCATGTAACATATCAGATTGTTTCCGGTGAGGCTACACTTGATGGTAATATACTTACACCAACAGCAGAAGGAACGTTAGTAGTAAAAGCAATTCAGTCTGGTAACAACGAATATGAACCTATTGAGAAAACGGCAACTATTCAAGTAAGCAAGAGAGAACAGACAATAACCTTTGATGTAAAAGAGACAGTAAAAGTAAACGATAAAATCACTTTGGCTGCAACACCATCATCTGGTCTGGATGTATCATATGAGATAGTTTCAGGCGACGCAACACTTGAAGCAAATACAGTAACATTTACAGAGGCTGGTAAGGTTCAGATAAAAGCAAAACAAGCAGGTAATAATGAATATAAGGCAGTTGAGAAGGTAGTAACAATTACTGTAACAAAAAGTACTGCAATAGACAATCTGTCGGTTATAGGAGCTAAAATATACCCTAACCCTGTAACAGATATACTGAATATTGAATTACCGGAAACAGACAGATACACAGTAACAGTATTTAATTCAACAGGCGATATTGTAACACAAAAAAGAGCATCGTCAGTAAATACAGCAATTGATATGTCTGTATACAACAGCGGTATATACATAATAAAAGTTACAACAGGTAACAGAAGTTATACAGGTAAAATAATTAAACAATAGTCAATACAATTATTGCTATAATAAGTATAAACAGGGGCTGTTCTAATTAGGACAGCCCTTTATCGTGAGCCTCAGGGCATGCCCTGAGGCTTTACAGTAAATCATAAATCCACAACTTTTAGTTTTTCGTTTTCCTCTCTTCACTTTTTACTTATTTCCCATTTACAAAAACTGCTCAGCCACTCATTGGCCTGAAGCAGCCGTTCATTCAATTGCAAAAAATAGAGCAACAATAATCTATAATATTGCAAAAATTATTAAGACACCAACAGATTCTGTACCTCAGTATAAAACCAACAGATACAATTATGTATACTGAGATTATTACAATCTGTTATTTAAAACAATTATTCAGATGAAACCAGCATGAGTATGATCTCTTACATATGTAAGGAGTATTCCTTCATGCAAGTTTATCTGATAAAAGAAAAACAAATTTTAGACAGATGAAGAAGATTTACATTTTGTCAGTACTACTGCTATTAAGTAGTATTGGCGTTTTTGCACAGAGTGATGCTTTTATTACTAAGTGGAAACCCAATGATTCAAATGTTGTTGAGATTAATCTCAACAATAGGTATAAAACAGAGTATCTGTTTAGTATAGATTGGGATAATGACGGAACATACGATGACGAGAATATTACAAATGTTGACAAAATATCTCATGAATACAGTGATGATGAACTGAAGGTAATCAAGATAAAAGGAAAATTCCCTTACCTGTCTAAAAAAGACATAGATGGGCTAAAAGAGATTGTTCAATGGGGAACCAATGAGTGGGGAGCAAAATCTATGGAAGGATTGTTTGGAGAGATGTTTGGTCGTGCAGGTTTTATGAATACTACTATTACTGCTACAGATGCTCCTGATCTATCTAAAGTAACAAGCATGTATTGTATGTTTGCTGAGAATAAATCATTTAATCAAGATATATCAGGCTGGAATGTTTCTAATGTAACCAATATGCGTAATATGTTTGAAGGAGCAGAGTCATTTAATCAGGATCTGAATGGCTGGGATGTTTCAAATGTGATTGATATGAGTTATATGTTCGGAGATACACCTGTGTTTAATGGTAAAATAAACGATTGGGATGTTAGCAGTGTTAAATATATGAACTTTATGTTTGGCAATACAAAAGCATTTAATCAGGATTTGAATAAGTGGGATGTATCTAGTGTTGTCTCTTCAGAAGTTATGTTTTATAATGCAGATGCTTTTAATGGAGATATATCTGCATGGAAAACTACAAGTTTGGTTACTGTGAAAAGTATGTTTGAGGGAGCAAAAGCATTTAATCAGGATATTAGTGGTTGGGATATGTCTGATGTTATAGATATGTATTCTATGTTTTCCAGAGCAGAGTCATTTAACCAGAATATATCTAAATGGGATGTCTCTAATGTAACCAAAATGCGTTTTATGTTCAATGGAGCAAAATCTTTTAATCAGGATATTAGTAAATGGAACATTTCTAATGTCACAGATATGGGGTACCTGTTTGCAAATACTGATGAATTTAATCAGGATATTAGTGGCTGGGACATGTCAAACGTTGTTTTTATTGATCATATGTTTTATAGGGCAAAAGCTTTTAACCAAAATGTAGGTAAATGGAATACTGATAATGTGAAGCATTTGTCGAATATATTCTATGAAGCAGAATCATTTAATCAAGATTTAAATAATTGGAATGTTTCAAAAGTGGAGGACTTTGAAGGTGTATTCAAGGGGGCAAAAGTTTTTAATAGTAATATAAGTAACTGGAATGTAGAAAGTGCTACCTCAATGAGATCGATGTTTGAAGGAGCAACTAAGTTTAATCAGGATATTAGTAAATGGAACGTTGCAAAGGTGAAAAACTTTTCTGACATGTTTAAAAATGCAATAGCTTTTAATTCAGATATTGGTTCCTGGATAACAAGTGAGGGTGTAAGAATGAGTAGTATGTTTATGAATGCCAAATCTTTTAATGCCGATATTAGTAAATGGGATGTGTCAAAAGCGTATTTTATGGCAGAGATGTTCAGGAATGCTGTATCTTTTAACTGTGAAATTCAGGATTGGAATATAGGTGATGCTTATTGGATGAGTGATATGTTTAAAGGTGTAAAAATCCCTACAGAAACTTATGATCAAATACTGATAAAATGGGCTAAGGTAAGTCCTAAAAATGGTAGAGTTAAATTTAATGCAGGAAATAGTTATTATTCTGAAGCTGCAGCTGAGGCCAGACAAACTTTGAAATGGTCTTGGCAATGGACTATTATAGATTTAGGTAAAGAACCAGATAATATTGAAAGTAACCCTCTGATTATTACCTTTCAGCCAAAAGAAGATAAATGCGTATATGTTAACACTGTTGATGGTTTAGAATATAAATATCATATTGATTGGAATAATGATGGTGTTTATGATGAAACCAATATTAAAGAACAGATAATACATCTGTATGAAGATACAAAACCTAAGGTAATTAGGATTGTAAGTGAGTACCCGGCAATAAATAGTACCAATTGTCAGCCAACAGAAATTAATCAATGGGGCGATATTAAATGGAAATCATTTAAAAGTGCATTTGAGAATTGCGAAACTATTAAGATCTCTGCTGAGGATACTCCCGATCTATCTCAGGTAACAGATATGAGTAAAATGTTTTCTGGTGTAAAGTCATTTGAAGGAGATATTAGTAAGTGGGATATTACAAATATAACCTCAATGGATGATATGTTTAAAGGTGTTACTTTGTCAACGGAGGATTACGACCAGATATTGATAAATTGGAGTAAATTGGACTTAAAGGAAGGGGTCAAATTTAATGCAGGTAATACATACTATTCAGAAAAGGCAAAAGAGGCACATGATATTTTAGTTAATAAGTTTAAGTGGAATATTACAGACTTAGGTATGTTTGAGAAGAGTATAAAACTTACCTCACCAAAAGGAGGCGAGCAGATTAAAAAAGGGAGTACATTTACTATAACATGGACATCGGCTAATATTACCGGAAACATAAAGATTGAGTTGTTAAAAGATTCAGGTAATCCTGTAGTAATTGCAGATAATGTAGATGTATCAACAGGATCATATGAGTGGAGTGTAGATGCCGATGCTGGCGATAACTATTCAATAAAAATAACATCAGCAGATAATAACTTTACCGATAAGAGTACAGCCACATTCTCAATAGTAACCATATCTGCAATAGATAACCTGTCGGTTATAGGTGCAAAAATATACCCTAACCCTGTTAATGATATACTAAATATTGAATTACCAACAACTGGTAGCTACAGAGTAACAGTATTAAATTCAATAGGAGATGTTGTAACACAAAAAACAGCATCGTCAGTAAATACAACAATTGATATGTCGGCATACAACAGCGGTATATACATAATAAAAGTTACAACAGGCAACAGAAGTTATACAGGTAAAATAATTAAACAATAGTCAATACAATTATTGCTATAATAAGTATAAACAGGGGCTGTTCTAATTAGGACAGCCCTTTATCGTGAGCCTCAGGGCAGTCACCTATCGTGAGCCTCAGAGCATGCTCTGAGGCTTGACAGTATAAAATCTCATTCAAGAATCACACTTCTCATACTTTCCCATTTACAAAAAGCGCTTAGCCATTCATAAGCCCAGAGCAGCCATTCATTCAATTGCAAAAAATAGAGTAATAATAATCTATAAATTGCTGTAATTATTAAGACACCAACAGATTCTATTTCTCAGTATTAAATCCACAAAAACAATAATATGTACTGAGATTGCTACAATCTGTTATTTAAAATTATACAGATGAGGCTGGCATGAGGAATAGATATCACAAGTGTGAGAAAGATTCTTTCATGCAGGTTCCATCTGGTAAACAAAAAACAAAATTATAAACAGATGAGAAAATTTTACATTATTACAATACTACTGTTGAGTAGTATTGGAGTTTTTGCACAGGATGAGGTTATAAACATACCTGATGCTAATTTTAAAAAGGCGTTACTAAACCATAATCCGGTTATTGATACAAATAATGATGGAGAGATACAGAAAAGCGAAGCAAGAAAATATACAGGAATAATGTATGTTAATCTTAGGCAAATTAAGACTCTAACAGGTATTGAGTATTTTGAAAATTTAACAGAACTGAAGTGTCAAAATAATCAGTTAACAACATTAAATCTTTCTAGGAATACAAAATTAACACGTTTGATTTGTTATTCTAACAAAATAGCAGAGTTAGATATTTCTAAGAGTATAAAACTTGAAGAGTTGGTTTGTTGGGGAAATGAATTAACTCAATTAAACGTTTCTAATAATACTAAACTAAAAAAACTGAACTGTTCAGGTAACGAATTAACTCAGTTAGATGTTTCTAAAAATGTTAATTTAATATCATTAGAGTGTGGGATGATAATTAATTATGCTTTTTTATATAATCAGTTAACACAATTGAATATATCTAAAAACGTTAATTTAAAAGTATTGAACTGTTCAAATAATCAATTAACCCAATTAGATGTTTCTAAAAACATTAATCTTGAATATTTACGTTGTACAAATAATCAATTAACACAATTGGATATATCTAAAAATACAAAATTGAAAAAAACAGATTTTTCTAAGAATACTATTGATCTATCAGGTTTATGGAGTATAAAATCATCTTTACCTTTAGGATGTGACTTTAAGTATAAACCACAGAATAATATATATTCAGTGATTTCTGTAACAAAAGCTTATGAAGCAGATTACTTTGGACAATCAGTTGTAAATGGTAAGAATACAACATTTAAGTGGTATAATGTTTCTGGAGAATTGGTAGATGATAACGCTTATATAGAGACTGTTTCTGGCACTACAGGTAAGTTTATTATAAAAAAAGAGGGTGCTTATTACTGTCAGATGAGTAATCCTGAGTTTCCAGACCTTGATATTAATACTAATCTAATATGTTTTTCATCTTCAACAGAGGAGGTTGTAGATATACCAGATGCTAATTTTAAGAAGTGTTTGTTGAAAGATAAAACAATAAATACTAATCATGATGGAGAGATACAGTTAAGCGAAGCTCAAAATTATAAGGGTAAAATACATGTATATTCTAAAAATATAAAGAGTTTGAAGGGGATTGAACATTTTATAAATATATATGAACTAAATTGTAGGGATAATAAACTGACACAAGTGGATGTGTCTAAAAATATAAATCTTAGGGTTTTACATCTTGGTTCTAATAAGTTGAAACAACTTAATATTTCTAAAAACATTAAGTTATATGAATTAAATTGTGGTAATAATTTATTAAAAAAACTTGATGTCTCTAATAATGTTGAGTTAGCAAATTTATATTGTAGCCGTAACCGATTAACCCAATTGAATATTGATAAAAGCATAAAATTATATACGTTGGATTGTAGCGCTAATCAATTAACCCAATTAGATATTTCTAAAAATATCAAGCTAAAAGAGGTGTCATGTTCTGAAAATCAATTAACCCAACTGGATGTGTTGGAGAATATACGATTAACACGATTATCATGCCAAAGTAACAAGATAAAAAGATTAGATGTCTCTAAGAATATTAATTTACAGGTATTTAGTTGTGGAATTAACCAATTAATACAATTAGATCTTTCTAACAATTCTAAACTAGAGAGATTGTATTGTAATACTTGCCAATTAACTCAATTAGATATTTCTAAGAATACAAAACTGACAACCTTGAATTGTGAAAATAATAAGTTAACACAACTGGATATTAATAAACATACTTTGTTAAGAAGTTTCTCTTGTAGAGATAATAGATTAACCCAATTAGATGTTTCAAAGAACATTAGTCTTGAATCTTTACGTTGCTCATATAATCAGCTAACTCAATTAGATGTATCTAACAATCCAAAATTAATATATTTATACTGTTCACGTAACAAATTAAGTTTTTCAGAGTTATGGAGTATAAAAGAGAATCTACCAAATTTTAACTATAAACCTCAGAATAAATTATATGATGAAAAAATTGTGGCAGTAGATACCGAAATAGACTATAGTTCAGAATTAAATATTAATGGTAAAACCACAACATTTGTTTGGTATAACAGGTCTACTAATACAGAAGTAGATGAAACATCAATAAAAGTTATAGTGGGTGGAAAATTCAAATTTCTGCAAGAAGGAAAATATTATTGTAGGATGTCTAATACTGAGTTTGAAGGATTTGAATTACATACTAATACTATAACAGTTTTAAAAGGACAATCACTTACATTTAATCCTCCTGCTGCGGCTAAAATAAATACTAAAATAACACTTGAAGCAACAGCGTCAACCGGATTGGATGTTACATATGAAATAGTATCTGGTGAAGCAACGCTTGAAGATAACGTACTTACAACAACAACAGAGGGTACTTTAGTTATAAAAGCAGTTCAGGCAGGTAATGAAGAATATGCAAAGGCAGAGAAAGAGGTTACTATACAAGTATCAAAACATGATCAGACACTTACATTTAATCCTTCAACAGCGATAAAAATAAATGATAAGGTTACACTAGTAGCAACAGCATCAACAGGATTAGATGTAACATTTGAGCTTGTTTCAGGTAAAGCTAAACTGGATGGGAATATACTTACAGCAACAACAGAAGGTGCATTGGTTGTAAAAGCAATTCAGACAGGAAATGAAGAATATGGTTTAGTAGAGAAAGAGGTTACTATTCAAGTTACAAAGTACGATCAGATCATTACACTCGATATTCAAAAGACAGCCAAAGTAAACGATAAAATAACACTAGAAGCAACAGCATCAACCGGATTAGATGTAACATATCAGATAGTATCAGGAGAGGCTACACTTGATGGTAATACACTTACACCAACAGCAGAAGGAACGTTGGTAGTAAAAGCGGTTCAGACCGGTAATGAAGAATATGCTTCAGTAGAGAAAGAGGCGACAATTCTGGTGACCAAACGTAATCAAACAATCACATTCAATGTAAAAGAGGCAGTAAAAGTAAACGATAAAATTACTTTGGCTGCAACAACATCATCAGGATTGGATGTTACATACCAGATAGTTTCTGGCAAAGCAACACTTGATGCAAATACAGTAACATTTACAGATGCAGGAGAGGTTCAGGTAAAAGCAATACAGGCAGGTAATAATGAGTATAATGCAACAGAGAAGATTGTAACAATTACTGTAACAAAAAGTACTGCAATAGATAACCTGTCGGTTATAGGAGCAAAAATATACCCTAACCCTGTAACAGATATACTTAATATAGAGTTACAAGAAACAGGTAGTTACACAGTAACAGTATTAAATTCAATAGGTGATATTGTAACACAAAAAACAGTATCGTCAGTAAATACAGCAATTGATATGTCGGCATACAACAGCGGTATATACATAATAAAAGTTACAACAGGTAACAGGAATTATACAGGTAAAATAATTAAACAATAGTCAATACAATTATTGCTATAATTAAGTATAAACAGGGGCTGTTCTAATTAGAGCAGCCCTTTATGATTAGCCTCAGAGCATGCTCTGAGGCTTGACAATATAAAACCTCATTCATGAATCCACAACTTTTAGTTTTTTACTCATCATTTTTCATCTGTTTATAATTGTTTTTTTATTTGCCAGATGGAACTCGCATTTATAATCATCTCCGTGTGTGTGAATGACCATTCTCATGCTTCGTTTCATTTGCTTCTTCCATTTACAAAAAGTGCTCAACCACTCATAAGACTAGAGCAGCCATTCATTCAATTGCAAAAAATAGAGTAATAATAATCTATAATATTGCAAAAATTATTAAGACACCAACAGATTCTGCATCTCAGTATAAAACCAACAGATATAATTATGCATACTGAGATTATTACAATCTGTTATTTAAAACAATTATTCAGATGAAATCAGCATGAGTATGATCTCTTACATATGTAAAGAGTATTCCTCTATGCAAGTTTATCTGATAAAAGAAAAACAAATTTTAGACAGATGAAGAAGATTTACATTTTGTCATTACTGCTATTAATAAGTAGTATTGGCGTTTTTGCACAGGATGAGGTTATAAATTTCCCGGATGCAAAATTTAAGGAGGCGTTACTAAATCACAAACCGGTTATTGATACCAATGGCGACGGTGAGATACAGAAAAGTGAAGCGAATGCCTATAGAGGTATAATGAAAGTTGTAGATAAGGCTATCAGTAGTTTGGTTGGGATAGAGTATTTTACGAAAATCACACAGCTAAACTGTCATTATAATCAATTAACGCAGCTTGATGTTTCTAAAAACACTAAACTAAATAGTCTGATTTGTTCTTATAATAAATTAACACAGCTTGATGTTTCAAAAAATATTCAACTAACTAATTTAGTTTGTTATAATAATAAGTTAACTCAAATTGATGTATTAAAGAATTTAGAACTAAATAACTTAGATTGTGAAAGCAATCAATTAACACATCTTGATGTTTCTAAAAACACTAAGCTAAATAGTCTGACTTGTTCTTATAATAAACTAACACAGCTTGATGTTTCTAAAAATACTAAACTAACAGAATTAGTTTGTGGAAACAATAAATTAGCACAAATTGATATATCAAAGAGTATAGAACTAAATAAAATAAACTGTGTATATAATCAACTAACTAGTCTTAATGTTTCTGAAAACACTAAACTAAATAGCTTGGTTTGTACAAACAATCAGATAACAAAACTTAATATTCAAGAAAATACTGAGCTAACTAATTTAGATTGTTATAGCAATCAACTAACACATCTTGATATCTCTAAAAATTCGGAGCTAAATAGCGTGGTCTGTGCTTACAATAAATTAACTACTATTGATCTTTCAAAGAACAACAAACTTAAAAAATTACATTGTCATACAAACTGTATTGATTTATCTAATTTATGGAAGATAAAATCTTCATTAAATGAGAGTTGCTTTTTTACTTATAGTGACCAATCCAATATATATTCAACTATTTCAACATCAAAAGCAATAGAGATAGATTATTCTTCGCAAGCTGTTATTAATGGAAAGAAGACAATATTTAAATGGTATAATCTTAATTCGGAGTTAATAGAAGATGAATCTTTTATTGAAGCTGTAGAGAATAGCCCGGGTAAATTTATTATTAAAAAAGATGGTGCCTTTCGTTGTCAGATGCGTAATCCTGAATTTACAGTCTCTATTAACACAATGCCAATATTTTTTACTTCATCATCAGAAGAGACTATTGATATTCCTGATGTAAACTTTAAAGCTGCTTTGATTAAAATTAGAGATTTAAATACTAATAATGATGGAGCTATACAGCTGAGCGAAGCAGAGAAATTTGATGGGAAAATAGATGTTAGAAATTCATATATCAGATCGTTAAAAGGAATAGAGTTCTTTACTAAGATTACCACTTTAAATTGTTTTAATAACAAATTAACACAAATTGATGTATCAAAAAATACAGAACTAATTAGTTTTGATTGTAATTCCAACCTGCTAACACAGCTTGATATATCAAAAAATACTAAACTAGCTTATGTGAATTGTCCTAACAATCAACTAACACAACTTGATGTATCTAAGAACATAAAATTAAGAAACCTTATTTGCTCTTACAATAAACTAATACAACTTGATGTTTCAAGAAATACAGAACTAAAAGAGTTGACTTGTGGAGGCACAAATAGGTTAACACATTTAGATATATCAAAGAACTCTAAATTAACCAATCTAAATTGTAGAAATAATTCATTAACTAAACTTAATGTTCAGAAAAACACCGAGTTAATCAGCTTAAATTGCTATAACACTAAACTAACACAACTTGATGTCTCAAAAAACGTTAAGTTACTAATTCTGGATTGCAGTAATAATCAATTAACCCAGCTTGATATTTCTAAAAACATAAAGTTGCGGAATATTGATTGCCGAAATAACTTTTTTTGTTATTCTAAATTATGGGATATTAAGGAAAATTTACCTGCTTATTGTCGTAAAGATTATGACCCTCAGAAAAAGATATATAAAACCCATAGTATCAAACAAGGCGGAAGTGTAGATTATAGTTCTGAGTTAGTATTTAATGATAATACAACTGTGTTTACATGGTATAATGCTACTGATAATTCAGAAGTTGATGAAACATTTGTAAAGACGATTGAAGCAGGAAAGTTTAAATTCCTAAAGACAGGGAAGTATTATTGTAAAATGACTAATACTGAGTTTGATAAAATTGTGTTACAAACAAATACTATAACAGTATTAAAAGCACAATCACTTACATTTAATCATCCAACAACGATAAAGTTAAATGATAAAATAACACTAGAAGCAACGGCATCAACAGGATTAGATGTAACATTTGAGCTTGTTTCAGGTAAAGCTAAGCTGGATGGGAATGTACTTACAGCAACAACAGTAGGAACTTTAGTAATAAAAGCTTTTCAGGCTGGTAATGCAGAGTATGCAAAGGCAGAGAAAGAGGTTACTATTCAAGTAAGCAAGAGAGAACAGACAATAACATTTGATGTAAAAGATGCAGTAAAAGTAAACGATAAAATTACTCTGGCTGCAACAGCATCATCAGGGTTAGATGTTACATACCAGATAGTTTCAGGCAACGCAACACTTAATGGTAACACAGTAACGTTTACAGATGCGGGTAAGGTTCAGATAAAAGCAAAACAAGCAGGTAATAAAGAGTATAAGGCAGTAGAGAAGGTTGTAAGTATTACTGTAACAAAAAGTACAGCAATAGATAACCTGTCGGTTATAGGAGCCAAAATATACCCTAACCCTGTAACAGATATACTTAATATTGAATTGCCAACAACTGGTAGCTATAGAGTAACAGTATTAAATTCAATAGGAGATGTTGTAACACAAAAAACAACACAGTCAGTTAATACAACAATTGATATGTCGGCATACAACAGCGGTATATACATAATAAAAGTTACAACAGGCAACAGAAGTTATACAGGTAAAATAATTAAACAATAGTCAATACAATTATTGCGACAATAGATATATTCAGAGGGCTGTTCTAATTAGGACAGCCCTTTATCATAAGCCTCAGGGCAATCATCTATCGTGAGCCTCATAGCATGCTATGAGGTTAGTGATAATATTTATTAGATCAAATTCTTGAATTTGATCAGGATGATTGGTATAACAGTATAAAACCTTATCCATGAATCAATAACTTTACACCTTTCATTCTCCTCTTTTTATTGGTCTCAAAAGTAGTTAAAACTATGCACTTTAGTGCATCCGCTTTAGCTTCTAAAAAGTATCTTTGTATCATGGTTCAACGAAATAATGGTCATACGGTCTCAGATCTGACAGTTCATATAGTTTGGGCGACA
>JAOARD010000024.1 GCA_025210735.1 Bacteroidales bacterium
CAGAAAAAACTTCAAATATGGATGATAAGGTTTCATGGTGTTGCTACAAAATACCTGAATAACTATCTATCATGGTTCAGAGAGATAGATGAATTTGATTTTAAGATTACTCCCGAGACAATTCTGATAAGGGCGATGAGAGCACAAAGGTATAATACCAACCACTATAGATGACATAGCATAAATCAGAGACAATACAAACCATCATCCCACAGATAAATCAAAAAACTAACATATCAAAAAGGAGAGTCAGAACGACTCTCCTCCATTCGACAACAAACTATCATGCTAACTCAGTTTAAATACTGACTATAATAGTTATATTTAATAAAACACCCATCATATAAAATGCATCATTACACAATTTTGGGTAACGACTAAGAAATACTATCACAATAACATCTGTATATTCTATTTATAGTGTATGTATTTCAAATATTAACAAACCTTTACTCCTCTGTCAACCATCTCCATGCATCAGTCAAATCATCTGCATTAAAATACTTTTCGTTCCAAGGAGTTATAATATTTTCAAATCTTATTCCTGCTTCCAGAATCACACTATCTCCTATTATCGCAATCTTCGAGATTTGTTTTCTATTATCAACAAAAACTTTAAGTGCTCTATATAAAATTCTTATTTGCAAATTATTAAAACTTGGCATCAATAACATAATACCTGTCTTATTATGCTTATCATGTACATCATCAAGTATGTCTACCAATCTTTCAATATCAGAATCAGATATTTTATCTGGCAATAATTCTACTGTTACAATATATCTATGAATCTTATCTATCTCTATATACATTATTATAGTTTGTTTATAATTATTTACCTTGCGCAAATATAAATGCTTAAATAGCTACTTTTTAGTATAAAAAATATTGAGTTGTGTAATAAGAAACGAACTAACTGTAATCATAATACATTGTTAAACAGCTTATATCAGATACTAAAAGTGATAGATATATAAAACTAAAAACCAGAGCGAATAGCATAAATTTCTATAATGAAGAGTAATAAAACCATTGACCTGATTAAAGCCCTTCCTGAAAGTGATATAAAGAAGATTAAACATATATTGAATACAAACAGTCGTACAAAATCACTTTATAAACTATTCTGCATAATTTGCAATAATCTTAGTATAACTAAAGAAGTTATATACAGAAAACTATATAATAACACATACACAAAAGACAAAGATTATCTTCTCAGAAACGAATTAAGAAGTTTAAACAAAAAAATTGAATCGTATATCATAGAAAAAGAGTTCCATAACGATATCAGGAATAACCTTAATATACATAACTACTACATATTAAAAGGAATGCAGGATATGAAATTGTATAGTCTGTTCAGTAATAAAGTAAAAAGTTCTTTAGACAATGCTATATCTGACTTTGACTATATAACAGCCTATTCCATCACTTCACTTCAGGTAAACAACTTCACTCACCATCTGCTTCCTACAAAAGATAATCTCACAAGAACTGAAGAGACTTTGAAAATGCAAATAGCCTTTCTCAGTGCTTTCTACTTAAATAGTATGTATAAATCAAATATCGAATTACTAAACATCTCAGATAACAATGTTAATAACATACAACAAAACATAGAAGAGACACTTGAAAATAAATACAGAAAATACCTGGCAAAAAAATCAGAATTATTCTACAACAAAGCCAATAACCATATTGAGATAATAAATGACTGTATTAATATACTTAATACTATAGATAGCAATAACAGTGATATCGAAAAAGAGAGAATATTTTGCAAACTATCACTTGCTCATGAATATACACATATCAGAAAATTTGATGAGGCAAATGCTATATATAAAACACTTATAGAAGCAGATGTAATAAACGACAATGTAACAAAATGTACTCTTATACTTGATTATGCATCAAACCTTATCAGAACAGAAGATTACGATATTGCAATGCAGTTGTTAGAGACTAATAACCCTACTGATATATATAATACTCCGGCAATAGAGCTTAAATCTAAGTATATGCATGCTATTATTAATGCATTCTTGTTTAACAACGAAGATATAAGTAACCATATAACCAGTTGTAACACTCTATGTAACTACGATAAATATTCATGGAGACTTCTGTTTGCAATTGAAGCATACCTGAACAAAGACTATACAAATGGTCACAGAGAGTGTCTTAATATTAAAAACTCAATCAGATATAAATCTACAGGTATTGATATAAGAGATATTATTAATTTCTATATCAGATTCTTCAACCTTCTGGAAAGCTCATTACACAAAGAAAAAGGGATCAATGGCTCTATGATTCGTTTAGAAAATGACATGAATATCTTCATAAGCAATGCCGAATCGGAAATCACAGAATACCTGCCCTTTATATGGTTATATAGAATTATTAAAAAGCATATTAATTGATAACAAATCAATATAAAATAGATATAGTAAAAATAGGTTTTTTATATTCGCAATAGTTTTCAATCACAGAACAATAACATAATAATTAAATAGAATAAACATGAATTATCTTAATGGTTTTAAAACCAAATTCCTTTCTACAGCTTTTCATTTAACAAAAAAAACGTGGCTAAACAATATGTTGGGTATGCTGATATTTATTGCAGGCTTTATACCAATATATATCGTAATGTTTATTGTTATGATGTCTTCAACTCTTGATATGGCAGAGTTTAATACATTTGCAAGTACACATAGTCAACCGGAAAATTTTGTAACTGATGTTTTCATTAACAACCCTTTTTTCAACTGGAACACAGCAATAATGATGTTAATTACATACCCTATAATTTTCCTTCTTACATCATGGCTGGTCAATATATCTATGCTATTTACAAAAAAAAGCATTAAAGGTGAGATATACAGTTTCGGAAGTTGTTTCAGAGAATCATTCAATAAGAATATATTTAGAATCCTTGCATTACAACTTACAATACTCGTTTCACACATTACCATTGGTGTTATTTCATTTGGTTTTATATATTTTACTGATCACATTGTAATTGGAATTATCCTATTCTTCTTACTAATAGGACTATTATTTAAGTATATACTGATTATTCCTGCACTTGTTATAGGTGACATGAAATTTACAGAAGCATTTAAATTCAGCTTTAATAAGATGAACATACTAAAATGTTATAAGTACTATGGTATTAGTATACTTTGCTTCATTGTACTTTATATATCGTTAATTATTATAATGTTATCAATGCTTCCTATAATGCTAATTCCAATATTGGGTATGCTAATAGTATTCGCTTTGCAAATTGGCGTATACATAAGCCTACACTCATTCGGAATGTCTGTATTCAGTGGTCTGTTTATCAGAAACTCAACCAATGAAGAGTTAACAAATAATATTATAGAAATACCCGATTTACCAATAGAGTAGAACAGAATAATTACAACAAAACTCTTCATAATTAATATGGATAGTTTTTTATATTTGCAAATCTCAACTTAAAGTAAAAATTAAAAACACATACTAATGAGAACGTATCTAGAAGGCTTTAAAACAGATTATCTTTCAACAACATTTACCCTATTTTCAAAAACGTGGAAAAATATTCTAATATCCACATTATTGTCAAGCATTGCAATAATGCCATTTATTATGATATTTACATTTTATGTATTTGCTGACAACCTTGAACTACTTGCAGAATTAGGCAATATAACGAATCCAAATGAGCAAAGAGAGTTCATGCAAGAGTTATTACTTGACAATTCTTTTGTTAATACATTCAAAAGCTCGGGGTTCATCACTTGGTCTGTTACTCTTATGCTACTTGTATTTATCATTTGGGCATGGGGATCTAACTTTGCTCTTATCTCAAATAAAAAAGTAGTAAAAGGTATTGATAATAGGTTCAACGATTGTTTTAGAGAATCATTTAACATTAATGTATTCAAAATTTTTGCAGTCCAAATTTTGATAATTATAGCATTTTTCATCGCATTAATGATAACTGGATTTATAAGTGGTGCACTATCTTTACCTGGTATAATAACATTTTTGTTGACATTATTAGTATTCATATTTATGTTTAAAGCAATTCTTATTATACCTGCTATTGTTGTTGGAGAGCTATCATTAGGAGAAGCTATATCATATAGTTTTAAGAATATGAGTTTTTTAAGATGTCTAAAATATACCGGATATAGTATTATTGTACTTATAGCATTAATTATTTTGTCACTGGTACTTGCCTTTATTGCAATCCCTCTGTCAATGATTCCATTTATTGGTGTAGTATTTAGTTTTGCATTCAGAGTAGTTGTCAATGCCTCAATGTCAACACTTAACTACTCTGCATTTGCCGGTATGTATCTTAGATACTTTAACCCTGAGATACCTGAAATTCCAACAGTTGATGAGAATAAGATCTGATTGAATAAAACATATATCAAATCAAAAGCCTCTGAAACAGAGGCTTTTTTGTATACTATAATGTGAAATTTTATCAATAATTTAAAATAATGTAGTAAGGTTTGATTTATAAATCAATTTTTAATATCTTGCCAACCGTTAAGCACAAAAAACCTCAACATGATTTTAAATGAAAACATATAAAAACCTAATTACAGAACTAATTATAAGATAGATTCACATAAAATAACACATATATATTTTTATTAGAAAACAGATGATTCAGGCAGTTAATAATTTGAATAATATATATTGTTATAAAAAACATTATAATGTTATGGTTTATTAAAAAAATTTAAATATTTTTGTTAGTGATATATAACTATACATTTAGATATAAAAACAGTTTAACTTGTGATATTATCTAAATTTAATATGTCAGAATTGATATCATTTAAGCTGAGCCAGACACAGCTCAGCTAAACAAAATATTGCGAATATATCGCTAAAAAAACGCAAGCCTATTTGCGTATAAAAGCCTGCGTGAGACAGGTTTTCATAAATGTTCTGGGGTTTACGGCGGGAATTCTTCTCGCCGTATTTTTTTTAAATCCTAATATTAATATCCTGTTAAGATTATGTAAAATTGCTATATTTGAAATCTTTTCTAAATTTCAGAAAGAGTCAAACATTATTAACTAATCTATACAAAAACAAACATAATTAGTTCCTCACACATCGGAACCATTAAATGATTTGAGTTTGAAACAACAATTGAAAAATAAATTAATATATATGAAGAACAGGTTGACAAATATCAAGGTTATTATAAAATTATATATACTTGTACTATCTATATTTACAATATTCAGAGCTATATTCTTTATTGCCAACACAAACCATATAGCTAAAATAGATCCTGACGGTAAACTGATAAATATACTCAAAGCCTTTTTTATGGGGTTAAGGTTTGATATTGTTGTGTCAGGACAAATACTGTTTCTGCCATTCATTATACTATCTGTAATGTTTGTAATAAACAGATACAGCAAAGTAGCACACAAGATTATATACCTATATACTCTTATACTTTTCATTATAGCATTTACTATATCAGCAGTAGATGTACCGTTCTTTATGAACTTCTTTGAGCGTTTTAACATCTCAGCATTTCAGTGGATAGACAGCCCCGGATTTATGTTTAAAATGATTATTGGCGAACCTTTATACTGGTTTATGTTTATTCCTTATGTTATAATCATATTTCTGTTTAATAAATTTCTTAGAAGAATCCTTCTAAAAAGCAACAATACAACTGATAACAAATTTAGCAACATTACTGTAAGAACAATTATATCTCTTGCTTTTGCTTTTGTAATGTTTTTAGGAATACGAGGGCGTTTAGAATCTAAATCGCCAATACGTATAGGAACAGCCTACTTTTGTAATAATGCGTTTCTGAACATGTCGGGTCTTAATCCAACCTTTACCTTTATAAAAAGTGCGTTAGACAAAGGAAAAAGCAGATATGCAGAGATAAACATTATGTCGGAAGAAGAGGCTATAAACTTTGTAAAAGACAATCTTAAGATAGATAATAACAAAAATCTAAAATCTCCAATATCAAGAGTTATTACTCCGGATAGCATATCTGAAAACAAACCAAATATTGTTCTTATAATTATGGAGAGTATGAGCTGCGGAAAGATGGGAATATACGGTAATAACGATAACCTGACCCCTTTTCTTGACAGTCTATCAAATCATAGCTACACATTTGATAATATATATTCAGCAGGTATTCATACATTTAACGGAGTATATGGCACACTTATGTCATACCCTTCGCTGTTCTTGCAACACCCCATGAAAGGAACTAAAATTAAAAAGTATAACGGAATTGCATCAAACCTAAAAGAGAACGGATACTCAACTGTTTACTTCACAACACACGATGGTCAGTTTGATAATATTGAAGGATTCCTTTATGCTAACGATTTTGAGAAGGTTATATCAGAAGCAGATTATCCTTCAGACAGAGTTGTGAGTACATTAGGTGTACCGGACGATTATCTCTTTGAATACTCTATTCCTGTATTAAACAATCTTGCACAAAAGAAAAAACCTTTCTTTGCAACATTAATGACAGCAAGCGATCATGGTCCGTATACAATCCCCGAATATTATACTCCAACAAGAGATATGAGCAAAAAGAAACAGATAGTTGAATATGCCGACTGGAGTTTAAGAAAGATGATTAATATGGCAAAAAAAGAGGATTGGTTTGACAATACACTATTCGTTTTTATTGCCGATCACGGACATCCAATAGATCCTAAATATAAGATATCACTTAACTATCATCATATCCCAATGATGTTCTACTCTCCAAAGATTATTAAATCGCCGGAAAGAATACAGAACATTGGTGGACAGATAGACCTCTTTCCTACCCTAATGGGAATAATTAATATACCATACGTAAATAATACACTTGGTGTTGATCTTTTAAAACACAACAGAGAGTATATGTATATGTGTAGCGATAACAAATTTGGGGTTATAAATAACGAATACTTTTTAGTTGTTGAAAAAGACAACAGAGGGCTATATAAATACAGAGATGGTGACCTGAAGAACTACGCTACAGAAAACAGAGATCTTGTAGATAAAATGGAAAAGTATGGTAAAGCAAATATGCAGGCTGCACAATACATTATAAAAAACGATCTGCAGAGATAGATATAATACAAAAAGACATAAAAAAAGCAGTATACCAATCACTAAGGCATACTGCTTTTTTATTACACAATTTATGCTTAATCCTTATTCAACAAATCAATACAAGCCGACTGTAACTTTCTAATCAATCTGAATAAATCATTGCGCTCATTATCTGAAAAACCACCCAATATCATATCCTCTGAATTCTCAATTATAGTCCACAACTTACCTATTGTCTCTATACCTGTATCTGTAATTGTAACAGAATCCGATTTCTCTTTAGCTATATACCCCTTATCAAATAAAATACTAAAGAACTCATCAGACTCATGCTCACTGATGCCAAACTGACGTCTTATATCCGAAACAGACATTACACCATCGCATTTTAAAACCATAAGGAATACAATATGGGTACTTGACAAATCCGATACCTTTTTTAGCTCTTTATCTAACACCTCTTTTATCAATACCGATGCAACATTAACCTCTCTGCCTAAGGTTGTCTTTATCTTACTATCTAACATGCTCAAAATTTGTTTTAATCTCAACTCATAAATACTAATACCAGTAGCAACACCAACATTCAAACTCTCAACACTGCTATACATTGGTATCTGAACTGTAATATCAGCACTATTCATCAATTCATCAGATGCGCCATTTGTTTCATTACCAATAACAAGCGCAATTGGTTTATCTGTTAATTTTACCAACGATTGAATCTGACTACCATACGGACTAGTTGTAACAATCTGATAACCTTTCTCTTTTAATGACAACACTGTTGCTTCAGAATTTTTAAACCTTGTAACAGCTGTTGAAAACACTCTGCCTCTGGACGAACTAACGCACTTTCTTTGAAACAAATCTATATCGGCTTTAGTGCTAAAAATACTATTCACGCCAAAAGCCTGACATGTACGCACTACAGTACCTATATTTCCGAAATCCTGTAAACCATCAAGAACCAAAACAAAATCGTCTCTGCTATCAATATGGGGTAACTCACCAACAGCAACCTCCGGAATAAGATAGTTTGTATCTGTTACTTTTTTCAGAATACCATCAGATACTTTATAAATAGAGTTTCCGTTAAACCTACTATCAATATTATCTATCTTATCTGATATCAATACAAAATCAATTGCCACACCAGATTCAATAGCCCAAAGAATAGACTCAGATCCCTCAATCAGAAACTTATTACTTTTTGCCCTTCCTTTACTACTATTTAATTCACGAGCCAACTGTATACGTGAATCTTTTAACGATTTAATTACCTCAATCATAAATCAATTATTGCTGTTACTCAATGTCTGATCATCCTTCATAAGCCAGTTATTCTGATCATTAGCCTCTATCAGTTCTGATAATTCGTAATCAGCATAATATCTGTTTGCAACAAACGGATCGCTCTCTACATAAGCTTTTGCTTTGTCTATATCATCAGCTATTATTATCTGTAAAGCCCTCTCGTTATCCGTATAAGGTCCACAAATAAAAAGAACTCCTCTCCTGTTCAGATCCTGCAAATGCTCAACATGAGCTTTAAGCAAATTGTCTGTTAAAGTGCCGCGCTGCTTTGCTTTTAAAACAACCACAAATTTTTTCATACTTAAATTAATTTGGTCAGTATTATACACACAAAAGCATAAATATAAAAAACATATGCTCAAAAAAACGATTCAGACACCTGTTATAGAGACAGGCATCTGAATCAAATATCATATTAGAAAGACTGTTTTATGCTTTACTTTTACTGATAAATGCCTCAATACAGTCTATAAGACTATCTATATCAGTATAAGATATTGTAAAAGGCGGTAAAAATCTAAGAGTGTTATTCTTAAATCCAACAACAAATCCACTATCAAAAAGAGTATTATGAAGTACTACACCATCTACTCTATCTGTAAACTCTATTGCCAGCATTAAACCACGAGCCCTTACATCATTAACAAATTTGCTATAGTTACTCATCAAATAGTTAAGTCTCTCTTCAAAATAACCGCCTCTCTCCTTACAAGTTAACAAATAGCCTTTAGTCTCAATCTCATCAATAACCTTTAAGCCAATTGCACATCCAAGAGGATCGTTCTGATGAGATTGTGCATATATAAACCCTTCTGAACTAAAACGTTTAGTTATATCTGCATTAAATGTAACTGCACTTACCGGAAAACCATTTCCTAAAGCCTTACCAGTTACAACAATCTCCGGTACAATATCATAATGCTGAAAACCAAACCATGTACCATGTCTTCCTATTCCTGTTGTAACCTCATCAACAATAATAATAGTGCCACAGCTTTTTGATTTTTTAACCAGTCCCTCAAGAAACTCTTTATCCGGAAACTTTACCATATCAACTGATGCACCACCAGTTTCAATTACAAATGCAGCTATATCTGTAAAATCAACAGAGTTAACAGAATTGTAATCATTATAATCTATATTAACCTGATGCTCATTATCAGCCTTTATCTGCCCAAAGCCATATGCACTCAGATATGAGTTACTAACCTTAAGAATCTTACTACGACCTGTTAAATGCTGCGCAACCATAATAGACAGATTTACAGCTTCTGATCCGGAACTTAGAAATACTGATGAACCTCCGTTAAACCCAATAAGCGATTGTAGTTTAACCGACAACTCCTCAGAGTAATTATTCCTGAACTTATAGCCCTGATGCATTAATGTATCAATATGCTCCTTAATAAAACTATTTACCTCTCTATTTGAGTGCCCAAGATTTGCACACCACACTCCCGACTCAAAATCAATATATCTTTTCCCTTCGGCATCGTACTGATAACAACCTTCTGATCTGACAAGTACCTTCTCTGTAGGGTTATAAAAACTAGTAATATTGCTCTTCATATCTATCTATTTTAATAATCTGTAATATGGCAAAGTAACACTCTGCTCAAAACCCAGCTTCTCTGCAAGTTTATACGAACCTGTATTGGCTAAATTACATGCCCAAACGGGTTCATAACCATTCTCAAGACAATAATCAATAAGTAACGAGCATGCTTTTACCGCATATCCCTTACCCCTGAACTCTTCACAAGTCTCCATACCAAGCTCAAGCATATTATCATGTATAAAGGCCGAAAATGCTGTTGTTACAATCTTATCATCTATATATAGAGAATACCCAACTGCATTCTGCACAAAATCATCAGCGTTATTCCAAAAATACTTAGGTACTACAAATCCGGGCATCTCATCATACTCTTTTGCTCCCGACTGTTTCACGGTACAATCATCATAACTCAACGATGCTCGTAAAACCCTGTATTTTTCTCTATTAAAACTAAAATTAACCCTTGTATTCATTTCAACTCGTTTGTTATCAACAAACATCTCCGCTGATACAATATCTTTGAGTATCACATCCCAATCAGAAGGGTATGCCTGCAACCACACCTCTTTATCTCTCCTGCCATCAGAGTTCCGGATATACCCAGTAAATTCCCTGTTAAATACCTCATTTAACGTATTACCAAACAGTAACGACATTCCGTACGGATGCTCTATATAAAAAGTATTAGGATTATCTATATCATCAACATATACAACACCATTAATCCTATGCTCAACTACAGCCCTTGCAAAAAGATTATTCACACCAACCTTAATTAAGTAGGGCTCAACAATACTGTAATTTGAAGTATCAAGCTTTTTCATGTTAATAATAGTTTTATTGTCATATGAAACATGCCGGATTCTTAATTTCTTACGATCAACAAGATGTTATATCGGCTAATTCCATAAGAACAGATGGTTAATATTTTGAATCACATATAAAACTGTATTTAATACAACTTTAGTATACACGAATGTAATGTAACAAATAAAACGTTCAAAACGCAGTTAATTCTGATATTAAAACAGTATAAACAGACTAAATATGATATAGCTTCCAAACTATAATCGTTCAATAAATATTAACGCAAACAAAATACACAATATTACATTTAATATTATATACTACACTTTCCAATTAACAATAAACATATAGCCAACAAATCAAGAGTTCATAATCTGACTAATGTAAAATCCAACATCGTTACTTGATAAAACAGATAACAAATCTACACTCTTCATTAGCGTTTATAATAATCTAGAGGAACACATAAATTACAAAATGCAATTAACTGTTTCACCAAAAGCAGACACAAATATTGACGATGATCAACATGCAATAACAAGTAGAAATAAATGATAAGAATTAACCGATAATTGAACTAAAAAAAATGTGTAGAATTAAGAATAATTGCATAATAAAGGTAGTATTGCCGATTAAAAACATTAACACATTATCACGTTTCAACAACTAAATTTTGGTACATAATGCACGCTGCAACACTAAACAAAACCGATTGAATGGAATTAAACAGAAACCATACATCATAAGATTGCTTACCGGACTATTTAGTTCAAAACTTCAGATTAGCGGGGACTGATTTTGCAAAAAACAAGGAGCATTGGCTAAAAATGACAAAATTTAGTGTTAAACAATGGGTTTTGAGCATTAAGAATGCACGAACAGCATATCACACAAGACACACATCTATTAAACAAATATATAGCCCAACATAATACTTTACAACACAAGTTACGAAGAGATATATTTTATCACTAAACACACCCGCTGCGCATATAGTTTTACAAATAAAGTAAAGCTAAAACCAGAAAATAGAGTTTTGGTGAATAGTGCAATAGTATTTGTAGCAATTAAACTGCAAAAAACTTAAATATTCATACAACAGCAGTATATAATACTAAAATATTGAGCTTATAAAATCAACCGG
The DNA here is from genome assembly GCA_025210735.1 of Bacteroidales bacterium. Lineage (GTDB taxonomy): Bacteria > Bacteroidota > Bacteroidia > Bacteroidales > UBA6680 > UBA6680. The sequence continues at coordinate 11,952 of JAOARD010000024.1, forward strand.
AGTAGATATTGCAATAGATTACAAACACGAAGATTTTGCAAAAAGAGATGATAAATATCACTTCGTATTTGATACTGTTGGCAAAAGTTCTTTTGGTAAATACAAATCGCCACTATACAATAATTGCACTTATGTATCGCCTGAATTAGGATCGCGTTCGGAGAATCTTTTCCTGTCAATCACAACAAATATAACAGGTGGTAAAAAATAAAATTACTCACATCTGCAAATACAAAACAAAGCCTGAAAATGGAAAATTATATCCGGTTATAAACAGGGTTTATAATGTAGATTATATAAAAGAGGCCTTCAGATACCATCATCCGTACAAAAGACCGATAACATTACCATACAATTCTATTAATTTTGATTTTAGACTACAGAATTTTTTAATCATTATTAAAGAATCCCCGAAATACAATTAACTATTCCGGGGATAAAATGTGATAGCTATATAGTGTAATAGCATACATCAACTGGCATATTATCTACTACAGATACTAACGTTTAATAATAGCACCATCAACTATCTCCTTTATATGTACTGGTTTTATATATGAGTTAAATATTACAAACTCTTCAGGTTGATGAAGTATATCATAAGTCAAATCTAATCTTGTAATTTGCTCTGTACCATCCAACTCAAACTTTAGCAGAATTCTGAGTTTCAAATCTTCAAACTTTAACCCTTCTAGCATACGTTTATCAACCTTTGCAATAAGTCTGTTAACATCCTTATTATTTATATCTAACAAAAAACAGCCATCTATAACAACATTCTGAAGTTTCCTGTTACTACAAATACATATGTTGTTTCGATCATTGTCTTTAGGACAAAAGTTATCAAAGTATCCCTCTGAACCATAAAACATATCATGCCACCTATCATCTTTATCTCTTTCTGGTAAAGATATATTCAGGCTATCGCGAATAAAACCAGCTAATTTATAAGTTGCCAAAAGAGACCCATTATATGTCATATGCTGATTTCCTTTATATGTATTCTGAAATGACCATCTGTCAAATCCACAATAATAAGGCTCCGTTTGCATATTAATCCATCTGTTAGGATATCTGCCAAGTATCTCAGAAAGCTTATCTCTCCATACAGAATAGTCTGAAATATGCCTTTCATACATAGGAAGTGTAAGAAAAACAAGCTCTACATTCTCTCTTTTACACAGGTTCACAATTCTCTTAATATATTTATATGAGTAGTTACTATAACTATACTCATATCCTTTAACCGGCGAACCTAAAGAGTCATATTTCTCTATTAGTTTATCGTCTATTCCGTTAAGAAAACATACGTATCTCCCTAAATACAAATCCCTCTGTATTCGACTTTTTTTAGCTATAAGAGCTCTGTTTTTCGTGAGCTGATCTCTGTTATTAAATATAAAGCCATGATTTCTCAATGTATTTGACCATGCATAAAAGTAATTATCTGAGGTAAACAGATATGGCATAGAACTTAGCTTTACAAAAAAGTTCTTTCTTGCATAAAAACTCTTAAGCTGATCAGACAAACCGCTTTTACTCAACTCAAAAGGATTAAAATTATCTATACCATAAGTCTCTATAATAACAAGCTTAGGATCTGTTCTGTCAAGAGCCTCTCTTAAAGAAAAATATGTATCGGCAATATTTGTTCCGGGAGAGGCTAATATAAATGCATTAACACCCAACGCCAGACTAAGATTTTTAGGATTTATTCCGGTATACAAATGCGAGTTTCCGAGCAACAGTATATCAACACTGTTCTTCTCTGTAAAACTATAAAATGATTCCCACTTCTTTTTTGTATGATTATTTACTTGATCTGGATCAAAATACCCTTTTATATCAATATAGAGTATCACAAAAACAAACAGAGTAATAATAAACAACGATTTTATTAATATACACTGTATTGGTTTGCAGAAACAGATACTCTTTGTATCTATTCCTGTTAAACTTTTCCTCTTTCTCTCCTTCATAACGACTCTCCATTAAAATTGAAAATAAATAAAGTTTCTGTCGTCTAACCCGGTACCATAACTACCTAAAAAAAGAATAACAGCAATTATAAATATATACACAAGCCACCTAAACATAAAGCCCCTTGACACAAACCAACTATATAGATTGTTATACCTCTCTTGCACTATCTCAAATAGTATATATACAAACAGCACCTTAACAGTAAAATAGAACTCTGCTGTATTTAAACCTTGACTAAATAGTGCATCTTTGGTTGAAACCCCTAAACGAGACAACATTATAAAAGCACTGTTAAATGTTTGTGATCTGAAGAACACAAGTGTTAAGGCCCATAACAAGAAAACTGACACACTTACAAGTATCCTGTTTAGTAATCTATCTCTGTTAATTAATTTAAAAAATCTTTGAAACAGTAATAAAAACAGCCCATTTAGCAGCCCCCAAACAACAAAATTCCATGACGCTCCATGCCATAGTCCGCTTATTGAAAACACAATTAGTATATTACAGATATATTGTATTCTGTTTTTTCTGCCTCCTAACGGAATATAAATATAATCTTTAAACCACGAGCTCAGACTAATATGCCACCGTCTCCAGAAATCAGATAGCGAATATGCCATATATGGTCTCTTAAAGTTTAAAGACAAATTAAACCCTAATACTCTGGCAATACCAATGGCAATATCAGAATATGCCGAGAAATCGAGATATAACTGAAATGCAAAGAAGATGATTGCAACAAAAGCTGTTATTGCATCTAAATGCTCAATATTACTATAAGCACTATTAACAAAAATAGCTAACCTGTCAGCAATAACTATCTTCTTCAGAAATCCCCATGACATTAAAAGCAACCCGCTTCGTAATGATTCATAATCAACAGTTCTATATTCCCAAAATTGTGGTAACAGCTTTTTTGCCCTCTCAATAGGTCCTGCTACCAATTGCGGAAAAAATGATACAAATGCAGTAAATGCAAGTATATTTTTTGTTGGTTCAAACCTTTTGTAATAAATATCAATGGTATAACTCAGGGTTTGAAATGTATAAAAGCTTATTCCAACGGGCAGAATAATATTTAACCTTAAATTATCTGTATTAACCCCAAAAAAAGAACAGAGGTCAGACATACTCTCTATAAAGAAATTATAATATTTAAAAAACGCTAAAAATCCAATATTCACGGTTATACTTAGTAATAACCACAATTTTCGTCTTGTTTTATTACTCTCCTTTCCTATTTTATATCCTACAGCAAAATCAGTAAGCGAGCTAATAAATATTAACAACAAAAACCGCCAGTCACACCAACCATAAAAGATATAACTTACTATAACCAGAAAAATATTTCGATACAGGATACTCTTTCTTAAAAAAATCCAGTAAAGAAAAGAAACTATAAAAAAGAATATCCCAAAACTTATTGTATTAAACCCCATAATATAAAATGATATTAGTGATGATTAATAAATTGAACTTAGAAGATGTTTGAATTTTTTATCAATGAAATTGAAGCATAATGAGGCTAATTTTATGCGAATGGAGGTTCCATTTAAATGAAATTTAACGAAATCAGGCTTCATGTTTCCATATAAAAAAACTAAAGGATAAATTTCAAACAGCTTCTTAAGATTGGAATAGTGTTGTGCTATTAAGAAACACACAACAAAATAAGAGATACCCCATACTTAACAAGAGTATTCAGGGGTATCATCTCTAAAGGCTAATAATACAATTCGGACTTAAAAAGTAATATCTGTATTAGTATAGTCGGGATCATCAATAGTTACTGATATACCATTTGTAGGGAAAAAATCTCCTTTCAGGGTAATCATTTTACCTGCTTCAACATTTATATTTGGTATTGTTACTCTGCTAACTAAATCGCCCTTTCTGGTTGATGTAATTACCTCAATTTTTGTATTACCAGGTAATAGATGGAATGAATAACCAAAATCATCGGGAGCATGACTGTAATATATTGGTAATAACAGATACTTATACTCTCCGTTAAAGAAAGTCTCTTTTGTATCCATCTTAATTGCGCGACTACCATTAATCTTTACCTCTATTCTGTTTGCATTTGCAGGTATTGGTGATGTACTAACAAACTTTAGTTTTCCGGTAACTCTCTTTGCAACAACATTCACACTAACCTCTCCTTTAACAGAGAACTTCTTTTGAGCCATAAAAACATCGCAGGTTCTAACATTAATTGTAGATACCTTATTCATATAAATGTCATTAGGTATACGCTTATCATTCCAAAACCAGTTGTAGTTACGTACCAAATAGCTCTCCTTGCCTAACCAATCGTCTATAAACGATTTATATGCAAACAAATTCAGCATATAATCACCTTCAGGCAGATCAATTTTAGTATTCTCATTTGGCTTTCCGTTACCAGAGTGCTCAAAAACCTGAATGGTTTTGTAGTGAACATAGCTACCTCCCTGCAATTGATAAACCTGAAGCTCTTTTCCGGATAACGATGTATCCTGCGATGAACTACCTGCAACTTGCGGCATAACTGTTATTGATTTCTCAAACGTTTGCGAAAACGTAACCGGATAACTCTTTTTTCCGGCATTCAAATCAATCTTCTCTTCCCTTTTTGTACAACTGAATAACATTATAACAGCTGCAATAATGAATAAATTTCTCATACTTTAAGTTTTAAAATCGATTCTAAAATAGCCGTTACAAAGTGTCGTAATATATTACATCAACCTTTTTATCAGAACACTAAAAAATCGTGAGGTTTTGTGTGGTATTAGGCAGATGTTGTAAACTATTTGCTAAGTATATTAAAAGAGCCAACCCATAAAAACAGGTTGGCTCCACATCATATTGTATATTATTTTTGGTGTAATATATACCAAAAAGATTAATCAAGAACTACAGCCTCTCCATCGGCAGGGATAATAATACGGTTTGTTATACCTTTCTCCTCTGCCAGTTTTTTAAGATCTTCGCGTGTAGAGAAACAGTGATCAAGCGACTCCATATGTACAGCTACAACCTTTGCTTTTGGCGCAAGTTCCGAAACCTGTATAGTCTCATTACTATCCATAAGAATAAGGTTTTGTCCCATAAATTTTGCTCCACCCGAGTGTGTAATAATTATATCAGGGTTATACTTAGTTATGTTTGCCTTTATCTCATCATCAAGAATACAATCGCCAATCCAATAGATAGTTGGATAGTTCTCTGCTTTAAGAACAAATCCTGAAACCTCGCCAAGATGTTTAAGTACATCACCCTCTCCGTGTTTACCTCCGGTTCTTATTATCTCAATTCCTGCAAAATCAGAACTATTATCTACAACTGTTGCATTCTTAAAACCATACTTAGTTACAGCTTCTGAATCAAAAGATTGGTAGAATAGCGGGATATTCTTATCTATAAGCTCTACCGCTTTAGGGTCTAAATGATCAGGATGCACATGTGATAATAGTATAAAATCTACACCACTAAGTATATTATTAATACTTACCGGAAGGTCAACTGTAGGGTTTTTATTCTCTGCCGGATTTACAAACGACATAAATGCAGCCTTATCAGAAAACATAGGATCTGTGAGTATAGTTTTACCTGCATACTCAATCTTCATTGTTGCATTTCTGATTAACTGAACCTTAACGCTCTTTTTTTCTGTTGTATTACTCTCTTTACACGATACCAAAGCGGTAACCAATAAAAATAAAAAAATAACTCTTCTCATTGTGTTAAATATTTAATTACCCAACAAAGATCTATCTTTTAACAAATCACAAGCATACCACTTATGTTACAAAAGATACCAATTTGATAACTAACGTCTGTTTTCGGTTCTAAAAGCAGTTGGTGTTATATTATTAAGTGTTTTAAAGAAACGTATCATATGATTTGGCTCAGAGAAACTTAACATATCAGATATCTCTGCTATTGTATGGTCTGTAAATAGCAATTCATTCTGTATTTCTTGCGATAAACGTTGCTTTATAAGCTTGCCTGCCGACAGATTAAACTGTTTCTGCACTGCCTTGTTAAGAGATATCCTGCTAATACCAATCATTCCGGCGTAATCATCAACCCTCTGATTATCTCTTATATTCACCTCTAACAATCTTCTGAACTCATACGCATAATTGTTTTGCGGCGACTCTGCTGTAAGATTAAACTCATTGGCGTATATACGATTAAGTTTCATAAGAATATAATATAAAAGAGATCTTATTATATGTCCGCTATCATATTTAGAGTTATTTAGCTCACTCTTTATCTCAGCAAGCATATCGCAGAGTTTATCAGTGTCAGAGTCGTTTATATATATAGCAGATACATAGTTAAGCTGATAAAAGTAGTGTAATCTTAATGAGAAGTATTTATCGGCAAAAAATTCGTTAAGAAAATCTTCCTGAAATATCAGCGATCGCCCCTCAAATCTGTCTCTGTTAATCTTCCACTTACGTTTTTCATGTGCAGATATAAAAAGTACCATACTGTCTTTCAACTCTATCTCTGTGTTATTTAGCCGTACGATTCCTTCTGCTTTGTCAAGAAAAATTATCTCAAAATAGTCTGTTGAATACAGATCATCAGCAAAATACTGTTCGCCAAATTCATTCAGATATAGCATATTCATCAGAAAATCTACACCACAAACCGATTTATGAAATTTTATCTTATTTACCTCCATACAAAGTAAGTATCAGTATATATAATTGATTGCAAACTGCACAAATTTACAAATTATAAAATATACTATAGCGTGTTTAATATATATCACCTGCTGATTATATCCTCAAGCATATATATATTAGAGTCAAAAAAAATAGCCACCCGCAATCTGGTGGCTATTACATGTAATACATATCTCATATAGAGAGATTGGTACACTCCTGAGTTTGTATACACATCAAATACTTAACTCAGGAGCTGCTTAAATTTAACTAATCAGGAACATAGATAACCTCACCATTATCCAATTGATAAGCTGTACCAATACGTTTTCCTCTGTTTTCTGAAGATGAAGACTCTTGCTCAGAAGCTTTATATTTCTCTATCTTCTCACCTTTTTTTGTAATTATCTCCATATTCTCTTTACCAGGATTCTTTACCATTGTAAAGTCATCTTTTGAGAATACCTCTGTCATATTATATCGGGCAACAAGTGCAACCATAAGAGCAACAGCAAAAACCATTGCCACATCAAACAGATTTGCCACAGTTGAAACCGGATCTATATCCTCATTTTCTTTAAATCTATCTTTTCTTCTCATTTATTATCTTACTTATTAAGGAGTTAAGCATCTTCTCCTCTTTGTATAACATATCAAGTATTTTATTAAATCTGGACTCATGCACATAACCAATCTCTTTTGCAATAATCATTTGCGTTTCGATCTCAAACAACGAGCCTATTGAGTACTCTAAAAAGCGTTTATAATCTGCCTGACTCCTGCGGCTGCACCCTTCTGCTATATTTGATGCCACCGATACAGATGCTCTGGTCATTTGACTTACTAAACCGTACTTCTCCTCTTTAGGAAACGACGATACTATACTGTACACCTCTTTTGTAAGCTCAATTGCAAACATCCATACTCTTAACTTGCGGAAATTTCTCATGATATCTATTCTGGTAATAATAAGAACTATACTATAAATAAATTACCCAAAAAATTTCAAAAAACAAAAAACAGTTCACTCATACTTAGAATTTGTGGTTATTGGTTGTTGTTCATTAGCTATTGGTCTTTGGCTATTGGTAGTTAATTACTGTTGGTTACTGACTGAATACTAACAAGCCAAGAACCAAAGACTAACAAACTAACAACCAAAGGCCAAAGACCAAAACCTAACTCCCTTTCATAAGCTCTGCTAAAAATTCAAGATTATTGATATCGTTATTGTACCATCGTTTCTTTATCTGTAATGTAATAAATCCTATAGCGCCAATTACCAAACCTATAACTGTTGTTGCAAAAGCTACCTGCATATTATTTGCCATTGATGCAATATCGCCTGTTGCAAGACCGGTAAGAGCTGGTCCCATAGGAATAAGTGTTCCCATTAATCCAAGTATTGGCCCCAACTTACTTAACGACTGGCTTACACTCATATCCTTCTGGCAAGCTGTCTCAAAATTGTTAATTATTCTGTCGCAGTGTGTTGCAGAGTTTGAATTCTCAATAAGTTTTTCCAGATATACCTTAAGTAGCGATGTCTTTTCAAGATTAATCTCGTCAATCTTCTGTTTTATATTGTCGGCGTTTATCTCATCAAACTTACTCTGTATTATCCTGTTTTGTTTCATCTTAACCATGTAAGTACTGTAAAAGCTTCCAATAAGCAATAACGCTCTCACAAAGAATATTATTAGTAGTACAACCACAGGCACAAGCAGACCTGTAGATATCCAGTACATTGTTTTTGTTATTAATTCCATTGTATATTATTTTTTACAAATTCTGATTGACTATTTTAACCTCTTTCAGGTATTCATATATTTTGTTAATCTCTTTACTTCTCTCTTTCTTAGCAATATTCCTATAATCATTACCGGAACCGATACTCCTATAAAAACAGCCAGTGGTTTTAAGTCTGTATGCATTGCATTACCGTTATATGGCGACGATGAATATATTACACTTATTACTCCGGCTACCAATATCTGTAACAGGTGCACAACAAACTTAAGTTCAAGTGCAAATTGCTGCTCCTTTTCTCTACTCAGAAATAGTGCCGAGATAAGATACAAACCACCAATCAGCGCCACGGAACATACCGCTAATAGTTTAAAATTAATTCCGGGAATATTTAAAAAGAGTAATATCTGTGCAAAATATATTGTTATAAACCAACTTACAGATGGCATATACTTCATTAGTTTAAATCTGTCTGTTCTGCTCCTCTTTATTATACTCAGGTTTACGAGTATTCCTATTACCGCCTCAATTGTTACAATTACTGATAGCGTATACATTAAATTCTGGTTGGTAAGCATTGCTTTAATTGAGGTATAACTCTCATTAATAGCGTATGTATGCGAAAACCAAAGAAATATTGCAGATACCAATGCATAACCGATAATCAGATATCGTTTAAGAAGAGAGCTTTGCAGGACAAATCCTGCAAAGCATAAAACAAACACGATGTATATTATTACAAACATCTATTTTCTATTTCTTCTGATTCGTAACCAAACAAGTATAACCGCAATAACACCTAAAAACAGAATGAGCATTCCGAAGTTAACCTCAAGCGATGTATTATCTCTATCAGGAGTTTTTTGCACCTCCTCTTTCTTAAGAACAACATTATCACTTGCCTTCTCCTTATTTACATTCCTTACATTATCTATCTCTTTTGCATAGCTATCTTTTAGTTGATTATTAAGGTTTTTACTAATAAATTCTTTAAGTTTTGCATTATCGCAAACAAATCCGCTACATCCGGCCTGATGATCTTTTACAAGTTCGGCATGTAACTCAGAAATTGCCTTTATCTGCTCATCTGTTGCTTTCCAGTATCCTTTTCTTACTGTCTCAAGCATTACCGCACTCATCTCCTGAAGAGCGTATGGGTTCTCGCGTTTAAAGAACTCGTGTACTCCAAGATTCAGATCATCTTTTATATATGTATCATAAAGATTATCCCACAAACGATTCTCTATTGCAGATGGCTTCATTACGTTCCATCCGTATGTATTGCGGAATGTCTCAGCAAACTCCTCTGCCGATGAGGCACCACCCTTCATATACTCTTTAATGTATCGTGGATTTAATAGTGTACTTCTGGTCTCAACCCATATAGCTTCCTGCAATCCCTGTATTTTTGCATTGTTCGGGTTTCTGAAATCGTTAAAATACGATTCCGGGTCGTTACCTGTTACGTTTCTTACTGCAAGATTTATTCCGCCCATAAATTCATATACATGATCAAGGCTAAGTGCTCCCCATATATTACTCTGGCGTGGCTGAACAACTGCTTCTGTGTTTAACAGTGCTGCTTCAAAAACACCTTGTTTAAAGTCGCCCCAATTTTCGTCGCTACCGTATGCAGCACCCATATTATTTATATATGTCTTGGCAACCTCATCTTCGGTTTCCCATCTGTCGCCACTCTCAACCATTCCCATAATTGCGGCACCATAATTACCATTTACACCACCAAACACTCTTGCTGATGATAGTTTACGCGCCTCTGCCGGAGAGAAACCTTTATCGATCAGGAGTTTCTCGGCATCTAACATACCGTTTTTAACAGGGTTTATCTCATCGTTAGCCTCTGCAGCCATCTTTATTGCTCTGTTTATCAGAAACAGTCTTGATGCAGCAAGATCACGTAGCTGACCGGATGTCTGAACCACAACATCTACACGCGGACGTTTTAGCTCGCTTGCAGGTATAAGTTTCAGGTTATTTACACTTCCAAATGCATTCCATACAGGCTCAACTCCCAACAGATAGAATATCTGTGCAATTGTACTTCCTTCTGTCTCAATAAAACTACTTGACCATAACGTAAAGCTAACTTTCTTAGGATAATTACCATGTTTCTTTCTGTAGTTATCTATTAGTGAATTTGCAAGCTGTTTACCACGCTCCCATGCCTCTTTACTAGGTGTAGCCTCTGTATTTACAGCAAACAGATTTCGCCCGGTTGGCAGTGTTGCCGGATTTGCAACCGGATCGCCTCCAGGTGTTGGAGCAATGTATCCGCCATTTAATCCGTTTAGTAACGCCATCATCTCTTTCTCAGGACTCTGCTGCAAGTTTAGTTTATATTTAAGTACAGAGTTTATTGTACTCTCTACCATAAGTATTGCCTCAGAGAATTCAGTCTCAAACTGCTCAAGTTCTGCAAGTTTTTTACCCGATTCAGCAATTGCTTTATCTACCTCTGTATAGGCATTATCTACTCTTAAAGCGCTGAATATATCTTTAACCTTATCTGATGGCTGACCGGTATAGTTAAGTATAATGTTTTTATTAACTGTAATGTATTTTATACTCCTCTGCCACAGCTTAATCTGCGATATGTTAAAGCTATTAAAGTCGTTATTTTTCTCTATATGGTTATATGCTTCGGTTATCTCTACATTGGCAAGATCATCTATTATACTCTTTTCAAACGCAATACGCTCCTGCTCTAACTTCTCATTTATATTCTCATCGTTAATAAGCTGTAGCACATATCTGCGTCCTTCTGCTTTTGACATTATTGTTACAATACCCTTTATGTTAGGGTTTGATGCAAGCTCTACACCCTTTTGCATCTTTGTAACGTATTTACTTATTTTCCTGACCTTTGCAAGCTTTTTCTCATTAAGTAACGATACTGCCGATTCATATTTTTTATCAGATTCAAGTTTTTTAATGTGCTCTACCTGATCGGCATACGGAAGTATTTGTGCCAATAGCACTTTTGCTTTTCTTCTCTCTTCGTCGGTTATTGTTGTATCAGCTTTAGCTTTCTTTTTGTCTCCTCCCATAGACATCATCATTCCCATTATATTTCCTGACGACATCTTTGACTGTCCTTTTTTCCAGTTAATAGCACGTTTATAATCCTGCTGATCTATTACTCTGTTTAATATACCTGTAGCAGAGTTATTCTTTAATACATCTAAAACAATACCTTTTGCTTTATCTCTGTACCTGTTAAGTTTAAGCTGGTTAGCCTTTACATCTTTATCAGCTATTCCTTTAAGTATATCGTAATCGGCAAGGCTAAATGCTATTGGATCTATCGACATCATTGTTACAGTCTCATCAATTTTTGCTTTTGTATATGGTACTGTAAGTGCATATAGTCCACCTGCTATCTTCTCATTTGATATCTGCTCAACAAAATTTGTCAATTTTAGTATCTCTTCTTCTGTATATGGTTTCGTTACAATGCTATCAAGACCAACATCTTTGTGCAGTTGCATCTTAACAACATCCTCTTTTACAGAGCGAGCATACTGTTCTTTAAGATCGTCTGATACAGATGCGTATCGTCTCAGTTTCTTCTGAATTTTATTAAGTTCATTATATGTTTTACTCTCAATAAACGGAGGTGTAAGGTATGTACTTGTTGCCGAGTAGCTTCTGCGTTTTGCAATCATACCCTCTCCTACATTGCTTATTGTGTACACATAAAAATGTGGTGTTGTACCAATTAGCGGGTCTGTCCAGTCATAATCTGAGAGTGCAATCTGTTTCCCCGGAGTAAACTCAAGGCTACCATGTGTTCCGAAATGTATAACGGCATCGGCTCTGAATCCGTGCTGAATCCACAAATATGGTGCTATATAAGAGTGTGGCGGAGCTGTTTTTGCGCCATGCACAAGCTGAAATGTATTCTCACCAACGCCCGGCATTGGTTGCGGAAGGATTACTACGTTACCAAAATCTACACGTGACACAGCAAGATAGTCTTTATTATCTTTTCTTACAGCCATATATGTTCCAGGAGCAACACCATACTTACTGTTTACAGCCTCCATAAGCTCCGGCTTAACAGACTCTTTTGTCCACGAATTATATAGATCAGCAGGTATAAGTTCCGGCGACCCATTCTCAAGAAACTCGCTGAATGCACCTTCTGCATATGGCCCTAAAACCGGACCCTTTTTCATTACAAGTTTCTTAAAGTCTTCAAATTTCTCAGGCAGACCTGTCACCTTATACCCTTCTCTTTTTAATCGCTTTAGCGTATTGTGTAACGATGGTAATACCTCCATATTTGCAGCAACCATTGCATTCTTTCCCGGTCCTTTAAAGTATACTATTGCAACCTTTTTATCCGCATTTTCCTGTTTGCTGAGTTTAATATATTTATCAACCATATTACCAAACTTTTTTAATCTGTCTGGTATAGCTTTAAACACTAGATACCCGTTCTCGTCCTCGTAAAGTGCATTTATTGCATAAGGAGCAATACCGCCATCAAGCTCAGGCATTGTAACACTCTGACTTAATATACCGCCAAACATTCCTTGTTTATCTTTCAACCATTTATCATAGCGCTGAAATGCACTAACCGGACAAAGAATTGGTACATTTATCTTTTTAAGGTCTGCAATTGCCTTTTTTGTTCTGCCCATAGTAATTCTACCATGTGGCATATATATAACTAATTTGGGGTTAATCTCTTTTATCAGATCTATTCTTTTTCTGAAACTTGCCAGAGGATACACGTTATAGTTACGCCCCTCAAGCTCTTTTATAAGACTTTGTATATGATGTATATTTGAGTTAAATGGTCCGGGAACACTTGTAAGAAGTACAACTTTATCGTTACCCTCTTTAAAGTATCCCTTTTCTGTTGCAAACTTCTCATATTCCTGTACACTATTAAATATATCTTCGTTCTCAAGCCTGAACAGAATATCGCCTCCAATTGACTGTGGCTCTGCAATAGAGTCTACAAACAGGCTTTTTTTATCTACCTCTTTACGAATATAATTAAGAAGCGATGAGTAGTTTTTGTTACCTCCATTCTCCAAAAATGCTGACACTTTATCAAGTACTTTACCCTCAAGAGTTGTGAGTTTCAGGTTAGGATTTGTTGCAGCCCACAGATACACCTCTGTTCCTGATTCTTCAATAGTTTTTATCTGTTCCGGAGTTAGTTTTAGCCCCATACCGAACATCAGAGTAAAATCATACGATTTAAGTCTCTCCAGATCGATTGTTTTTACAACATCAACATCAATAAAGCTGTTATCAGTTGATTTTATTATTCGCGAAGCCATATACTCCTGATAATTAACCAGAGCTACTTTTGTTGGCGAAATTTTAAATGCATATAAATAGTACAGTGCTCCTATAACAAGGAGGGCTACAATACCAGGTAATATTTTGCGTTTCATCTGTTTATAATTGTTTTTTATTTGTCAGATGGAACTCACATTTATAATCATCTTCGTGTGTGTGAATGACTATTCTCATGCTTCGTTTCATCTGTTTATAATTGTTTTTTATTTGTCAGATGGAACTCGCATTTATAATCATCCTAGTGTGTGTGAATGACCATTCTCATGCTCGTTTCATCTGTTTATATTTTTTTATCTATCAGACAGAACTCTAATTGTTAAATCCTCCGCGAAAGAAAATTCAATTCATATTCGTTTCTATATCTGAATATCTGTTTGTAATAAATTGTGCCAATAACTATCAATAAATGTTGTTTACAAATTGTATTGGTCTTTTTGTTGTCTGTTTTATTTCTCTCTCTTTTAATATTAAATGTTCTGAAGCTATTTACGGCGTCGGAAAAGCCAGTCGATAGTTCCGGATATCAGCACCAATACTGTTAATAATCCGAATAGTGGATTAATAAAGAAGTATAACATGCCTATCAGCGATTTAAATATTCGCCCATTATGTGTTTCAAAGGCATAATTCCATAATGACATTCTGTAGTTACTGTTTAATGCTTCCGGCATTATAAAGCATTCATTATCTCTTGATCCGTCAATCTTAAACAGTCCGGTGGTGTGGCTGTTAAAGTACTCTCTGCCATCTGGTGTTTTAAAGTATCCTGTAACCATATAACCTCTGCTGAATCCTTTTGATCCGCTATCGGGCAACATATTTTGTACCTCTCCTGTTTTAGTATTAAAGCGTTGCAAACCACCAAACGAGCCTACTATTACAGTTGAATCAGATTCGCAACGGAATACTGTTGCACCCATTGCAAATATTCTTGCTTTTACAGCTGATTTCTCAAATGGTTGATTAAGGTTTGCATCAGCCTCCCATAAACCATCTGCATCTATAATGATCTTGTTGCGCCCATGGTCGTACATTATGTTTCTTATCTTATTATTCCATGGGTTTTTACTCACTATTCCCGGTACAAGGCTCTTTTTTATCTTCCCTTTACTTATTGCAACAACCAATGGAGGATGTATAAACATACCTGTTACAACTATAATTAACAGAAAAAGAGCAGCATATACACCAAGTTTAAGATGGTATTTAAAGAAGAATGTGAATATTTTACGCTCCCTTTTTGAGGTTTGTTTGTTACGTTTCTTAAGTCGTCGCCATTTTTTTGGCCAGAACCACAAGTAAAATGCTGTTACAGAAAGAAACAGAAGTATCAGTGCAAATATATCCCATAGTATCTTTCCTGGAATGCCCCATATTGTGCCATCGTGCAACATAAAGAAAAACTCTGTAAGACTCATATATTCACTAACAGTATCTCTCTTTGCATCCGTTTTCTCAAATATAAGATCATCTGTATTATTGCAGACAAACATATCTGAACGTGTAACAGCAATAAGTTTGTCTGATGTGGCAATAATCCGCACAGCATCATACTCATCTTTAAGGCTCTCTATAACTGTCCACTTACCTGAACTTAAATTAAGCTTAAAGAATCCTGCTTTTGTTGCTGCCAGAAGTCTGCTATTATCTTTGTCGTGATATACTCCTGTTGTTTTACGATTATACGGATAAGCAGGAAAATCGCCACCCATAAACTCTGTGAAACTTTTACCTGAATCTGTGGTTTTAAAGACACCTTGTTTGCCATAGGCATATCCTGTAACCGAATCGGTAAATACAACATCTCTGAGTGCTCCTCTATGCCAGTTCTTTACATGATAATATTCAGGTATTATGCTTTTTGGTATACTAAAACTACTAATTGCTTTAGGATGATTAAGCAAAATTCCCGTTATACTCATCCATATAAGGTATAAAAGCAGAATTAGCCCCAGATATTTATGTATTGCCTTTGATATCTTAAATATTCTCTTCTTCATAGGGTTATTTTATTACTTAGCATATATAGATCAAAGACTAACAGCATGCTTTTACACATGCCATTAGTCATAATCAACTATTCGTACGCTAAGAACAAACAAGCAAAATCCATTTATTTAAACTTTTTACTTCCATCCGGTTGGTATACATACGTAAATGTAATATGTCCTGATTTTGAGTCAGCATTGTGATAACTTGTGATCCACAGTTTAGCATATTTTCCTGTTGCTGTTTTAACAACATAGATATTATTAGATAATATATACTCAGGACCAGACTGTCCGTATTTCATATTTATCCACTTAGCTAAATCCTCTGATTTAGACGATTTTGCCATTTCAGGACTTCCTCCGGACATCATATCACCAAAACCAACCATAATATCAGCAGCAATATCCTTTTTATAACCAGACTCAGGAGCTTCTGCCAAACCTTCAAAGGTTGTTTTGTTTCCTTTCTCGGTTACAAGAGCCACTTCAGCCTCTCCACTACCTGATTCACCACCATTTGTTTTAACATCCATTCTGTGGAAAGCTATATCCCAATCTGATTTACTTTTGTATGTAGCATCATTTTTAACGTTTTCTGTATAAACAATCTCACCCTTTTCAAAAGAGAAGTATGTCCACGTTTTATAGTCATCAGCCTTTAACTCAACTGTTTTTGTAACAATTTTCGACTCATTTTTATCATCCGATTTGTCATCATCTTTTTTACATGCACTAAATGCTACTATAACTGATAGTGCCATTAAATAGTTTCTCAATTTCATTCCTGTTGCTTTTATATAGTTTATAATCTGTAAGTTACTTTTACAAAGTAATTTCTTCCCGGTCCTGTATATGTATTAAAAGTGTATATATCAGGCTTGTAATTAAAAACATTGTCTAATCCCATTGTAAGCCCTATACTTTTACCTAAGTCCTGTTTTACAGTAAGTTTCCAAAGCGAATAATCTCCATATGTATTCTTTACATATTTATCATCATTACTTGTATAGAATGATTTTTTCCCTGTATATCTTCCTGATAGATTAACATTTAACGAGTATCTGTTTTTTGTAAATCTATAATCTAACTGTGTTGTAATATTGTGCGGACTTGACGGAGATATATTCACTCCATCTTTGTTTGCATATACATCTGTATATGCATATGAACCTTTAAGTGAGAATCCCCAAATTAACTTTGCTTTAAACAGCATGTTAAATCCTCTACTCTTTGAGTCATCCATATTAACATATCTGTATTCTGTCTGATTATTCGCCCAATAACCTCCTATCTTATTATCAATTACTGTATAATATCCGGTAGCCGATATATTAAACCCTCTTCCAGGGCTTGTATACTCAACAGATGTTGAATAATAATCACTCTTCTCTGGATTAAGCTGATCATTACCAATGATCTGGAACATTCCCATATGATCCCAGTTCATATATAGTTCCTTAAGTGTTGGCGATACAAATCCTTTTGAATATGTTCCGCGAATATTAAAATCGCCAAACGTATACTTAACGGCTATTTTAGGTGTAAAGTGAGTATTATATGAGCTGTGGTATCCGAACCTAAAGCCAGCCATAATATTAAGCTTGTCCCAGAATGTTATATCCTCCTGCATAAAAAGGATAATATCGTCAGTTGTTCTTTTTCGCATTATCTCTTTTGCGTCAAACATCTTTGTTTCAAGTCTCTCTTGCAAAAACTCAATGCCTGATGTCAGTATATTATTATCAGACATTATATAGTTGTTTAGAACTTTATATGAGTTGAAATTTTGTTTGTAGTTTATATCTTTTATCTCCTTCTGCTCCTTATAATCATATTTGCTATAAGTATCATTATTCCAAGACAGTATAAAATCTAATTTATCTGTTAGTTTAAAATCAGATTTCGCTCCAAACTTTACATCCTGATACAGATTATGTTTCTTATCAGCAAACTTAAAATCATACTCATCGTGATTATAGAAGTTTCCGTTAAGAACAAAATTTACCTTCTTAACATCAAAGCCCAGCTTCTGAGTTATTTTGTAATCCTTAACTCCATTTACAGAGAAGTAGTCATCTTCTGTATTAAAGAATCTGTAACCATCTTCTGTTTTATAGTTTACATTTGTTTTTGTAAATATGTGTCTGCCCTTATATCCTAAAGAGGCATTAGCATTTACGTTATGCAGATCAAGATTATTATAAAGATCTTTTTGATAGTCAAATGCTACATTATCTTTATCATAATCTGAGAAATCTTTCTTGTATCTTCCTGCATATCTAAGTGCTACATCAACAGTCCATTTCTTCTTCAGTTTCTTTGTAATAATATTTATTACTCCGCCAATTGCATTTGAGCCATAAAGTGTTGATGCTGCTCCCTTTATAACCTCAATCTGCTCAATATCATCAGGATTTATCAGAGAGAAATCTATATTACCTCCAGTCTCTCCTGCAATTCGTTCTCCATCAATCAGAAATAGTATATACTTACCTCCTAAACCTTGCATAGATACCGATGTGCCATACCCTTCGCGCTTAAATTCTAAACCAGGGATCTCATTCTCTAATACATCTTTTATGCTTACTGCATCTATCTTCTCAATCTCTTTTGCTGTTACAACCTGTGTTAAAACGGGGCAATCTTTCAAAGATTTCCGTGTTCTTGTACCGGTTACAACTATATTATCAAGGTTTACAAAGTCCTCCTCCATAAAAAACTGTCCGTAGTTAGAGTAGCTGACATCTTCAGATAATGTTTTGTATCCTACATAACTGAAAGTAATATTAAAGTCATTATCTATCTGAAATGTTACTACACCATTTTCATTAGTTGTTGCATAGTTTATATTGTCGTTAATATCAGTGATCTTTACTGTGGCATATGGTATTGGCTTGTGTGTATGTTTCTCTTTAAGCTCCGCCCTAAACAAAACTTTTTGTGCCAAAACAATATTTGGCATTAGTAATAGAACATATATAATCGCTCTCCTCATGTTGTGTATTGTGTTTTGTTAAAAATCTACATGGCAAAATTATTCTTTAGAATCATTCTAAAGTATCCCTCGATATTGGGATTTTTTTATGATTTATTACACCTATACCTAATAGTATACTTTTGCATCTAAAACCAGATATAACAAGCAAGAACTTGTATTTTCAGTAATTACGTACCTTATATATTAAATACTACTCATATCATCAAAAAAAGCTATATACTATTGTAGAATTTAACCGGCTAAGAACATTGTTATCAGTATAATTTTAAAAACTGAGACAATTATTGCTACTTTGTTATACTGATTATATTAAATACATTTACTATACAAATGAAGAAGCTTATAGATATATCAAGAACAATATCAAATAATGCAGTAACCTATCCGGGCGATATGGAACTTAA
This sequence comes from Bacteroidales bacterium, assembly GCA_025210735.1. Classification (GTDB taxonomy): domain Bacteria; phylum Bacteroidota; class Bacteroidia; order Bacteroidales; family UBA6680; genus UBA6680. The sequence goes on from JAOARD010000024.1 coordinate 31,084, forward strand.
TCACAGCTCCTTTTGTGAGATAAACCAGGATTCGCAATGTAGTATTACAACTCTTGGCAACTGGTCTACTCACTTTCTTACACATATAGATCCTCCATTGCACTTTATTAAAGGAGGCAAATCTATATCTGATATTGATATAAACAGATTTTGTGGAGAGGTTAAGGTTATTGAGGTTGATTCAGATATCATACAGAAAGAACATCTTACCAATCATATATTAAAGTCAGGAGTATCAATCTTCTTTAAAACACATAATTCAGATATAGCAACAGATGCACCATTTTGCAAAGATCACGTATATATATCTGCCGAAGCAGCAGAGTATATTGTAGAATGTGGTATTAATATGGTTGGTATTGATTATCTGAGTGTAGACAGGTTTGGCGATGAAGATTATCCGGTACACTATACATTGTTAAATAACAATATCCTTATTCTTGAAGGGATAATTCTTAAAGATGTAAAGCCCGGAGATTATAGATTTTATGCATTTCCACTAAAGATAAAAAATGGTGATGGATCACCCACAAGAGCTATGCTTGAAACTTTATAAATCAACACATAAGAGCTATACATATAAAATAGTACTTTAAATAAAGTTTTTATAACAAAGGGGTGAGTTATATACATTAATATATACTCTCTATTTGTTAACAAAACAGGTGGATATGTAACAATTGTTATTACACATGTCAAATTATACACTTAGCTGTATCTTAAAAGACAACATATTACTATATTCACGATTATTTAAAAAATTATGGCAGATAAATATAATGTAGAATATAAAATCAGATCGTACAATGTTGATATGAATCAGAATCTTGCAGTAAAGAATCTGTGCGATATGATTAATGATATCTCAGGACTTCACTCTGAAGTACTCGGAGTTTCTGTAGATGATCTGAACAGAGATAATCAATCATGGGTACTCTCCAGAATGCATCTCATAATTGATAAATTACCTCAACGTGGAAAAAGCATAAGCATTGACACCTGGCCTTCTGGCACTAAGGGGTTATATGCTTGTCGTGACTATATAGTAAATTATGAAGATAACCAGATTGTTAAAGGTACAAGTGCCTGGCTGGTTATTGATATAGACAAACGTCGCCCTATAAAGATTCCTGAAATAATTACAAATTCTCAACAGCCTTTCTTAGATATTGAACCAGCTCTTGTTGATGATTTCAGAGGTAAAATAGAGGCTATTGATACCACTGGTTCATATAAAACGTACAATGCAAACTACACCGATATTGACTTCAATAAACATGTAACTGCTACAAAATACGTTGAATGGATAGTTAATCAGTTGGATATTGATATACATAAGTTATATGATATTAAGGAGATAGACATATCATACAGACTTGAGATTATCTTAAACAGCGAGATGCATGTTTATAGCAATATAGTTGAGCAGGATGATAACAGATTGGTTATTGTTCATCAGATTATGTCAGAAGATAACAAAAAGATACATTGTCAGGCAAAAACAGTCTGGGAAAAAAGAGCAAACTAAAAGACTTGTTAATCAGAATAAAACGGGAAATATGATATAATTCCCGTTTTTTGTATACATACAAAGGTGTTTTTCCTCTCCAAAATTATTGATATTAATCACCATTTATTTAATTGAATATACGATACATAATTAGGTAATAAGCTAAAGCAATAAGGATACTTATCTATAGTACAAATTGACAAAGAGCACCACAACAACCTATCAAACAATACCTTATAATTAATAATATTCTGATATATTTTGTAAATCAATACAATATATATCAGTACATAAATATCAGACTCACCACACAGTTATTAATACCCAAACTATCAATAATTTAAAATCTCATTTTCAGATATTGACATGTATATATATAATACATAACTTAACTATTATTTTATTAATAATTAAACATATAGAATCAGAACCCTGTACTTTTAAATTATCTATCTCTCAAATACTAATTACAACAAATAATATAAAGCATGAGATACATTTTTAGCGAACTAATATGAGCAAGTTTATCACACAGAGGTAATTATTATTTACTAATCCTATATGAACATTGAAAAAATACACGCATGAAACTTAACCATAAAGAGATACATATACAGTTTGAATATAAAATTACTTTATGTTATATACTATTTGGCTGTATATGGATTCTACTATCAGACAAACTTTTACTATTACTAATAAATGATTTAAATAAAGTCTCAGAACTACAAACATACAAAGGATGGTTTTTCATATTCTGCACAGGTTCATTACTCTACTATTTTGCCGCAAAACATATGAAAAGACTCAGAATAACCGAAATATTATTAGAAAAGAAAGGTAATCAGATACTTGATCAGTATATACTACTTCAGAAAAGAAACAAAGATCTGATAAACAAGAATGAACAGATGGAGAAGCTAAATAGCAAACTTATTACAGCAAAAGGAAAGGCCGAGATGGGCGAAAAATTCAAAATGGCCTTTATATATAATATGTCGCATGAAATACGTACCCCCCTGAATGCAATACTCGGTTTCTCAAGTCTTATTGCAAACGGAAATATTACAGTTTCGCAAAAAGCTAAATACAGAAAAATAATTGAGGAAGAGGGAAACAGACTTCTTGAACTTATAAATAATACTATTGAGATATCAAATATTGAAACAAAAAGCGTTAAGATTAATAAAACAGATAACTTTGATATTAGAGAGGTTATAGTAAACGCTTATAAGAGGTTTGAAAAATCTGTAAACAGCAATGTTAAGCTCAAACGAAAAATCCTGATTCCTAACCATGCAGCAAACATAATCAACGATAAAGTTAAAATACAACAGATTATGTATAACCTGATAACCAATGCAATAAAATTTACTCAATATGGCGAAATAGAGATTGGTTGCAGGTTAAACTACAGCTCCAGCTGTATAGAACTGTATGTCAGAGATTCCGGTATAGGAATACCTCATGAGGAACTGGATAACATCTTTAAGAGTTTCTATAAACTTAATGAGATGACCAAAGGAGGAGGTCTTGGATTAGCTATATCAAAATCATTTGCCAGATTAATTGGTGCCAAAATAGTTGTTAAATCTGAACTAAACAGAGGTTCCGAATTTATTCTTGTACTAGACAAAGTATGTTACAATTGCGTGCACAGAGCAATACAAAACAGATTTGTCTCATCTATTGTATCAAAGAGTCTTAATACAAACCAAAAGGTACTTATTCATGGTTGCTATTTTAATATAAACAGCGTTATCAAACTATAATATAACCAGTTACTGTTTCAGGAATCAACTAGAGAATCAAATTCTACGAAAAATACACAATATTGACTATACATTAATATCAGATAAATTAACCGGAAACAGAAAAGTTATATATCATGATACCAAACGTAGTTCTAAATCTTCATTCATGCACTATAAGAAAAATATAAATGAGTACAAAGTGATTAAGATGATTGAACGAGAGAGATATAGCTACAAAAATAAGATAAAACGAAAATCTAAGAGAAATAACTGATAAACTATGAAGCTATATAAATTTGTTTTTCATTTGTCAGATGGAACTCCGAATTATAATCATCTTCGTGTGTGCCTAAAATTTAATAGTCATGGATGTTTCATCTGTTTATTTTTTCTTTTTAATGGTCAGATGGAACTCTGCATTATAATCATTTCCGTGTGTGTGAATGACTATTCTCATGCTTCGTTTCATATAATAAAAGCTGAAGGATAAATTTTAACCAGTTTCTATATACATTTGTGTTCTGCCAAACAAAAAAGAGTTCACAACATATGGTTAAAAAAACTGTAAACAACGAGTATATATACAGAATAAATAGTGCTATAGATTATATAGAAGCAAATCTTGATACAGAGTTAAGTCTGGATAAGGTATCTGAAATAGCGAACTTCTCTCCTTTCCATTTTCACAGAATATTCTCTGCACTTACCAACGAGACAATAAATAGTTTTATAACCCGAAAAAGAATTGAGAAGATATCATCATCGTTATTACGAGGTACAGATGAGAGTATCTCTGAGCTGGCATTCAGATATGGCTTTAATAGTCAGGCTGCATTTGCCCGATCGTTCAAAAAATTTTACGGAATAAGCGCTACTGAGTTCATAAAACGTAGCAATAGATTTAGCAAGATATGTAAAACAGATAGCAATAATGGTAAAAAGGAACCAGTGTTTGACAACTACATTTGTAATGTTAATAATCTTTTAAACTGGATTAAGATGAATGCAAAAGTAGAAGTAAAAGAGATGCCGGAACTGAATCTGGCTTACATCAGACACACAGGAGAGTTTCACCTTATTGGTAAGGTATATGAAGAGTTGTTCAGATGGGCAGGTCCTAAAGGGCTGTTAAACTTCCCACAAACAAAAACTGTAACCGTATATCACGACGATCCGGGTGTTACTGCAATTGAGAAAGTAAGACAAAGTGCTGCTATTACAGTTCCGGAAGGAACAAAAACTGATAAAAACGTTGGAACACTAAAGGTACCTGATGGGAAATATGCAGTAGGAAGATTTGAGGTTGATGAGAACGGTTTTGAGAAAGCATGGTCCGGAATGTGCGTTTGGATAGCAGAAAATGGTTACACTGCAACCGACGGATACCACTATGAGCTCTATCATAACGACCATACAACACATCCTGAGAGAAAATTCATTTTAGATATTTGTATTCCGGTACAATAACTACAAAATGAAATTTCATGACATATGTTTAATCATGGTATCGCAATTCCTGTTTGCAAAAAACCTTATCCTTAGACCTTTAATCAACTGGATATACGTTACTATAAATGTTTAAAACAACCATGTTTATACGTTAGTTTATAATAGTTTTATAATTATCTTATTATCAGAATCAAAAAAAGTTTATTTTTTATTCTGTTTTATTGGGATAGTATAAAAAAGAAGCGTACATTGCGATGTATTAATATCAATTTATAATTATGAATAAAGGTGTTGTCAAATTCTTTAACGCAACAAAAGGATTTGGTTTTATTAAAGAAGAAGGTACTGATAAAGAGTACTTTGTACATGTATCAGGACTTGTTGATCAGATCAACGAAAACGACGAAGTAACTTTTGATCTTCAAGAAGGAAGAAAAGGTTTAAATGCCGTTAATGTTAAATTAGCATAGATTAGTCTCTATATAATTTAATCAGAAAGGGCTGTCTTTATTAAAGACAGCCTCTTTTTTTATCCATACAAACCATTCTGTCAAAAAAAATCTCCGGCTAACAAAACCGAAGATTCCTAAAACATATATATAATATATACTACTTATACCCGAACTCCTGCACAACATAATTTCTGTAGCTGCTACTCTCCGATCTGTAAAATCCTACTGCCATAACTTTATGTGTACTACTCATTATATTCTTTCTGTGCCCTAACGATGCTACTCCTTCATCAATTATAAGCTGTGCAACAAACTCTCTGGCCGATTTCTCCGGATTTGTATTCGCATTTTTTATATCGGTTGCTGCATTACCAGATGTATACCCTGCTGCAAGATTCTCACCACTCCAGTAATTATAACCTCCTGCAACTGCTCTCTCTGCCGGCGAACCATTCTCATTATGTCCCATCTTATTATTCTCTGCCAAAAACTTAGCATACTTATCTGCTATTGCCTCTAATGTTTTATTGCCAACAAGTGCCCCAACACTATTTCTCGATTTCAAATCGTTATACGCTCCGTTGTCCTGCCCCTTATCATAATAAGGTTTTAACACCTCAGCTGCATAACCAGACGGATTTGTTCGTGCAAAATTCACGTCAGACAGAAATTTCTCAGAGAACTTCTCAATATTTGTACTCTTACCTGTATCCTTTCCTTCATCAACATTATTGTTGTCATCTTTCTTACACCCAACAAGAATGGCGATTAAAATTGTAATATAAAATAGACCTTTACGCATAAAAAATGTTTTTCTTAAAAATAGAATATAACATTACCTAATCCAACTTTTCAGCCGTTTATAATTTATATTATTCGGCATACATACGTCACTCTTCATAACCAACAGTATATATGATAAATAACTAATTATTGTGTTCAATCTATCCAATATTATACTTATAGTATATAAAACATAATCTCTGTTATAATTAATAGTGGATTTTCTCATCCATTTTTACTAATATTGTCTTTTTAAATGCCTACTATTTGATGGATAACAGAACAGACTTAACTAATATGCTTGCTATAAAGCATCCGATAATCATGGCACCAATGTTTCTGGTGACTACTCCAAAAATGGTTATTGCAGCACTTGAAAGTGGTATAACAGCAGCTATTCCGGCACTAAATTACAGAACAACAGAGGAGTTGCAAGATGTAATTAAGCACATAAAATCTGAAACAGATAAACCATTCGGAGTAAATCTTATTGTTAACAGATCTAACATTAAATATAAAGAGCAACTTAAAGTATGCCTCGATAATAAGGTAGATTTTATAATAACATCGCTTGGTAACCCGAAAGAGGCTATTGAGAAGTGTAAAAAAGAGGGCATAAAGGTTTTCTGTGATGTAACCGATCTTAAATTTGCTAAAAAAGTTGAGGCACTTGGAGCCGATGCAATTATTGCAGTAAACTCACTTGCAGGAGGTCATGCAGGTAATATTAAACCTAAAGATCTTATTACTCAACTTATACAGAATGTAAAGGTTCCGGTAATATCGGCTGGTGGAGTTGCAACAAACCAACAATACAATGAGATGTTTGGTTATGGCGCAGCAGGTATATCAATGGGTACCGTATTTATTGCCAGCGAAGAGTCTGGTGTTAACGATGAGTATAAAAGTGCTATACTTAAATATAAAGGTTCTGATATTGTATCAACTGAGAAACTTTCAGGATCTAAACTTACAGTAATTAATACACCTTATGTTCAGAGTGTTGGCACAAAAGCCAATATTCTTGAGAAGATACTTAACCGAAACAAACGCCTGCGTAAATACTTTAAAATGCTATTGGTTATTAAAAGCATGAAACGTCTTGAGAAAGCAGCTTTTAGTACAACATATAAAACTGTATGGTGTGCAGGACCAAGTATAGAACATATTGATTCTATAAAACCAATACAACAAATTGTTGATGAGATAACCGGCAATTAATAAAATATTGCTTTTCTGCTGTAAAGAGAATTGCAATCTCATGAATATTCAAAATAGCGCCACTTTATGTGGCGTTTTTTTATTTTACACAACCTAAGCAATTCTAAATTAACCATATCACAACATCCTTTATAATAGTATCTAAACAATAAAAGAAGCCCTTTAACAGAACTTCCTTTATTGTATATGAGAAATATAGCCTTATAGCTTAATAAATTTCTTTACCTTATTCCCTATCTGTAAAAGGTATGTTCCTCTGTTAAGATTACTAACATCAATTCTGTTATTTACAAACCCGTAATATTGATAAACAATACTCCCTGTCATATCAAATATTAATACTCTATATACTTTATTTTGAAAAGGGTCAGAACTAATAATCAATACATTATTTACCGGATTCGGAAAAATACAAAACTCTTCCCTTTTATTTATATTATCAGCATCTGTTATCGCTTTTAGTTTGTACATAGCTGTTACAACCAAATTGCTCATCACATCTGTAAAAGAGACATCCCATCCTGTAAACGTGTAACCTTCACGTTCAGGATCATCCGGTGCTATAGCTGCACTGCTATAATCTACACTCTCTGTCTTTAAAACTGCTCCATCATAGTCTACAAATGTTACTATATACGTTTTTATAGAGTATTGTGCTGTTACAAGCAAATCACTTACCACATCTGTAAAAGAGATATCCCATCCTGTAAACACGTAACCCTCTCTATCAGGATTATCTGGTGCTGTAGCTGCACTGCCATAATCTACACTCTCTGTTTTTAAAACAGTTCCATCATAATCTACAAATGTTACTGTATACGTTTTTATAGAGTATTGAGCTGTTACAACCAAATCACTTACCACATCTGTAAAAGAGACATCCCATCCTGTAAACGTGTAACCTTCACGTTCAGGATTATCCGGTGCTGTAGCACAGTCATGTTCCTCTACTGTGTTAACACTTAATATAGTCCCGTCCCAATCTTTAAATGTTACAGTATAGTTTACTACCCCATTCTTCTTATACTGAGCTACTAAAGTTATACCTTCTGAGATATTAGTATAATCTTTATCCCATCCAGTAAATATATAACCGGTACGCTCAGGATCTGCAGGAGGTGTAGCATCCTGATAATGTTTTACTATATCTGTCTTAAGTTCAGATCCGTCATAATCTTTAAACACCACCTCGTAAGCAGCAGTGTACGAAGTCTTAAAAAGATCTGACACAATATATTCACCACCTGTTTTATTTACCCACGACTCACTACCTGAGTTAATATCATGAGCTATCCAACCTTTAAAACCCTTAGTGTTATGATCAGGAAGAGTTAAAGACTTTAACAAATTACGATAAAAAGCCCTTTCACCCACGTAAACAACCACATCTGGCAACTCCATTTCAGATAAATAATTTGAATAGAAACAGCCATCTGGAATATATTCTAACTCAGATGGTAATGTGACTTTCTTTAATCTACACTGATTAAACACAGAGCACCCGGTGGATATCCGTATCGTACCTTAATACCTTTAACCTCTTGTCCTTCTAAAATATCAGGAATCACTATATACGAAGAGCATTTATCCAAATCTCGAATATAATTTTTTATATAACCATCCTCCATCTCCACATCATCATCAGAAAGAGTATATTCATACTGTGCCCTATATGAAGTTGACAGGTTACTTATTTTACTTCCTGCACCTAATATCTCATTGGTCTGATTACTCCTCCATCCTATAAAACCATTGATATTTGACTTTGGTAAAATAATACCTCCATCTGCATCAAGAGGTATATTATCAGCAAATGCCTCCTCTCCAATCATCTCTATACTACAATCATCCGGAAAAACCAAATAATTAGCTCCTCTTATATCACAACCTTTAAATGCCCCTTTTCCAATCTCTTGAATTGTCTTGGGGAATTTAACAAAATCTACTCCACTCTCTGAAAAAGCATAATCACAAATAACCTCCACTTTATCTGATAAGTAAAGAAACTGGTCCAGTTTATAATTTCCATAAAAGGCATATCTGCTTATCTCTTTTAATTTACTACCATTCTCAAATTCAAGTCTCCTAAGTCCTTTATTTGCAACTATACTGTAATCATTTGCAAACGACCACTCACCTATAGTCAGTACATTTGCAGGAATAGTTAATAGCTCTATATTATTTGAGGCAAAAGAATACTCTCCTGTGCTAATTAATGAGGATGGAAGATCTAACTTATCCAATCCACCATTCATAAAAACCTCTCTGCCAATATGCTCAACACTCTGACCATCCAAATTATCAGGTATAATTAAATGCCTTGGTATATCAAGAGTATCGTAAATAAACGTTGGTGGATCATTACTATAATCAATACTCTTATTAACCAAAAATTTAAACACAGAAGATTTCAATACATTATTCTCCATCTCTACATCCATACTTGTAAGAGTGTACGAAGACAATTTAGCTATATATGTTTTATTCAGGTTCTTACCATCAATCTCAGGTGCACTAAAATTACTTATTATATACTGTCCGTTTATGGGTTTAATTGTCTCAGCTAAAAAATTTGTCCAACCTCTAAAATCAGGCAGGTTATTATGTTTAGGCAAAAACAACTTAACAACCCCTTTATTGACAAATACTCCACTACGTACACCAATTATATGCTCTCCGTGTAATTTATCTGGTATAGTAATAAAGGTTGCACCTTTTGTATTTGTAAAGCCAACTATATTACCTTCTTTTACAACAACATCAGCATCTGCTAATGTATAATGAACATTATGAGTATAAGCTTTCTGATAGTTAGAAATCTGGCTTCCTGCCGGGTATATTATACCACTATTATCAATCCACTCTTTTGTACCCGGAAGATTGATATAGTTAATACTATTACCCTCAAAAGCCCATTCACCTATAAACAATAGATTTTCAGGCAACTTTACACTTGTTATGCCACACCCATTAAAAGCTACTGTATTTATATTAATAACTGTATTTGGTATAAAATCAACTATATCACTTGACCCACCATAAGATATTATGGTAGTAAAATCTTCTGTTCCATCAGACTTCCTCGCAAAAATAATTCCATCCGATGCCTTACCATTTATCTTACTAATCTTATTATTAGTAAAAACAGCAATACCCATCTTAAAATACTTCTCAGGCAATATTAGCGACTCAATTTCATTATCTGTAAAAACGTAATCTTCTATCTCCTCTAATGTACCCGGTAACTGTAACGATGTAATACCCTTATTCTCAAAATTAGAAGCTTCGCTAATAACCTTCACATCCATTCCGTGTAACCTATCAGGAATAATTATATTCTTACACGAGAAATTGTAAACAACCTCTTTTAAAATCCCATCACCATACATTACAACATCCTTATCCTGCAACGTATATGGTTTTGTCTGATCATACTCTATATTATATGATGTTAAAACATCATTAACAGTTGCTCCGGCAACATACGTATCTCCGGTTCCCGACCTCCAATGCAAGAAATTATCTATTGTTGGCGATGGTAATATCAATCTAACAACTCCTTTATCTTTAAACACATTTGCATTAATCCCTAATACATCTTGATTCTGTAATTTTTCCGGTATTCTAATTACATTTGCTCCATTTACAATACTACAAGTTTTAATTACACCATGCTGTACAGTTACATCTGGATCTGTAAGAGTATAAATTACAGACATTGCAAATTGTGCTGTATACGATGTTGTTAAGTCTTTTATTACAGCTCCTCCTGCATAATTTATTCCTGTACCAGACAACCATCCTGTAAAAAAATCATCATCTAAAACAGGCAGTACTACCTTATCTACTCCCTTTCCATAAAACACATTGGCTGCAATCTTTACAACCTCCTGGTTTTTTATTGTATTAGGTATGGTAATATCCGTTCCTCCATTGGTATTACTACAAACTGTAATTATACCGTTTAATATAGTAACATCTGCATCTGTTAATGTATAAGGTATTGAGTTTACAAACTGAGCTCTGTATGCAATAGTAAAATCGGTAACAGTTTCACCTCCATTGTACACCTTTCCATTAGCATCATGCCAAACTGTAAAAACCTTTCCCGAAACACTATTACAAACAGGTAAAGTTATACCATTAAGAGCACTGTTCCCATCAAAAGCAAACTGAAAAATATTCTCAGTTGTTGATGGTATTGTAACACTTGTTAATGCATTATTCTGAAATGCACCAGCACTTATATTTACATTTCCATAGGGTATATTAATACTAGCAATTGTGTTATTTGCAAATGCCTTTACCCCTATTGACACCACACCATCTGGCAGAGTAAGCCCTGTAATGCCCTTATTAAAAAAAGCACCTCCTAAACGATGCCCCTTTATACCTGTAATAGTAATATTGTTAATACTCTCAGGTATCACAACATTTCCGCTACCATAAGATGGTTTATTAAAATCTGATATGTTACAACTCTCTATTAAACCAGATGAGCTTACTGTAACATCTGATGCTTTTAACACATACTGTGCAAAAGCACCTACACTACTAAACAGAAGTAGTATAAAAATGTAGATCTTTTTCATTCACAACCGTTTTTTATAACAGATTAAAGTTGTTTCAAGCAAATACTACCACTATGTAGAATTTTGCACAAAACCCCATCAGTCTGTTTATCTATCTTATTATTAGAGTAATATACCAAACACTATCAGCTTTTTTTATGTTAAAAAATGAATGGTAGCACTCAGTTTGTGAATGGCTGGTGATTTTTTGTAAACGGAATATATGGTTTAAAAAACAAAAAAAGCCGTACCAAACAGTGTTTGATACGGCTAATATATTATATAATCTTTTCAGACGTTATACTACTTCATTGGAGTAAGACCTATAGTTCCAACTAACTGATCTGTATACTTCTTAGATTTTACCAATGCAAGCTGACTCTTACAGTACTCAAGTTTGTCGTTAATCTTAATCTCATCTAATATAGATTGATTAACCTCTCTGTTACCAAACTCAATAATGTAATTTACTCTCTTCTCCCATCGTTTAATCTCAGCATCTCTGTAACAAGCCAAACGCTCCTTATACCAATCGCTGTTTAACACATACTCTCTGGTAAATAGTTCACGCAGCTCTTTATCCTCAATACCTTTACCCTCATAATGTCCGTATGCCATAATATGCAACAGAACCTTAAGCGGTGGTATAGCCAGATCAATGCTACCATCCTCAAAATACATAAGTGCCGATTTCTGCTGAGCCTCAACAACATTCTTTATACCATCAACATAATCCTCCATGCACTGTGTCTCCGGCTTAAGAACATCCTCTGTAAATACACCCATAGGCTCCTCAAAAATACGTCCAAGATGTCTGAACACAAACTCTCTGGTAATTCTGTAACCCAATCTGCTTGCAGGAATAGTCTCGCCTTCGTACTCAAAATCGTTAACCTTCTCAAGAGCACCCTCCTCTATAAGTAACTTAGGATCTTTCTCCTCAGGCTTAATACGTGCCCAAAGCTCCGGTACAAGAATACTTATATCATGATCAAACCTACGCTTACTACCAATATAACCTGCAGCAGTTGTAAACCCGTTATGACCACACAATATATGCGATATAAGTGCATTGTTCAGGTCAATTGTAGGTTGCAACATATTAAAAGGTCCCTTTGTTAAAGCACCCTCAGATCCTGCTCCGGTTGTAGATGGCGATTTACCTGTAAGACTACAGATAAAGTCCATAAACAGCTCAGGTGTATCCTGATAGTGAATAGGATTGTAAACACTTAACGGACGAATACCAGCCTCCTTATCAGATGGGTTATTTCTTCGTCCCGGAAGAACATCTGTTATAGGAAACAGAATATCTCTCTTAGAAGATTTACCATGATATAACTTAATACCAAGCTTAGCCATATATGTATCTATTGAGCTGCTTGTATTTGGGTTATCCTGTAAGTAACGAGGGTTCTTTGTTACCGAACCATCTGACAAACGACGCGGATGCGAGGTAGATATAAAGTATCGTCCCTCTTTATCGTTAGCACCATTTCTGATTATATCCTTAATAGGATCTGTATATTTATCAAACTGTATAGCATCATCAATAATCTCCTGACCATCCTTTGGCGACAGAGGCTCATAATTGGTGGTAAAGTTGTCTCTTCGCGACAGATCTTCCTCTGCCTCTTTATCGTAACCACGATTCACAGCCTCGTCCGGACGCTGGAAGAAACGATTCTCACAGTTCTCTACAATCTTTACACTACCACTCTTACCGGCATTATAATCAACCACCGATGCAGGTACTGTAACAGACGACGATATATCATCCTCCATCTGAACCTTAGCAGCAGCAATAAAATCAGGGCGCAATGAGTGTACAAACCACGACTCATTCTGATCAAACCCTACACGCAGGTACGATGTAATTATCTTACGGTTATCAAACATCAGACAGTGACCTTTACGTCCGTTTACTGTATCAACAGTAAAGAAATTACGCCAATCTGTAGCACCATCGTTTGCAATACTAATCTTCTTAATAAGGAACACAAGCGCCTTAATATGATCAGGTATCTTACTCAGATACTCATCATACTCCTCTGAATATCCATCGTATGGAGTAAGCAGATTAATTACCGATACCAACGACTTATCAAAGGCCATTATCGGTTTGCTATCCTCTGTATGCTGATCTTTATGCCCCTCTTTCCAACGCTTAGAGTAGTCATAAGCAAGTATCTCATCAACCTTCGCAAAATCCTTATCAATATCGTCTATAAAGAATGTACCATATATAATAGCATTAGATAACGATTTTGATATCTCAGACTTTCCACCACCCGATACAGTACTTGGTTTATGCAGATACGATCCGTTTGCATTTGTAAGAACCAATCGCCACTCAGGTGCAAAAGGGTGACGCTCCATATGAATCTTATGTCCGCTTGGGAACACATAATAGTGATTCATCAGCATCTTAATATGTGTATGAACACCACCACTCATCCAACTAACCTGACCCTTGTACAGATCAAAGTTTGCATCCTCCGGAACATACAGAATATTCGGAAATCTCTTATCAATTCCGTAGTGTCCTTTGCTGAAATCAATCATATCAGAGTAGTTCTCCTTAAGCAACTCAAGTGAGAACTTCTTATCGCTCTTAATCACCAGACTACTACCGCTAAACTTCTCTCCTACATTTCTACGAAGGAATACAAGCGTTCCACCAGCATGCTCCTCTTCGCACAATCCAAGCAGGTTTGCAGAGTAACTAATCTGTGTCTTTATCTCCTTCTTTGAATATCCGTAATAATTATCGGCAATAAGGGTAATAACAACCCCATTATGATCTCTGCATGTTATCTTAAATGGCTGCCCTCCGTTGTACTTCTCATTTGGCAAACTCCAGCACATACCATCACGTTTCTGACGCTCGGTAGCATCCTTTACATTTGGTAATCCAAGCTCCTTTTTAGTAAGATATATTAAGTGTGGTGCCAGAATAATACAACCTGTTGTTCCTGTCCAGTGCTCTACATCAAGCCCCGAATCGTTCTGGAACAGGTATGGGTCGCCGGCATTACCAAATATCGACTCAACAAAGTCAAGGTTACTAACCATACTACCTGGTGCAAAGAAACGAATCTCCATGCTCTTACGTGGTGTATATCCCGGTATCTCAGGGCAAACAGTAGGACGCATAAACAGCGATGTCCAAACCTTTGCTTTACTATCCTGATTTGCAGTAAACGGAAGCTCCATTGAGTCCTCTGGTGGGTTCAGCGCCACATGCATCATATTTGCCCATGCAAGCTTTGGCACCTCTTTCTTATCATACGGCACAGCCATACCACCCTCTACAATATGAAACGACCCCTTTGTGGTACGTCTGTCGTGCTTTGGGTTATGCAATACTCCCTGACGAATTCTGTACGACTTAACAATATCGTTTGAGAACTCGTTGCCATTTGGTGGCAGACTAACCTCACGCCCAATACCCTTCTTATCCAGTACAAACGAGTCAAAAGGAATTCTGATATCCTTATCAAAATCTATCTCCTTAAGATAATCATTTATAAACGACTGAATACGCGTATCGGCCGGGTTAATTATCTCTGTTGAGAGAAGTCTCATCTTCTCTTTGTAGTTATCTAAAAGACTCTGCGACAGACCAACAAAAGCCTGCTCCGACATACTATTGTCAGCTACGTCCGTGGTATCCTCAAATATTGGCTGACCCATAGATGCCAACTTCATATTAATATACCTTATCAGGTCTACACGCTCCTGATTCTCATCTCTCTTCTTTCTTAACGAACAGTACTCCATAGTAACTCCTCCCTATTAAAATAAAACTACTCTTTAAACAACAACCAACGGCTATTGTTAGAAACTGTTTATGATTGTTTCTATATTTTTTTCTTATACCATTCAAAAACAGAGAGGATAACTTTTATACAAATCCTCTTATACTGTTATTCAAATAACACGCATCTAAGATATCTATTTGCCAATTACAAAAAAGATATTGTGAAACATAGATATTATACAACCTGTTTTAACATCTCCGGCTTGTTTAATTATGCAGAATCACACATACAAACCAACATTATAATTCATCATTCAAACCCTGTAAAATATTACAAAGTATTACCAAACCATATAACTGTACTATCAGTCCGGTTTAA
The DNA here is from genome assembly GCA_025210735.1 of Bacteroidales bacterium. GTDB lineage: Bacteria > Bacteroidota > Bacteroidia > Bacteroidales > UBA6680 > UBA6680. The sequence goes on from JAOARD010000024.1 coordinate 46,966, forward strand.
TATATAAAAACGAACAAATTACACTTTTTAACACAGGTTTAAATTTTTAACAAAACCGGATATCTATTTTAACTAATAAAACAGCACCAATCCCATTTAGCTTACCCGTATAGCTATTATTTAGCTTTAAAGTATTAAATTTGCAGGCTAATTTATTTAATATCATACATCGGTGTTAATAATCCGGCAAATCAATAACCGGACTATTTATATATAAAGATGTTAAAGCAGAGGCAGGATATGACAGATAATCACGATACTATATGTGCAATAGCCACAGCAAACGGAAACGGAGCAATTGCTGTTATAAGAATGAGTGGCGATAAATCGTTTGATATATGTAAAAAGATATTTAACCCGGTTAAGTCAGATAAAGATTTAGATACAGTAAAGGGTAACACGCTTGTTTTTGGAACTATACACGACAATAACGAGATAATAGATGAGGTTCTGGTATCTGTTTTCAGAACACCTCACTCCTACACCGGCGAAAATTCAATAGAGATATCGTGCCATGGATCTACATATATACAACAGAAAATTCTGCAACTACTAATAGAGAACGGAGCACGAATGGCACGTCCGGGCGAATATACACAACGTGCATTCCTTAATGGTAAACTTGACCTGTCGCAGGCAGAGGCTGTTGCCGACCTTATAGCATCATCGTCAAAAGCGGCGCATAAGCTGGCAATGAACCAGGTACGCGGAGGTTTCTCTAAAGAGATAAACAGCCTGCGTATGGAGCTGCTTAATTTTATATCGTTGGTTGAGCTTGAGCTTGACTTTAGCGAGGAGGATGTTGAATTTGCAGACAGATCGCAACTTGTGGCTCTTGTAGAGAAGATTACAAAGGTTGTTGTAAGACTTCGCGACTCATTTAAGCTTGGTAATGCTATAAAGAATGGTATTCCGGTAACCATTGCCGGCGATACAAACGTAGGAAAATCTACACTGCTTAACGCACTGCTTAATGAGGATAGAGCAATTGTATCTGATATAGAGGGTACAACACGCGATGTAATAGAAGATACAGTAAATATAGAGGGTGTAACATTCAGATTTATAGATACTGCCGGAATACGCACAACACGCGATAAGATTGAGAGCCTGGGTATAGAGCGTACATATAGTAAGATAGATCAGGCAAATGTTGTACTGCTTTTATTAGATACATCAAGAGATCTTGAAGCATCTGTTGAGAGCCTTAGCAATATACGTAAGCGTATTGATCAGCAACAACTTATTATTATAGCAAATAAGATAGATAAAGCTACCGATGAGCAACTTGAGGCATTTAACAAAGCTATTGTTGCCAACAGTGGCGAACACCTTATACATATTGCAGCAAAGAGTTCACACAATATAGATACACTTAATAAGGTGCTGCTTAAAACATGCGACAACACAACAGCCGACAACAACCAGGTTATTGTAACAAACGCACGCCACTACGAGATACTATGCCATGCATACGAATCGTTAGAGAGAGTTACCGAAGGGCTAAACAGCAACATAAGCGGCGATTTCCTTGCACAAGATATACGTATGTGCATACATCACCTTGGCGAGATAACAGGAACAATATCTGCCGACGATGTACTGGGGCACATATTCAAAAACTTCTGTATTGGTAAATAAATATAAGTGAAAAGCGGAAAGTGATAAGTGAAGAATTAGATATATTAATCAATTAAGCTAACAAGCATTAATTAATTCTTCACTTTTTGCTATTAACTATTTTATTATGAAACTTAACATACGCGGCAAATCAGGCAAAAGTTATATATTTCATACATACACACTCCCGGCAAAACTAACAGCTGTAGGTGGAGTATACATGTACCTGAAACTACAGAAAAACGGCGATTTTAAAATCATTAAGATTGGCAACACACACAACTTTATAGATGAGATGGCAAACCACAGCCAAATTAAAAAACTGGGAGCCACACACATAACCGCCATACAAAAAAACAACAAAGCCAAAAGAGAACAGATAGTCAATGATATAAGATATCTGCTTAAGAGGTAAACTACCCAATGGCTCCTGTAATATTATTACACGCAGTCCACCCCGCCAATAATAAACTATTAAACAACAACATACACCCAAGCTAAATATATTTTATGGCTTAACACACATCTCTTTTACAGTAATTAGAAACAATGTACTAAAATATTTATTTGTTTTTAATGCTTTTGTTTTTACTTTTGTCTTGAGTTTAGAAACAGTGTACTAAATTTAAAACAAATTATGAAGTATCAACTAAACAACATAGCACAAATTTATTATGGCCCTTACGAAAAGGCAGAAACTAAAGGTATGATAAAATACTTGGTTTCCAGTCATTTTGATGAGTTCTTTGAGCCTTCGTTGTTTAAGGAATCATACATTGATACCATAAAAGATGCTGAAAAATACATCTTGCGCCCCAACGATATTATTGTAACAGGTAAAGGGCAGCGGATTTTTGCCTGGGCATACAAAGAGGAGTATGGAGAAGTGATACCCTCTTCCCTTTTTTATATTATCAAAATTAATGACTCAAGTAAATTGATTGGTGAGTATCTAGCCAATGTATTAAACTCCCAAAAAGTCAATCACAAACTAAAGTCATTAAGCGGTGGTACATCTATTCCCTCAATTCAAAAAAAAGAATTGGGGCAGCTGAGCATCTATATACCGCCTATTGAAAAGCAAAAGCAAGTCATTGGCATGTCTAAGCTACTAGATAAAGATGTGGAATTGGCAACAAAACTATTAGAAAAGAAAAAAGCCTTGAAAACAGGCTTATTAAATAAGTTATTAATTAGTAATTTATGAGTGATGAGTCTATTGTTTGTAATTTAGTAATGATTATCACGTTTAGTTTATTACAAGAATATATGTATATCTTAAGTTAAGCATTCCTAAAGGTTTCGACTATTCGGAAGGTTTTTCTACTAACATTAACACATATAAACGGAGTCGTAATAATCACTATTTATCATTGCAAACTAATAACTCATAACTCGCAACTCATAACTAAAATGAAATTATCTCAATCAACCATCAATAGTACAGTTTGGAAAGCTTGCGATTCCTTTAGAGGAACACTTGACCCTGCTGGTTATAAAGATTACATCTTAACCATGCTCTTCGTAAAATACATCTCCGATGTACACAAAGAGAAAAAAGAAGAGTACGAAAAAAAATACAAAGGTGACGCTGTTCGTATTGAACGTGCATTAAAACATGAGCGTTTTAAAATGCCTGAGGAAAGCTCTTTTGACTTTCTGTATGAGCAACGCAATGCCGATAATTTAGGAGAGCTTATTAATGTTGCGTTAGAGAATATCGAAGAAGAAAACCGAGCGAAGCTCGACAAGGTATTCCGAAATATAGACTTTAACTCAGAGGCTAACTTAGGTCAAACAAAAGACCGCAATAGAAGACTTAAAAATGTATTAAATGATTTTTCAGTTTTAAACCTTCGACCTTCAAATCTGGACGATAACGATATTATTGGCGATTCTTACGAATACCTGATTGAAAGATTTGCTTCGGATGCAGGTAAGAAAGCGGGCGAGTTTTACACACCTAAAAGCGTTTCTATTTTGTTAGCGAAGTTGGTTGAACCAAAAGAAGAAGCACGAATCTACGACCCCACTTGTGGTTCAGGTTCATTGCTATTAAAAGCAGCCAAAGAAGTGGGCAGCACCAACTTCTCATTAAGCGGACAAGAAGTAAACGGAAGTACATGGGCACTCGCTCGTATGAATATGTTTCTGCACGGGCGCGATAATGCCACCATTGAATGGGGTGACACCTTAAACAACCCATTGCACAAAGAGAACGACCATTTAAAGAAGTTTGATATTGTTGTAGCCAATCCACCTTTCTCGTTAGATAAATGGGGTGCCGATAATGCTTCAAGTGACCAATACGGACGTTTTTGGCGTGGTGTGCCACCAAAGAGTAAAGGTGATTACGCTTTTATCTCTCACATGGTAGAATCCTTAAACGAGCATGGTCGTGCTGGTGTAGTATTGCCGCATGGTGTATTATTCCGTGGTAGCTCCGAAGGTAAAATCCGTAAAGCTTTAATTGAAGAGAACAAACTAAAAGCAGTTGTCGGATTACCAGCAAACTTGTTTTATGGAACAGGTATTCCTGCGTGCATTCTAATTTTTGATAAAGACCATGTCATAAGAGGAGCTAAAAAAGACGAAAAAGGAGATAATACCGAAGTGTTGTTTATTGATGCCAGTAGAGAGTTTGAAAATGGTAAAAACCAAAACAAGTTACGCTCTGAAGATATTGAGAAGATATATACGACCTACAAAAACTGGGAAACGATTGATAAATACAGTTACGTAGCAACCAATAAGGAGATAGCAGAAAACGACTACAATCTTAACATCCCTCGTTATGTAGATACTTTTGAGGAAGAGGAACCTATTGATATTGCAGCAACGCAGCAGGAAATAGCAACCATCAAAACTGAAATGACAGCCGTTGAAGAACAAATGGCTACATATTTAAAAGAACTTGGTTTTTAATAAAAATTGGTCATCATGGAACTAAATCAGACAATAAAAACAATTGATAGCTTAAAATCAGAGCTGGATAAACTACGTCCTATACCCGAAGAATCTATGGATCGTTATATGCAGAAAATCAGATTAGACTGGAACTATCATTCAAATAGTATTGAGGGCAATACACTTTCGCTAAATGAAACAAAACAGTTAATTCTTTATGGAATAACAGCAAAAGGCAAACCCATACGCGACCATATTGAGATGCAGGGACACAATAAAGCATTACACAGGTTAGAAGATATAGTTCATAAGGAGATTAATATCACTGAAAATTTAATTAAGGAGTTTCATAAATTAATTCTGGTTGAACCATATGACTCTGATGCAGAGATCAATCCAGGGAATTATAAAAAAACAGGTAATTATCTGTACACTAAAACCAATGAAAGAATTGATTTCGAGCCGCCAAAAGAAGTCCCCCGATTAATGAACGAGCTGGTAAACTGGTTAAATAATCATATTGATCCACCCAAACGTAAGAAGAATAAATATGATCTGCACCCGTTGCTTATAGCAGCCGGGTTTCATTCTCAATTTATAAAAATACACCCTTTTGGAGACGGAAACGGACGTACTGCACGCATAATTATGAACCTAATATTAATGTTAACAGGTTATGTTCCTGCTATCATTAAACTAGATGATAGGGATATATATTATAATGTTTTAAATGAAAGTTCTCAATCTGACCCTGAACCATTGGCAAGCTTTATTGGCAACCAACTCATTCACTCATTAGAGTTAATGATTAAAGCTGCCAAAGGCGAAAGTATAGAAGATCCGGATGACCTGGATAAAAAACTAGCACTGCTTCAGAAAGAGATTGATGCTGAGGATGAAGAAAACGAGATAAAAGAAAAGCTTACAGTACAGGCTTTTAAAAACACTTTAGATAATTGGGGATATAATCTTTTGGAAAAACTTGCAGCTACCACAGCTAAATTTAACTCCTTTTACGATTCGCCTAAGCACAATGTATATCTACATCTACAAAATTTAAACATACATACTCCTTATATTAATTTTACTGACCAACTTAAGTTTGACGAAATTAAAGAATTCTGGAATAATGAAGGAATTAACCTGGAACAAGAAACACATGAAGCAGAGTTAAGATTTGGTGCTCATTTTGGTGGTTTTATTAAAGGAGGCTTAAATCCTTTTAGATGTAACTACACCATTGAAGTTAAGTTTGAACAATACCACTATACTGTAATAACACCTCTTTTGAGCGGACAGGATGAGTATGGAAATATAAAAACAGATAAACAGGAAATAAAAAAGTTACTGCACCAACCATTAACAGAAGATGAAATAAACTCCATAAATAAAACGTGGGGCGAAACCCTATTACAGCATCTGGAAACCAACCGTGCTAAACTAAAAAATGGTAAATAACATGGAAGCAGTTACTGAAAAAAAAGCAGGCGATGCCCTGAGCGTACCGAAGGGTTATAAAAAGACTAAAATTGGGTGGATTCCTGAGGAATGGGAAATAAAACAAATGGATGATGTTGTAACCTTACTTGGAGGTTTTGCTTTTAAAAGCAATTTAATGCAGTCCAATAAGGCAAAATATCAAGTTGTTAAAATGAGCAATGTATATCAAGGATTTCTGAGCTTAGAAAGAACTCCTTCATTTTTAGAGAAGATTACGGATAAAGAAAAAAAATACATTCTCAAAGAAGGTGATATAATTATGTCATTAACTGGTACTATCGGAAAAAGAGATTATGGTTATGCCGCTGTAATTTCAGATCATCAAAATTTACTATTAAATCAACGTCTCTGTAAATATTCAGCTACGAAAATATCTGATCAAAGCTTCTTGCTCTATTTGTTAAAATCATCAAGATTTCTTTATTACTTTTTCATGATTGGTCGTGGAGGTACTGGGAATCAAGCTAATGTTGGAATAAATGAAATTAAACAAATCGAAGTTGCTATTCCCCCACTCCCCGAACAACAAAAAATTGCCCAAATACTATCTACATGGGATAAAGCCATTGAGCAAACCCAAAAGCTTATTGAGCAACTTAAAAACCGTAAAAAAGGACTTTTCGATAACTTATTACTAGGGAAAGTTAGAGTTAATGGAAAAACCAACGGTTTTAAGAAAACAAAATTAGGTGTTGATATTCCAAACGAATGGGATACGATTACGGTGGGAAATGTTTTTCAGGAACGTAAAGAGGTTTCAAATAATATTGAACAATATCCTTTGTACAGTCTAACAATTGATAAGGGACTCACAGAAAAGACTGCTCAATACGAAAGGTCATTTTTGTTGAAAGATAAAGAGAACAATAAATATCGTTTAGTTTATGATGATGATATTTTATATAATCCTATGAATTTAAGATTTGGTGCAATAGCAAAAGCAAGCATTTCAAATCCTGTTTCTGTATCTGCATATTACAATGTTTTAAAACCAAAAGACTCGAATATCAATATTGATTATTTCATCAACCTATTTAAAACATATAGGTACATGCATATTTATGACCGTATTGCAATCGGTTCTTTGGAAGAGAAAAAAAGAGTTCATTTATCTATGTTCTTAAAACTAGAATTACCACACCCTCCTATTGAGGAACAACTTGCAATTACCAAAATATTAACCACAGCAGATAAAGAAATAAAAACACAGGAATCTTACCTGCAACAAATACAAGACCAGAAAAAGGGATTAATGCAACAGTTATTAACGGGTCAAAAACGTGTAAAAGTTGTCTGAACATGATTTTTAAAAGATTACAGGATAGACGACAGGATTAATCTTGTACATCTTGTAATCAATTAATCCTGTTCAAGACAAATTAATTAAAATGTAACACAATGAACAAATTCGACAATACAGAAGCTATAAACCAATTAACTCACAAGATAATTGGTTGTGCCATGCAGGTACATAAAACTTTGGGTAATGGCTTCCAGGAGGTAATTTACCAAAGAGCTCTGGCAATTGAGTTTGCGCATCAGAATGTAGAGTATGAAAGAGAGATGGAAATGGATCTACAATATCGTGGTGAGCATATTGGAACACGAAGAGTCGATTTCTTTGTTGAAGGTCAGGTAATGGTAGAAATTAAAGCCATCGAAAAACTGGAAGGGGTTCATAAAGCGCAAGCCATCAACTATTGCGAAGCATACAATATAGCCAATGGCCTGTTAATCAATTTTGGCTCTACAAGTCTCGACTTCAAACGAGTATACAACAAAAAACTAGTTAATCCTCAAAAATAACCCTAATTAATAAATAAAATGCAAACCCATAATTCAAAACTCATAACTCATAACTCATTTCTAGAAGACCACATATCTCAAATACCTGCACTACAGTTGCTCATTAACATGGGCTACCAGTATGTTACCCCTGCTCAGGCTATGGAGTGGCGTAAGGGTAAAAACTCGGTAGTATTATTTGAGGATGTACTGTTTAGTCAGCTTCAAAAGATTAATAGCTTTAAGCGTAAAGGAGCAGAATACAAGTTTTCAGAAGCCAATATCAGCTCCGCTGTTTTGGCTATTAAGGAATTACCTATTCACGAAGGTATAATGAATGCCAATGCAGCCTTTTACGATTTAATCACCTTAGGTAAAGCTTTTGAGCAAAGCATCGATGGCGATAAAAAAAGTCACTCACTACAATACATCGACTGGCAAAATCCTGAAAACAATATATTCCACGTAACCGAAGAATACAGCGTGGTGCGTGATGGCAGAGCAGACACCTACCGACCCGATTTGGTATTGTTTGTAAATGGTATTCCCACCTGTATTGTAGAGTGTAAAAGCCCTGCCCTAAGTGGTACTAAAAAGCCTGTTGAATTGGCTATTGAGCAACACGCACGTAATTTCAGTGCTGATGGTATTCGTTCGCTTTATGTCTATTCCAGTCTATTATTAAGTATAGCAACCAACGAAGGCAGCTACGCTACCACTGGCACAGAAAAAGAGTTTTGGGCTAAATGGAAAGAACAATTCCCTAGTAAAAAAGCAGAAACAACATATTGGAGTTCTTTAACCAAATTAAAGAATAAGCCATTAGGCAAAGCAGAAAAAGACAGGCTATTTTCGGATAGGTTTAAATATGTACGCCATTACTTCGATAGTTTAGAACAAGAAGAACGCCCACTAACCAAACAAGATGAGTTAATCTTTAGTTTATGCAATCCGGCTCGAATGCTTGATTTTATCCGAAATTTCACTTTATATGATGATGGAATAAAGAAAGTCGCTCGATACCAACAATACTTTGCCGTAAACGAAACCATTAAAAGAGTTTCCCGATTTGATGATACAGGAAAGCATACCGGGTCTGAGCGCAGCCGAAGACAAGGTGGTGTTATTTGGCATACACAAGGTAGTGGTAAGTCATTAACAATGGTAATGCTGGCGCAACTACTGGCATCAAACAGTAATATCCTGAATCCTAAAATCCTATTAGTAACCGACCGTATCGATTTGGACGACCAAATCTCTGATACGTTTAAAAAGTGTCAGAAAGAGGTACGTCAGACAAAAACGGGAACCCATTTAGCAGAGTTGATTAATGATAATGACGATGCCATTATCACAACCATTATAAATAAGTTTGAGGCAGCAGTAAAACAATGCAAAGAGCCTTTTACTTCGCCCGATATTTTTATACTTATTGATGAAGGACACCGCACTCAATATGGTAGCTTCAACGTAAGTATGCAGAGGGTTTTCCCCAATGCTTGTTTTCTTGCCTTTACAGGTACACCCTTAATGAAAAAGGAAAAGAGTACAGCTCAAAAATTTGGTGGATATATTGGCAAAGCATATACCGTAACCGATGCCGTTGAGGATGGTGCTGTAGTTCCTCTGTTATACGAAGGTCGTCACAACCTGATGAGCATTAATGAGAAACCATTAAATACCTTTTTCGATAAGGTTTCAGAGCCTTTAAGTGATTATGGTAAGGCAGCTCTAAAAAGGAAGTTTAATACAGTCAATGAGTTAAACAAAGCCGAAGATATAGTATATGCACGCGCCTGGGATATTAGCGAACATTATGTTGACTTTTTTCAATCCAACAGCGACACATACAAACCAAAAGCACAACTGGTTGCTCCTACCATTAAAACAGCTTTGTTATATCATGAATATCTTAAAACCATTGGAAAAGTTTCTTCTGCAGTTGTAGTTACACGCTCCGACCAAAGAGAGGGATTTGACGATTCATTCTATAATGAAAATGAAGAGAAACAACGAGAAGATGCCTATTTCAATGCAATGGAAGACAAATATGGCGACCTGAAAAATTTTGAAAAAAGCATCATCAACCAATTTAAAAAGAGAGACGAACCCGAAATACTAATTGTGGTTGCAAAACTCCTTACAGGTTTTGATGCACCAAACAACACCGTGCTGTACTTATGTCGTGGCTTAAAAGAACATACACTATTGCAAGCAGTAGCAAGGGTAAACAGAGTTTATCCCGGCAAAGATTACGGTTACATTGTCGATTACTACGGCAACCTCGAAAACTTAGACAATGCTTTAGATACCTATTCAGGCTTAGAAGGGTTCGACAAAGAAGATTTAGAAGGTACGCTAACCAATATTAACGAAGAAATAAAGAAGCTGCCTCAGGCACATGCCGAGCTTTGGGATATTTTTAAAAGTTTACAAGGCAAGAACCTGGAACCAACAGCATACGAAGAGTTACTTTCAGCCGAAGACCTTAGAAATAAGTTCTACGAGAAATTATCAGTCTTTGCCCGAATGCTTAAACTGGCTCTATCATCAGTCGATTTTGTCAACAACACCGAAGAAGATAAAATCAACACCTATAAGGATGATGCAAAGTTTTTCTTAAAACTACGTGTTGATGTAAAACGCCGTTATAACGATGATATTTCCTACAAGGAATACGAACCGCAAGTACAGAAGCTAATAAACAAACACCTTTCAACCGATGGGGAGATTCTAAAAATTACCGATTTAGTAAACATCTTCAATAAAGAAGAGCGAGAAGCCGAAGTTGAAAAGATTGTTGGGAAAGCAGCACAAGCCGACCATATTGCCAGTCGTACCATAAAAGCTATCAATGTAAAAATGCAAGACGACCCAATCTTCTATACCAAGTTTGCCGACCTAATTCGTCAAACCATCGAAGATTACCACCAAAAACGCATAAATGAAGCAGAATATTTAAAGCGAGCTAAGCAGTTTGATAAAGATTTCTTTGAAGGTAACAGAGATGATGCACCGGAAGAATTGGGAAATAACGAAGTGGCTCTGGCTTTCTATAATTATAGCAAATCGGTTTACAAAGATGTGGAATTATTAAAAACTAAGTTTCATATTGAAATGGGCTTAATTATCGACCAGTCGGTGAAGAATCATATTTATCTCAATGATAAAAAGATTGTTGATTGGCATAAGAATGTTGATATAACAGGAAAAATAAACATTGAGCTAAGTGATGCCATTTACGACCTATTACAAAAGTTTGATATTGATACCAACTGGGACGACATCGACCATTTAATTGAAGAGTGCTTAAATATTGCTATTCACAGGTATAAATAGAGTTATGAATTAGGAGTTATTAGTTATGAGTAACAGTGTAATTAAGGATAAGTCGTTTGCTTTTGCAGTCAGAGTAGTGAACTTATACAAACATATTATTGAAGTTAAAAAGGAGTTTGTACTAAGTAAGCAATTGTTGCGCTCTGGCACTTCAATTGGTGCTAATGTAAGAGAAGCTCTAAATGCAGAAAGCAAAGCAGATTTCATTCATAAATTAGCAATTTCTCAAAAAGAAGCTGACGAAACATGTTATTGGCTGGAGCTATTAAAGGAAACTAAATATATTACCGAAAGTGAGTTCTCTTCAATACATACTGATGCAATAGAATTACTAAAAATAATCCGCAGTATTATAATCACAACCAAGCAAAACTTGAAGAAATGACAACTCATAATTCAAAACTCATAACTAATAATTCTGTAGAGTATGGCACTTCTATAATTGAATATTCTTTAGCTTTTGCTGAACGCAAAACCTTAGGAATAAAAGTATATCCCGATAAATCGGTTCATGTTATTGCACCTATCGGTACAAGCTTGGATAAGGTTTCGGAAAAGGTACATAGTAAAGCTGCATGGGTATTACGTCAACAGGATTTCTTTTTATCCTTTCAACCAATTACACCGCCACGTAAATTTATAAGTGGAGAAACACATTTATATTTGGGTAAGCAATATCGCTTAAAGTTAGTTGAGAGTGATAAAGAATCGGTAAAGCTGCAAGGTGGTAATATATCAGTGTATTGCAAGAATAAAGAGAATAAGCAACGTATTGAAAAATTATTAAAGGCATGGTATAAATCAAAAGCAGACCAGCACTTTATTAAACTGTTTGAAGAACTGACACCGTTGGCAAAATCCTTCTACGAAGGCGAACCCTCTATTAAGTACAGATGGATGGATAAACGTTGGGGAAGCTGCAGCCAGAAAGGTGAAGTGTTATTGAACAACGAGCTAATAAAAACCCCTAAAAAATGTATAGAATATGTGATTATACATGAGTTATGCCATTTAGCACATCTCAATCACAGTACAGCTTTTTATGAGTTATTAAATAAACTTTCTCCTGATTGGAGAAGAACAAAAGACGAATTGGAGAGATTAATGGTGTAAGATATATTTATTTTCTATTTCAAAGGACATGTTCTAAAAGACAGACAATACACACTAAAACAGTTATTGTTCCGTATATCTGACCACTACCCTCTCTGGTGCGAGTTTGGATTATAATAATAGCATCTGTTTTACATAAAAAGAGGCGATTCAGAATATTTTTTCTTGATTCTGAATCGTAGATGGTATTATATTTTAACCAATCAGTTCTTTTAGTTTGATAACTAAATCATTGCTTTTACCAAAAGCAATTTCTTTTTTTTCCTTTTTGCCATCATTATAATACAGAACCTTCACAACATCATTTTCCCTTTTAAATATACCTCCTTTAAGAATTACGTAAGATTTATTATCAATATAGGGTATACCTTTAGATGTTAATATTTTTCTTGCCTCCTTCAAAGAACAAGTAATGGCTTTGTCTTCTTTTTTATCTAAAAAATACCAATCAGTATATTTCCCATCAGCTTTTATAAAAGATAAAGAAGAGGTATCTACAACAATTTCTGACTTCTTACCATTCGGTATTAGAATCTTATTACAAGAAGGTGTATTATCAGGAATCAACTTATCATATAAGTCTAAACACAAATTATGCAAATCATCCTTTTTAATAGGTTTAGTCAGATATTTCTTTAATTGAGCCTTTCCGCCATGATTAACTATATCCTGAATAGGCTCTAAATGACTTGTTATAAACACAACTAATGCACTGTAATTTATCTTCTTCAAGACATCAAGTCCGTTAAATCCGGGCATTTCATAGTCCAGAAAAACCACATCAGGTTTCTCTTTATTAATCATATTTATAGCTTTAAAAGCATCATCATAGTTGGCCTTTTTTTCGATATAAGGATAATCCTCCAACATTTTACTTAATTCTGATAAGAATATACATTCATCATCAACTGCAATATAGCTTAACTTTCTCATCTTAAAATATCCATCTTAGCAATATACACATCATTTACAATCTCTCTATCTATCTTAATATCCAGATTACTTATATCAATATATTTCTTAAAATCATCGTTTCCAATCCCCCCTGGATCATTACAACTATTGTCTTTTGAATACATTGGAGATTCAACACTATATTTGAGAATATGGTCACCATTCTGTTCAATGCGTATAATTAAACATCCCTTTTTAAAGTTTCCGTGCTTAATAGCATTATCTATATAATAAAACAATATTGTGGGTGGAATACTTATATTACGATCATCAATATTTTCTATAAAATCAACTTTTATACCTCTGTTTATAGCCAATAATTCGCAGAAACACTTTAAATATTTTATCTCCACATCAATACTTATCTCTTTAACTGATGTGCTATATATTAGATAATTAAGAAGATCTATTAGCAGCTGTAAACTACTATTTATCCTATTGATATATATATCTACAATCCTATCTATTTTTCTTCTTCCGTAAAACTTAATACCAAAAAATGAAAAACTACAGCTAATATTATTCTCTTCAATATTATGTTTAGCCTTAAGAAATGTTGTATTAATAATATTCTTGAGAAAATGAGGCGATAGTCTATAAAACAGTGATTTTGCCTCTAAGATCTTTTTACTTTTATTAGCATCTAAAAGTTCAGCATAATTTTCACTATACCTTTTCCTTAGTTTATTAAAGCTATCCTGAAGTTGATTATGTTCATCTTTTAGCCTTTTCCCATTAGCCAGCTCCTCTTTAAGTTTTTTTTCACACTCCAATAACTCTTCTTTAACCTTATCATACTCCCTTTTAAGAGTATTTAATTCATCTTTAAATTCTCTATTTTGTTCCTCCGTTTCCGTTTTTTGTGCTTTTATAAATAAACGCCTAAAATATGATATAAGTAATAGTAAAATAGCAATCATTAAAACTATTGCATATTCATCTTTATCCAAAGCATCAATCCATAATTGATTTAAAAATATAAAAACAGCCATTTCATTTCTAATTTTAGGAGGTTCATTCCTTTTTCTGACTCTGTAAGATTATCTCACTTATATTTGTTCTATACTGTTAAATAAAACGGTTACAAATAAAATAATAATTAGTTATTAAAACATTCAATTATGAAGAAAAATGTAATTATGTATTCAAAACCAAGACCAAATAATGGTCCTAGTACAACAGGAAAACCTTCTGGAAAAGGAAGAGGTAACAATCCTTCAACAAAAAAGTAATTAACTAAATATATTTTTATTATGTCTTTAAATACAGAAAGAGAATATTCTCAGGAAGAATTAGATAATCACTCAGATCAGCTTAACCCTAATAATGATACATATTGGACTGACAGAGGAGAAGATGAAAGACCAGATGATTGGGAAGATAGGATTGAGGATTAATGATAAGTTCTACCATATTACTTTACCCAAGTAACACCCCCTGAATATTATCATACAACAATACAAGGTGCGATACATAATATCGTGCCTTTTTAGTTTAGTATCCCTGCTGCAATACTAAACAATTACCTTTGTAGAGATAACCAATAACCTTTTACCCATCTCTGAACCTCCTCCGAGGTGGATAACATCTTCGTGGTTGTATGCTACTTAACCGGAATTTCTCTAGCTGTTATTCAACTCGTAGTATATTGATAATGTTAGGTTTCACAAACATTATATATATGTCGTCCTTTCTGGACTTCTTTTATTCATTATTTCACAATGGATGTAATACATTGTTGTAAATATATTATCCCTTAGGGATATTTTGTATATAGTTACAATTCTAATTAATTCCCTTGTATCATTCCTGACACGGATCGTTAGCCTAAATTCTCGAATTTGGGCGGACAAGATGTAGCCAGAGGCTACAAATAAATGCAAAGCGTATATTCATAGTTCCGTTAATTATGACTCGTAGTGTAGTCACCACGAGTAACGTCTAAGCGGACAAACATCCCTTGAATTATATCAGTTTATCCGAACATTGGCAAATCCTTATTCTAAAAGACCAAAACAGGTTAAGGTTGTGGTTTAAATTTAACTAGAAGCTGTGGCGATATTACACTGAATTATAACAGAATACTATAAGAACATAATCTCACTATACAAAGGTGTTGAAATATAGAATAGAAAGTTGTAAATTGTATAGTAACATACTTACACCTCTTTAAATGAACAGTTATGAATAGTAACCTAAATAGTAAAGAGTATATATCGGTTCTGATATCACTAAAAGAGAGGATAAAACTTGCTCAATATAAAAGTTATAGTGCTGTTAATTCAGAAATGATATTAGCCTATCTTGACATTGGTAAAACCATATCTGAAAAGACCAAAACTGGCTGGGGATCATCTGTGATTAAGCAGTTATCTGTTGATCTGCAAGCTGAGTTTGTTGGTGTAAAAGGATTTTCTGAAAGAAACTTACGTTTAATGCGTTTTATATATGAAGAGACTTCAAATGATATAATTTGGCAACAAGCTGTTGCCAAATTACACTGGGGTCATAGTATATTGATATTTAGCAAGATTAAAGATAGAGAAGAGCGTAATTTCTATCTTCAAAAAGCAAAGAAAGAGGCATGGAGCAGAAGTATCTTGCAGCAGAAGATAGATCAGGATCTGTTTAATCAACAGAAGAGGTTTCAGAATAATTTTAGTAATACACTAAGTCAGCAAGAGAAAGCTAACTATTCCTTGCAATTTAAGGATGAGTATGATCTTTCGTTTTTAAACTTATCAGATCATCACAGCGAGAAGGAGCTTGAAAATGCTATTGTACATAATATTACCAGAATGTTGGGTCAGTTTGGCTCTGATTATGCATTTATGGGACAACAATTCAGATTAGAGTTGGACGATAAAGAGTACTTTATTGATCTGTTATTCTATCACAGAAGATTAAAGTGTATGGTTGCTATAGAATTAAAAGTTAATGAATTTAAGCCAGAGTATAGTCAACAGTTAAACTGGTACCTGCATCTTTTAGACAGGACTGTTAAGTATAGTGACGATAAACCAAGTATTGGTATTCTTTTGTGCAAGAGTAAAAGCAAATTAACAGTAGAGTATGCTTTAGAGATAGTAAACAGACCAATGGGTGTAGCAACATATTCATACACTGAATTACCTGAAGATATTGCGAAAAATTTACCTGACGAAGAGCAGTTCAGGCGTATTTTTGACCATTAAAATATAGAATACTATTCCTATGCTCATTTCATAGAAGATATTTCTTATATAGAATAATTTTAGTTAAATTAGATAAACAAGTATAAACTAAAACATTACTACTATGTTAAAGGAAAAAATCCTGAAGAATTTAAATGAGCAGATTACTGCCGAACATTATGCTTCTAACCTATACCTGTCAATGTCGTCGTGGTGCACCGCAAAAGGATTAGATGGTGCAGCAAGGTTTCTTAACCTGCATAGTCGCGAGGAGCTTGAGCATATGCATCGTCTGATTAATTATGTTAATGAAACAGGTAGTCAGGCAATTATTGATGCTATTCCAGCTCCTCCAAATTCATTTAAGAATATACGTGATGTATTTGAGCAAACATTTAAACATGAGGTTCATATAACCGATAAAATAAATAAACTTGTTGAGCTTACATTGGCTGAGAAGGATTTCTCATCGTTCAATTTCTTGCAGTGGTATGTGGCAGAACAACACGAGGAGGAGGCTCTGTTTAAAGGTATATTAGATAAGATAGAGGTAATTGGTCTAGACGGACGCGGGTTATATATGTTAGATCAGGAGATTGCTAAACTGTGCAACATAAAGCAGTAAGCTATTCCCGAATCTGATAAAAGAGAAAAGACTAAAAACAGATAATCTGTTTTTAGTCTTTTCTCTTTAGTTTTCACTATTCACTTATCTCTCAACTCTCTCTTTTAGCCATTTATAGTATAGTTCTCTGTTTGTTCTGTTCATGCCTCCGTGCCCGGTTGATTCAGTAACAAATTTAACCCTTGCTCCCACTGATTTTAGTTTATCCACCAGCTCCTCTGTTAGGTTGAACTTGCAGTTACGGTCATTAGTACCATGAAATATAAACATCTCTACATCTGAGAATACTTTTATATTTTTACGCTTAAGAAAGTTTTTACCGTCAGCAAAGCCCCACTTTGGTCCTAAATCCGGATGTCCTGCCAAAACAGCCACAGCACTGTATCTGTCCGGGTTTTTATAATATGTTTGATATACACCGTAACCACCCATTGAGAATCCGCTAAGGATAATATTGTAGGTATCAATATTGTAGTTTTTTATAACATCGTTTATAGCTTCGTTAATATCCTTTTGCGATTCCGAAGTTGAATAACAGTTTGATGTTCCTCTGCCATTAGGTGCAATCACAATATAACCATTCTTTATATTTGGCGCATAATATAGTGTTCTCTCATCCTCTCCGCTACCATGAAGATATACCAGCAGAGGCATCTTTTTAGTCTTATCATAATCCTCAGGTATATATACTGCATATGGTCTCACACTATTATCAATATCCGATACAAATCCTCGTCTGAATGTCCCTCTTCTGTTATTAAAAGGATCTATGCCCGATTCTGCCTTTTTCACAAAAATCTCTACCTGTTTTATTCTGCTACGGATATCGTATGAGTTCTCATAACTTTTAAGCTTTTTTATCTTAGCATCAAGTTCTTTTATATACAGTAGTAACGTGTTATATGCCCCCTCTGATATTCTACTCTTTATAGGGTATAGCCTATTCACCATTTGTTCATAATTAAACTGAGGCATTACTGTAAAATAGAAATCATATTCGTTATCAGATTCTTTAACATTTACCCTGTATCCACCAGGGATAAGACTCTTTTTAGTTATACTAATCTCATCCGTAAATAACCCCTTGGTGCATATAACATCTGTGTACTGTTTTGATATCAGTACATTCTCACCAGAGTATAGTTTAACACTGTATTTTAATTCCATATCACTATCAGAGTAACCCGATATCTTAAGTTTAGGAGGTGTTTGCAAGGTAGTATTACAGCTATCAAGGTGTACAGATATATGATTACCTGTTATTGGTTTCCCGAACTCTGTTTTAACAAGTTTACGCCTGCTCTGCTCATACTGAATTTTATCATCACGTAATATAAAGTAGTAATTCTTATCCTCTTCTCCTAAAGCCTTTACGTAACATATATTTATACCAATATCGTCTCTAAACCACGGATGGTAAGGATGTACAGAACTCCACGGAATAAGCAGCTCATGCGATACCTTTGTATCTGAAACAGCAGTTTTATATAAAACATCTTCGCCCAATGGTTTAAACGATAAGTCTATATTGTAGTACCATATATTCTTGTGTCCAAAAGCCTTCTCATCGGGCGAGAATGCAAGAACATAAAACTCATCAGTATCTGTTTCTCCATTCTTAACTGCTCCAATAACCATATGAAATCCATCACCATTCTGATAGGCTCTGTCACGTTTTACAAATACGGGACTCTCCTGCTCAATATAGAGGTATAGGAAATCTTTACCATAGCCCAAAAGATAACTTACCGGGATATCGGCATTATCTTTATCACTCTTAACAACGGTATTAAACCTCTTAAGATTACTATACCTTGTTACATCATCAAGTTTACCATCAATAACAGGCTTTTCCGGTATATATCCAACTCTCTGTTGTGCACATCCTACAGTCACAAACAGCAATACAATAAACATTGTCAGCAGACGATTCATAGTTCTATTATTTTTATACACCTATTAACGACGATGATTTTCGTAGTTAGTTGCATACATAAATATGTCATTTATCAATATCGTTAAAAATAGCTCAAATACAAAATAATACACTCTTTAACATCCTCTCCTACATCTTAACAAGACTAGTATATCTGAGCAATTATTGCGATTATTGAACATTTCGGTAAACAGCATGTTTTCTATTTTGAGTAAAAAAGTACATCATACTATTTTAGTTACTAAATGAATTCTACTTTTGCGGAATCTTTACAAAACTTAATATGATACTGCATTAGTATATAGATTATAATTATTATGAGAAAGAAGGAGGTTGAGCATTTGCCTGTTAGAACCATCGAGGGAGAGTTTGGACATAAAGCACTGTCTAAGTTTGATATAGTGTCTCTGAAAGAGGACAGTACAGACAAAGGTATTATTGCTGAATCGCACAGACACGATTATTACCATATTATGTTTGTAAGCAGAGGCAATGGAGAACACTCTATTGATTTTAAAACATACGATATAAAACCGAACTCTATATTCTTTGTATCACCAGGACAGGTACACTCTCTTGTAATAGACAAAAATGTTGATGGATATGTTGTATCATTTGATTCGGAGTTCTTTACCCTTAATAATACTGTTCAGAAGTTAATTGAC
Organism: Bacteroidales bacterium; assembly: GCA_025210735.1. GTDB lineage: Bacteria > Bacteroidota > Bacteroidia > Bacteroidales > UBA6680 > UBA6680. Next base: position 66,583 of record JAOARD010000024.1, read on the forward strand.
TTTCCGTTCTTTCACTCCATTAATAACGATCCTGTATTATACCTATCCAGGGCTAATGAGACTATACAGAACTTATTAGACGATATGTATAACGAGTACCGTGCAGACGAGAAAGGCAAAGAGAATGTTCTGCGTGCACTGATTGAAATTCTACTTATAAGATCATCCAGAATGTACAGTCAGCCGGTTATTAATGAGGCTCCAACACACCTTACCTTTCAACTAAGGAAGTTAGAAGCGCTGATTGATACACATTTTAAAGAGTATAAGCTACTGAACGACTATGCTGATATGATGTATATATCAGCAAAACACCTGAACAGCCTATGCAAAAAAGGGTTGAATAAAACAGTTACAAACCTTATACATGAACGAACTCTTACTGAGGCTAAAAGGTTACTGCTCTTTACAGATAACACTATATCTGAAATTGCCTTTGAACTTGGATTTACAGATAAGTCGTATTTTATGAGGTTTTTTAAGAAGAGTACTAAGCTTACAGCTGATTCGTTCAGAAAACAGAATAAAGATGTATAATGTACTGTGCAGGTGAATAACCATTCCTCAATCAACAGCAATATTGTAATAATTACCCCCTTTAGAGGTAGTTAACAAACTTTTACCCACCTCTGACTCCTCCTAGGAGGAGAGTTTCTTTGTGGTTGTGTGTTACTTAACCCAAAGTATATGCCTCGTAATTATTATTCTCGCCATATTTAATCTGTACCTTTAGTGCGATTCATCGTTTATTCAATTATCCGATGCGTTGCATAGGGCTAGGTTAAGCTGGACTTTCAGTCCGTTATCCTCTAAGGATGTGGTATTTCACAAGCATATGCATAACAAATCCTAAGATCGAATCAATATATCGTCCCTCCAGGACTTCTTTTATTTATTGTTTCACAATGGATTGCATCCATTGTTGTAAATATATTATCCCTTCGGAATATTTTTGTTCATAGATACAATTCTGTTTGGTATTATGCTCAGTTACCCAATGCGGATCGTTAGTCTAAATCACTATTAAATAGATTAGAGTTTATTATTGAATATTCAGCAATAAACTCTAATCTAAACATACAAACTAAGATAAAACCATGCTCATAAATTTGTCAATCACAAATTCACTAATATACTTTTGGATATCAGAAATATTATTGTTTGCAAAACCTAATTTTATAATACCACCTGTATTAATTTGTGTTTCACTGTCGCAAAAATGTCCACAATTTATCATACTCTCCTCGCCCGGATATACCAAAGCAACCCTTTCTGCTTTATATAATTTTTTGTAGGCATACAGTTGTCTCAGATCTTCAACCGATGGTTTAGCATCTACTACTTTCCATTTAGTATCAAATACAATACAGCTTTTATCTCTATCTCTGATAACTATATCTGGTCTCATCTTTATAATTCCCCTAGTATTAGAAAGCCAAAAATCTTTGCTAATCTGTGATTCAACTGTATAAGATCCTCTGTTTTTATATAAGCTACTGTACACAAATCTCTCCCACAATACATTCATATCAAACATTAGAGCCAACACATTATTGGTACCTTTTTTTATATCAGGATGATAGTTTAATAATAAAAGCTTTGCAATATCAACTGCTTTTCTATAAATCTCTGTCTTTCTTGAATATTTCAACTTATCAAACACAGATTCTGACACATATATATCAGGCATTTCGGGCAAGTTCAATATTAACTGTCCTAACCTATTATTAAGCATCGGATTTGTATTGATTTGTTTTAATAGTCTTATTGTTTTATATAATATCATATGCAACCTGTGTTCAACATCATAGGTTGTATGATTAACATAAAGCATCTCTTTATGTATCAGGTTTTTCTGTATATGTTTACCAAAATTTAATCTTCCTTTAAGCACTTTACAGTTAGATTCTCTTTTTCGATACTGTTTCACTAATCCTCTTTGCACCAGATACTCCACCTCGCTAATAAACAGATTAAAGTAGAGATCTAAAACGGAGTTGTGCTTAAGGCTTAATGTACTGTTTGTTGGTGCAGATAACTTAAATGCTCCAACTACCTGCAACATACCTATAAGTATATTACGCCATTTCTTTTTATCATCTTCTCTATCTGCCTTTGGTAATATCTCTATTATAGTATTTCCTACCTGTAATACACCAACATACTCCCTAAACTTAACGCCTTTATGTGTTAATGTATAATAAGGTACACCATTACCATAAAACATCTGTAGCGACTCTAATATGGCATCACTAAACTCTACACCACAATATTTTTGACCTACTTTAAGGTCTTGGTGTTCATATACACTTATATAATTAGTTCTGTTGTGCATGCGTCAGTTCCGGTGTATTAACATTTGTTTTTAAACCAGCACCTTCTAGAGCTTTTACAAAATCATCATCATCCATATCTACAACATTTACTATGTCATACAGTGATTTATCTTGGTACACCGAGTTATCATAATCATTAAAGTTTGCAAATTCCACTGATCTATATCTTTTCTTTACAAAGCCCTCTCCTAATACCAATCCTATCTTTCCATAATCGCCATAGAAATACTCCTTAAGAAGAGGTATTATATTATTATGAAATACATCTTTAAGATCAGCAACAGAACCTACTTTCATAAAATAGCTATGTCCTATCAGGTGATCTCTGTCCAATAGGGTCTCTATACGATCATTTATATGCTTTAAAAGTTCTTTAAGATTCACCCCTTTAAAATCACTCTCAACAAACAGTTCCGGTTCAGGAGCCTTCTCTACAAAATTGAATCTTCTTCTAAGCGCTGTATCAAGTGCCTCAACACTACGATCGGCAGTGTTCATTGTTCCAATTATATAAAGGTTAGCAGGAACACCAAATCTCTCTTTTGAGTATGGAAGCGTAACCTCTAACGCTTCACTATTTCCGATACGTTTATCGCTCTCAATAAGAGTAATAAGTTCTCCAAAGATCTGGGAAATATTTCCGCGGTTTATCTCATCAATAATAATAACATATGGTTTATTATCATCTTTTGTATTTTTATACTCCTCTAACCCATTCTGATACAGATAATCCAAAATACCTACAACATACGTTGGATTATATACCTCTTTACGCTCTGCTCCTTCATACATTTTCCTTATATTCTCAATAGAGGCAGGGTACCACTGATCCGGACGATCTGAATTTTTAGGTTTTATTCTGAATGTTCTGCCTCCCCTGTATGTTATATCAAAAGTTGAACTACTATTTATTGTAATAGTTTTTCCTGCAGACTCCTCGCTCTCACTCTTTAACCACTCAATTCTCTCATCGAAGTTTGATTTATTACGTCTTGCTGTATTACATATAGTTTTAAATATCCCGTCTTCTACCTTGTAAATAACATTTTCTGTATCATTGCTCTCTGTTTGAGGAGCCAACGGTTTTATCCCTTCAACAAAATCTTCATAACACATGCTCTGATGAAAAGTTGTAAATACTATTCGTCCATCGTTTATTAATTCATCGTATTTTTTCTTTGCTTCTTTCCTGTCATCAGGGCAGCTTCCGATAATAATTTCAAGAGCTTTATTTATTGTATTATATGTTTTCCCTGTTCCTGGAGGTCCGTATAAAATCTGGTTATTATGTTTATTCTTTATAGATACAATCCCTTTTTTGATCATAAAATCTCTTATTTCGTTTCCTATCTTATTTTCAATAAATACCAATTTATCTATTAACTTCTCAATGATATCTATATCATAGATATTAACACCACCAGCAACACGCAAACTATAAGAATTCTGCCATTTAAACGTTTCTATATTTTCAGTCAATTTATTAATAGCATTTTTTAATTGCTTTTTGGTGTCTTTATTCTCAAAATGCAACTCTACAAATATCTCTGTGTCTCTCTTTATAATCTCAAAATGAGCATGACTACCTGTAATAATATTGAATCTGTCAACGAATTGAACCCAGGTTATATTATTATTTCCCCTCTTTCTAATTCTAAGATTCCTCAGCTTATAACCTTTATCTAATTCTTTTTCCGCAATCCTCTCAGAGATTTCTTTAATATTCATCTTACAACTTTTTTTGTTTAACTTCTAATGCTTTCAGAAAGCAAACTATTATTTCTAACATGAAGGAAATTACTTTCCCTAAATAAACACTATAGTTAGTGAATAGCCGTGATATAACAGATTCATGAATTGTTGTGGGATATAACGAATACCAAATGTAACTATTTATAGTTAATATAACATTGAATAGAATTCAATATAAAGATTATCGGCTATGTTACATAATAGCATTGTTCGTAGTGGTTGATATAATTATATCCAGTATTATCCCTACAATCCAGAAGTAATCATCCTTATAAAGATAAGCAACAACCTTTTACCCACCTCTGACTCCTCCTAGGAGGAGAGTTTCTTCGTGGTTGTGTGTTGCTAAATTGGAACTATTATTCTCGTAATAGTTTAACCTACATCTTAATCTGTTTGCTTTTTCTTTTTTAATGGTTAGATTGAACTCGCATTTTTGCATTTCCGAATAAAGGGAAAAACCTTTACATATGCTTCGTTTCAGTGCGACCATTCGGTTATTCAACTGCCCGGTGCGGTGCGTTGGGCTAGGTTAAGTTGGACTTTCAGTCCGCAGTATATTGATAATGTTAGGTTTCACAGACATTATATATATGTCGTCCTTTCTGGACTTATTTTATTTATTGTTTCACAATGGATTGCATTCATTGTTATAAATGTACTATCCCTTCGGGATATTTTGTATATAGTTACAATTCTGTTTGGCATAATACTCGGTTACCCTATACTGATCGTTAGCCTAAATTCTTGAATTTGGGTGGACAAGATGTAGCCAGAGGCTACAGG
>JAOARD010000025.1 GCA_025210735.1 Bacteroidales bacterium
CATGATACAAAGATCGGTATATCAGAACTTTTAGCATTATTGAAAACGAAATTATTACTAACAAATGAACTCCTTTTTTAGTTAAATTTGTTAATAGTGAATGATTATTCGAAATATTAGTCTTGACTGAATAGTTACATTTTTTTTATTCAACATATAGGTTTTCAAGGGTTAAGAAATAAAACCAACGTCTTTATATAAATTTATGAATATAAACAGCTCATGTCAAGTATTAAATAAAATTTTATTGAAATAACCAGGCTACTTTACCCTGAACAGATAACTAAAAATAGCATCGTAGGCTACGATATATCAACCAAAAAGGATAATTGATCATCATAGTCTATTCTGCTTAAAAAAGTTAAAAAAATTGGCAATACTGAGGTTAGAAAGCTAAAAAAAATTAGTTAGAACGACTTTCTTAAGAGAAGATTTAAGTAAAAATTAATTTAATCGATCATATTTAGATACGAAGCCAGAAGAAATTAAAAAGACTGATCATATTCAAGTACGAAGCTGGAAAAAATTAAAAAGATTGGTCATCATAGGTCAGGAACCTAAAAAAAGATAATAAGACAGGCCATATTGAGGTTAAGAGACCGGAAAAAATTAACACCCCTGACCATATTCATCTAATATGCCAAGCCGAGAACAATAAAAACCCCAAACTAAGCTAAATGTGCCCAAAAAACTTTTGGAGATGGTGTGTATTAGGGTAATGTGTGTACTAATATAAAAAACCCACCCATCTTGTGAAGATGGGTGGGTGATTGGTACACATAATATACTATGTATAATTTATTAAGACATTTAATAACTTGGTAAATCAGGCAAGTTATTTCCCTTTATTTTAATCAATGAATCTATATTAGATTCAAAAAATAATCTTTGTTTTGAATTATATACTCCTCCTTCTAGATATAGAAAATAATATCTACCAAAAAAGAAGTTCTTCTCTTTAGCCTTATAAATTAATCCATCCTCTACAGTGCAATCAGTATTGTAATAATATAATGTATCTCCATTTTTAACAGACCATTCAAAATACTTACCATCATTTACATAACTCTTCGTCAATTTACATGTAAAATCTGTAATTACTTTTACTCCATCTAATTTTGAATACATAACTGTAAAAACTGTATCACCAACTGTTTTTTCGAATGATAGATATAACTCTTCAGGATAATCTATTCGTTGAAGTAATCTCCAACCACTTGAATCAATACTACTATTAAATTCACATAACTCTTTCAAATGACCATTAAAGTTAATAACTTGACCTTTACATAAAAAACCTGAAAACAAAATTACAATAATACTAATTCCCAGTTTTAAAAATCCTCCTCTTAATTTTCTCATAGAATTCTTTATTATAAAAAGTTAATGTAAAAACAAATTTAGTATTATTCAATCCGGCAATTCTATACATCATTGTTCCATGCCTATTTTCCCCAACTTCATATGATCTTATATCTGTTATATTACCTACTTTTGATCTTGCTACCATATCAAAATCTCTATCGACAATCCAAAACCCAACATAATTCCCATCTCTAAAATTTATACTCAATCCATATGAATTTCCTCCACCCATTGAACCTGTATGAATATGCGAACCTGGTAAACTGGTAATATCAAAAAGATCTATCGCATTGTATCTATTATTTGAAAAAGGTTTATAAAAATCAGAATCTATCAAAAGAGTCATCCAATCAAGCAAATCATTCCATTTAAACTTTTCAAAGTTAACTTTATTTGGACGATAATTAGCCTTAAATTGTTCTTTCTCCTCTACACATGCATTAATAGAACTTTGATGTTTAACATAATGCCAACCAATCTTAAAAAAGGTGCTCCAATCATCTGATAAAGGGTAGAATGTTGCGTTCTTTCCATCTGGAGTTAAATCCCATAAAGCTTGAAGTAATCCTACCTCACCGTCAGAACTTCTTCCACTTGACGAACCTCCACCACTTGCTTCTTTTCTGGCTAAACTCATCTTATGTTCCATTGCCATATTCATTGCAACCCAAGGGTCATACCCCGCTTGTCTGAGACTGGACATTGTTCCCCAAGTACCATGAACATCCTCGTTCCAGTTCCATGGCTTTTCAGGGAGTACACTCTCTCTGCCATCAGGATCAATAACATTAATAGGGTTATTCAGACAGTAGTTATATGTTGATGTTCCAGAGAATTTCTCTAACATAGGATCTATGTTAAACCATCTTCCTAATGCCGGGTTGTATTGGCGGGCATGGAAATCGTATACTTGTGTACTGTTCTGCCACTCTTTGCCACCATATTGGTATGGCTGGTCTGCATTGGCTTTGTTGCCATTTGCCATTGTTAATCCAAACGGGTAGTAATCTGTTGTTTGTAACAGTGCCAGATTACCACTCTCATCAGAGCCTATTGTGGCACGTACATTGCCAAGATGATCGCTAATAAAATATTCATAACTGAACCTGTTATCATTAACAACAACACGTCCTCCTTGTGAGTGAGCAAAGTACTTAAGGTCTAATTTGTTTGTAGCCAAATCTGTCTCGTATACAAATCCACCTTCGTAGCGGGTATATATACTCTTCATTGTATATGGATTATAAACAGTACGAGTTAGTTTGATCCCCTCTGCTGTATACTCGTATAACACCTCTTTTCCATCTGATAATACAACCTTTACCGGAAGGTTCTGGTTATTATACTTTATACTGTACACATCTCGTGAGCTATCTGACATAAGGTTACCCAGATCATCATAAACAAAAGAGGCATCTCTTTTTCCAAAACCGTACTGATCTTTAAAACTATTTGTACTGGCATCGGTAACAGAGTATAATTTATTACCTTTTGTTCCATCCTCAGCAACATAGGTATAGGTAAGATCATCAATTAAAGCTCCGTTGGCTCCACCATTACGCTGCATACGGGTTATATTACCCATATTATCGTACTCCGCTTGCATATTAAAACGGCCTAAATCCTCGTTAAGGTTATCGCCTGCAGCATATTTAGCATCTGTAAGGCGGTAGTTATCATCGTATTCAAAGGCGTAAGCCTGCTTTTTACCTTCGCCACTGCGCCACTCTACCGATGATATAAAACCATTCCATAACGATTTTGCCGTAACCTCGCTATTAGCTAACTGCTTGTTGTAGTTTATATGCATAGCAAAAACATCATCGCTGTTTTTATCATCTACACTGTTAATATCTGTAACTTGTCCACGGATATTGTAGGCATAATCAACTGTTTGTAAGAAAGCTCCATCTGCTTTTTTGTGCAGTTTCCTGGTTTCAGTCTGACCAAGTACATTATATTCATATTCAGCCATTGTAACACGTCCGTTAGCATCACCACTTATCTGCTGATCAACCTTTAACAGTCGCCCCATTCTATCGTATGTATGGTATTGGCTTATCTCCATCTGGTTAAATCCACCGCTCTTAAGTTTACGGTTGTATAAAGATAGACTTTTTTCTGCTTTACCAATAAAATCGTACTTAAGAAAGGTACGGTTAAGAACATCCTCATTAAATATACTTGTAGATACTGTTGATATCAACTGCCCTTTTGTGTTGTAGTAGAATGCCGATTTATTGTATGTTCCGGCTTTAATACCATTCTCAACACGTACAGCTTTACTTGTTATCTGTCCTGTTGGTTTTGCCATGTAGTCATCATACCCATCTCTGCTTCTAAATTGCAGTTCCGGAATATGGTACTTATCATATATTGTAATTACATCGTACTGTATACTCTCTACATAACTTGTAAAACTCTTTGCCGGAAATACATTTGACGAGTAATAGACTGTATGTTTATCTGTTTTTGTACCATTTGCCTGATCCTGTAGCGCCAGAACCTGATAATCAACAGGGTCTACAACCTCAAAGAATTTAGCATTACTGTTAAGCACAAGTTGCTGCAACTGCTCACGAGTATAGTTGCCTTTTGCTTTATAACTTCCGGTAATAATAACCCTGCCAAGCTGATCGTACTTAATAAACGACCATCTGTTTTGTGACTTCAGTTTCTGATTACGGCTAAGCATAACTCGTCCGTATTTATCGTAAACATACTCTACAGTACCGTTAATACCCGGCAGGTATTTCTCTGCCACTCCGGTTACATTATCAGCATATTTGTAGCTATATATATACTCATTAAGAGGTGTTCCGCTGAACTCTATTACATAACCAACGCCACTCATCTTTATAATACCAACAGCAGCAACAGGTATTGTATGCACCATACGTCCAAGATCATCATATATATACCAGTTTTCAATATCGCCACTCTTAGTCTTAACTGTTTGTCCTAAACTATTGGTTACTGTAACAGCCTCTTTGCCATTCTCATCGATTGTTCTGCTAACAAAATGTGTGTTTGCCTGATAATAACCTCTGTATACCCAGTTTGTTCCGTTAAACTCAAACATAGGTACCTCATCGGCAACACTGTTAAAGGCAACATTTGTTGAAGCACTATGGTTAGTAAAATCCTCTCCAACTCCTGTACTATTCAAAACCCTTCTCTCTGGAGAGTTCTCTACCGTTGTAACGGCCCATGGCTTATTATCAGTAGCAATCCCATTGTCTGATGCATAAAATTCACGTTGCACGCTCTTAACATCATTAACAAAAACACCATCGGTATTCATAGCAAAACCAAGATAACTCTTCTCTGTTGTAGCACCCGGTGTAAACTCTGAGAACGATACCAGGTCGCGGCCATCAGGGGCTGCTTTAATTATATGGCTCTGTTCTACATTTCCAAAATTATCGTAGTATTTTATCGATGTCAATGTATTATCCTCTGTTGTACCAAGGTTCATAATACTACCAACGCCTTTAAATGGCACATACTCTATATCAAACGATTTTTCATTTGGCATACTGCTATGCTCCTGAATATCGCGTTTAAGAATAGAGGCTTTAAAAGAGGTTCCTTTTACCACCTTAAAACCCGGTTTAAGCGTTATAGATTTTTTAGCAATTAGCTTTGAATCTTTATAGATACACGCCTCTGACTTTACATTGTCTTTGTATCCTTTATCAACATAGTTCTGCCCTCTTACAATAAATGAGACAGATACCATTATTATTAAAAATATTATCTTCTTCATAAAGTTCCTATCTATTTAATGTCAGGGTTTGTTATTACACTCTGCTCAGGTTTAAGATCAACCATATACACAGCATTAGCATTAGATATATCAGGCTTGCTGTTTGCCACATATCCCGGTTTTCTCTTATCTACTATCCATATATAAAACTTATTCATTCCAGGATAAAAATCCTTTATTTCACCTTTATCTGTTGAATTAGTCCAGCCTCTGTTATGCCTACTCCATGTTTTTTCTGTTGTAAAGTTCTGGTTTGGCTGTGTTGGGTCAATATTCCTTGTATACTCTTTGTATATAATCACCTCATAATCTCCACTACCTCCTACAACTGTATAGTTTATCTGTGGATAGTAATCTTGCCTGAAATGAGCTGTTTGAATAGTATTCTGATTAAATTTATAATGAAAATTAGATACACCTTTGTGTTTCATTCCTGCCTCAAACGTAATTGCAAATGGTTTCTCTATTACATTTACAACTGTTTTAGATTGATTTATTATTACACCATTTACTACAGTTACACCATTAACTACGTGCTCTCCCGGACCATTAAACAGATATCTGTCTGATGTAACCGGTTTACCATCAACCGATGCTCCCGGCGGAACAGAATAGTGTTTATGAAGTATATGTTGTGTTGTACCGTGAAAATCGGTATATCTGTTTCCGCCCAAAAGCCCTGATACAACAGGTATTTCCGGCATACCATCACGTTTACGTTCTGTGTATTTAACTATATTCAAATCATTATCGTAAACAGCTACTAGTCTGTCAAGAAAGTCATATGCATAATATATCTTCTGTTTTGTATTGTGATTAATATCCTCACTTTTCCACAGATTATAGTTATACTTATACTCTGTAATTACAGATCCTTCAGGTACCGGAACATCCTCATTAAACATCTCATCGTTTATAAATTTTTTCAGCTCCATATATGTACAGTTCTTTGCCTCAAACTCCAGAAGATTACTGTTATTATTATATTTTGCACTATTTATAATGCCCGAAGCATCAGTATATTCAAGTACATTACCACTCTTATCATACTTAAGGTGCCTCTGAGTAAGTACCATCTTTGTTGTATCTGATATTATCTCGTTAGACAGACCTATAAACAGAGGTTTATAAACTTCATCAGTCCATTTCAACGGGCCGTTTAGTTCAAAGTTCATATGCGGAACAATTGTTTTAGTTTTTATTGTCTGATAGTTCTCTTCATCTAACGTTGGTCTAAACTTTTTGAACTCATACTCCAGATCTCTGTAAAAGAAGATATTTGCAGATATCAGATATCTTGCTTTATCAGGTTTCTCCAGATATACAATCTTCTCAACAGGCGTAGAGATATTGTTATTATCCTGCATTTTAAATATACTGTTACTCTCTTCTGAAAACTGCGATTTTGCATAGCTACCTGTAAACATTGTCTGCTCAATAAGCTTGTCGCCATTAGGTCTCAGGCTTATCTTTTTAAGAGGTAATTTTTTATTGTCGTTAGTATATTCAAAAAGTGTTGTATTTGATATTGACATTCCGTTATTAACAATACTACCTGTTTTACTGGTTAGCAGATTCCACAGAGATTTCTCGTTATAGAACATAACAGATGTAAACTTCTGTGACGTTCCCTGTTGTCCAGATACATAAAAACGTTCTCTAAGACCGGGTATCAACTTCTGTTTATCTATTGCATACACATTCTCCTCCTTTGCAATAACAGATCTATCAGCTTTTCTGTTCATGGCAATCTTAATATTTGGCCTTGTATACATTGCCATAGCATTGTTGCCTAAAGAGAAGTTATTATTACGTATCTCTAGTTTTTTGCTTGTTGAGCCTCCAATATTGTAACCTATATTGCAGTTGTAATTTGCACTAACAGGTAGTTCAAATATGTATGATTTATATCCAAAACCCTCTTTCTTTACAGAAACCTGCGAATAGTATACCGGTTTTACTCCGTTATGTGTAATCCCACGGTATACATAACCAATACGCATAACTGAGTTTAATCCGCTCGGGCTTACATATCGCTCTCCGATATATGGGAACGACAAAAGTGTACCTGACGATCTGTCTGTATCAATAAGATTATATATATACTCCTGTTCGATATACTTTGAAGGTTCTTTAACATTATAATCTCTGGTCTTTTTTACCCTTACACCTGCACCCGGGTACTCTTTATCCTGATAGATGAATCTGTTTGGTTCAAAAGTATACTCTTTAACACTTCCATCCTGACTAACTATTGTTTTAAGCATTCGCGCAAATGGGTAATCTGCCCATAAAAAACCAACTGCACCCGGAAGAATATTTGTCTTTCCATCGGTCATAGGATCCAGTATTTCTTCTGTTGCACTACCAGAAAAGATAAGGCTCTGATCTGCTCCTGCTGTAAGATATCCCCACATACCTTGTCGGCTAACATAATTAATGCCGGGTTCAGGCATATTGTTATATGAGAATTGAGTAGCCAACTCTACTTCGGGAGTCCACCCTACAATACCTTTAAAACGTTTAGCAATCCTTACTCCCTGCGGCAGAAAATTATCTATATTATGGGTTCCAACACTATTTGCACCATCAATAGTAACTACATATTCAAGTTCATTTTTGGTATATTTAATATTAATGCTATCAAGCAGTACCGACTCATTATTGTTAAAGAATCTAACTCTTCCTTTCATATCAACATAAGGATATTCCGGATGATCCTCATCTGGCATATTATACAGATAATCAATATCACCTGTACGCTGACGAGCGTAATTAAATGTTAAAATAGCAGAAGAACCAGCAATTTGTCTGGGTAACATATTTGATGTAAAGCTAACATTATAGGTCTTCTGATAACTATATGGCGTTACTCCATCTTGTTCCAGTTTAACATCAGCAAAGTGCCTTGTCTCATTATATTTAGCCTTAATAAACTTAATATTTGTAAATGCTGATTTCTCAATATGAGACTCTATTTTCATAAGTCTCCATCCTGATGTAAAAGAGAATTGATTATTATCAATACTTACATTGGCTCTCTCTCCTGATTCAAAAATGTATCTGGCTCCTCCGGGAGGTATAATTGTAAAACCTGTTATCTCTCCATTAGAATCTTTTATATATGTAATCTTTATATTACTCTTTGGTATAAGATTCACATTACCTGCTTTATCAATAACAAACCTTCCGCGAAACGATTTTGTAAAGAAATAGAAGATATCCGGTTCATAATCTTTACCATCATAATTTGTTATATTATCCGCCTGAGATGGTGTACAATCGTTATAGTTGTTCAATAACTTTGATGCTCCTGCATAATTTATATATCCATTCTGAGGCATATCATCCGGCAAATCTCTCACAACTCTGGTTACAATACCTCCGGCATCATGAAACCATCCAAGTCCCATATATGAGGATCTTTCATTAGCCATAATACCTGATGCATTATATATCATGTTCAGGCTATTTCCTGCTCCGTTAAACAGATTTACTTTTATATCCGGCACACCTGTACTTAGTCCGGGCTCGTTCTCAATATATTTTATATAAGGAATAAGATATTTTGAGGGTTCTATTCTATCAACCTTTACGTTTACAACAAACTGTTGATCGTCTCCACTCTGACACACTGCATTTATAAATAAGAGCGTATTAGCCAGAAGTAATAACAGTATTCTCTTCATAAATTATTATTTATTCTCTTTTACTTGTTTCTCTAACTCTGAAATACGTTTGTTCTGCTCAATTACATACAGAGTAAGCTCCTCTATCTTCTGTAGTAGTTTTGCGTTCATCTCAGCTACATTAATACCGTTCTCTTTTACCTCTTGCTCTGATGGTACATCTGGCAGGTGATTATTCTCTGTAATAAAGCTCTCTACTTCTGATAGTGGCATTAGTCTGTAGTTCTTTGCAAATACAAAATCTGCCCATGCCTCTGTGTTTACAACAATCTCTCTTGCTCCAATTGTTCCATCAACTGCAAGCTTATATCCGTTTGTTTTTGTGGTTCCAATACCTACGTTACCACCTTTCTCAAAAAACATACTTGTCTGTACCCCGGTCTGGTTAAATGCCAACCCATTTGCTTTTGGTGAAAAATCCCAAACACTACTTCCACTCTGAAGTATCAGAACAGCATTAGATCCACCAATAAGAACATCTCCATTTACTTCAAGTTTTCTTGCTGGATTTGTAGTACCGATACCCACGTTACCATCACCCAATAAAGTCATTACTGTTCTCTGTGCAGTAGCAGATGTTACACCATCATGTATTCTAAACTGCATAAAGTTAAGATTTCCTCCAGTTGTATGTTTCGTATATATTGAGTGATATCTTATATTACTGTCTTCTCTACCAAAACGTACTTGCTCTGATATGGTATTTACAGTTGGTGCTCCTCTGAAATATGTCATTCCTGCAACCTCTAGTTTACCAAACGGATTCATAATCCCAATTCCTAATTTACCGTAACCATTCAAGTGCATAAATCCATTTGAAGTAGCAAACTTAAGATCAGGCAAACCATCATTTTCTAATGGTGCTCCAATCCATGAATAGTTTTTGCCTACTCTGTTCATGAATTTAATCTTCTCACCTGGTTGCAATATTACTTCTTGTGATAACGCATTAAACGCAGACATTGTAACTAACATTACTGTAAAAATCATTACGACCTTTCTCATGATATTCATTTTTTAGTTTATAAAATAAATTTAATATTCACCTCTGAACACCCTGAGAACATGTTATAAATAGGCTGGATTACAATAAAGGAATTGCACAACAAACCTGTTGCTATAATAGTATTAGGGGCTCTGAAATGTGGTTGCAAAGTAAATTATTTTATAACAAAGTACAGATATAAACATGTTGTTTATTATACACAAAAGACCATAAAGTTATTAACACTAATAAACCGAGTATAAACTATCATCAATAACCGCCAGACCCTTACAAGCTATAGTACAAAGTAATCATTTAAGAGAGTAAAGTTCTTTCTCAAACACAAAACAGATCATATTAAACAAAGAGTTATTAACAATAACATTATTTTATACACGGTAATTATACATATAACAAAAGGGTAAAAACAAGTTCTTAATTACCATTACGTATACTCTAATTCATCAATTACTTTGCAGGTTAACTGAACATTTGGTAAAAAACATGTACTTTTGCAGAATAAACGGAGAATAATGGGAAGAGTACTGGCAATAGACTACGGAAAGAAACGAACAGGATTAGCTGTAACAGATCCGATGAAGATGATTGCTTCGCGATTGACTACGCTTGAGAGTAAGACTGTTTTGCCTTTTATAAAGGAGTATATACAGAAAGAGGAGGTTGAGGCAATTGTTATTGGATACCCAACAGATATGAAGGGTAATGCATCTGACTCTATAAGATTTATTAACCCTTTTATCCAAAGGCTTGTAAAGGAGCTGCCTGACATGAAGGTTATTCAGTGGGATGAGCGTTTTACATCTAAAATAGCGTTTCAGACTATGATTGATGCCGGATTAAAAAAGAAGGCCCGACAGAACAAAGGGTTGGTTGATGGTGTTAGTGCTACAATTATTCTTCAGTCGTATTTAGAATCTTTAAATAATAGTATAATATAATGAATTACCCGATATATCTTTACGGATCGCCTGTATTAAGAAAGGTTGCCGCAGACATTGATAAAGACTACAATAATCTTTTTGACCTTATAGAGAATATGTGGAGTACCATGTACCACTCAGATGGTGTTGGTCTGGCTGCACCGCAGATTGGTAAATCTATTCGTCTGTTTGTTATAGATGCAACCCCAATGGCAGATGAAGATCCATCTGTTGAAGGGCTTAAGAAAGTGTTTATTAACGCTCACATAACCGAGAGAGAAGGAGATAAAGAGAGCTTTAACGAGGGTTGTTTGAGCATACCAGGAATAAGAGAGGATGTTGTGCGTCCTACAAGGATAAGAATGAAGTATGTTGATGAGAACTTTGAGGAGCACGATGAGTGGTTTGAGGGTATAGCTGCCAGAGTTATTCAGCACGAGTATGATCATCTTGATGGTGTTATGTTTGTTGATCACCTTAACCCACTTAAGAAAAAGCTTTTAAGTGGTAAACTTAAGAACATCTCAAAAGGTAAGGTTAAGGTTGACTATAAGGTTAAGATGTAACCAGACACCTGAAACAGAATATTTATCTAATCCCATTTATGCTATTTTTTTATTAACTTAATAGAAAAGTAGTTTAAATGGGATATTCATTTATAAGGAACCCTATTGTAAGTATCTGCTGTTCTTTTGCTGCAGGTATAGCCGCATCAACAGGCTTTGATAACAGCTATAATCCGGTTGTTCTGTTAGTATCTATTCTGGTAATATCTGTTATGTTACTGCTATATATCAGCAGAAAGGTTAAACATATAAACAGAGAGTATCTGTACTCTGTTATACTTCTATTAATATTCTTCTTTCTGGGCAATGTTTACTCTGTTCTGTTCTCAAACCAGAAACAGAAAATAGATATTCCTCCAGACAACAGTATATCTTTAATTGGTAATATAGCCGATGTAAAAGAGCGTGAAAGTGGTTACTACAGTGCTATTATTAATGTAAAGCATTGTAAACAGTTTCCTGAATCGGTAGGTAAAAAGATTGTTGCAACTATAGATCCCGATAAAAAACACACAGTTCTTGCAGGAAAGGAGATTGTAATAAACTCTGTAGTAAAAGAGATTAATCAGCCTCTTAACCCTTCAACGTTTAACTATTCAAGTTATCTGCTAAACAGAGGCATTTTATACAAAACTTTTGTTAAGTCTGATAAATATATTGTTACAGGAGAATCAGAGTGGTCAATAAACGGATTAAGCACAGTAATGAGAAATCATCTCATTAACAGGCTAAGAGATCTGGATATAAGTGAGGCTACCGTTGCTTTCTTTGCGTCAATCACTCTGGGCGATAAATCACTATTAGACAGAGAGACAAAAGAGGTGTTTGCAAAAGCCGGAGCAATGCATCTTTTAGCAATATCTGGTCTGCACGTTGGTATTGTATATCTTATTCTATCGTATCTGTTAATGCAAATTCCATCACGATCGTTAAGAAAGAATATGTCGGCTATAATTATATCTGTTATATGGTTCTATGCCATTGTAACAGGTCTGTCGCCATCGGTACAACGTTCTGCCTTAATGTTCTCACTTATTGCTGTTGGCAAGTTTATTACACCAAAGATACAGATATACAATAATATATTCCTAAGTGCTTTTATTCTGTTATTAATTAATCCCGACCTGATATTTGATGTTGGTTTTCAGCTATCATATACAGCTGTTGTGAGTATAGTATTCTTCTATAACCGTATATTTAAACTTATAAAAACCAGAAATAGAGTATTGAAGTATTTATGGGGTTTGATAGCTGTAAGCATAGCTGCTCAGATAGGAACGTTTCCTCTGTCTATTTACTATTTTAACCAATTCCCTAACCTGTTTATCTTAAGCAACATTTTTATTGTTCCTATGACTGTTACAAACCTGGGGTTATCTCTCGTATTTATAGGGGTTCATCCGGTTCCGTATATAAGCAAGGTTGTTTCTGTGTGTATCGATTATCTGTCGCAGGCTATTATATATGTAACTGAGAAGATAGCATCTTTACCATATGCAGCTTCCGAAAATATATACATATCATCAACTACATTTATTACCCTTATGCTTTTTGTAATAATGTTCGGAACCTACCTTGCTCATAAAAAATTCAGATATCTGTTACTCTCATGTATACTATTGATATCTGCATTATCAATATCTGCCTATACTGAGTATACAAATATCAACAGAAAAGAGGCGGTTGTTTATGCCTCGTATCCTTACACTACAATAGGGTTTACCAGCAGAAACAGTCATTATCTGGTAACCGATATGCCGGATTCGGTAATAAATAAGAAAAAACGATATATACTTGACGGATACAGAACTATTAATCAGATAAAGAATATCTATCGTATTGATCCGAAAAGAGGTAACGATACTATTCCTGTTAATTTCAACAGAAATATATACACCTTCGGAAACAGACAATTTCTGATATATGACAAAAACAAAAAGATTTTTTCCGGTATAATTCCATCAATTAAAACAGATTATATACTTTTGTCAGGTTCATCCTTTAACAATGTTGCTGAGTTGATAAAGAGTTCGACATTTGATTTACTTATTATAGATAGCTCTGTACCAAACCATACAGCGCAATATATTGTAAAAAAATGTAACGAAGAGAACAAAAAGGTACACTGGATTAACAGAGATGGCGCACTTATTATTGACATATAAAGAATTTAATATACTATAATTAAAATGGATATTGTTATTTCAGGAGCAGGAGAGGTTGGAACATATCTTGCCAGAATGCTTAGCAATGAGAAGCATAATATTATACTGATTGATAAGGACGAGGAGAAGTTAAAGGTTCTGAATTCGCATATCGATATACTTACACTGCATGGTTCGTCATCGTCTATTGACGATCTTACTGCTGCCAAGGTTAGTAAATCAGATCTTTTTATTGCCGTAACAAGTTCAGAGGAGGTTAATATTACCTCTTGTATATTAAGTAAAAAGCTTGGAGCAAAAAAAACTATTGCCAGAATTGATAACTCAGAGTATCTGGCAAAGGATAATAAGGAGCTTTTCATGAGTCTTGGTATTGATTCGTTAATATACCCGGAGAAACTTGCTGCAGAAGAGACTGTGGCATCGTTAAAATTATCAGGTGCCAGACAGCTTTATGAGTTCTCAGATGGTAAGCTAATGCTGTTTGCTATAAAGCTTAGAGATAATGCACCGGTACTAGGTCTGACATTGGCTGAGGCTATAAAAACAGCTAATAATTACGAGTACAGAGCCGTTGCAATTACACGCGATGGTAAAACTATTATACCTCGTGGCGACTATGTGTTTAAATCTGGCGATTTGGTTCATATTGTATCAAATCCGTCGAGCACAAAGGAGCTTATGAAGAACGCCGGTAAAAAACAGCACCAGATAAAGAATATTATGATATTGGGTGGTAGCCGTATTGGTGTTAAATCTGCTTTAAAGCTTGAGAATAATAATAATATTAAGATTATTGAGATTGATAAGCTAAAGTGTGTGCAGATGGCTGATGTTCTGGAAAACACGCTTGTTATTAATGGCGACGGAAGAGATATGGACCTGCTTACCGAAGAGGGTATTGCCAATATGGACGCCTTTGTTGCAGTCACCGGAAATTCAGAGACAAATATTCTGGCATGTCTACTTGCTAAGAAAATGGGTGTTAAGAGAACTGTTGCGGAGATTGAGAATATCGACTATCTGGATCTTGCCGACAACGTAAGTATTGGTTCTATGATTAACAAAAAGCTTATTGCTGCAAGTTATATCTACAGGTTTACAATGGCTGCCAATGTTAATCACTTTAAGGTGTTAACCAGTACCGATGCAGAGATTATTGAGCTTACCGCAAAACCAAACTCAAAAATTACCAAGGGTATGATAAAGGATATCAATTTCCCAAAAGATGCTAATATTGGAGGTGTTATTCGCGGTAAAGAGAGTATTATAGCTTCAGGTACAACTCAGATACAACCAAATGATAAGGTGGTGGTGTTTACTCTGCCATCTGCTATACGAAAGATTGAGAAACTTTTTAGTTAAGATATACGATAAATATTGCCGCAACAATTTATTATGTAATTATTGCGGCAATAAATTAACTCTATTTTGATGTAATATCGCGTATTACTACCGATGCACAGCTAAGTCCGAAAGCCGGCGGCATATACGATACTGTTCCTACATTTGATTTCTTATTTGTGCTCTCCTCAAGTATAACGGCATCTGACGATACAAGTTCAGGTGAGAATACAACCTTAACACCTTTTCGTACTCCAAGCTGGTTTAGCTTCTTACGTACAGCACGCGCCAACTTATCGTTGTACGATTTAGATATATCTGATACTGTAATAAGTGTAGGGTCAAGCTTACCTCCTGCTCCCATTGAACTAACTATAGGCAGTCCCAGATTAAACGAGTGATATATAAGAAAAACCTTAGGCGACAGTGTATCAATAGCGTCTACAACATAGTCGTACTTCTCCTGTTTAAGAATCTCTATCATGCGTTCATCACGAATAAATTCGTCTATCACACATAGTTCAACATCCGGGTTAATATCTCTTAATCTCTCAGCCACAACCTCTGCTTTAGATCTGCCTAAAGTAGACGATAAAGCGGGTAACTGTCTGTTACGATTCGATTCTGAAACAACATCGCCATCAACAATTGTAAGTTTACCTACTCCTGCTCTGCAAAGCATCTCTGCCACACAGCCTCCAACACCTCCTAAACCTACTACAATAACGCTGCTATTAATAAGTTTGCCTAATTTCTCCTCTCCAAAAAGCAGATGTGTTCTGCTTAACCACTCACTATTAACGTAACTCATTAGTTGTTAAAAAAGTATATAATTTATAAATATCAGATTTAAGTGTTTCTATATTACAGTCTCTCTCCTGTGCTGCTATTTTGTATATCTCCTGAACTGGTATTGCCTCATCATCATCTGTCTCAAACAAAAATTTACCATCAGGTATCTGTCTGAATACACGTTGAAGATTCTCGTTTTTTAATAACGATACTCCAAAAGAGAGGTAACCTCCGGCATCTATTACATCAGTTGCAATGTTTAAATTACGCGCAAAACCATGAATTATCCAGGGTAGTTTGTAGTTAGCTTTTTTAAGCATATGTATTACCTCATTATATGCTTTTACACAATGTATAATAAGTGGTTTATTATGTTTTACTGACAACTCTATCTGATATTGAAATATCTCTTTCTGAAGTTCAAATTCAGTATCACATAGCTTATCAAGCCCACATTCACCTATAAATACAACTGATTTATCTGAAACACTACTATTTAATTTTGCTTTAATATCTTCTGTCTTATCCTGAGTAATAAACCACGGATGGGCTCCTACTGAATAGATACCATTATATGCAGGAACGTTGCTATTACAGATATCTATATTACAAACAGTAATATCTGCGTCCTGTTGTTTATGGCTATGTATGTTTATATAAGACATAAAAGAGAATGGGGGCATACACCCCCGTATACTATTTATTTGTCCTGTATACTTAACAGTTCAACCTCAAAAACAAGAGTTGAGTATGGTCCAATAAGTTGTCCTGCACCTCTCTCACCATAAGCAAGGTTATAAGGTATAGCTAACTTCCATTTAGATCCAACAGGCATTAACTGTAGTGCCTCAACCCATCCAGGAATAACTCCGTTTACAGGGAATGTAGCAGGCTCACCACGTTGTACTGAACTATCAAAAACAGTTCCGTCAGTTAATGTACCTGTGTAGTGTACAGTTACCATATCTGTTGCTAACGGCTTTGCACCATCTCCTTCAGTGATAACTTCGTACTGAAGACCACTCTCAAGAGTTACAACTCCGTCTTTATTTTTATTCTCTTCTAAGAACTTATTTCCTTCGGCTACTTTCTCCTCAAATCTCTTCTTTTGTAGCTCTGTAAAATACTCGTTTACAACTGCATTTACTTTTTCCTGAGGTATTGCTAAATTATTACCCGATAAAACATCGTTTAATGCTTGTGCAAAATCCTCTACGCTATCTAAAGAAAATCCCTGCTCTTTTAGGTTTAGCCCTACGCTAACTCCAAGACTGTAACTTAATTCGTTCATTCTATCTTTATTTTAATGAACTGCAAAGGTATATAAAATTATTATCACCAAAAATAAAACCAAAAAAGTATAATAATCAGGTGCTTTAAACCACAAAATCTATTATTTACAATAAAACCGAATATAAATTAAGCTATAATCAAAATATAAACTACCTTTGCCGAAGTTGTATATTATAGTAATGCATATTATTGTATTCAATAAGTTTGTATCTAGTAATCTACAATTCAATTATTTCTGTTTTATGTAAATATTCAGTAGTAATTAAACAAACCAAAAGTGTTCTTTTTTTTATAATAAATAATTAGTAATGAATATTTACGTAGGTAATCTTCACTATGATGTAGAGAGTGAAGATCTAAAAGAGTTGTTTATTCAACTTGGAGAAGTTTCATCTGCAAAGGTTATTAAAGACAGAGAAACCGGAAGAAGTAGTGGTTACGGCTTTGTAGAGATGGATAACGATGAAGAAGGTAAAGTAGCAATTAGCCGTTTAGACCAGTTTGAGTGGGAAGGTAGAAAAATCAGAGTTAGTGAAGCCAGACCAAGAGCAGACAGACGTCAGAGATCAAACAACAGGTACTAAAAATCGAGATTATTTATTAAAATAATATATTCGGTTCTAAAAAAAAGGAGATTACCAAAAAGTAATCTCTTTTTTATTATATATACTCTCCTATTTGTACTTTTGACTCTCAAAAATATAAACATATGTCAGCATTTATTAAAATTATACTTGTGGTAATTGCTCTTTTAGCCATTGCTTTTATTGGTATGGCAATTACTATTCTAATTAAAAAGAACGGAAAATTTCCGGAGAGTGAGATAGGAAAAAATAAGGATATGCATAAAAAAGGCATACATTGCGTTAAGCATGATGAGATGAAGAAATACCGAAAAATGATGAAGAAAAAAGGCGTTAATGTTCCTGACTCAGGATGTTGTGGCGGTTGCCATTAAATAACCTTATAGTAACTGTTGGTAAATAAATCAGAGATTATTTCAAACAGTTTTACCTCTTTATTGTTTAAACAGTATACAAAGACAACTAAGGTATACAGAATTAAAACTGATAAAGGAGCTAAAACGTATGAAAATTGTATTGGTAGTTATTGTCCTGTTAGCTATAGCTTTTGCAGGATTAGCAATAAAGGTAATATTTACAAAAGACAGACAACTTGAAAAGAGCTGCTGCGGAAAGACATTGAATAAAGATGCCAGCTGCGGATGCTCAGGTCAATAGATAAATTCAGATCCCCGTAAGATTCTCTTTCGGGGATTTTTTTATGTATTAATCTATAACACCTTCGTTAACCTTGAATATATTATGTAAAGTTGTTTTTGATTTACCTCCAGAAACAAGTAACAGGTAATCACCTTCCATAATTTTAACACCCTGTGTTGGATTCTTTATTATTGTTCTTATTCCATCATGAACCTTTACAATTCCTAACAGAACAACATTACATCTTTTCTTTAACTCAACAAAAGCATCAAAATAATCGGCTCCAACAAATTCATTATCATCAACAATTTTATACTCCTGAATATCGTAATCGGTTTCATCAACCGATGTTGCCATAAAATCTTCAGTTAATCTTGCAACATCAGGCTCAAATATATAGCTGGCAACCAGTTTAGAGGCTATATCTGTTTTTGATACTGTCTGCCTTACACCTATGCTCATATATGTCTCGCGAAGTTCCGGATTATTTAGTGTTACAACATAGTTATTATGATCATACACCTTTTTCATATTAATTACGAATACCAGATTTTCTGAGTCATCATCCATATTTATATATACAGTAGATGCCTTGTTAATACCTGCTCTGTCAAACGATGTTATATTATTAAAATCGGTATACAGAACAAATATCTTAGACTGAGGATACATATCATATATAAGATCAATATCGTCTTTTTTATTGGTAATTACTGCAACTTTATGTTTAGCTCTTATTACCTGATCAGTAACCTGCTTGGCAAAAGAGTCCCAACCAACAATAACAAAATGTTTCTCGAAATTAACACCAAAGAAACCTTCTTTCTTTTTTTCCATATAGTTTCGTATTAAATTGGTTATTTCACCTATAAGATATCCTAAAAAACCAAGACTACTAATAATTATAAATATGCTCACTATTTTACCCGCAGGTGTAACTGGATAAAAATCGCCATATCCAACTGTTGTCAGCGTAACAATTGTGTACCATAACCCATCGCTAAAGTTCTTTATGTTACCATCCGGATTACCTTTCTCCAGAATTGTTACAATATATATCAGCACCATAAACATTAGTATCGGTACTATTACAAAATATCTTCTGTTCCTAATGTTCATATTATATATAATTCTTATTCGTTAACAGCTTTTTTATTACGCTTAAACAACAGATACGATATTAAAACTCCGGCTAAAGCTCCAAACAGATGTCCTTCCCACGAGATGTAACTTCTGGTAGGCAGTATTCCAAAAATCAGACTACCATACAATATTACAACCAGAGCAGCCACTATCACATTTATAAATTTGCGCAAAAACACGCCTGATGCAACAATAAATGCAGCAAGCCCGTATATCAATCCGCTTGCACCAATATGATTTGCTGAACGCCCGAATAACCACACTAATCCTCCACCAATTATTACAATAGCTGCAATAACTCCAAATGCATTGCGCGGATATATCTTAAAAAGCAAAAACAGTAATACAAACAGAGGTACTGTATTTGACAGTATATGAAAGATATTGGCATGCAGAAGTGGTGATAATATGATACCTGCTAAGCCGGATACCGATCTGGGCTTTAATCCAAGATTGTTAAAGTCATAAAACGGAAGAATAAGATTAATAAGATATACTCCCCATATTACCAGAATAAATATCCCTACATTTTTTAATAACTGTACTGTTTGATTAGTCTTTTCCATAAATAGATATGTATAATCTGTTTTACATCCCTGTTAAAGATAGCTTTATCATTCTATAATATCAATAGTTAGCCCACAGGTTATTATCTTCTCTTTAAATTTCCTGTTCATCTCCTTACAACAACCACTAAGCTCAATATAGTACTTGTCTTCGTCGGCAAAATAGTGCAGTGCCATATGACTCTCTGCTAAAAGCCACATACATGTATATCCTTTAACCGGAAATGTATAATCAGTAAACTTAAGTACAGTATATCCTGCATATTCCAGACACTGATTCATAGTATTTACCATATTGCTGGTGGTTTTACCACTCACCCATGCTCTGTAGTTATATATTTGTGCTTCAACAGCTTTATAATCTATCATATGTTACAAGTTATAAATGTTAATACAAATCCCACTTTCCTCCAAGATAGTATCTGTATAGTATAGGGTTACTTATCTTATTCACAATAACCTCTGTTGTATCGCTATCAAAGATATCTTTCCCGAATGAAGATAACAAATAGAGCGACTCTTCATTAATCCATTTGGTTTTAATACCGTTAAACTTTATATCTCTGAACTCCTGTTTTAATCGTTCATCGGTCATGTTTTTTGCACCAATCATCCATCCCCATTCGCCAAAACTAAGTACCTGATTGTGTATTGGCAATGTCCCAAATCCGGCTTTACTCATTGTTTTATGTATTATCTTAAATGCACGTGCTGCATAATAAGGGCTTCCTGACTGTGTTATTATAAAACCATTCTGTTTTAATCTGTGACGACATAAGTTATAGAACTCAAGAGAATATAGTTTCGAAAGTTCAATTGTGCGAGGATCAGGAAGGTCTATAATTATTACATCGTAGTAATCATCGCTATTCTCCATAAATATCAAACCATCTGTGTTAACAACTTTAACACGTTCATCAAACAGCGATCGTTTATTTATTCCTAACAGAATTTCACTCTCTTTTGCCAGTTCGGTAACTGCCGGATCAAGATCAACAAGCGTTATATTCTCTACTCCATCGTGCTTTAATACCTCACGAATAGCACAACCATCGCCTCCACCCAGAATAAGAACATTACTATGCTCTTTTGCCAGTTTCATTACCGGATGCACAAGCGGTTCATGATACATCTCCTCATCAACAGTACTCAATTGCTTGTTACCATTCAGGAACAGATAGTAATCATCTTTCCACTGCGTAATTACTATTCGCTGATATTTACTCTGCTCTGCATAAACCACCTTCTCTTTATATCGTTTCTGCTCACCAAAAAGTATTATCGGGCTGGCATATGATGCACCAAATACCATTGCTATTACAATAAACCCGGCTGATGATAATATTGCTTTACGCAGTTTCTCCTTTGATTCTCTATATAACATAAAAAACAACAGCAAAGCAACACTAAAATTAACAAGTCCTAATACAAAAGGGGTATATGTTAAACCAAGGTATGGTAATCCTACAAAAGCAAATAGTACTCCTCCAATTAAACTACCATAATAATCCTTTTCCAGTACAGTAGATATATTAACCCTTATATTCTCAAACTTATCATTTAATCTTATAACTATAGGAATTTCTAATCCTATCAAAAAACCTATGATTATTGTTAATGAATATATTAATATTCCAAGATATACACTGTATGAGGCAAACAGATAAACAAACAGCGACGAGAACGATACAAATACCGATAACAGAAACTCAAGAAATATAAATTTTGACAACAGGTTATTCGTAAGATATTTACTTACACGTGCTCCAAGCCCCATTGCAAACAACATTATTGATACTGTAAGTGCCCACTGCACAGTTGAATCGCCTAAAAAGTAGCTTGCCAGTGTAGATAGTATATATTGCGCTACAATACCTGACAATCCGGTTGCAAATATTGATAGCTTTAGAATATTAGATTTTAAACTCATTATTTAATTAAAGGTATTTACAATACCTGTTTATTTTATATAGTTTACATAACTAACTTCCCCAACCATTATCCTATAAAGGCTAACAATTGAGGAAGTGTATAATTCTATAACCAAATGCAGTTGCAAATGGTTACTCTTATCTTATTAAAGTGTCCAGGTAAGCAGAACAGATCCGCCAATATATGCAAATGCCTCTATAAGCGCTGCACCAACATTAGGTTTCTCCTGATTCACAATCTCATCTGTTAAACGTGCACCCGGTAACAGAATTTTGTCTGTAATAAGTCTCATTACCGGTAAAACAGCCAGACCAATCAATACATCAATTCCAACTTCAGTAAATATATTACTCCAGCCAACAAAATCGCCCTGAATACCAAAACGAATAAGGTTTGCTATAGCAATCATTGCTCCTGCAAAACCAACACCAACCGCTACATTATCCTTCTCAATATGCTCATGAATATCGTAAGGAGTAATCAGGTTATATACATATGAAGTTAGCACAAGTACAACCTGTCCTATTGCCCAAAATACAACTGCTGTAGTAATACCATGCATCAGGTTTGCAGCCTCTCCAACCACAGCTCCGTAAATTATCAGCCCTGAAGCAACTGCACTTGCACCTTCAACAACACCTGTACCGGCATTCTGGTCGTCTATAATCTCTTTCTTTACACAGAACTTACGTAGTATTATTTTATCATTAATAAGTACCGAAAGATTAAGTAGTATTATTCCTAATACACCGTATACTCCTATATCAAGCAGATCAATCATAAGACCATTTGACGGACCTACTATTGCGCTACCTACAGCTAACAGAAGTCCTACAAAATATCCTACATGAGCTACAGAGAAAGCAAAGTTATCTTTCTCAATAAGTTCATTCTTAACATCAATACTTTTGTGAGTTATATTATATATAACCTTACCTACAAACATTATAACAAAAGCCGAAAGTATATAAGCTACACTCTCTATTATTGTCATATATATATCGTTATTTAAAATATCTTCCATAGTATATACAGTTTATTATTTACCAAATCCTCCACCATACGATCTGCGCGTTGATGTACGGCTTCTTGTAGAACTCCGTGACGAATATCGGCTACGAGAACTTCTGGTAGCACTCTGTTTTACCTTGGTACGTACACGACTCTTAAACGTTGACGAACGCGAAGACCACTTTGTATTGCTATTTGCAGTACTATTTGTACCATACATTGTGCGTCCATTTGTTGTAGGGCCATAATATGGTGTACCATAATGTCTGCTTCCTACATAACCATCGTAATATGATCTACGAACTGGCGATACCATATTAAACATATGCGACATGAACATATACTGACCATAAAAGTGCCAGAATGATTGTCCGCCACGATTCTCCCAACGTCCGTATTTCTCATTACCTACATAATCAGAATATCCCTGAGGCGATACCTGCTTCTCTACAACATAGTTTTTTACTGTAACAAGAGCCATTCCCAAATCATTTACATGCTTCTGAAAATACTTTGGCGATACGCTGTACCACTTGGTGGTTTCTAATAACAGAGTATCCGGATTATTGTTTGGTTGATAGATAATCTTATACTGATGTTTATAACTATCAGACCCTTCAATATAATCCATATCATTCAGGGTTATGGAGTAATTAGCCAGATTCGATTTCTGAGTAATTATCTCATCAACCGGATTTTTTTGGTATGTAAAAGAACTTCCGCCGCATGATGCCAACAGAAGAATAGCTCCTACAATAATGAGAAATTTGCCTTTCATATGTTTATAATTGTTTTTTCATTTGCCATATGTAACTCGCATTAACAATCATTCTCATGCTTCGTTTCATATGTTTATGATAAAATGTTCGTTATTTGCTTTATAAGTATAGTTGATAATAAAATCAAATTCAAATATTTATCACAAAAAATAAACTAAAATCTATTTATTCTCTGCCGGAAGTATATTTGATATCTCAAATTCCTTTATTAATGTTCCATACGATGCTTCAAATTCATTATCGTCGTACTGCTCAATATTAATAATCTTATCTTCGCTCTTATTATAAAAATCCCATGACATAAGCTCTTCCCAATCTCCTGTTCCAATTGTTCTGATGTATCCGGCACTTCCGGAATCCATATAATATGTCTCTCCCTCAAAAATAATTTTTTTAGGCGGCTCTTCATTGTCCTGAATATACTCTGGTATATCCTCGCCCAGATTACGTATCTTAACCTTTTTACTTACACTAAGCTCAAGGGCATCATCATCTTCAACACTTAAATAAAGTGTATTAATTCCGTCTGATATTTTATGTTCGTGGGTAAAATAGTTATCGCCCCAATCGTACTCGTAACTCTCCTCAACACGCCATGTTGCAAGGTTATAATCAAATACAAATCCTTTATTAAGATCTGTTACCCTTACATTTGTTGCGTCATAATCTCTTTTGTCTTTATTAAAAAGATTAAATAGTCCCATTGATATTATTGGTTTAACTTTTTATTTACTATTGTATTTGATGTAAATATATTAAGAAACTGTTTTAATATTTACACTTCAGTTTCATTTATTATGAATAAAATCAGGAAACAGATTCTATTTTTTAGAAAAATGCCCGGTTTCATAAATCATAAACCGGGCAAAAAGAATTACTTATTCTGATTAAGTTTTGCTTTAAGCTCTTCAAGTGAATTACTTGCCTTGAGCTTATTAGTATCTTTAAGTGCAGAATCTATCTCGTCGTCCAGACTCACATTCGAATCAGATATCTCACCATAAGCCTCTGCTGTAGCCTCCTGTTGCGCAACCTTCTCTTTCATCTTCTCAAGCATAGATATTGTACTGCTACTATCTACCCCTGCCAATGATTTATTTATCTTCTTTGTTGCATCGCTAACTCTTGCACGTGCCTTTAACGTTTTTAATTCGTTCTCGTAACTACTAATGTTACTTTTAAGTCTGTTTACACCAGCCTCAAGCTTAGCAATATTTTTATCAAACTGCTCAATCTCTCCCTCTGTTCTTGCAACCTCTTGAACACACTGCTCTTTCTTTGTTAAAGCCTCAGTAGCAAGTCTGTCAGCTTCCTCAGGAGTTATTCCGCCCTGCTCGGCTTTTTTAAGAAGAAGTATTGCCTTATTCTCATAATCTGCCGCAGCACTTTTATTTATCTCTCTGTCTTTCTTAGATCTTATTGCTAGAGCTTTAACTTCAGCTAATGCCTCAAGGCTTTTAGCTAAATCTTTCTTCATATCCCTGATGCCTTGCTCAGTCATCTTAATAGGATCCTCTAACTTATCAACAATAGCGTGTGCTTCTGCTTGTCCTACCTTAAATAATCTGCTAAATATTCCCATCTCTTTAATTTTTTACTTCGAAAACTCAATTAATTTACCCGCATACTCTGTCATCAACATCTCAAAAGAGTTTAATGTTCCCTGAAACTCATTAAGATCAAGGTTCTCTATCTGCAATGTATCGCGGAAAATAACTCTTTTTCCTGTCTCATCAAGAACAAATGCACCATGAACAATGTCTCTGTTCTTTATCAACAACTCTTTGTAAATATCCGCATTATCACCCTTTATTTCAAAAAGATATTGTTCAAATATCAGAATCGGATCTTCACAATCAATAAACATATTAACTATGCCACTCTCATACTTCTCAATAATAAAAAGCTCCTGCTCTTTATCTTCTGATACTATTGAGTATTCTAGTTCCAGAAGGTAATCTTTTACCTTATTATAATAATCTGCCATAATCAAATTAAAATTTTATTTGGTATTAATAATCTTATATAATGATTATAAATATATCATTTAGTTTAAAACGAATTTACGCAATAAAAGGTAAACAAACATCTATTATCGGTAAATTAGCTTTAATTACCGATAATAAACGCAATATTAGCTTCTGAAATTTATCACGAAAAAAAATCAATCCCATATATATTTACCTCATTACAAAACCACTCCAGCTATACGGATCGTAAAACTTATTTAGTTTCAACATCTCCTTCATCTCTTTTGAGTAGGGTTTTATCTTTGTTTTAGTATCTCTTGATGCATTAATAAACAATCTGTATACATTATTAATTGCAATATAAACATCCTCACCTCTCTTCATACGCGAGTACAACTCTATAAAGAATACCGATGAACTATAATCATCAACACGCCACAAACTTGATATTACATTCTTTGCTCCTGCAACATTAAATGCATAGGTAAGACCATAAACAGCTTCTGCAGCCATCTCCTTTACAACTCCAGTTTCGCATGCACTCAACACAACTAAATCAGCGTTCAAACGCAAACGCATAATCTCCGGTATGGTAAGAAATCCATCAATACTATTTCCTTCAATATCTCCACGCTTATTATAATCATATAATACTATTGCACTACGTTGCGGATTTTTATTTGAATAATATCCGTGTGTTGCAAAATGAAGCGTTTTAATATCCTTAAGCTTATCTTGCTCGTTCATATCAAAAATAGCTGCCTCTGTTGCTAAATCGTTATATAATAATATCCCTTTATTCTTATCGTTATTAAAGAAAGTTGATATTCTTGATACCTCATCAACCGAGTAATCCAGATTAGAAAACTCAAAAGGATAGTTACTGTATCCTTTTCTCTTTTTGCTTAAAAGCGATACTATTTGTCTGTCAGAAAACTTATAATCGTACACTGTTCTGTTAACTACTGATTCTACATCAGAAGAATGTGCTACAACATCTCTGCTATATCTGTTAACTGCAACTCCCATAAATTTACCTGATCGTCTTCCTCTTTTTGACAATTTACCGGAGTTTCTAAGATAGATACTTAATGAGTTTGCCTGCATAATATTATGATCATCTAAAAGGTATCTTCTTTTATTACCTTTAAATTCGAAGAGTGTAGAGAATGGTACTTTTGAGGTGTAATCATCAGGTATTATTAAAAGGTCTCTATACTCTTTAATATCATCTCTAACAGAAGCAAACAACTTGTTATATATCTTAACAGCCAAACTATCTCTTACAGCAAGTATCTGGCGTTTTACAAGAGGTTTTCGTTTAGATATTATAAATTTCACAAACCCTCTGTTTCCTAATACCTTTCTGAGTTCATCGTCCGTATACAACTTATAACCACCGTTTTTATCTAACTTATACAATGGAGTAAATCCGTTTCCTACAGATAAAATTTTATGATAATTGTGTATATCATCCTTTAAAGACTCTATATTCTCTACTTTTTTAACAGTAAGCCCTTTATCCGATAACATTGATATCCATAATGTGTTCTCATATATCATATAATATATAGCCAATTTGTCACTATCTTTTAATACCTCTTCAGGTTTCAACTGCTGTATCACATCGCTATAATCAGTCTGCGACTTATAATCAGGATATTTATCAAGCAGTGCTTTGTATAACGAATCTATTTCGCCGGTTATATCATTAATTTTAAGTATACAGTCAGATAGTTTTACTCCGTGTTTAAGCTTTTTATATACAATTATTGAATCTTGTAGCCCGGTAAGTTCTAACTGTTTACGTTTAATATCAACAGACAACATATCATTATCATATTTATCTAAAATATAGTTTTTCTGTAATCGCTGAAACAGGTAGTTTGCTCTGGCTAATTCAAGATCTCTTAACATCTCAGTATCATCGCCAATTTTATTATTGCAGACAAACGATCTCTTATACAGATCACTTATCATCTCAAGGTTCTTTTCAGAATTACTATTTACCGATATACTTTTATCAATGTTTTTCTTATATAAATTAATAGATTCCCGGTATAATCTTCTGGCATCAACAAATTCGCCTTTAGCAAACATTATTTCTGCTTTACGCTTTAAATACATAACCTCTTGATTATGATAATATGGATCTATAGTTTTCTTTACCGTTACAGCTCTGTTAATATACTCAAGCGCCTTGTCATACTCTCCCTTTTCTTTATACAGATCTGAATACAGCATCAGTAATTGTGCATCTCTGCTACGTTGTTTCTCAGTTAATGAGTTTGATTTTATGTTAAGCCACTCCTCTGAGGCGTTATAGTTCTTTGCACCTTTATACGCTGTGCTTATATTCCCTGCAATAATACTCAGATACGGATGTTTTGCACCAAAACGTTTTTTCATTATTTCAAATGCAAGCTTATAATACTCTATCGCCTTTTCCTTTTTACCGGAATTATACTCATTAGAGGCAAGACCATTGTATATGAATGCTACCAAATAGTGATTGGCACCATAAACTTTTTTCCTTATAACCAAACATTTATTAAAATACTCTCTTGCTTTATCAAAATCTGAAATTTGAGAATATATAGATGCCATACTATTATATGACGAGGCTACCCACGAACTATTCTCTCCATACTTATCAAGACTAAGTTTTAAAGCCATGTTTACATATTCTAACGCTTTAGGATAATCTCCTTTAATTTCATATAACCGGCTAACGGCATTATACAGATAGTTAAATCTGAACTCCTTTATACCTTTCTGTTTTCTGAGAATATCTATTGCTGTATTATAATATTTAAGAGACTCATCGTAATTCTTTAGTAAAGACTCTACCATTCCCATATTTGAGTATAGTCCAGAGATACTTATATAGTGTTTAGAGTTTAATTTGTTGTAAATATTAAGCGACTTTGTATAGTATCTTTTAGCAGTATTATACTGTGATTTATGTCTGCTAAGAGTCCCCATATTATCATATATATTCGCCAATGTAAGATCCTCTTTCTTAAGCCTGTTAACATATATATCTAATGCTTTATCTAACAGATAAGCAGAACTGTCTCTCTCTTTTAAAGACAGATAGGCTGTTGCAACATTATTATATATCAATGCTTTGTATTCAAGGCTATCTGTTTCTGCATTATTCAAAACGTTGATACAACGTTGCCCGGATCTGGTTGCCTCTTTATATTTTGATAGCCGTATATATGTTTTGCATTGCAGATTCAGAATATCAACATGCTTATTAACATATGAATTTTCAGTTCTGCAAATTGCATCGGCTCTGTTCAGAATCAATAAGGTACTATCATACTCACCTTTAACATAAAGCTTCTCTGCTTCAAGCAAAAGTTTCTCAGGGTTGTTATCTGCCTTTTGTCCAATAGTGTTCTGCGGCAAGATAAATAGTACAAAAGTGGCAATAGTAAAAAATAACTTCATTTGTTTTTTATTTATCACATGAAACATACATAGCCTGAATATCATCTCATGCATTAGTTATACACAAGCTACTCCAGGTTCACTCATTGTTAAGTATAATAGTTTATAATACAATTACATAAACTGTAATCTTCCAACTATCTATTATCTAAAAACCTAATATTTAAATACAGCAAGTATATCAAAAGATACCTGTTTAAATCAAAGCTGATATTTCAGATATAAGATAATACATCCATATCAGATCTTTTACCATAAAGTA
The DNA here is from genome assembly GCA_025210735.1 of Bacteroidales bacterium. Classification (GTDB taxonomy): domain Bacteria; phylum Bacteroidota; class Bacteroidia; order Bacteroidales; family UBA6680; genus UBA6680. The sequence continues at coordinate 29,255 of JAOARD010000025.1, forward strand.
AAAGCACTCCAGCAATAGGCGTCAAGATACTTATCATCTTTAAGTAACTTTTTCATCTCAGGAGAAACTGGTTTTAGCTTTGTCTTCATATCTCCTTTTGCTGATATAAATAGTCTGTATACATTGTTTATGGCTTCATTTATGTCCTCACCTCTCTTCATTCGTGAGTATAGTTCAATAAAAAACACAGAAGAGCTATAATCATCAACCTTCCACAAACTCGACACTGTATTTTTAGCTCCTGCAACATAAAAAGCATACGCCATTCCATACAACCCATCACCATATATATTATGACCTACACCCGTTTCGCATGCACTAAGAATTACAAGGTCCGCATTTATGCGCAATCGCATTATCTCTGTTAGAGTAAGAAAGCCATCGTACTCTTTTTCACTCTGTCCGTTTAAATCGTCTTTATAGTCATACAGTACAAGTGCACTTTTATCCGGATTTTTTCTTGAGAAGAATCCATGAGTTGCAAAATGAATAGTCTTAATATCTTTTAAATTCCCCTTCTTACTAAGTTCTGATAAATTCTTCTCTGTAGCCTGTTCATTCAAAAGCAGTATCTCTTTATCGTTACTCTTATTAATCAGCTCAGATATTTTCATAACCTCCTGTACCGAATACTTAAGATTACTATAACTGTTACTACCAATTCGTAAACTTCTGCTCTCAAATATTGATATTAACTGAGATTCATTCGGGTTATAATCTGTATTAATGGTATCTGAAACCTCTTCATTAATCTTTACTTTTTCAGAAAAATTATCAATTCCCACACCCAATAATCCTGTCTTATCATTTACTTTATGCATATCATCTCTCCTCATAGCATTATAGTATGCCTGCAAAGAACTAATCATCTGTACATTGTAATCTTCTACCAGATACCTCTTTTTATCCTTTTTGTACTTAAACAGACTTTGAAAAGGAACTAAGGCTATCTCACTATCAGGGATAACTAACAGGTTATTATATTTTTTAATATCGTTACTTATATTACCAATTAAATGAGTATATAACACTGTTGCCAGACTATCTGTAAGTTCATTGATTCGTTTTTTTGTAATGGGTTTTTTCTTTGCCATAACTAACCTTACAAAATCTCTGTATCCTAACATACTTCTTAACTCATTATCAGAATATATCCCGCTTCTTAAGCTATCTTTAAATGAGTAAAAATTTGATTTCCCTACCTTACTTGATATTAATTTTCTGTATAAACCAATACTCTTTATAAGATCCTTTGTGCCGTGCTTCTTATATACTTTAATATCTTTATTTGATACTGTTGCTGTCCATAAGGTATCACCCAAAATAATATATGAAACAGCCACCTGCTTTTTATCCAATATTTTTTTATCCAAAAACTCATCATAACTCATAACAGATGTGCTCATATAGTTAGAGTGTTCTGGGTAACGTTTAATCAATTTCTCAAATAACTGATCTACTAAAATATTATTATCATTTATTAATGACGTTATCTCTCCTACTCTTGAATAATCTTTGTTCTCTATAAACATCTCAATAGAGTCCTGCAAAGAGTTAACCTCCTTTTCATACGCTTTAATTCTTTGAGAAATAGTATCACTCTTGAGTAATTCCAATACATATGATCGCTTTGACGACTCTAAAAGATGTCTTGTTCTGGAATTCTCAAGGTCTTCAAAAATTTTATTCTTATCGCCCAAATATGAGTTACAAACAAATGATTTCTTGTAACACGAGCTAATATATGATGTACTTTCATTATTCGATTCTCGTGTAGAATAATTTCTCTTTATAGATTTTTTATAGATATCCACAGCATCTTTAAATGCATCGTCTGCCAAAGAGTACTCTTGTTGCTTCATTAATGCCCTTCCTTTCTCATCATAATAATACCCTATACTTATATGAAAATATGGCAACGTCTCTTTCTTTTTTTGTATACCTTTATTTATATATTCTACAGCCTTTTCATAATCCTTTTTTGCAGTGTAAAATTCACTATATCTCAAGTAATCAGCAGCCTCAAGATCTTTTGTTCCGGAATTGGTTATGTCCATATAGTAATCAATACATTCTTTCGCATTGTCAAAATCACCAATCTCAGCATATACCCCACTCAAATTGCCATATATAGAGGCAACATATCTATGCTTCTCTCCATAACTCTTCTTTGCAATATCAACAGCTTTAAGATAGTACTCAATTGCAGCATCTAAATTACCGGCATCTCCTTCGGCAATAGCCAGATTATTATATGAGAATACGAGACGATAATACCCTTCTCCGTAAAGTTTCTTTCTGATATTTATCGATTTAAGATAGTACTCTGTAGCTTTTTTATAATCCCTAACATCTGAGTATACAGATGCAAAAGCATTATAACTACTAGCCACTGACGGGTGGTTTTCTCCAAACAATTCTAACCTTATTTTTAATGCTTTATTCAGATAATAAAACGATTTAGAATACTCTCCAAGATTAGAATATACATTTCCTATATTATTATACAGATATGTAAAATCAATATCATTCGTATTCTGATCTTTTTTCAGAATCTCAACTGACTTATTATACAATTCCAGTGCTTTATAGAATTTTCTTTGACTATAATCAAGTCCTGCCAATTTAAAATAAACACCCGATATAGATTTATATCTCTTAATAGTCATATTCTGATAAACAGCTAAGGCTTTATTATAAAACTCTTCTGCCTTATCATAATCAAACCTCTTCTTTGCAATAAGCCCATATTTTTCATATATATCGCCCAGATGAGCATCTTTATTTTTCACCTTATCTTTGTATAAAACAACTGCTCTATCTAAATAATGCTTTGCACTATCTAACTCTCTTCTAAAAATATAAGATGTTGCTACATGGTTCACTGCCAAAAATTCTAAAATATTATCTTTAGCATTTATTCTATTATACAAATCAATACATTTTTTCCCTGTTATACTCGCTGATTTATAATGTCCTAGCCTAAGATTAAGCTCTGTTTTATGATAAAGAATATCAACCCAACTTTTACTCAACGAGTCTGGCTTGGTTCTAACAAGTATACTATTTGCACGGTTAAGAACAACCAAAGATGAATCGTATTTTGTCATTTTGTACAAATCTTTGGATTGTGATATTAATGTATCTACAGACACCTCTGTATTTTGAGAATATATTGATACATAGAATAAACTGAATAGGATTACAATGTAGTGTTTTAGATGTTTCATGATATGGCGATTGTTATTAGCCACCCAATATAGTAAAAAATGATCTGCCAGAAGCATTTTACATTCATAAAAAACATAAGCTAAAGAGTCTGTGTAAAACAATCTCAATAAATTATCATATATAAAACATACATAATTACTTTTAAGCATAACAAATATTCACAATACCACTCTGTATTATACATATAACAAAATAAACCAACCTATAATTAAATAATTTAAATACATAACAATCAACAGTACCGTAAGAGATATATCAATATACTGATAAGCAAATAACATACACGTATATACATATTATGAAATATGGTGAAATTTTATTTACACACAGAGTTGTATAACTTAATACTTATATAACCAAAACACTTTATTATGAACCTTACTAAAACATTAAAGGAGAACGGGTACGATCTTATCGAAAGTCCTGTAAGAAACCAGAAGCTATTACAGTTATGGCTTAAAACACCATTCAACAGAGCCGAGTTATACTACTCAAATATCAGCGAAGCTTTTAATAGCAAAATAGAGCTTACCCCAATAGAGAATCCGGCATTAAATGTTAACTCAACAACAACAGATAACTATGCATTCAACATAGGATTATCGGTATTAGAGGATATTCTAAGTTCATTAGGTATAGGAGATATCAATATATCTTCTGATATAAAGTCCGGTAAAAATGTATCTATAAGCTATGATAATACTATAACAAAAGAGGTTCCGATAGGCTTAATACAAAACTACCTGTTCGACTCTGATTTTAACCACCCAAACAGATTGTTATTAAAAAATGCAAACAGAAACAATATTTTAGTGGTTTCGGGTGTGCTTATGGCAAAAACAATAAATGTTGATATTCAGACAAATCTTGATATAAACCCCGATATTATTGTGAAACTAAACAAGGCTGCTAACGGAAAATTAAACTTTGACAAAAGCAGTAACAACAATATAAAGATGACATCAAACAGCGAAAACTACTTTCCTATTGCCGTTAAGGCAGACAGACTAGATTTTGATAAAGGTCACTTTAACGATTCTGAACTTATTACAGATAACAGAAGTCTATTTTAAGACAACATAGATATAACCGAAGTTCATGTACAAGTCGTATAAACCTCGGTTATATTATATCATTAAACAATTACTTCAGCGTTTAACCCTTCTTACAATCCTGATTATAACAAACACTACAACAGTACCCAGTGTTAACAGTACACCACACCACTTTAACATGGTAAACAGAGATCCTCTCTGCACCATTGCCTCTGTTATTTCAGGATATCTGTTCAATAATGTAAGTGTATTAATATTCTCAGCATAATCAAACACAACAGTTATAAATGGCATAAACCTTAACAGAGACCTTCTGTTTAACAAAACTGTGCCTAATATCAGCATAAACAACACTCCGTATACTACAGGGTAAATCATATCAATAACCGAGGTTATATAAAAGTATATATCCCTACCCTGTTCTCCCATAGTGTCAAAAACACTCTTAACATCAACAAAAGAGTAGCTTAATCTTGAATCAAGACTTTTTACTTCTTCTCCCGAAACACTATTTAACTCTGCCTGATTCAGAGGAAACAGATACATAATAAACAGACAGAACAGCGCTGTAAGAACTATTATAGACAGATATCTGTATCGTTTTATCATATCTTATTCTGCTATTAGTTTATCAAATCCTTTGGTACTATAAACCTCCATTCTGTCCTGAACAGAGAATACCAGATAAGCATCTATCTCTTTATGCTCATCAAGAAATCTTTTTGCCTTATCAACACCTAAAACCATCAGTATTGTAGCATAGGCATCGGCATCCATTGCATTACCGGCAACAACAGTTGCACTTAGCAGATTGTGTTCAACAGGTTTACCCAAAACCGGATTTATAGTGTGCGAATATTTTTTGCCATCTTTTATATAGAACTTACGATAATTACCTGATGTTGCCAACGATCTGTCCTGCAACGTGATTATAGTTTGCATATCGGCACCGGGAGTATTATTGTTATCAACAGGTTTATCTATTCCTACACGCCACTTTTCTCCACTACTTTTTGTACCCTTAGCCTTTATCTCACCTCCAATATCAACAATATATGCATCAATATTAATTGTATTCAACCAGTCGCAAACAATATCAACACTATAACCCTGGGCTATCGCATTAAAATTAAGGGTTATATTGTTATCATCTTTTACTACTCTGTTATCTACAATCTTTACCTTATCAATACCTATAAACTGTTTTACACTATCAATTGCCTCTATAGTTGGCTCCATACCATTTTTAAAGCCAAAACCCCACAGTTCAAACAGTGGTCCTGCCGATACATCAAGTAACCCTGCCGACTCCTTATTTAGTTCAACTGAGCGCTTAAAAACCCTGTTAAAAAGAGAATCTACAACTACATCCTCATTTCGGTTTACCTTAGATACTATAGATTTCTTATTATAGCCAGACAGAGAATTGTCAAACTCTACAAGCAGTTGCTCTAATCTGTTTTTAGTACGTCGTGCGTAATTATCGTTAATATCAAACAGTGTTCTTAACGTAAGTGGCTTATAAAATTTAACCATATAGGTTGTCCCCTGAGTAAATCCTCTGAGATCAACCACTCTTGTCTGAGTAAATCTCAGGTAAAAGAGAGCTGTAATAACAACAACAGCAATCAGGGTAATTATAATCTTCTTCATATATCTAAACTCGTTTTTCAATGGTCATACGGAATCAGTTTACTTAACCAATTCTATATCTTACAGTATAAAAAAAGTGCCCTCAACACTGAGGACACTTCAAATATAGTTAATTAACTTCCAAAATCATCAAACATAATGTTCTCATCAGGCACTCCAAGATCCCAAAGCATCTTCTGAACTGCATCGTTCATCATCGGAGGTCCACACAGATAGTACTCTATCTCTTCCGGCTCCTCATGTTTGCTCAGATACTCATCATAAATAACCTGATGTATAAATCCTGTCTTTCCTTCCCAGTTATCCTCTGGCTGAGGCTCAGAAAGAGCTATCTCAAAATTAAAGTTAGGATTCTCTGCCTCTATTTTATCAAAATGATCCTGATAGAACACCTCTCTTTTAGAACGCGCTCCGTACCAGAACGTAGCTTTTCTGTCGGTATTCTGTGTAAGGAACTGATCAAATATGTGCGAACGCATTGGAGCCATTCCGGCACCACCACCAATAAACATCATCTCGCGTTTAGTATCCTTAATAAAGAACTCACCGTAAGGTCCCGAAACAGTAACCTTATCGCCCGGTTTAAGCGAGAATATATATGAAGAACAAACTCCCGGATTAACATTCATAAATCCATTCTTTGCTCTGTCCCAAGGTGGAGTTGCAATACGTATATTAAGCATTACAATATTTCCCTCAGCAGGGTGGTTTGCCATTGAGTAAGCTCTGTATGTCTCTTCACTGTTCTTCATATTCAGATCCCACATATTAAACTTATCCCACTCGTCACGATACTCCTCTTCAATCTCAAAATCTTTGAAACCTACATTACACTTAGGAACATCAATCTGTATATAACCTCCCGAACGGAAATCAAGAGTTTCTCCTTCAGGTAGTTTAACAACAAACTCTTTAATAAATGTAGCCACGTTATGGTTCGATACCACTTCGCACTCCCATTTTTTAATACCCATTACCTCTTCAGGAACCTTAACCTTCATGTCCTGACGAACCTTAACCTGACAACCTAATCGCCAGTCGCTCTGTTGCTCTTTACGTGTAAAAAATCCTGTCTCTGTAGGAAGAATAGAGCCACCGCCCTCTTCAACCTGACACTTACACATACCACAGGTTCCACCACCTCCACAAGCCGAAGGAAGGAAGATACCATTATCAGACATTGTATTAAGCAGGGTTGATCCCGGTTCAACCTCAAGATCTTTCTCCCCGTTAATATTCACTTTAACCTCTCCTGACGGAGTAAGTTTCTTCTTTGCATACAACAGCATAGACACCAATAGTAGTATAACAAGAAGAAATACACCTACCCCACTTAATATAACTGTTGTTGAAGATATTGCTATAATCATCTTAATTGAATTTCTTAATTAAACTACAATTTGATACCCATAAAGCTCATAAAAGCTATACCCATAAGACCGGTAACAATAAATGTAATACCAAGTCCGCGCAGAGGTGCAGGAACTTTTGAGTACTTAAGTTTCTCACGTATTGCTGCAATACCAACAATAGCTAAAAACCATCCTATACCTGATCCTAAACCAAACGACGTTGCCTCTGCCAATGAGTTATATTCACGCTCCTGCATAAATAGCGATCCTCCAAGAATAGCACAGTTTACAGCAATAAGCGGAAGGAAAATACCTAACGACGAATATAGTGCAGGTGAGAATTTCTCTACAACCATCTCTACCAACTGCACCATAGATGCAATTACGGCAATAAACATTATAAAGCTAAGGAAGCTAAGATCAACAGTAGCAAACTCCTCTCCTAACCATGTCATTGCGCCCGGAGCAAGTATATATTTATTAAGAAGATAATCTACAGGAACTGTAATAAATAGTACAAAAATTACAGCTAAACCAAGTCCAACCGATGTCTTTACAGTTTTTGATACTGCCAGGTACGAACACATACCCAAAAAGTATGCAAATACCATGTTGTCAACAAAGATGGATTTTACAAAAATATTTATCAAATCTTGCATATCAAAATCTCTTTAAACTAGTTAGACTCTATTAAATCTTTATTACGACTACGCTGAACCCAGATAATAACACCCACAACAACAAGTGCCATTGGCGGAAGAATCATAAGTCCGTTATTAAAGTAGCCTAACTCATAAAACGCTTCAGGTACAACCTTAAATCCCCATACGGTACCTGAACCTAATAACTCACGGAAAAACGCAACAATAATAAGTATTCCGCCATATCCGGCAGCATTACCAATACCATCTAGTAACGATGGCCATGGCTTGTTACCAAGTGCAAACGCTTCTAAACGTCCCATGATTATACAGTTTGTAATAATAAGACCAACAAATACAGAAAGCTGTTTACTTACATCGTAAACAAATGCTTTTAGTACCTGGTCTACAAGTATTACAAGCGATGCAATAACCACAAGTTGTACAATAATTCTTATTCGCGATGGTATTGTATTACGTAGTAACGATATTATCACATTTGAGAAAGCCATCACAACCATTACTGAGATAGCTAAAACAACAGCCGGCTGAAGCTTAACTGTTACCGCTAATGCCGAACATATACCAAGTACCTGAACAGTAATCGGGTTATTCTCATTAAGCGGATTTGTAAGAAGCTTCAGATTCTTTGATGAAAACAATGGTTCTTTTTCGCTCATCATATCAATTTTTTATTTTCTGTTTTTCGAAAAATATGGTACATAAGCGTTCAGACAATCCTTAATCATGTCCTCAACACCCTTTGACGTAATTGTTCCTCCAGAGATAGCATCTACACCATGAACATCTGATGGCGCTGCTCCTCCTTTAACAACAGTAATAGAAACAAACTTTCCGTTCTCAAGAATCTGCTTTCCTACAAACGGATCCTGAAAAAAGTCCTTATCAATATCAGCTCCAAGTCCAGGAGTTTCACCTTTATGTGAGAATACAGCACCATAAATAGTATTCATATCCTCATTAAAAGCAATGTTTCCCCATACAGGGCCCCAAAGACCTTTTCCGCGTACCGGAATAACATATTTCAGACTACCATCATCTAGTTTACAAATATATAATGGCAGATTTCTCTTCTCTACAGGTTTTGCCAACTCCTCTTTAAGTTTAATATCAAAAGCACTCATTCCGCTCTTAACATTACCTTTAGAGTCAATAACAAGTTGTTCAACTACATATTTAGCAAACTCCTTCTCTACATAGCTGTTCTTATCAGCAACCTCGCTTGCCTTAGTAGCCAGTTTAACCGATCTTAGAATATCCTGTTTCTTCTCTATCTCCAGATTCTTCTGCTGATATGGCTTAAGAAATATTGCAGCAACAGATAGAATTGTAGCCACTATAACTACCATTACAGAGGCATAAAGAAATATATATAAATTACTTTGTTTACTCATATCTATACTCTATTAGGCTTTAACTTTTGCTCTTTTTAAACGTCTGCTTATACTACCCTGAACTACGTAGTGGTCAATAAGCGGAGCAAATGTATTCATTAATAATATTGCAAGCATCATTCCTTCAGGATACGCCGGGTTAAATACCCTGATCATTACCGCAAAGAAACCTATCAGGAATCCATATATCCATTTACCTCTCTCTGTTTGAGCTCCCGATACCGGGTCTGTAGCCATAAACACAGCTCCAAATGCAAACCCTCCTAAAATAAGGTGGTGCCATGCTGGTATCGACATAAACGGATTAACTGCAAATAGTTGGAAAATCCACCCCATTACAAGTCCACCAACTACTGTAGATAACATTATCTTCCAGCTTGCAATACCTGTATACAACAGTATTATTGCACCCAGAATTATTGCAATAGTAGATGTTTCACCAATTGATCCGGGAATAAGTCCTACAAACGAATCCCATACTGAGTATGCATCTGTTCCCTGAGATATTGCTTTTGCAAGCGGTGTTGCACCAGAGAAAGTATCAACAACTCCCTCGCCTGAGCTAAGGCCACTAACCCAAACAAAATCTCCCGACATCTTTGACGGATACGCAAAGAACAGGAATGCACGTGTTATAAGTGCAGGGTTCCAGATATTCATACCTGTACCACCAAACACCTCTTTACCAATAATTACCGCAAATGCTGTTGCCACTGCAACCATCCATAGCGGAGTATCAACTGGTATAATAAGTGGTATCAACATTCCACTAACCAGAAATCCTTCGTTAATCTCATGTTTACGAATCTGAGCAAAAGCAAACTCAATACCCAGACCAACAACATATGAAACTATAACTAACGGAAGTACTCTTACAAGACCATGCAGAAACATGTCCCAAAAACCAGCTTCCTGACCTATAGATAAAAAGTACTGATAACCCACATTGTACATTCCGAACAACAACGCCGGAACCAATGCAAGTACAACAATACTCATTGTACGTTTCAGATCAACCGCGTCTCTGATATGCGATCCTATATTTGTAACCTTATCAGGAACAAACAGGAACGTATCAAATCCCTCGTATACCGATTTGAATTTACCAAGCTTCCCTCCCTCTTCAAAGTGGGGCTTGATATTATCCATAAACTTTTTTAAAGCTTTCATCTGTATCTTCAATTTTTTATTTTATGATCATCAGTTAAAATAGGTAACTGATTCTCGTTTACTTATCCTAACTCTTTGATCATTAATTCAAGACCTTCTCTAACTATCTTCTGTGTCTCAATTTTTGATGTACAAACAAAGTCACAAAGAGCAAAATCCTCTTCAATAACTTCGTAAATACCAAGTTGCTCCATCTTATCAATATCTTCAGCAAGAATGGCCTTTAATAAAAACACAGGATATATATCCATTGGCATAACCTTCTCATACTGACCGCTCATTACAAACGCTCTGTCGCCTCCGTTATAATTAGTATCTAGATTATACTCCTTATTTGGTGTTAACCATGAAAAGAATGTTCTGGACATACTGAATTTATTAAGTCCCGGCATAGCCCAACCTAAAAATTCAGAGTGGTTACCTTCAGGTATAACAGATAATAACCCGTCATAATATCCTAAATATCCGTCTTTTGATATCTGATTACCAGTAAGAACATTACCACTAATATATCGTATATCACCTTCGTTTACATTATCTTTTGTTATGCTGCTAACTGAAGCTCCTGCAATCATCTTGTAGTAACCGGTCTTCTTAATTTCCGATCCGGCTATAGCTACAATCTTTGATGCATCATACACACCATCAGTAAACAAGCGTCCAATCATAACAACATTCTGAGGATTAATTGTCCAGACAATATCGCCCTTATTAATTGGGTTTGTTTTGTTTATCTGAACTCCAACATTGCCGGCAGGGTGTTTACCCTTAAAAGAGTTTATCATAACACCTTTCAGGTTCTTATAAACACTATTAAGAGCCGATGTAGCATCAACACCAATAACTACATTACCTTGTGTAAATGCCTTAATTACATCAATACCTTTGGCAAACATTTCGCCCTGATCTTTGATAACAAAATCTAAGTCAGGAGCCAATGGCGCAGTATCAAATCCCGAAATATAGATATCACGAGGAGTATCTGCCGGATTAGCAATTATTCCGTAAGGACGCTGAATAAATGATGGCCACAAACCACTCTTTAAAATGTGTTGCTTCATCAATTCAATATCAGAACCCAGCGGATCAACCTTACCAAACTCTTCATATTCAACCTGATCATCAGCCTTAATCACTATCTCCAGGATTTTTCTTCTGTCGCCACGTACAACAGACTCAATCTCTCCACTCACAGGCGATGTAAAAATTACATCCGGATTTTTCTTATCAAAAAACAAGGGAGTTCCTGCTTTTACCCTGTCCCCAACCTTTGCGGTCAGTTTAGGCGTAACCCCAACAAAATCGGTAGGCTTTACTGCATACCTCTCTGCCATAGGCGCTCTGAGCAAAACCTTTTCTGCTTTACCCTGAATTTTGATGTCTAATCCACGCTTTATGTTAATAACTTGAGACATACTAAAATTTAGTTTATTTTTCAGTTAGCAAAATTATTCTTTTCTGATGCTTACACAAGCAATTATAAAACATTGTATACAATAATATAGATTTTTGTATACTTAAGCTCCTTTTTTAAAACAATTACCTGTTAAACTGCATCTTAACAATTTTTTAAATGTTATTATTTGTTAATTCTCTATCTATCCTTCATAAATTAAAATGTAAAATATACCTTTATAAAACACGAATTTTAACAGACAATGAACTTTAACAAAGTAAAATTTTTAACTATATTTATTACTCTTATTGTTTTTCAAATAACAATAAAAGCTCAGGCTGTAAACAACTATTACAGAGAAATTGTTTACAAAAAAAACATCAGAACAGTACTTTTTTATCAAAAAGGTAATCAGCTATCTAATCCTAATATCAGATTAAACTCAGCAGAGAGGGTTGTTCTTAGTTTTGACGATCTTAACAACGATCCTATTGACTATTATTATACAATTACACATTGTGATAAGAACTGGCGTGAGAGTAATCTTATGAAGTCTGAATACCTGTCGGGCTTTAATGAGAATCCTATATCAGATTACGACTACTCATTTAATACACTTGTACCCTACGTGCACTATTCGCTTGAGTTACCAAACGACGATATAAACATTACCAAATCGGGTAACTATGTAGTTAGAGTATATTCAAACAGCTCACTTGAGGATATTGTACTTTGTAAGAGGTTTACAGTGTACGAGCCACAAACAACAATTGAGTACAGATATAAAAGACCATTGGGCGGAAATAATTACCAGACTGCACAGGAGATAAATCTTGAGATAAATACAAGAATGATGGATATTAACGATCCGTACTCTCAGATATTTGTTGCTGTACTGCAGAATAACGACTGGAACACTGTAAGAATGTATAACAGACCCGATCAGGTAAGGGATAATGTTATTATATATAATGACCGCGACAGCATGGTGTTTAAAGGAGGTAATGAGTTCAGATATCTGGATATAAAGAATGAGAAGTATCAGTCTGAAAGGATAAAGCGCATTGGTATGTTTAACGACTACTACATTGCCGATCTGCATCCTGATAAGGATTTGCTGTTTGAGCCTTACTTCTATCACAGAGATATAAACGGAAAATATCTTGTTAAAAGAGATCTATCGCAGGATAGTAATCTGGAGGCAGACTACATGTTTGTACACTTTACTCTTGATTACGACAGACGAATTGTTCTGGGTAAACCATACTTATACGGAGAGCTAACCGATTGGGAGTGTACCGGAAAAAATATGCTTACATGGAATGAGGATAACAAAAATTACGAGATAACCCTGATGTTAAAACAGGGATATTACAACTATAAATATGTTATAAAATTACCGGATGGTAAGATAAAGCAGAATATTTTTTCAGGAACTCATTTCGATACTCAGAATGTATACAACGTGTATGTTTACTATAACGACCCGATTTACAGATACGATCGTTTAGTATCAACCCGTACAATAAATACAAAAGAGTAATCAACAAAAATTAAAGTTTGATAAAAATTACAAAATGTGATTAAAATCATATATTAGCACAACTGAAAATATATTTTTGTATACAAATTTTAAAACCTTAATAAAACACAAAATGGCAAAAGGATTCTATAATGTTCCGGTGGCTAAAAACGAGCCTATAAACAGCTACGCACCGGGCACACCAGAGAGAGCAGAGCTTAAGAAAGCAATTGAAGAAGCACGTTCAAAAGAGATTGAGGTGCCAATGTATATTGGTGGCGAAGAGGTAAAGACCGGAAATATGGGTCGTATGTTTCCTCCACACGATATTAATCACACTCTTGGACATTTCCACAGAGGAGATGCATCGCATGTAAAGATGGCTATTGATGCTGCTCTTGCTGCAAAAGAGAAGTGGGCTAACCTTTCGTGGGAGCACAGAGCTTCTATCTTCTTAAAGGCTGCTGATCTTATAGCTGGTCCGTACAGAGCTAAAATAAACGCTGCAACAATGTTGGCACAGAGTAAGAATGCATTTCAGGCAGAGATTGACTCAGCTTGTGAGCTTGCAGACTTCCTTAGATTCAACGTTAACTATATGACAGAGATTTACAAACAACAGCCAGAATCGTCTGATGGTGTTTGGAACAGAGTAGAGCAACGTCCGCTAGAGGGATTTGTTTTTGCACTTACTCCGTTTAACTTTACTGCTATTGCCGGTAACCTTCCTTCAGCACCTGCTATGATGGGTAATGTTGTTGTTTGGAAACCTGCAAATACTCAGGTATACTCAGCTAAGGTTGTTATGGAGGTATTTAAGGCTGCAGGAGTTCCTGACGGAGTTATCAACCTTATGTACGTTTCTGGTCCGGTTGCAGGTGATGTTATATTCTCTCATCCTGAGTTTGCTGGTATCCACTTTACTGGTTCAACAGGTGTATTCCAGAATATCTGGAAAACTATTGGTGAGAATATCCACAACTACAAGTCGTATCCAAGAATTGTTGGTGAGACTGGTGGAAAAGATTTTATCATGGTTCACCCATCGGCTGATGTACAGACTGTTGTTACAGCAATATCAAGAGGTGCATTTGAGTATCAGGGACAGAAGTGTTCTGCTGCTTCAAGAGCGTATATACCTAAGAGCATGTGGGCAGCTGTTAAGGAAGGTGTTAAGAAAGATGTTGAATCATTCAAGATTGGTGGTACAGAGGATTTCGGAAACTTCTTTAACGCAGTTATCGACGAGGCTTCATTCAACAAACTTGCTGAGGCAATTGATAATGCTAAGAAAGATAAGGATGCTGAGATTGTAATTGGTGGTACTTACGATAAGTCTGTAGGATACTTTATACATCCAACAGTAATTGAGGCTAAAGATCCACAATATATAACAATGGTTGAGGAGCTGTTTGGACCGGTTATTACAATTTATGTATACGACGATGAGAAGTTTGAAGAGACTATGGAGATACTTGATAATACATCAATTTATGCTCTTACAGGATCTATTATATCTGAAGATCGTTATGCTATTGAGAGAGCTACAAAACGTTTGTCAAATGCAGCAGGTAACTTCTACATTAACGACAAACCAACAGGAGCTGTTGTTGGTCAGCAACCATTTGGTGGTGCAAGAGGATCAGGAACTAACGATAAGGCAGGATCTATGATCAACCTTCTTCGTTGGGTATCGCCTCGTACTATTAAAGAGACATTTGTTCCGCCAACAGATTACCGTTACCCATTTCTTGACAAAGAGTAACAATTAATTTATAATAAACATAAAAAGGCTATCTGGAACAGGTAGCCTTTTTTGTTGTTGTATATAAAATACAGACAAAATTAGCCTCGCAAGCTACGATACATCAACCAAAAAGGATAATTGATCATCATAGCCTATTATGCCGAAAAAAGTTAAAAAAATTGGCAATACTGAGGTTAGGAAGCTAAAAAAAGATTAGAAAATCGACTCTCTTAAGGTTAAGATCTGATAAAAAATTAATTTAATAGGTCATATTTAGATACGAAACCAGAAGAAATTAAAAAGATTGATCATATTTAAGTACGAAGCTGGAAAAAATTAAAAAGACTGATCATATTCAAGTACGAAGCTGGAAAAAATTAAAAAGATTGATCATATTCAAGTACGAAGCTGGAAAAAATTAAAAAGACTGATCATATTCAAGTACGAAGCTGGAAAAAATTAAAAAGATTGGCCATCCTGGGTTAGGAACCTAAAAAAAGATAATAAGACAGCCCATATTGAGGTTAAGAGACCGGAAAAAATTAACAAACCTGACCATATTCACATAATATGCCAAACCGAGAACAGTAAAAGCACCAAACTAAGCTTAATACAACCAAAAAACTTCAAGAGATGGTGTGTATTAAGGTTAATGTGGTATGCTAATATACAATCCCCACCCATCTGGATGAGAATGGGTGGGTGGTTTAACATATATTCTATAAAATTTACTTAGTAAACAACCTAAAACACCATGGGGTTGTATTTTTATGCGTAGTTGTATCAAGTATAAATGAATATACTCTTTCACTATTACTTTTCTTAATATAAATATTAACACTGTTTTTTTTCTTTACTATAGAGTCGTGAATATGTAAAATATCTTCTAAAAGATATTTATCTGAGGAATCAGAAACTGTACCTAAACGATATTTTTTTCCTTTCACTGTCTGAAAGTACTTCACATAAGGACTCCCCCTATATGCAACTCCTTCAGGAGAATAGAAGCCACTAATTTTATCACATAAAACATGTTCATTCTTAATATCAGGATACTCTTCACTAATTTTAACATATTTCACTTCAGTTAGATTAATAACAAGTAATCCAACTATCACTAAAACAATAAACATTATAGCCAAGTTTCTAAAAAAACGTAGTATAACTTTTATTGGTTCTTCTTCTTCAATATTCATTTACTATAAAGTTTATAACTTGACACACTTCCAATAATATTTCATGATTCTACATCTGTAATAAACAAAGCTCATATAAGAAATCAATATAATACACCTTCGCATTTTATTACCAATTACTTCTTAAAATACATAAATCCTAAATATATGAGGCACTATCAGTTTACTCCAGATATTATCTCAAATGTATTCTTACGAAGTTCTCCTTTATATCCATTTATTAATATGGTGTATACTTTACCATTTACGTTCTTAAATACAACAAACATCCTTTCATTATTATCTCCTCTGGATTTCACAATGTAGTATGGTTTGTTGTTTAATATACCTATAGATAATTCCGAAAAATACACATCATATACTATTGTATTATCATCATAATACATTTTATCCCACCTTCCCTGAACTTGAAGAGATAAATTAGTGATACTTTTATTATCGAATACATCTGAATACAAATAAAACTCAAAGCCAAGTTTAGTACTTCCCCATCCAAAGTTACCATATGTATATTCGTATTCTGAATCTAAATTAGTTCCTTTTAAAATATCAGTTTTAACATTAACCAGATTCCATTTCTCTGATATTTTAGAGTCTAAAACAACTACCGTATACTTATCATCATATAAATATTCAAAGATGGTATCATTTGTTAAAGACACTATGACTTCTGAAGAGAGATTAGTTAAAACAGAGTCCTTAAACAAATTAGTATACCTATGTGGTGGATTCGTTTCTATTGTAGAAAAGCTACAACTATACAGCAGTGATGATAATAGTATTAAAACTGGTATTATTCTCATTTTTTTCATAGTCATATATTTTGTCGCCAATGTTTTCTCCACACATGTGTAAAGTGTGATCTGATTCTTATACTATATCATACAAATTCTATACGCATCACTTTTCAATAATAAACTTACGCCACGGAGATGTTGTATCTATATCTTCTTTTAGCTTTTTTACTTTACCTATTAATACATAGAACCATGAACATCTCCATTTTTCAGGTATTATATATCTTTGCCATGTAGCCCTAATTCTGTAGTTACTAGGTTCTTTCAAATCATAAAAAACACCAAATGATTCATCTACTACAATAAAATCTTTGGGTTCAACATTATAAAACTCTGTATTGTAATCAAACGTAATAAGTATATTCTTATGCTCAACAGGTATATACTCTCCACTAATAG
>JAOARD010000026.1 GCA_025210735.1 Bacteroidales bacterium
CAGATGAGATGGTTAATGAATATTTGGAGCATCATCGAAAATCAGGAGATACCGATAATTCCAATTTTATATTGGAATGAGGGGATGACTTTCAGTCATCCGAGTTAAACCTATGGACTTTCAGTCCATAGTGGTTTAGTTATGTCAAAACAGGGATTATAAGGGGCTCTTTGAGTGTCTTATCTGTTGAATACCCGCCGTTATCTGTAATTGTTGTAGAAATATTTCGGGACCCGATTTCATGTTAACTAGTTAGGTAAAGCTTTATCAATTTTTTGTAATAAAAAGTTTTAGTGCGTATTACGTATTAAGACCGGATTGCTACATAACTATAAAATTTAATATTTATGAAACTTGCATAAAAAATGATCTTCTTTTAAAGAGGATTACTTAGACCATGCGGGTTACATATAACAATTAAAAAAGAAGCATATGAAACATATAACTATTGTCTCAATATTTCTATTGAGTTTTATCTACAGTATCTCAGGATACTCGCAATACAACAACGATAAAATCAGATCATCGCATGCAGTAAGAGTAAAAGAGATACCGAAAAAATCTACAAAGATTAAATCACCTGCTGAACCTGAAAAACTACAATCAGATCTGTTATCAACAAAATCAAGAGCCGCATGGACAGGGCCAACAACAATGGGAGGTTGGTCTGCACTTAATGTATATGATCTTGTTGATAAGTTAGAGGAGGCAACTGATTACAAAGCAGCCTTAAAATGCCTGTACGATTACGATGCCGGAGCCGCATATTATCTCTATTCAAACGATAAAATACAGGCTGTTGAGAGGGCCATATACAACAAGAGTGTCAGCTATAACGGAACATTGTCGTCAGGGCTGTATGGACTTAATGTATATATGCATACGGCAATATATCATGAGTTCTATAAAAACGACTTTGAACTGAACTCTGAATCTAAGCGTTGGCACAAGATTGCTTTTGGTTACTTTAAAAACAATTCGCATCTGTTTGATAATACCGAAGAGTCACTTACAATTCTGGATGAGTTTCTTATAAACTGCGATTATCCGGGAACAAGAGCCGATGCTGGTGTAATAAAGATAATGAAGAGTGCTCTAAGGGAGGTTGCTGTTGATAAGTCGTGGAAATCGATATCAGACGATAGATTACTAAGGAAATATGCAACAGCATATAACCGTGTTTTCTTCTATATCTTCAGAGCAAGTCAGCCGGCAGATGCTGAATGGGTAAATGCTATTAAAAACGATAGTGAGTTCTTTAATACACTTGGCAGTTATGCATGCGATGCAGAGATAAGAGCAAGTGAGGAGCTTAGCTTTATGGCAAGTAATGCTGCATCGGAGTTGTGCCGTATGGCATCGGTACCTGATCTGTTGCCAAAGGTTGAACCACTGCTGGTAAATATTATTAACACTTACTCTGATGATAGCCCTGAATACCTGAAAGCAGTTGAGGCTCTTAAGAAGCATGGAAACTGTGCAACATATGGTTTGTGTCATCTTGATCCGGTAGCAATAAAGCAGGCTATTATAGATAAACTGTTTCCGAATACATGGATATTTGATGATGGTAAGATGGTTGTTAAAACACCTCTTTCATACAAACAGACAGAAGGATTATACTATGCTGCAACACAGGTAAGAGCGCAGGTATTCAGACTTCTGCAACGCGACACACCAGTACCTGGCGATCCTAACGAAACCTTAACAATGGTTGTTTACGGAACAAAGGATGATTATATAAAGTATCAGTACCTGCTTAATGGATTACCAACAAATAATGGAGGTATATATATCGAGAAAGGAGCTACATTCTATACATATGAGAGAACTCCGCAGCAGAGTATATACTCACTTGAAGAGTTATTCAGACATGAGTATGTGCACTATCTTCAGGGACGATATATGGAGAATGGTTTCTGGGGAGCAACAGAGTTCTTTCAGAATAACCGACTAACCTGGTGGGAAGAAGGTATGGCAGAGATGTTTGCCGGAAGTACAGATTCTGATGGTGTTAAAATAAGAGATTCATTTGCATGGAATATTAAGAGAGACGGAGAGTCGGCATATATGACTCCTTCTGAAATATTCTCGGCAAGTTACGATAGCGGATTTACATTCTACAGATATGCATGTATGGTTTGGGCATATCTTATGGAGAATGATATTGAGACGCTTAGAGAGTTGAGCAATTATATATATACCGATAATATTTCGGCGTTTGATAACAGATTGAATCAACTTAAATCTGACGCTGCATTTAACCAGGCATATAAAAACTACCTGAATCAGGTGGCAAACAATGCCGGGACTTATTGGACAGCATCCACTGACTGGGAAGATGATAATCTTTTGTCAATTGGTAATACAGCGCATATTCAGAATGAGTTTAATGAGATGTTCCCTGATAAAACAGCAACAGTATCGCAATTCTCAACAAACATGCTAAAACGATTTGCTATTGACGGAACTGTAAACGGACCTGCATTTGGCGACTCTCTTGATGTTATTATCAGAGAGATGAAAGAGAGTAAGTTTGTTAATAACTTCAAATACCTTGCTGGTTACTATCATAATGTGAATGGAAACAGTGCCGATTTCAGAATATTAGGATCACTTCGCGATTCTGATGTACCGGACAATCCAATTGCCGATTTTGTATCGGAGCAGACAACAATTATAACTGGAGGATCAGTAACGTTCAGTAATAAATCAACAGGTTATATAAAAGATATTCAGTGGAACTTTAGTGGTGGTAATATCTCGCAAAGTGAGGAGTTAACACCTGTTGTTACATATGCTGAGCCGGGAGTATATCCTGTAACACTTACAGTAACAGGTGTTGGTAATGTAACCAATACAAAAACAGTTAATAACTTTGTTACAGTAATTGAGGGTAGTAATTTATCATATTGCGCAGCAACAACTGACGGAGACAATGAATTTATTAATGTAGTATCGCTTGGTGGCGCAACAAATAACTCAGACGATTTTCCTGCAAACGGATATGCCGACTTTACAAATATTATACTACCTGTAACATATGGAACTGATGAGGCACTTACAGTAGAGACAAACAAAGGATGGGGACCAAATCATGTTATTGCATGGATTGACTGGAACAGAGACGGATTTTTTGCAGATAACGAAACTGTGCTTAAGAAGACAGGAGATTCGGGAGTGTATACATCAACAGTTACCGTACCTGATAAATCGCAGGCAGGTGTTACACGTATGCGCGTACGATATAGCTACAGCTCATATGCAGACCCATGTGGATACAGAAACGGACTTGGAGAGGTTGAGGACTATACAATATTAATAAAAGACAATCCTGATCTGGTTGAAGATGTACCACCAACAGTACCACAACAGTTACATGCAAACGGTGTAGGAACAACTGTTATTAATGTTAAGTGGAATCCATCTACCGATAACTCAGTATTGATGGGATATGAACTATATGTTAATGGTGAACTGAACAGAACAACAGAGTACGCCGGAGCGGTTATTAATAACCTTACACCAGATACTCAATATACAATAAAGGTAAGAGCAAAAGACAGATATAATAACCTGTCAGACTTCTCTGATATCTTAACAGTATCAACAGTAGCTGATGATGTAAATTACTGTACTCCGAATATATCAACAAACAGAGACGATATATACATTAAGAAACTACAGGTAGGTGATTACACTCACTACGGAACCTTTGGTAAGTATACTGATTTTACCAACTCAGAGTTTATATTTGCTGAACGCGGAAGTAATATTGATGTTAATATAACACCTAATATAGGATGGGGACCAATTCAGTCTGTAATATGGATTGACTGGAACCGCGATGGTGACTTTACAGATGCAGGAGAGAAGGTTTATAATCGCAGACATAGCGATGGAACATCACCAGTAACCATTACTGTACCAGAGTCAGCAACTCTTGGACTCACAAGATTGAGAGCACGTATGGCATACTACAACACAACAGTAGGACCATGCGATCCTGAAACATATCTTGGAGAGGTTAAAGACTACTCATTTATAATTAATGCTTCGTCGCAATCGGCAGAGAGCAGAGAGAGAGTACCACAGCTGCCGGATATACCAGTTATAAGCGGATTAACTGTTTACCCTAATCCTGCCGACGACTATATAAATATATGCGGAGCAGAAGGACGTTACGCAAAAATATATAATGTGAATGGCGAACTTGTTTATTCATCGTACATATCATCAGATTGTAAACGAGTAAATATATTCTATCTGCCAAATGGCATATATGTTGTAAAGGTAAATTATAACAATCATACTGAAGCTGTAAAGCTAATGGTTAAGTAAGTCCCATGTTTTAGATAAATTGAGAGGCTGCTACATATTTTTGTAGTGGTCTCTTTTCTTTTAGCAATGATATTCTTAAATTGTTAGTAACAAATATTTAGACTATGTCGTTGTTTTTTGATATAAAAGAAAAAATAGTGAAATCGGGCAGAGTAAACCAACTGCTTAAAAAGTCATGTCCAAACTGCGATTCAGATCTTGTACTTACAGATCTTAAACAGTGGTTCTCGCTCTTCTTAATACCACTGTTTCCGTTCTATAGGGTAGATACATATTACCACTGTAGTAACTGTAATGCAACATATACCAGAACTATAGGTAACAGCCTTATTGAGGGTACGGCAGATAAGGTGTCGGTTGAGGCTGAGAGGAAAAAGCTGTTCTGTTATACCCTGTTTGCCTGTATGACTCATATGGCAAATATAGATGGAGAGATAACAGAAAATGAAGCTATTGAGATAGACAGAATGCGCAATAAATTTAAAGACTATAAAGCCGATATTGACGAGGTTATATACAAAGTAAAGGAGTCTGATAATCCGGAGGAGTTTGTATATGCCATATTGCGTCAGAGTTCAGTACGGCTTACATCAAAAGATATAATGAGTATTATAGGAGAATCTGCAAAGGTGCTGCTTGCCGATGAGAAGATTACAAAAGAGGAGGAGAGATTGCTTAAAGAGTATCTTATTGTATGTGGTATACCTAAAGATTTGTATTCTACAATTGTAGGAAAATAAAACGGATCTGCAATGCACTACAGATCCGTTAAGAAACTGTTTAAATTTATTTTCATATAAAGAAGGATAAACTTTAAACAGTTTATAAGTAAAACTGCATTAAATAATCGGTTTCACAGTGTAACCTTTCTCTCTTAGAAGTTCAATAATGCCTTTTTTGCCGGGTAGATGAAGTGCACCAACAGCAATAAACGACGATTTATCAGATATCTGGCTGATAATTATTGGCAACCAGTTCATATTCCTCTCGTTAAGAAACTTATCAGTAAATGCTTTTACATCCTCATCTTCAGAATCGCTGCTATTGGTTAATGAGTATAGCATATCAAGATCCTGTAGTTTATAAGGCTTTATCAGAGCTTTTGATTCGTGAAAATTGTCGGTATCAAGAAAATACTTAATCTGACTCTCAAGAGGGATATCCGTAACCAACTTCAGTTGAAAATCAATAGTCTCCAATTCGGTAATCTCTCTCTTATTCTTTTTGGCAATCTTATATAACTCCTTCTCATACATCTTAACCTTACCCATATACATCTTCATAAACATAGAGTTAAGACCAAACGGTGTAAATTTTATATATCGTTTCTCAAACTTCTTCTCTCTTATGCCAAGTGAGTCAACAGCAAACCTCTTTAACCTGTTATAATCATCGCTGCTCATTAAATCTTTCAGTGTCTTATCCTCCAGAAGCAGATACTGTACCATATCTATCTTCTCAGAAAACGACAGGCCAAACATATTTACCTCAAAGGTCATAACCTCACACTCTCTTGCTTTATCAGCAATTAACTTGGTCATAAAAAAATCCTCTTTTGGTATCATATGCATTGTACCAAACAGATACGATGGTTTATCAAGATTCTTACCTGTTATCTCCCACAGTAGAGAGCTTTTACTATTATCCTGTTCTTGAGCTGTTATAAAACCTGATGCCGTAATTAATATCAGGGCAAAAAATAGATATATCTTTTTCATGAATCTGTTAAAAAATTTGTGGTTTATTCTCTTAAATTTAATAAATATATGTTTACGTTATCAACTGTTCATCAATTTATTTATCTGTTTACTTGTAACCAGAAGCAATATTCCTGAAAGGAACGACAGGTATACAAAAATCATATAGAAATCGGATATTGTATTTATCTCATAACCCAGAAACATCTTTGATGAGTTATCAGGATATAACTTGGCAAGTACTCCGGCAGTTTTATTAGCAATACCGGCAGTTAAAAACCATACACCCATAAGCAACGATACAAGTTTAACGGGTGATAACTTCTTAACCATGCTTAATCCAACAGGCGATATTGATAACTCACCCCATGTATGAAGAAAATACATCAGTACAATCCATATTATTCCAATCTTATCTCCTGACTCAGCCCCAATAGATGCAAGAGATATCAACAGAAATCCAAAACCCACAAGACATAGCCCTATGCCCATTTTTACAGGTACCGATGGATTTCTGTTGCCCAACTTATTCCAGATTAAAACAAATACAGGAGCAAATAACAGTATAGCAATAGGGTTTATTATCTGAAATATCGATGCAGGGACTGTTACCCCTAATATCTCTCTGTTTATATGTTCATCGGCAAGAAATGTGAGCGATATCCCTGATTGCTCAAAGGCACTCCAGAAGAATACAGTAACACAACACATAATTACAATTGCAGCAATACGTTTTTTATCACCTGTGGTAAGTTTTGCTTTTTGTCCATTTTCTGATTTCAGTGGGCGATTACCAATAAGATCGCCTGTTGGAGTTTTCAGATAACGTTTTTTATAGATAATAAATATAATCAGGCCAATAATCATACCCAGACATGCAGTAAGAAATCCCCATCTGAAATCGGCAGGATTACCTGTCTCGCCAAGTATACTGCTTACCATAGTACCAACAAGCGAACCAATGTTAATACCCATATAGAATATTGTAAATGCAGAGTCTATTCTGTTATCGTTTTTAGGATACAGATCGCCTAACATAACGCTTATGTTGGGTTTCAGAAAACCATTACCAAGAGCAAGTACCGACAGACCTGTATACAAGAAAGGTATTGCCTGATGTGTATTGTAATAGGTGGCACTCAGATACATAAAAAACTGACCTATTGCCATCAAAAATCCTCCTAGTATTACAGAGCGTCTGGTACCCATAAACTGATCGGCAATAAATCCGCCGAATATTGCCATAACATAAACTCCACCTGCATAACTGCCATATATCTCAGATGCCAGAGCTTTGTCAAACAATAACGATTTTGTAAGATAGAGAATCAGTATAGAGCGCATAGAGTAAAAGCTGATTCTTTCAAACATCTCTGTACTGAAGAGAACCACTAATCCTTTAGGGTGTTTTGTGCTATTCATAATCTTATTTCTATTTAGAGTTACTATTCTTATTGTGTAAGATTATGATTATATTGTCTCATGCTTTAAGAATAGTATGTACACCAATATTCTAAGTACAAAACCCGTTTTATTATGTATGTACGATTGTTTGAATCTGATAATATCTGCACCATATGATTTCTTTAATAATAATATCGGTTCTGTTGTTTGTAATAGTTATAATGCAGCACTATTACTACAGTGCACAGCGCAGACGATATGAGAAAGGCATATATCAGGTTGCTCTGCCATATTTTAAGAGTCAGATGAATCCGCACTTTATAAAAAACTTGTTGCAATCTGTTAATTACCTTATTCTTTTTGATGATAAACGTAATGCCAGTAATTGTCTTAAAAAGTTCTCAACACTGGTTGATCATACACTTAAATATTCCGAGGTACAACTTATATCACTTGATAAAGAGATAGCATTGCTAGAGAACTATCTTAGCCTGCAACACATCAGGTTCAGTAATAAGTTCGATTTTATAGCACAAGCTGATGACCCGGAAAAAGCAACAATAAATGTTGCACCCGATATATGTGCAGAAGAGGTAAATATACCACCAATGGTAATTCAGCCGTTTGTTGAGAATGCAATTGTACATGGGCTGGAACCACTGAAAGAGAAAGGGTGGCTGACAATAAAATTCTTTCAGGATAGTAAATATCTACACTGCGTAGTTACCGATAACGGAATTGGACGTAAGGCATCAGCAGAGTTGCATAAAAGAGCTTTTAACGGAGCAGATAACGGCATAAGCACAAAGAATATAACCAGACGGATAAACATAATAAAGAAGATAGTAGGTGTAGATATTAATTTGGTAATATCAGACCTGAATAAGGAGAACGAATCCGGTACGGTTGTTGCTATAAGTTTTCCGAAAGCTATTGACGATATGTATGAGTTTAAATCAGTAGATTTTGAGAATCTGGTGTTTAATTAAAAGTTATGGGACAAGACAATAAACTTAGAGCTGTTATTATAGAGGATGAACCAAAAGACAGAGAGGTTCTGAACAGAATACTTACCGATTACTATTCAGACACTGTTGAGGTTTGTGGTATTGCAGATGATATTGATGAGGCTGTTAAACTTATTAACAGAATAAAACCCGATTTGGTGTTTCTTGATATTGTATTGCACGGGAACAGAAATGGTGCCTTTAATATTCTTGACAGAGTTCACAGATCGTTTCAGATAATATTTATTACAGGGCAGAGCTGTTCTGATTACTACATTAAAGCACTCAGATTAAACTGTATTGATTATATATCAAAGCCAACATCTATTGATGATTTTAAAGAGCCACTTGATAAAGCTGTTGATATAAAAAGCAGAATAGATAAAGAGAGTGAGATGTCAGAATATATTCAGAGGCTTGAGCTTATGATAGATATACTAAAAAACAGTAGCAGTAATAAACATATTGCTCTGCCTGTTGAGTACGGACAAATAATAGTAACACCTTCTGATATTATACAGTGTAAATCATCCGGAAACTATACAGAGTTTCACTTCTCTAATCAACCCAAACGACTAATAAACGGTAACCTGAAGCATTATGAGGAGTTAATGGCAGATTACGGTTTTGTCAGGGTTCATAAACAGGTAGTTATAAACCTGAAACATATTACAGAATACTCAAGAAAAGAGGGAGGCAAGTTACTGCTTACAGATAGCAGTGTTGTGTATATAGGTGAATCGTGGAAAGAGCGTTTTGCTAAAGCATACGATAATTTTATATGCAGTATGGTATAAGCAGATGAGAAGATTGCTCCACTCATCTGCCTGTGTTTATCTTATTACATAAAACATAATATAGCTATTGTAAGCCATAATATCCACTGAAACATTTTGAATATACCACCTTTAATGCCCGATGTTACCGCAATAATTAACTGAGCAATTGCAAATCCGCAATACAGTATTCCAATAAACAGAACAATCTCATCTGTTGCTTTAAATAATTTGCAGGTACCTAACCCAACATTTATAAGTACAAGAGTTGTAACAATCATAAATACCGACATGTAATGGAATAGTGCCGACATAACCTTTTTAGGAATATTTGCTGCACTTGATTGTAATACAGGTTTAAGAAACATTCTGTATCCCATGGCAAAATGCCCTATTACAGCAAACAGCGATACAAAACCTGCTGCCAGAATAAACATGTTCATAATAGTACTATTTTATTGAGTGAAGACCAATTTTGTTACCTTCAGAATCTTCTATATGTGCTATAAAGCCGTGCTCTCCTATAGCAGTTTTAGGATTCAGAACCTTGCCGCCTGCCTTTACAGCTATATCTAAGTTTATCTGAACATCATCGCAGGTAAAATATACCATTGTGCCCAACTTTGATGGTACATAACCCTCGCACTTTATTAGTGCTCCGGTAGAGTGCTCGCCACCCTCGTTCATCGGAAATGCAGCCATCTCCACATCGGGCATTGGTAACATAGATAGCTCCAGACTAAAAACTGTTTCATAGAATTTTTTTGCTCTGGACATCTCGTTTACTGGTATCTCAAACCAGTTTACAGCATTCTTGTTCATAATATATCAATTTAGTTTACAATTAAATATACGCAAAATTATTCTTTATTCATATTATCGGTGGTGGCATAACTGACAATTAAAGGTAGCAGAAACGACATTGAGTTATTTATACTATATTTAACCCAATTTCAGAACAGATTAATAAATAGTATACCATGAATATTGCCATATTAGATTTTGACAAAGCTGTTAAGAGTAGTGTGATAGGACCGTATGATATGTTGAGTCAGATAAATGATTTAACAGCCACATTCAGACCCGATTTGAAGATAAAACAGGTTGATGTATCGATAGTTAATATTGATAATATAAACAGAGATATTACCTACGATCTGATTATAATACCTGCAATGCACTTTATCTATATAAAAGAGGTATTAGAGCAATTCTCAGATTATAACGATTGGTTTACCGATCAGTATAACAGAGGAGCTGAGATAGCATCTATGTGTCTTGGAGCTTTTATACTTGCATCAACCGGACTGCTTAATGGTAAACCTGCAACAACACACTGGATGGGAGCCGATAATTTCAGACAGATGTTCCCGGATGTTAATCTGGTTGATGAGAGAATAATTACCGACTATCAGCGCATATACACAAGTGGTGGAGCATACTCCTTTACATCAATGATTGTTTATCTTGTTGATAAAATATTCGGACACGATGTTGCGGTACTTATATCTAAAGTATTCCTTGTGAATATAAATGATATAAGCCAGACATCGTTTAATATACTTAGCCTGCAAAAGAATCATGGTAACGATGATATAGAGAGGGTACAGGCATATATTGAACAGAATTTTACAGAAGAACTGCCTGTTGCCGATCTTGCATCGTTGGCAAATATGACACTTAGAACATTTGAGCGAAACTTCAAAAAATATACAGGCGATACACCATCTGTATATATCAGAAAAGTAAAGATAGAGAAAGCTAAACGTCTTTTAGAGACAGAGACAATAGGAGTAGAGCAGGTGTGTTATGAGGTTGGATACTCAGACTTTGCATCGTTCAGAAAGGTATTTAAGAAGATTGTAGGTATAATACCATCGGAGTACAAAAAGATTTATGGCAATATTTATACAACCGGAGCTTTAGCCTGAGTTTTTAATAAAAAAGAGAGCAATCATATAAGCTGACTGCTCTCTGATGTTAACACATTTAATATGTTAGAAATTCATTATATATCCGTGCTTATGTAACTCCCTTGTATCGGTTCCGCAAATATTAGATACAGTACACCTTACAGGTTCGCGTTTCTGTATATCTATCTTTACTTTACTTACACCGGCGTTTATATTATCGTCCTGATTTACTATACTGTTTGCACCGCAATTCCAGTAAGCAGACCAGTTCATATCAGAATCTATATCAGCCTCAAATGTTAATGTATTACCTGAGGAGAAATCCATAACCTGAGCAATATGTGTAATCTCTGGTGCAGATCCAACATTTACATACTTTGTAGCAATAAGACCATAGCAATCGTAAACCTTAATTGTTGCAGATCCGGTACTGTAAAACTTTACCTGTATTGAGCTGGTTGCCTGACCAGAAACAATAGTTGCACCATATACTTCCCATTTTAAAAGACAGTTATACGACCCAGATAAACTATACGTATATGTTTTACCTTTACATCCAAAGATAGTACCTGAAACAGAAGCAGCACTACTACTTAATATTGCAACTGTAAACAGTGTTGTCAGAATAACTATAAACTTTCTCATAACTATCTCTTTTTAAATGGCTGAAGCATATGTCTTGGATCTACCTCATCAGATGCAGTTCCGCACGAATTAGTAAACGAACATCTTACAAGCTCATGACTGTTCATGGTAATTGTGGTAATACGATTATTAGGATCACTTATAGGATTAGAACCACAACTCCAGTGGTATGTACCTGATGAACTTGGTGTAACATCTGCAACAAATGTCATATTCTTATCCTGAAATTTTAAAGGCGAAATATTGAATGGTAACATCCTTATAGATACGGTAGGTCTTCTGATAACACTTACTGTAATCTCCTCCTCTTCAAATTGTGTTTTTGCTTTAATTCTTACAGTTCCTGAGCCGTAAAATTTTACGGTAATCTGGTTAGTCTGTAATCCGAAAATAATCTCGGCATTGCCATTAACAGACCAGGTAACATCCTCGCCAATTACCAGCAGGGTATATTTGGCGGTACTTCCTGTACATACCGATGTTCTACCGTATAGGTTTGATAAACCAAAAGAGTAAGCTGTTGAGATAAATGTAAAGAGGGCTAATAATAATAGTTTCTGTCTCATTATTTTTTGTTTTTAACTAATGTTGGTTTTAAAAAGAATTTAGGTTCAATCTCGGCATGTGCACTTCCGCAACCATTGTAGAAGTAACAAGTAACTGTTGTAGGGTTAAGCATATCAATATTTACTTTTCCGTTTGATACATGCTCAATATTATTATTCCCGCAATACCAGTTATAAGTACCGTGCGAATATGGCTCAGGATCTGCTACAAATGTAAGTTTTGTATCAGAAAAAAACTCAAACACCTGTCTTATGGTTAATTGAGGAGCTCTTTTTACCCTTACGGTTTTTGTATCTACCTGATTAAACATTGATGTAGCCTTAATTGTAACATTACCTGAACCATAAAACTGAACATCAATACTTGTTGATCCTAGTGGAGATACAATTCTTGCATTACCTGTTATCTCCCACGTTACATCTAATCCTTCAGGCATCATAAGTGTATACTTTGCTGTTTCGCCCTGACAGATGCTTGACGGTCCTGCGATGTTTGAGAATGCAAACGAGCATGTAACCATAGTGGTTAGAAATAGCACTACTGCTAAAACTCTTTTTTTCATGACTTTTTTGGTTTTTTACAGAAACTGTTTAAACAATTTCTTAGGTTAATAGTAAATAATTTGTAGTGATATAAATATATAAAACATATACTTAAATGTATAGGTAAAAATGAAATAAATTTATTCCCTTACTATATAACCGTGCATAAAAAAAGCTCCCCTTCATTAGACTAAATTCTTGAAGTTGGTCAATCCCCGACTATTTGTTATTCGTGGCATTCTTGCTACGAATCCTTCTTAACGAGACCCTGAATCGAAGGGAAGACTCCAATCAGGAGCCTCCGGCTCCGCAAACCAGTGCGCCAATCAAAATTACATCTGATACCAGATGGCTACTCGCCACGAAGTGGCAACTTATCTAACCCGATGCACCGCATCGGGTAATTGAAGAGTAGTATAAATCGCACAGAAAGTGCAGCTTAAAAACTCTGGGCACTAAAAAAGCTCCCTGTTAAGGAGCTTTTTATCTATGTTGTATATCTTGTATTCTGTAATTACAGAACCATATCAGCTAAACTATCATTTCCAGATCTCAAAAGCAGAACTGTTTTGGTCTAAATCCTCTTCAAGCAGTACCCCTGCAATTTTTTTTGATCAGATAATTCAATTTGGGCAATGGTACGTCCCTGATCTATACATTGTTATTGTTTTTGAGGCATAATTATTACCTTCGTAAATAGCCCTTATTTCAAATACTACACTATTACCGCTACCTTCTGGCATGGGAGGAAAAAAAACTAATATTCCTCTAGGATGTGTTAGATCAGGACAATACCATGCTCCTCCTGGAACCATAATCTCCCAACGTTCTGGTATTGCAGCTTGATCTGATTGATCAAGAGATATATATTGTACTTGAGCTTCTGCTTCACAGACAAAATCCTCTCCGAAAATTAATAGATCAGGATTGGCTTGCGCCGAAACACTAAAAGACAATAGCGAAAAAGCTATTACAGCTGCTAAATAAACTAAAGTTTTTTTCATAATAAATTAATTTATTGGTTAATAACATTAATGAAGTTATGAAATAAATTTAACAAAACTGTTACATAACCAACAAAAAAATAAAAATACTTTATTCTTTTACTATCTGTTATTTATGAAGCCTCAGATATATCAGGCAGTACAGCGTTAAATGATATTAATTGTAATTAATAATAAATTGTCACTCCTATTAATATGATAGAATGTAAAATCTGAAATATTTGTTATACTACTGTATATTATATGTTTGTCACATAAAACACAGGCGAAATGTGACCCTTAGCCTTACATGTTATTCGTAGCATTGTCACATTGAGCGCAGTCGAAATGTGGTCTTAGCCCAACAACGTGTTATTCGTAGCATCCTTGCTACGAATCCTTCTTAACGAAACTATGAATCGAATGAAAGACGCCAATCAGGAGCCTCCGGCTCCGCAAACTGGTGCCATAAGAATGGTATACTTTTGGATTCAAATACAGGTATCCTTTTCGTTTAATAAAAGCACCTTAGTTAGACCAAATTCTTGAATTTGGTCAATCCCCAACTATTTGTTATTCGTAGCATCTTTGCTACGAATCCTCCTTAACGAAACCCTGAATCGAAGGGAAGACTCCAATCAGGAGCCTCTGACTACACAAACCGGAGCCATAAGAATGGTATACTTTTGGATTGAAATACAGGTGCCCTTTTCGGTTAATAAAAGCACCTTAGTTAGACCAAATTCAAGAATTTGGTCAATCCCCGACTATTTGTTATTCGTAGCATCTTTGCTACGAATCCTCCTTAACGAGACCCTTAATTAAAACAAAGACGTCAATCAGGAGCCTCTGGCTCCGCAAACTGGTGCCATAAGAATGGTATACTTTTGGATTGAAATACAGGTATCCTTTTTGTTTAATAAAAGCACCTTCGTTAGATCAAATTATTGAATTTGGTCAATCCCCAACTATTTGTTATTCGTAGCACCCTTGCTACGAATCCTCCTTAACGAGACCCTGAATTAAAATAAGTCAATCAGGAGCCTTCGGCTCCGCAAACCTGTGCTATCAAAATTATCTTATCAAACATATTACTTATTATAAAGTACAAGCCTAATGAATATATAATAAAAGAGAAATAGCAGAGATATTGTAGCGCATGAATCCGTATCATAAAATGTAGGTTTTTCGAATGATATTTGCGTTAAGAATTTTGTGCTGTTTGACCGAAGGGAGTTCACAAAATTTAGTAAATATTGTTCAGGAAAAATCGTTAAGCATTTTATGTGGCGGTGGCATTTTTGAGTACTTTTTTTGCTATTGAAAAAAGTACTAAATAAATAATCAATAGGAAGACGTTTATTATAAAATGTATTTATTATTAGAATGCTTCGATTGTTAAAGGTTATATTTTAACTTGTTTTATTATAGCATTCTTGCTACTAATCCTTCTTAGCGAGACTCAGAATAGAAGGGAAGACTCCAATCAGGAGCCTCCGGCTCCGCAAACAAGTGCATAAGAATTATCTTGCTATTCGCCACGAAGTGGCAGTTTATCTAACCCGATGCACCGCATCGGGTAATCGAAGAATAATAGATACCGCACTGAAAGTGCAGCTTAAAACAACCCTCAATAAAGAAACATATATGTTGTTAAAATATCATATTCAAATTACAGATGACTACTATTTGTTAGACCAAATTCTTGAATTTGGTCAGTACTCCACACGTGTTTTTCAGTTGTTTCAGTGTTAGGAACAAAAAAAGCCCCTGTAAAGGAGCTTTTTATCTATGCTTGTATTATATAATTACAGAACCATATCAGCTAAACTATCACTTCCAAATCTCAAAGGCAGAATTGTTCTGACTTAAATCCTCCTCAAACAGTACCCCTGCAATCTTCTGATCAGGTAACACGTCCCTTTTTGATGATCTTGAACAATCTTCTACGGTAATTTCAATAGTAGTGTTATTATACCAATCTTCTGAGGCAGTTAAATAAACAGTACCTGTTTGATTAAAACTTATCTCAATTAATGTATCGCCATATTCTCCCCCGGAGTCAACGTTGTGATCAGCACCCGAAAGTGACCATTCTGCAATACCACCAAAGTACATATAAATCTCAGTATCACCTACGCATACATCTGTTGAGCCAACTATTTCTTGCGCGGAAACATTAAAAGACATTACCAAAAACGCTATTACAGCTGCTAAATAAACTAAGGATTTTTTCATAATAATTTAATTTATTGATTAATAACATTAATGAAGTTATAAAATATTTTTAACAAAATTGTTATATAACCAACAAAGAAATAGGCGTTTTTTTTAAAATCTAAGCAGTATCAAATGCTGTGTGATGTTGTAATATTGAGCATGATTTTCTCAAACCAGTGCACCATCCAAAATTACGTCTGATACCAGATCTTGTATATAATGTGGTTTGTAGTATTGAGGTGATTTCCAATAGTTTTAGCGTTTGAAACTAAAAAAAGCCTTATTGCGAAGTATAAATCTAATAAGTAATAGAATAAAAGAGAAATAGCAGAGATATTGTAGCATTTGAGTCCGTATCATAAAATGTAGGTTTTTCGGATTATATTTACGTTAAGAATTTTGTGCTGTCTGACCGAAGGGAGATCACAAAATTTAGTAAATATTGTTCAGGAAAAATCGTTAAGCATTTTATGTGGCGGTGGCATTTTTGAGTACTTTTTTTGCTATTGAAAAAAGTACTAAATAACTAACCAATAGGAAGAAGTTTATTATAAAATGTATTTATTATTAGAATGTTTCGATTGTTAAAGGTTATATTTTAACTTGTTTTATTATTGCATCCTTGCTACGAAACCTCCTTAACGAGACACTGAATCAAATGAAAGACGCCAATCAGGAGTCTCCGGCTCCGTAAACCAGTGCTATTAAAGTTATATTGCATGTTATATTGTTGTGTATTATGTGTTTGTCACATTGAGCGCAGTCGAAATGTAGTTCCTGCCAGACAGCCTCAGGTACTAAAAAATAAAAAAAGCTCCCGACCAAGGAGCTTTTGATGTTAAAAGAAGTATTCAGGCTAATTAAAACCATAAACCATATCGAAGTTCAAATTTATTACCTTCCGTTATTATGGAACATAGGAAGTGTTGTAGCTGTAACAGATCCGCATGTGTTGGTAAATGTACATTTTATAACAGCAGGATTACTCATATATATAGTAACCTTTTTACTGCCCTGATTCTGGATTGAGTTTGAACCGCACTCCCAGTTATAAGTACCATATGAGTACGGACTTATCTCTGCAACAAACTCCAGTTCAGTATTATTGTAGTTAGGCACCTGTCTAATATACATAGAAGGAGCACTATTTACAGTTACATTTTTTGTTAATATATCGCAACATGTATACGCCTTTATAGTAACACTACCACTATTGTTAAATTTTACAGTTATAGAGTTGCTGTTCTGTCCTGAAATAATTGTAGCATTAGTTACACTCCAGTTTACAGGACATCCTTCAGGAGTTTGAATAGAGTAAGTTTTTATATTGCCTTTACATGCAGTAGTACTTCCAAGTATTGTGTATGCCGATGCATAAACCGACGATAGCGAAATAGCTATTAAAGCTACTAGTGTGATTAAATGTTTTTTCATGATAAAATTGGTTTAATTTATTAACTCACGACAAATGTATAAAATATATTCAATACGGTTATTCGATAAGTGTTAAAAAGATCAAAAACTTAAATAAAAATATTCCGAATACCTCCGTTCTGAATACTGGTTATACCAATTTTAGAATTATGTATGGTCATACATGATCGTAGTCCATTATATAAAGCTCCCCTTCGTTAGACCAACTTCCTGAATTTGGTCAATCACGACTAAGTGTTATTCGTAGCACCCTTGCTACGAATCCTCCCTTAACGAGACCCTGAATTAAAACAAAGACGCTCATCAGGAGCCTCTGGCTCCGCAAACCCGTGCCATAAGAACCACTTCAGTAACGATATCGCTATTCACCACGAAGTGGCAGCTTATTTAACCCTATGCACCGCATCGGGTAATTTGAAAATAGTACAAGCCTAATACATATATAATAAAAGAGAAATAGCAGAGAGATATTGTAGCGCATGAATCCGTATCATAAAATGTAGGTTTTTCGAATGATATTTGCGTTAAGAATTTTGTGCTGTTTGACCGAGAGTCACGTATGATCATACGTGAGTGCAAAATTTAGTAAATATTGTTCAAGAAAAATCGTTAAGCATTTTATGTGGCGGTGGCATTTTTGAGTACTTTTTTTGCTATTGAAAAAAGTACTAAATAAATAACCAATAGGAAGACGTTTATTATAAAATGTATTTATTATTAGAATGCTTCGATTATTAAAGGTTATATTTTAACTTGTTTTATTATAGCATCCTTGCTACGAATAGTTCTTAACGAGACTTCGAATTAAAACAAAGACGCTCATCAGGAGCCTCTGGCTCCGCAAACCCGTGCATAAGAATCATCTCTAATACCAGATTGCTACTCGCCACGAAGTGGCAGCTTATTTAACCCGATGCACCGCATCGGGTAATTGAATAATAGTATAAATCGCACTGAAAGTGCAGCTTAAAAAACAACTATTCATAAAGAAACATATTATCGGAATGGGTAACATGCATAAATAGATCTGTTACAATAATTATCCAATTCAAATTATATAAAGCTCCTCTTCGTTAGATCAAATTCTTGAATTAGGTCAATCCCCGACAACATGTTATTCGTAGCATCCTTGCTACGAATCCTCCCTTAACGAGACCCTGAATAGAATGAAAGACTCCAATCAGGAGCCTCCGGCTCCGCAACCCCGTGCATAAGAACCATTTCAGTAACCATATCGCTATTCGCCACGAAGTGGCAGCTTATTTAACCCTATGCACCGCATCGGGTAATTGAGGAGTAGTATAAATCGCACTGAAAGTGCAGTTTAAAAAGCAACTATTCATAAAGAAACATATTATCGGAATGGGTAACATGCATAAATATGTCTGTTACAATAATTATCCAATTCAAATTATATAAATGCTCCTCTTCGTTAGACCAACTTCTTGAATTTGGTCAATCCCCGACTATGTGTTATTCGTAGCATCTTTGCTATGAATCCTTCTTAACGAAACCATGAATCGAAGAGAAGACTCCAATCAGGAGCCTCCGGCTCCGCAAACCAGTGCCATAAAATCATCTTACCAAACACATACAATAGCTGATAAAAATATTAAACAGTTTATGACCTGTTTTTAAACAAAATTTGAACTTTATTGTAGTAGTTATGTCTTAACTACTTTTATATCTTTGTTTATTAAAATCATTTTTATGAGACCATACATATACTTATTACTTTTTGTAGCTGTACTATTCTCTTGTAAGAGCAATAAAAAACAGACAACTAAAGACTTAGTGACAGTAAGCATAATACCGCAGAAATATCTTGTAGAGCAGATTGCAGATACACTGTTTGATGTAAACGTGTTGATACCGGCAGGATCGGCTCCGGCAACGTATGAACCAACACCAAGACAGATGTCTGAACTTAGTAAATCGGTTATCTATTTCAGAATAGGACACATTGGTTTTGAGCAGGCATGGATGGATAAAATAGCATCAAACAATCCTGAACTACCAATAATAAACTGTTCAAAGAATCAGGATTTGATATACGCAAAAGCACATCGCCATGGCGATCATATGCACTATGAAGGTACCGATCCGCACATCTGGTTATCGCCAGACAGATTAAAAACTCAGGCAGAGATAATATTTAACAAATTGGTGAAAATTGCACCTGAACATAAAGATATAATGCAGAAAAATTACAACAACCTTATAACAAAACTTACAGATACAGATAAAAAACTGAAAGAGATGTTTAAAGGCGATGAAGGATCTAAATTTATAATATTCCATCCTGCATTAACATACTTTGCAAAAGACTACAGTTTGGTGCAGATACCTATGGAGATAGACGGAAAAACACCAACACCGGTATATCTGCAACAGATAGTAGATAAAGCAAAAGCTGAGGGTATAACCACAGTATTTATACAGAAAGAGTTTGATAAAGAGAATGCCAAACTGTTGGCAGAAGAGATAGGAGGAGAGGTGATTGTAATAAATCCTCTTGATGGCGATCTGATAAATAATATTGAAGATATTGCAGAGAAGCTAAAACATTCACTAAAAAGATAAGATGAGTAACAAAGTACTCGAAATAAATAACGTTACAACAGGGTATGAGAACAAAGTGATACTGGAAAATATAAACCTTTCGGTATCAGAGAACGATTACATTGGAGTAATAGGTCCAAACGGCGGTGGTAAAACTACCCTGTTGAAACTTATTCTTGGACTTGTAAAACCGTTTTCAGGAACTGTTAACCTGTTTAATAATGGCAACGACAAACGCAGCCTTATAGGTTATCTGCCACAGGAGAATAAATTCGATAAGCAGTTTCCTATATCGGTTCGCGACGTTGTACTGTCCGGACTGATGTCTGATATTGGTGTATTTAAACGATACAAAAAAGAGGATAAAGCAAAAGCTGAAGCTCTTCTGCATCGTGTGGGAATGGATGGATATGCAAAAAACTCAATAGGTGAACTATCCGGCGGACAGCAACAAAAGGTATTTCTATGCAGAGCAATAATATCGCAACCACGCCTGCTTATACTTGATGAGCCAAACACATATGTTGATAACAAGTTTGAGGGCGAACTGTATGATATTATTAAGGAGCTGAACAGAGAGATGGCAATACTGCTTGTATCGCATGATGTTGGAACAATATCAAAACATGTAAAGAGCATAGCATGTGTAAATGGTAAACTACACTACCATCCGTCAAACCACATTACAGAGAAACAGTTGGCAGAATATCAGTGCCCGCTACAGATAATAACGCACGGCGATATACCGCATACAGTACTAAAACACCACTAAATGGATATATTAGAGCTATTTAATTATAAATTCTTTAACCATGCTGTAATAACAATAGTGCTTACAGCAATAACTACAGGGATAATTGGTACATATATAGTATCGCGCCGTATTGTGTTTATATCCGGAGGAATTACCCACGCCTCATTTGGCGGAATTGGAGTGGCATACTTTCTTGGATTTAACCCAATACTAGGAGCTGCACTATTTAGTGTGTTATCGGCAGTAGGTATAGAGTTCTTTTCATCTAGCAAAACAGTACGCGAGGATGCTGTAATAGGAATATTATGGTCGCTTGGCATGGCGATAGGGATAATATTTATGGCACTTACACCGGGATATACACCAAACCTGATGAGCTTTCTGTTCGGAAACATATTAACAGTTTCATCAACAGATATATTAATAAACCTTGGACTTGCAGTAGTAGTTGTTGTGTTTTTCACACTGTTTTACAGAACTGTGCAGTTTATAGCCTTTGATAAAGACTATGCATTAACACACAATGTTCCGGTAAAGCTGTTCAACTGCATACTACTGTGTCTGGTAGCACTCACGATAGTAATGAGTATAAGGGTTGCGGGTATAATACTGATAATCTCTTTGTTAACACTGCCTCCAACCACAGCTAATCTGTTCTTTAAACAGTTCTCAAGCATAGCTGTAGCATCTGTAATAATAGGTATTGTTGGCGGGCTTACAGGTCTTCTTGGTGCATATTATTTCGACATTCCTTCCGGAGCGTCAATAATATTCACTTTAGTTATTATCTTTGGCGTCAGTAAAATATATAAGTATATAACACATAAAAAATAATATAATGAGTTACGATTTAATAGTTATTGGTAGCGGTCCTGGAGGATATGTGGCTGCAATCAGAGCTTCACAACTTGGAATGAAAGTTGGTGTTGTAGAACGTTCAGAAATTGGTGGTATATGCCTTAACTGGGGTTGTATACCTACAAAATCGTTACTAAAAAGTGCACAGGTTTTTGAGTACGCAAAGCATGCTGCCGACTATGGTGTAGCAATTGAGGGAGAGATAAAACCTGACTTTGAGGCAATGGTAAAGCGTAGTCGCGATGTTGCTGCCGGAATGAGTAAAGGAATACAGTTTCTTTTTAAGAAAAATAAGATAGAGGTAATATCTGGTAGCGGTAAACTTAAGCCTAACAAAACAGTTGAGGTAACCGATGCCGAAGGAAATAAAACAGATTATACAGCAAACCATATTATACTTGCTACAGGAGCACGCTCACGCGAGTTACCAAATCTGCCACAAGATGGTAAAAAGATTATTGGATACCGTAAAGCAATGACTCTTGAAAAGCAACCGGAGAGTATGATTGTTGTTGGATCAGGTGCTATTGGATCTGAGTTTGCAAACTTCTACCACTCAATAGGAACAAAAGTTACACTTGTTGAGTATATGCCAAACATAGTTCCTGTTGAGGATATTGAGGTAAGTAAACAACTTGAGCGCTCATTCAAGAAAATGAAGATGAAGGTGATGACAAAAGCTTCTGTAGAGGAGGTTGATACATCAGGCGATCTTTGTAAAGTTAAGATACAGACCAAAAAAGGTATTGAAGAGCACGAGGCAGAGGTTGTTTTATCTGCTGTAGGAATTATTCCTAACCTTGAGAATATTGGAATAGAAGATCTTGGTATTGAGCTTGAGAATGGTAAAATTAAGGTTGATGACTACTACCGTACAAATGTAGAGGGTGTTTATGCAATTGGTGACATTGTTCACGGACCAGCATTGGCACACGTAGCTTCAGCTGAAGGTATCTGCTGTGTTGAGAAGATATCAGGAATGGATGTTGAGCCAATAAACTACAAGAATATACCGGGATGTACATACACATCGCCAGAGGTTGCATCAACAGGAATGACAGAGGCTGCTGCTATAGAGGCAGGATACGAAGTTAAGGTTGGTAAATTCCCATTTACAGCATCAGGAAAAGCAAGTGCTGCCGGAACCAAAGATGGTTTTGTAAAACTTGTATTTGATGCTAAATACGGAGAGCTTCTTGGAGCACACCTTATTGGTGCTAATGTTACAGAGATGATAGGAGAGATGGTTGTTGCTCGTAACCTTGAGACTACAGGTCACGAACTTATTAAATCAATCCACCCTCATCCGACAATGAACGAGGCTATTATGGAAGCTGCTGCAGCTGCATATGGCGAGGTTATACATATGTAACACACTAATCAGCAATTAAAACTACTTACATATATTCTAAAGACCCTGTGTTATTTTAATGCAGGGTCTTTTTTGTATCGCAGCTTTCGGGAGTATACAAAAAACTATGATTTTCGTAGCAGCCTTGCTACGAATCCTCCTTAACGAGACTCTGAATTAAAACAAAGACACTCATCAGGAGCCTCCGGCTCCGCAAACCTGTGCTATCAAAATCATCTTATCAAACATATTACTTATTATAAAGTACAATATATAATAAAAGAGAAATAGCAGAGATATTGTAACACAAGAATCCGTATCATAAAATGTATGTTTTTCAGATAATACTCTGTTAACTACTAACACTATATTTGTCACAAGCAGAATTCGCCACGAAGTGGCAGCTTATCTAACCCGATGCACCGTAACCACCCGACCAATTACATCTTTTTAGATACTGGTTAATGATTTACTTTTGGAGCATGAGTAAACAGGATATAATGTACAGCGAGATTGGACTATTTTTTGCAAGTGGATTAACACAGAGAGAATTTGTAAAAGGTAAAGATTACACAAAAGATAGTTTTCATTATTGGTTAACGAAATATCGTTTAGAGAAAAATATACTTCCTTCTGAAGGTCAAAGAAAAGTTTTTCATGAGATAGATCTTAGCAAAGACCCC
>JAOARD010000027.1 GCA_025210735.1 Bacteroidales bacterium
ACAATAGATAATGCAGGACTGTTAACTGCGGTAACCGATGGAACAGTAAAAGTAGTTGCAACGGCAAATGATGGTTCAGGAATAAAAGGCGAGTTAGAGATAACAATCTCAGGTCAGGTAGCACCAGTATTGGTTACGGGAATAACAGTAACAGGAGCGGCTGACGCAACAACTATTACAACCGATAACGGAACACTACAGATGTCGGCAGCGGTATTACCTGCCGATGCAACAGATAAAACAGTTACATGGAGCGTAACAAACGGCACAGGATCGGCAACAATTAGTGATGCAGGACTGTTAACCGCGGTAACTGATGGAACAGTAACAGTAGTTGCCACGGCAAACGATGGTTCGGGAGTAAAAGGAGAGTTAGAGGTAACAATCTCAGGTCAGGTAGCTCCAGTATTGGTTACAGGAATTACCGTAACAGGAGCAGGCGATGCCACAACCATTACAACCGATAACGGAACACTACAGATGTCGGCAGCAGTATTGCCTGCTGATGCAGCGGACAAAACAGTTAAATGGAGTGTAACAAACGGTACAGGATCAGCAACAATTAGTGATGCAGGACTGTTAACCGCAGTAACCGATGGAACAGTAACAGTAGTTGCAACGGCAAATGATGGTTCTGGAATAAAAGGAGAGTTAGAGATAACAATCTCGGGTCAGATAGCACCAGTATTGGTTACAGGAATAACAGTAACAGGAGCAGGCGATGCCACAACCATTACAACAGATAACGGAACACTACAGATGTCGGCAGCAGTATTACCAGCTGATGCAACAGATAAAACAGTAACATGGAGTGTAACCAACGGCACAGGATCTGCAACAATAGATAATGCAGGACTGTTAACCGCAATAACTGATGGAACAGTAACAGTGGTTGCCACAGCAAACGATGGTTCTGGAATAAAGGGCGAGTTAGAGATAACAATCTCAGGTCAGGTGGCTCCGGTATTGATTACTGGAATTACTGTAACAGGAGCAGGCGATGCCACAACCATTACAACAGATAACGGAACACTACAGATGTCGGCAGCTATATTACCAGCCGATGCAACAGATAAAACAGTTACATGGAGTGTAACCAACGGAACAGGATCAGCAACAATAGATAATGCAGGACTGTTAACGGCAGTAACTGATGGAACAGTAACAGTAGTTGCCACTGCAAACGATGGTTCAGGAATAAAAGGCGAGTTAGAGATAACAATCTCAGGTCAGGTAGCACCAGTATTGGTTACAGGAATAACAGTAACAGGAGCAGGCGATGCCACAACCATTACAACCGATAACGGAACACTACAAATGTCGGCAGCAGTATTACCAGCCGATGCAACAGATAAAACAGTTACATGGAGTGTAACAAACGGAACAGGATCGGCAACAATAGATAATGCAGGACTGTTAACCGCAGTAACCGATGGAACAGTAACAGTAGTTGCAACGGCAAATGATGGTTCAGGAATAAAAGGAGAGCTAGTGATAACAATCTCAGGTCAGGCAGCAGCTGTATTGGTTACTGGAATAACAGTAACAGGAGCAGCCGATGCAACAACTATTACAACAGAGGGAGGAACATTACAGATGTCGGCAGCAGTATTGCCTGCCGATGCAACAGATAAAGCGGTTACATGGAGTGTAGCTAATGGTACCGGTTCTGCAAAGATAAGTGATACCGGATTATTAACTGCTCAAAGTAATGGAACTGTAACGGTAATAGCAACAGCTAATGATGCTTCTGGTATAAGAGGAGAGAAGGTTATAACAATAAGCGGACAGTCAACAGCTGTATCATCAATTACTGTTTCTGGTGCCGGAGGAAAGAGTTATATCTCTGCAAATGGCGGAACATTACAGATGGAGGCTACAGTATTACCTGCCGGAGCCACAGATAAATCGGTCAGCTGGACTGTAAAGAATGTAACCGGAAGAGCAACAATAGATGCTTCAGGTCTGCTTACAGCAGAGGCAAACGGAACAGTAATTGTTCGTGCTACATCAACTGCTGTATCAACAGTAATAGGCGAGAAGGTTATTACAATTAACGGTCAGGTTTCAGAGATACTTGTTCAGCGTATTGTTGTAAGAGGCGATAACGATATTAATGTAATTGGTTATGTTGGCGGAACACTACGTATGAGAGCTACTGTTGTTCCGGAGGATGCAACTAATAAGGAGATTACATGGTCTGTAACAGAGGGTGCAGATCTGGCAACAATTGATATATCAGGTCTTGTAACTGCAAAATCAAACGGAACTATCAGGGTAAGAGCTACTGCGAATGATGCATCGGGTGTTTATGGCGAAACAACTGTTATTATTGATATGAAATCGGTTAATATATCTGAAGAGGAGCAGAACAGGGTAACTGTTTATCCTAACCCTGCATCGGGTATAGTTACAGTTAATACACAAAGTAGTATTGTTATTGATAAACTTAATATTGTTGGTGTTGATGGCAGATTGGTGAAGAGCATTAATGCCAATGGTACAGCAGTTAGTTTTGATGTATCGGAGCTAAACAGAGGAAT
Source organism: Bacteroidales bacterium (assembly GCA_025210735.1). GTDB lineage: Bacteria > Bacteroidota > Bacteroidia > Bacteroidales > UBA6680 > UBA6680. Next base: position 2,544 of record JAOARD010000027.1, read on the forward strand.
ATATATATTAAGAGTTGTAACAACTGATGGTGACATTATAACAAAGAGATTTTTGAAAAATTAAATCTTGTTAGATGCCTGAAAACAGTAATAAAATATTATTTTAGGCGCCTGATAAAAATGAGATTATCTGTTAAAGGATAATATAGATAGGTTTAATAATTGAATAAACTTATCATAAGTAGCTTACAGAAAAAGCCGGGGGAACCCGGCTTTTTCATTATATACATAAAACAAACAGAGAGGCTTATATACCCCTCTGTTCATGAAAAAAACTGTTCCTGTAATTAATACTTATACTGAATCTTATAAGTTATTTTGGTGTATAGCTATTTAAGGACAAACCTGAGTACAGTAAGGACTATACCATCCCCATCTGTTTGTATTAGGAAACTCCACTCCAAAACTCCACGCGGTTTCTGACTGAATAGGATTTCCCATATCATCAAGTTTATGTGCTTCAGCATGAGCAGCAATTATATAACAGTCTGGTAACGACGCTAATGGTATTATATATGTATACGTCTGTACATAAGGGTTATGCATCACATTATAAGGGAATTGTCCCGGTATTGGTGTGTTTGCATTATTTGTAGGCAGATTTTGCAATGTACCAACATATAGATGAGTAACACCCATGTACCAATCACCTGTAAAATTAAATGTTACATAAAGATTCTGTTCATCGTTTGTAACAGATAGGTTACCTACAGGAATTGTCTGTCCTCCGAATATATCAAATACCTCTGGTTGAATTATACAAGGTTGACACTCTTGAGTACAGTATGAGAAATACATTGCCCAACTACCCGATTCATTAAACGGTGTACCTTCGCCCCATGCAGTTTCTGACTGAATAGGATTTCCCATATCATCAAGAAGATATACCTCAGCATGAGCTGCTATTACATAACAGTCGTTCAGTTCCGACAGATCAAAAACATATGTATATTCTGTTACATATGGGTTGTGTGTTGCTTTATCTGGGAAATGTCCAATTTTAGGATTCCCCTTTTTGTTTACCGGCAAATCTGCCATATCACCAACAAACAGATGTGTTGCTCCCATAACCCATCCATTACTTGTTGTAAAGGTCACATAAAGATAATCGTCATCATTTGATACAATAATCTGACCTGCTAGAATGTGTTGTCCTGCCAGAAAATCTACTGTCATAGGCGTTCCACAAGGTGTGGAGCTATTCAGCAGACCCTCCCCCTCATTAACACTAGAGCTTAAAACCTCTAATGTTTGATTCTCCGTTACTTTCTGGTCCGGAAGTTCATCTTTTTCACAGGAAGCTAAGAATATGAAAAAAGATAAGGTTAAAACCAGTCTGGAAAGTTTTAAAATATATCTCTTCATAATTAATAAAGGTTTATGTTAATAAGCTTTTAGTTTACGGAGTAGTAACATTAAACAATGTGTTATTTTGGTGAATAGGTGTTGTTTAGTGGTTAAATGTCATTATTATATAGATAATTATCTATGCAGATGTACTACTATATGTAATAACTATTTTTTTAATATTGAATTTTTAGCTATCAAACTTAGTAATTAAAACATATCTGTTTTCTGTTAATAAAATAAATTTTCTATTCATAGTACATAATCAAACTATTTTGAAATTAGTTATTTATGGTAAAATAAATATGATATATGAGTATTTATACCTATATTAATATAAGTGTTTATAGAAAGATTGTATAACTAATCACGATAAGTTATGAAAAGAGCATGTTTTTTTTCAATTCTATTATTGTTAACAGCAACAGTAATAGCAAATATTCCAGTAACATCGATAAATGTTGATGGTGCAGCTGGTGCCTCTACAATTACAACCGATGGTGGATCGTTACAGATGATAAAAATGGTAATACCGGCAAATGCTACTGATAAGACTGTAACCTGGAGTGTAATAAACGGCACAGGTACAGCAACAATAACATCATCAGGAATGCTTACGGCAGTATCTAATGGTACGGTTACCGTAAGGGCTACAGCTAATGATGGCTCTGGAATTTTTGGAGAGAAGGTAATTACGATAAGTGGTCAGTTAATTGAGGTAACGGCTATTACAGTTGTTGGTGCAGGAGGAGTAACAACAATAACAACTGATGATGGTAATTTACAAATGACTGCTATTGTTCTGCCAGCAAATGCAAATGATAAGACTGTAACCTGGAGTGTAATTGACGGGACAGGTACAGCAACAATTAATCCTGCCGGATTATTAACAGCAGTATCAAATGGTACTGTAACAGTGAGAGCAACGGCTAATGATGGTTCGGGTGTATTTGGCGAACTTGTAATAACTTTGAGTAATCAGGTTGTTAGTGTGTTAAGTGTTGTTGTTAATGGAGCAGGAGGGGTAACTACAATTACTACAGACGATGGTACTCTTCAGATGCAAGAAACTGTTTTGCCAGTTTATGCAACAGATAAAACAGTAACGTGGAGTATTGTCTCAGGCTCAGCTTATGGATCTATAAATGCATCGGGTTTGTTAACTGCACTTGATAACGGAACAGTAACAGTAAGAGCAATAGCCAATGATGGCTCAGGTGTATTTGGCGAGAAAGATATTACAATAAGCAATCAGGTGATTCCTGTAACCGGAATAACAGTTAATGGGGCAGGAGGTATAACAACAATTACTACAGACAATGGTACACTTCAGATGGAGGAAACAGTTTTGCCGGCAAATGCAACAGATAAAACAGTAACGTGGAGTATTGTTTCAGGCTCTGCTTATGGCTCTGTAAATGCATCAGGTTTATTGACGGCATTAGATAACGGAACAGTAACAGTAAGGGCAACAGCTAATGATGGTTCAGGTGTATTTGGCGAGAAAGATATTACAATAAGCAATCAGGTGGTTCCTGTAACCGGAATAACAGTTAATGGAACAGGAGGTGTAACCACAATTACTATAGACGATGGTACACTTCAGATGGAAAAAATAGTTTTGCCTGCAAATGCAACAGATAAAACAGTTACTTGGAGTATTGTATCAGGTTCTGCTTTTGGATCAATAAATGCATCAGGTTTATTGACGGCATTAGATAATGGGGTAGTAACAGTTAGAGCAACGGCTAATGATGGATCAGGTATTTATGGTGAGAAAGATATAACTATGAGTAATCAATTGATATCGGTTACAAATATAACAGTTACAGGAACAGGAGGAGCTACAACTATAACAACTAATGAAGGAACACTTCAGATGCTTACGGATGTTCAGCCAGCTAATGCAACCAATAAAAATGTTTCATGGTCAGTTATAATTGGTTCTGGTTTTGCGATAGTTGATGCTTCAGGACTTCTTACAGCAAAATTGAATGGAACAGTAACAGTCAAAGCAACTGCAATGGATGGTTCAGGAGTAATTGGTTTTACAGAGATTACAATAAGCGGACAAATAATACCTGTGAGTTCAGTAACAGTAACAGCTGCTGGAAATGAAAATACAATTACTACAGATGATGGAACATTGCAAATGAGTGTGGATGTACTGCCGTCAGGAGCAACAGATAAAACAGTAACATGGAGTATTGTTTCAGGTTCGACTTATGGTACTGTAAATGCATCAGGTTTATTAACGGCTCTTGATAATGGAATAGTTACGGTTCGTGCAACAGCTAATGACGGTTCTGGTGTTTATGGTGAAAAGGATATTACAATAAGCAATCAGATGGTTCCTGTAACCGGAATAACAGTTAATGGAGCAGGAGGTGTATCAGTTATAACTTCAAGTGGAGGAACTCTACAGATGGAGGCAACGGTATTACCAGTAAATGCAACAGATAAAGCTGTAACATGGAGCGTTACAAATGTAACAGGATCAGCAACAATAAATGCGTCAGGATTACTTACAGCTACAGCAGACGGAACAGTTACGGTTAAAGCAACAGCAAATGATGGTTCTGGAATATTCGGAGAAAAAGAGATAACAATAGGTGCTCAGACAGCATTAGTATCGAGTATTACAGTTAGTGGTGCCGGAGGAGCTACATCAATAATTGTTAATGGAGGATCATTACAAATGGAAGTTGTAGTAATGCCTGCAAATGCAGCAGATAAAAGTGTTACATGGAGTATTACTGCAGGTACAGGTGGTGCTAGTATTAGTAGTACAGGATTGCTTACCGCTGGTTTAAACGGAATTGTTGTTGTAAGAGCAACTGCAAATGATGGTTCAGGTGTTTATGGTGAGGTAACAATACTTATTGATTGTCCTCCGTTGTCGGTAGATGCGTTTGAAAGAAGTATATTAATGTATCCTAACCCTGCATTAGGAGTAGTTTATATTAACTCTGAGATAGAGTTGAAGCAGTTTAAGATATTAACTACTGATGGAAAAGTTTTACTGTTTGATATTATAGATGGAACAACAAAGCAGATTGATATTAGTAATCTAAACAGAGGAGTGTATGTTGTAATTATCACAACCGAATCTGGAATAAATATTAAGCGTAAACTGATAAAGAATTAAATGGTATATTATATATGAATTAAGTTAAAAGACCGGATTATATCGGTCTTTTAACTTATTTAGAGTATTAATCATTATACTCAACACTCATAAAATAGTCGTTATAGTATATTGTACCGGAGCTGTTAAAACTGTTTCCGTATGAGCTAATGCCATTAAATGTAAATGTTATTGTACCCGATTTAATTGCTGATGTATGCCTGTTTACCTCAATGTTTTCAATATTCAGTGTTATATCTGATGTAAAGCCATCGTTAAACTCTTTTGAGTATTGAGATCCTGAACGTTCAGACTCTCCTGTAATTATATATAGGTCTGAATCAGCATTCATACTGCTTAGTGTCCACTCATTTTTTATTATATCTTCAGATGTCATAAGCATGGTCTCGTACCTTCCGTTTGCCGTAGCTGTGTATTGCAGGTTGTTGTCGGGCTTTAATACATCGTAGTTCATTGTATACTCATGCCATCCAAAGGCTCCTGTGTATTTGTTAAACTTATCGCCATTATAGTTCTCCTGCGGATCGTTTATCTCCTGATTAACAATAACAGATGAGTGCTCTATCTGTTGGTTTATGCCAAATGTCTCATGCAGTATTGCATTCTTAACAGACTGTTCTGTTATATACTGATAGTTGACTACGTAAACTGTCTCGGTTCGTTTTCTGCACGAACTGAATATAATCAGTATCAGTGCTACTACTATTGTTGTATATCGTTTCATGGTATGTTGTTTTGTTGTTAAAAATATTGCTATAAATAAATAGTAAGCTGAAGGGTGCCGGATAGCTTTTAAGGGTTACTATCCGGCTTTGTTGAGGTTATCTGTTTTTCTTCTTCTCTTTACGTTTGGCCTTAATTGCCTTTTTCAGCTCTCCCTTAATTTTTTCATACTTCTTATACTGTACCTTTGTAAGTATCTTCTTTAAAGCTTTATCCTTATCCATCTGTATAGATCTAAAGGTTTTAAACTTTGTCATTTTATCGGTAATAAGCAGTGCTTTATCAACTCTGTGGGCAGCTACTATATTTACCTTTTTAACCTTGTCTGCCTGATCATTTGTTAACTCAAGCTTCTCTTTCATCATCTCTGTCTGCATTTCAGCTCTGTCAATTGCCGGAGGCAGCTCTTTATGGTCTTGTGCATTTACTGTAGATGTAAAGGCCAAAATAATTGTTGTAATTGCTAATAAATTTTTCATAATTCTTAGTATTATAGTTAATTAATTGTTTTATTATCTGATACAAATATTGCTATTATGCTACTGTTACGCCATTATATTAAACCAACACCATTTTTTATACAACCAACAGCATGTTGGGTTATTGTGTGAGTATACTTTATTGATTTACAGCGATGCCTCTTTGATGCCTTATAAATATTATCTACATTCTGAACGATAATGAGACCATCAGATATCTGTTAAGAGCGTTTGATTGCACAGTCTCTTTATATGTCTCATGCAGATTAAAAGCAAGCCCTCTGTTCTGGTTTAAGAGATCGTATACTTCAACATATAATCCCAGTCTGTTACTCTTAAGAAATGTGCGCCCAACCTTTATATTCAGAAGATTATACTCCTGATTATCTGTTTTACCAAAGTAGTTGTGGTGTACATAACTGTACTGTGTACTCAAAGAGTATCGTTTAAACAGTGTAAGATTTATATCTGCATTCACCTCCTGACTCATAAAATCTGTATAGTTGCTGTTCTCGCTATTATATGCATGATTAAAAGAGGTGTAGTTGGCAATATTAAAATCTATCTTCTCTGATATATTACTAACCAGAGCCATACTAAGTGTGGCGGAGTGGTTTTTAGAGGTAATATCTGTATTCTCAAGTACTGTTGGCAGGGCGCTAAAGGTATATTTAACTCCTGTGTTTACCTTACATTTTATAGGATAGAGCGGAAAAGAGTAATCTATACCAGATATTACATTCGTATATCCGTTCAGATTCACAGGTTTTGTAACCTTTGTTCCTGCTGTTACCTCTGTTCCGTATATATTCTCCGTCTCTTTTGTAAACCATGTATTGGTGCCAACAATATTGTTACCATATTTCAGAAAACCATATACTGTAAGAAACCTTGATTTCTCGCTTAATGTGTGTGTATATTTAACCATTGCAATGTGCTGCAGACCAATCTTAAGATCCGGGTTTCCGGTAAATACCTGAACAGGATCAGATGTATTTACAACAGGTTGCAGTTGTTCTGCTGTTGGCACAACTGTATTTGATCTTATATAGAATGTAATGTCTTTGTTGCCGGATATAAAGTATTTACCAAATATTACAGGTAAAACATTATGATACACTCTGTTTGTATTATCGGTATCAGGGTTGGTAAATGTGTTGTTTGTAATAGTATTCTCATATGCTACGCCAACATTTACAACATAGTTCAGATCAAAAGCACTGTATCCTATCTCTGCTCTGTTTGACCAGTAACCCGATTCTGTGGTTCCGGACAAATTTCTGTTTGCTGTACTGTAACTATTGGTTGTGTTGTCATACGCTTTTGTGTTTATGTTATTGTTGCCCCAGTTATATGCACTCTTAACCACAAAGTTTATGTTTGTGAGTATGTCAATTGGCTCTTTATATGATATTCTGAGCATGGCGCTGTTATTACTGTTATCGGTATCTTTATTAATATCAGTATAGGTTATGTTATTGTAGTTAATATTATACTCATTATTGCTATAGTATCTGTTTGTGCTGTTTCTGAATATCTGATTATAGTTACTCTCTTTTAAAGTAAGATTAGCCAGTGTGGTGAGTGAGCGTCCGCTATTGCCAAAGTTATGCAGCCATATAAACATACTGTTTGTATAGTACTGATCTGTTGTTTTCTGCTGTTCTGTATCTGAGTCATTAAGTATTGATGTTTCAGCGTATCCTTTTGAATAACTTGTGATATCAGATTCACCTTTAATAAGCATCCCTTTTTGTGAGAATATAAATTTGTTGTTTGTATTGGGCTGACTTGTAAGTTTAAGGTTAAGTTTATGAAGACGTTGTTTGCTATTAATGCTATCTGTTATATCGTAAAACCATGTATCCTGATAGTTTTGATTAGTAAACTGATATGTTTTATTATCTATTTTTGCTGTATTGTAGTTAACAGACAGATCGGTTTTAGGAGTAATACGGTGATTATAGTTAATACCAAAGTTACCAATCTTTTTCTCTCCGAATGTTCCTGGTTGACTCATCAGATCACCTGCTACCTTTGATGCTATTATAGATTCCAGCGATTTAAATTGAGAGAGATCTGCGTTACTCTGATTTATGTTGTTTCTCTCAAACATAAGCGACAGATCAAAGTTATTGCGAGATATCATAGTGTTGCCCTCTAACTGATAGTGTCTGTCTGAACCAATACCAATCTTATAATTTCTGAACGTTTTTTTCTTTTTTGTAGTTACTATATTCATAGCTTTTACACTATTACCACTTGCATAACCTGTAAACGAAGCAACCTCGCCATAATCGTCAAATATCTCTATGTTCTTAATTATATCTGCTGGCAATGAGTTCAGAGCGCTTTTAGGATCATCCTCAAAATATGGCTTCCCGTCTACATAAATCTTCTTAACCTGTTCGCCCTGTGTCTCAATTTTGTCGTTTTTATAAGTAAAACCAGGTAGTTTCTTAATAATGTTTAATACTTTGGCATCTGTTTTAACCTTTACCGCCATAGCGTTAAACGATATTGTATCGCCTTTTTGCTCAGCTATTGCAGAACGTCCTTTAACCACAACGGCATCAATAGAGTGCACATTCTCTTTTAGTTTAACTGTACCAACATCAACAATGGCTCTATTCAGAACAACATCTATTGTTGTGCCTGTATAACCTAAATACGATATCGATAATTTTGCACTGCCTTTAGCTGCCTTTGTTGTTAATGTAAATTTACCGTCAGCATCAGAGATTGCTCCATCTGTATTATTCAGAATTATCGTAGCTCCCGGTAACGGACTATGTGTTTTGCTGTCAATTACCATTCCGGTAACCTTTGTTGTGCTCTGAGCCTTTGCAAATGCGCAAAACAGTATTAATATTAGTAATGATGTTAACTGTTTCATAATCTGTAGTTTTTTTTGATTTGCTGCTAAGGTATGGCTATGTGTAGCAGAGGAGGTGATAATTTAAACCAACAACATATTATATATAACCAATGAATGATACAAGTATCTGTATTATTTGTAATACCTTCTGTATATGTGTGTTTGTGCCTGTTAAGGTGTTTTGTTTCTTGATTATAAGAGAACCACATTAAGTCTGTTTACATATATAATGTTGTTTGTTGGTTCTTATATGTTGTTCGTTTAAAAGTTGTATATTACAGTTACAGATTTATATAGTTTTGGTGTCATTATGAAGAACAGAAAGATAAAAAATGACGTATTTGTATGGATCGGTATTATTCTGGTAAGATTATCGGTTCTTATTGACAAGTTTACACTTGCCGACTCTCTGCTAATGACATTACCAATGTACACGGTATTTGTAATTGTTTTTTATATATCGGCATATATACTTAAGCGATGGATATACACTAAAAGATATCTGGTGGCTGCATTGTTGTATATAGCGCTTTTTGTTGTATCTGTAGTGCTTATAAGGAGTGTAAACTATTATGTAAATATAGTTACCAATACACTGTTTATTGTGAGTTTAGGAAAATATGGTTTTGTCAGAATATTGCTGGTAATGATTTTTGGTGTGTTTTATCAGCTACGTGTAAAGATGAAATATACAGAGTTGAGAAACAGAGAGATTACTATAGAGAAAGAGAGAACCGAATTGCAGTTTCTGAAGACTCAGATAAATCCGCACTTTTTCTTTAATACACTTAATAATATATATGGATTAGCGTATACAAAGGATGATAATACACCAAAGGTTATTCTTAAACTATCTGATGCAATGCGTTATATTATATATGAAACAGAGAAAGATTATGTTACGCTTGATAAAGAGTTAAGATTTATTGAGAACTATATAGAGCTTGAACGAATTAGGGTTAATAGAGAGGCGAATATTAAGCTTAATATTGATATAGTTAACAGACAGCTAAGAGTTGCTCCGTTAATTATGTTATCGTTTATAGAGAACTGTTTTAAACATGGTAATATAGGAGACATTCCTGAATCAATGATAGAGATAAATATATGGAGTGAGGGGAGCCGGTTAAATTTTACCGCTGCAAATACCACATCAGAGATATCTGTTGCTGAGAGTGGGGGTGTTGGTAATGCAAATGTAAATAAACGCCTTAAATTGCTTTATGGCGATAACTACGAACTTGTAAGACGCCAGGATGATGATGTGTACTATGTATTTCTTGATATCCCACTAAAAACTGTATAAATATGAGTGTATTAAGGTGTATAATAATTGATGATGAACCAATAGCTATTGAGTATCTTAAAGAGTATGTAAAACAGATGCCTCAACTTGAGTTTGTAGCATCATTCAACAGAGCAGCAGATGCATTTGATATACTTAATAGTGGTAATGTAGATATAATGTTTATTGATATTCAGATGCCTGAGATAACAGGTCTCGATTTTATAAGAACCCTAATAAAGCGTCCGGCAATAATTGTCACCACAGCATATTCAGAGTATGCAATAGAGGGTTTTGATCTGAATGTAACGGACTATCTGCTAAAACCAATAAGCTTTGAGCGTTTTGCTCAGGCAGTATTAAAGGTTACAGGTGGTGTAACAGGTGCAGAGAACAGTATCGGGCAGCAAAAGAAAGATTATATATTCCTGAAAAAAGGTTATAAATCTGTAAAGGTAAAGTATTCTGATATATCGCATGTTGAAGGTATGAAAGAGTATGTTGTGTTTTATACAATTGATGGAGGAAAGTATATAAAGAATGAGAGAATGAAGAATGTTGAACTTATGCTGAAATCATATAATTTTATTCGAGTGCATAAATCATATCTTGTATCGTTAAGTTATGTGACATCGTTTTTTGGTAATGTTGTTGAGCTTGGCGATATACAGATTCCTGTAGGCAGGGTTTATAAAGATGAGATAAAGAGGATAATAGAGGGTTGATATTATCTTAATGAAATAGGTGAGCCATCTGGTATATTTTATAGTATCAGATGGCTTTTTTTTGAATACACTTTGTTAAAGAACGGTTAATGCATGCAGAAAGATTACTGATATGTGGTTTTAAATACCTATCTGTAGTGCGCGTTGTTAATACTGTGTATTGCTATTGTGTCTTGAGATACAGTGATTAAGGGTGTATGTGTCTTTTTGAAAAGAATTTAACCACATGGGTAAAAATACCTAAAATAAATTTGTTTTGTAATACATTTTAGATAACTTCATATATAGAATGTTGAAAATAAACATGATTTATAGTAATTAATAATATATGTATGAGGTTGGTAAAATATGAATTCTCCCAAAAAACTAAATGTAAGATGTGCACAGCATCAACCTATACATATTTAATACAGGAGAGATATGTCTACGTTGGGTAATGTGTTTTTTTCAGACCGAAGAGGAAATATCACCTTTAAACAGTGTGATATTGATGTGAAACGAGAATTTTATAGTCCGGTTATTGAATATGGGCGCGATGGAATTAAATATATGACTTTTGGTCGTGAAGGTCTGAAGGGGCCATGGGCAGGAGTCAATAATTATGGGGTCTCGTTTGTGAGTGTTGATTCATATCTTGAGTATGATAATAGTGGTGTTGTAAGTCTGAATAAGGTTGATAGCGATATCTATCTGGTATATAAAAAGATATTGTCAGATACAAAAACAGCACAAGAGGCAGCAGAGTATATGAAGGGTTTTTACAAATCGTTTAACAGACCCGATATGTTGCTAATTACAGATGCAAAAAAATCATATTTTATTGAAACAAATAATAATGAGGTAGAGTGTATTGAGCGTAGAGACGGATTTTTTGCCTCAACAAATCATTTTAGAATGTTAAACAGAGGTGTACTATATCCATTGAATCATAGTACATATTTACGTCTGTCCAGAGCTGAAGCAATTCTCTTAAGTAATGACGGGGTAGAGGGCGTGTATAAGTTATTACGCGATCAATATTTCGGAGAGTCTGTGTTTTCAATTTGCAGAGTGAATGGAGAAACACCTCATAAAGAAGAGTCTTGTTTTACGCAGGCAAGTGTACTGTTTTTCTCAGAGGGAGATATTGTTAACTGTGTTTATCAGCTTAATGGTAATCCTATGAGTAACAACTATACTGTTGTACAAGATGTTTTTGGTGCTCACTCTGTATCAAGAGTACTGATAGAGAGTGAACTTTATAAAAAGAGTGTTCAAACAGAACTAATGACTGAACGATGGTTTTAAAGCGTGATTTTATTTATTCAGGAATTATACCTGATAACGATATATTACATTTTATTAAAGAGCATACAGATGGAACTGTAAATGCGCCTAACTATGTATATGTTCCTGGCGTGGGAAATATAGCGCAGTATTCAGATACGGTATTTGGGATGTTTAAAGGATATGATCCGGAGAACGACTGTAATGGTAGTTTTATGCCCTATAAATTTCAGATGAACAATAATAGTTATGCATATGCCTGCCAGATAGCAAGTAATACATATCCTCAGCCTGGCAGAGTAGACGGGCATATTTTACCACAGGATTTTGTAGGTGCCGATGTAGTTAAAGCTGCACAAAAAGACGGTTTGATAGATATTGGTGTGAGTATTGAACATGTTAAGGATTTTAACAGAAATAACGGCGGGTTAGGGCATTATGTATGTCTGCTTGTTTCTGAGTCTAATAATCAGTATGGCTTAAGGGCAGATTATCACTGGGTTCGTTGTGACGATAATAGAGATTTTAGCCTCTGGTCGTACAAAATGGGAGCAGGTATGATTTCGAACCTTGACTTTGCAGGGAAACCAATATCAGATCCTGCCATTGCAAATTGGAGTATAAATCAGGGATCGGTGCTTGCTGATGAAGTATTTAGCCTGAGTGTTGTGTATAAGCTTGTAACATACATGTTTGTGCCAGGCGGAAGAGTAGATGTTATATAGAACTGATAGCTGCTTTGTGTAATACAGGTAATGCCACCTGTGGGTGGTGTTACCTTACACAAGCGTTTAAAATATGAATAATGCATTAAATAAATATGCATTCAGATATTAAAATAAGAGTTTTAAAAAAGTAATTGAGAACAGAGTTACATGAAGATATACATTTTATATACAGGTGGTAGAATAGGAGCAATAGGAGGAGAGATGCCTTTGTCTGGTCCGGCGTTTGTGAATTCATTTAAACACAATCTTGAGCCTGTAATAATGTCTGTTAATCCGGGCTTGCAAATTTATTACGATTGGTTTGATGAGCTGACAAATGAGGAAAATATGGAACCAGTTGACTGGGTACGTATTGCTGAGAGGATACTTGACAGATATGATGATATGGATGCTTTTATTGTACTCCACAATACAGATACAATGGCGTTTACATCGTCTGCTCTATCGTTTCTTTTGGCAGAAACAGATAAGCCTGTAATAGTTACCGGATCGCAGATTCCTCTGTTTTATGATAGCTCTAACCCGGATAATAGTATAATGTATAATACAGATGCTTTCAGGAATATACTTGGGGCAATTCGTTTCTCAATGTTATCTGTTAGTGAGGTGTGTATATATTCTGACGACAATCTGTACAGAGCAAACAGAACGGTATTAAATAAGAGTAATAGAGACATGGGTTTTGTATCGCCATACTATCCGGTATTGGGCAGATATAAAACAGAGCCTGAGCTTGATTATAGTCTGGTACTTAATAAACTGCCAAACAGAGATACAGATACCCTTAAAAGGGAAATGTATAATATAGCAAACAATATAAACAGAAGTATTGCTATAATATTCAGACTGTTTCCTATCGGGATTGATGAGAATGGTGAGGTACTATTGTCGTTACTACAGAATATTGTAGAGCAAAATGATACAATAAAGGGTATAGTAATAGACTCAATAGGAGTGGGAGCAATACCCAAAAACAGACAGTTTGTAGATTTCCTGAACAAAATTAATAGTAAAGGAATACTTGTTATAGATTGTTCTGATTCTGCAAAAACAGACAGAAGATATCGTGAAGATCTTGAGGCAGCAGGAGTTATTAATGTTGCTGATATGACCACCATATCTGCATTTGCAAAACTTACGGTATTACTGGCAAAGTATCCTGGTATTCAAAAGGACAGATTATCAGAGTTAATGATCAGTAATATTACCGGAGAACTCACACATTCAGACAGACTATACGGTAATACAAATCAGAGATTAGATACTGGCAGACGATTAATATCATTAAATGGGAAATATAAATTAATAAACGATACTAAAGGGGTAATAACCCTTTATAACGATGCCGGAAATATAACCGAGGTTGTATGGCGGAAAGATATGGGGCAACCCGGTTATCTGATGATGCGTAATGATAATGTACTTGTATTCTGTAATAAGAAGGATCAGGTAATATACTCATCAGAAATAGCATCTGAGGGCTACAATACATACTTTATTGTAAACGACAATGGAGATTTGTATGTATGTAACCAAAACACAAATGATGTTGTGTTTAAAGTAAATAACGACGTGGTAATAACTATTTAGTATAGTTATTTTATTATAACCTCGTAAAGCTAGTTGTGTGTTGCAGGGTATTATTGTCGGGAGGACAACGTACCCTGTATTTTTTTGTTTTTATCTGCGAAATAAACGCTTGCTGATTTATATATCTTTGTTTATGTTTGTATACGCTGTATAATTTAACAGCAAAAACTAGCAAATTATGAAACGAAGTATAAACTGGACCCGTGATTTGATTAGCGGAACACACCGCATATTCTCATATGGTTTACAGATAGGAACAATAATAAAGCGACCTTTCTCTCAGGTAACAATGGGCGATATTAATGGTAAATCATATGTCTTTATTCCCAGAGGATTCTTTGGTCACCACGTGAGTATTATTGAGGAGGCTAGTGGTGTAAATATCGGACACATATCATATAATACATGGATGACAAATGCCGAGATATCTATACTGGGAGTTAAATATTTATGGCGCTATACCAATATTACAACAACCAGATTTACAATAAGTGGCGATAATGTTAATATAGATTTTGCAAATGGTATAAATAGAGGATCACTTGTAACAAATTGCGAAAATGATATTTTGCACCTTACTGGCATTTTTACAATAAATTACTATGTCCAGTTATCATTTGCATCGCTTCTTCTGGCTCTTCTGCCGGTATGGATAATAATATTTAAGTAGAGAGTATATTTGTGTGACATATTGGTTTGTTTTTTACGCATCATTTGTTATGTTTGCACAATTATGCCCCGGTTACTCCATAAAAGCATATCTGTATTATATATTTTTTTAATAAACAAGATAAGTATGTGTTGTAGATATACCATGTAGGCATATATTTTTTTTGATAATATAGAACAAACAACATTAAACATTATGGCAATAGGATTCCCTCCTAAATACAAACAGCAGATTACTACTGCTGACTTAAACTATGCTGTTGCATATATTAGTGCTGTAGAGGCCGCAAACAAACTTGGTTGGAAAATTGGTAGTTATACAGAGAACGGATTCTATGCAAATACACGCTTGTCTGTAAGATCGTGGGGTGAGAGAGTTATAATAACCATTAACTATAACGAGATAATTGTTACAAGTGCATGCGATAATTTTCAGATAACAGATTCCGGAAAAAACAAGAGTAATGTAACCAAATTTACAGAACTATTTAATAGTGCAGTATCAGATATGAATGAATCTGAAGCTGAGCATAAATTTATAAACCTTAAGAATCAGTTTAGAAACGATGGTATTGAGATAATAAACAGAGAAAATACCGCACGTGAGAAGAAAATCAGATTAATACCTGAGTCGCCATGGTCGGCAATTATTCCTAAAAGAGATTATTATGTAACACCACTACTTGTATCTCTGAACTGTTTTATCTTCCTTATTATGGCTCTTTCTGGTGCTGGGTTTATTGATTTGTCGTCAGAAGCTCTTATAAATTGGGGTGGTAATTTTCCACCAAATACACTTAGCGGAGATTGGTGGAGGTTGTTTACAGCTTGTTTTCTACATTCAGGTTTTATACACCTTATAATGAACATGTTTATACTACTCTATATTGGTATTATGCTCGAATCATTTTTAGGTTCTGTCAGATTTTTGTTTGCATATATTCTGTCAGGTGTAGTTGCCAGCATTATAAGTGTGGTTTGGAACAGCGATTTAGCTGTTGCTATAGGTGCATCAGGAGCTATATTTGGTATGTATGGTTTCTTTATTGCTATGCTTCTGTTTAAATATATAAATACAAAAGATAGAAAAGGATTACTTATAAGTGTTTTAATATTTGCCGGATATGGTTTAATAGGAGGTGTAGTTGAAAAGGGAGTTGATAATGCAGCTCATTTTGGTGGATTGATGGGTGGTTTTGTGTTAGGTTGTATAAACTACATAACAAAAAGTAAACGTATTAAGATGCACCATCAGGCTATTACAACAGCGCTGTCAGTAACATTTGTTATTTTTTGTGCTACTGTTATACTTCCCGGTTCTATGAGTAAAGCAGATGTAGTATTCTATGAAACGATAGATAAACTTGCAAAAATTGAAGAGGAAGCGGCAAATAGTGTGGCGTTGATTAATGACTACACACCGGAATGGGAGATAATAAAAGCATTTGACCAAGGGATTAAACATTGGGACAGAGGACTGGAGATACTGAATAGTACAGACACATTAGATATTAGTGATGAGTTGAAGGAGAGACAGCAAAAACTAAAACGATACAGCAAACTACTACGAAAAAGTTATGAACTCTCAAAACTATCTGTTATTGAGGATACTGATGAATATGATGAAGAGATTGAAGACTGTATTGCAGAAGCAGAACAGATAGAATTGTAGAAGGTATGAATAAATCACGGAAATATTGCAGAAGCCTGCATGCGCAGATAAGCCTTGGTACAACATCTGACGACAGATTTATGCCTGATGGTTATGTTGAGGCTTTTGCCAAAATGGAGAAACTTATTCTGACAGAAAAGCTTGATGGACAGAACAACTGTTTAAGTAGCAGAGGTGTATTCGCCAGATCGCATACAAGTGCATCTGTTCATCCATGGGATAAACCGCTTATAGATCGTTGGCAGCTGATAAAGAACGACCTTAAGAATCTTGAAATATTTGGTGAGAATATGTATGGTATACACTCTATTAAATATAGTAAGTTAGAGTCGTTCTTCTATGTTTTTGCTGTGCGCGATGGCGATATGTGGTTATCGTGGGATGAGGTAAAGTTTTATGCAGCAATGCTTGATTTGCCAACAGTACCTGAGATAGAGATAAAAACACCGCTGAAAGATATATTTGCAAGTAGTACAGATGAAAATGTTGTGCTTGACAAATGGCTTACAGCAAATCTGGGAATGAGCTGGAAAGAGAGTGTTGATACGCCGGGTATGCTTGGAGGTTCAGATCCGGCAATCGGTGAATCATGTTCAGAGGGATTTGTTATCAGAAATGCAGATAACTTTACAACAAATGGTGGTGAAATTAATGTGGCATCCAATGAGTTTAACAACCTGTTTAAACTTGTGCGTAAATCGCATGTAAAAACAGATGTGCACTGGACAAAAACATGGAAGCCTGCACAACTTATAGATTACGATAAATATAAATGGTTTGCATACCAATATGCAAAGAGAATATGATCTGGAAATTTCCATATTACGATATAAACACGCTGGTTGACTGGGATAAAATTGAAGAAGAGTTCGACTGGTTTGTTGAGATGAAAGATGTTCCTCAGGACAAAACATGGCATGCTGAAGGTAATGTTCAGATACATACCAGAATGGTTATTGAGAGCATGCTAAATATGCCGGAGTTTAAAGAGCTTAATGAGCAGGATAAACACATTCTGTTTACAGCGGCACTAATGCACGATATAGAGAAACGATCGACCACTACAACGGAGGTTCAGGATGGAGTAGAACGAATTGTATCTCCTTTTCATGCTAAACGTGGCGAGAAGAGTGCTCGCACTATATTATACAAGGATATTGTAACACCATTTGATATACGTGAACAGATAGCAAGACTTATAAGATTACATGGATTACCAATATGGGCAGTGGTTAAAAGCAGACCTGATAAACGTGTTATTGAGGCAAGCCTTATGGTAAATACCCGATTGCTATATATACTTGCCAAAGCCGATGTATTGGGACGTATTGGTGATAATATAGATGATACACTACTTAAAATAGAACTGTTTAAAGAACTTTGTATAGATAATAATTGTTTTGGAAAACCTCGTCATTTTGCTGATGGCTTAAGCAGATATACATATCTGAATAAAAAAGATAGCTCACCGGATTATGTTGCATACGATAATTGTAAATTTAATGTATATGTTATGTCGGCACTTCCGGGAAGTGGAAAGGATAGCTATATAAAGCAGAACCTGAACTATCCGGTACTATCGCTTGATGATATACGAAGAGAGAACAGGATAGATCCTACAGATAAAAAAGGGAACGGAAGGGTTATACAGATGGCAATGGAACAAGCCAGACGGTATATGCGACGTTCAGAATCGTTTGTATTTAATGCAACTAATATAACCAGTGATATGCGCCGAAAATGGATATCGCTCTTTATGGAGTATGGTGCCAGAGTTACAATAATATATATTGAAGTATCTTACAAAAAACTCTTAAAACAGAATAGTAACAGAGAGTATGTAGTTCCGGAAGATGTCATAAACAAGAATATTGCAAAGCTTGATATCCCAACATATGGTGAGGCACATGATATATTCTATGTGTGCGAATAGCTAAAAAGACAAAGGTTGTAAACATATTATCAATACAGCTGTTTACTCTACTCAATTAAAACATATAATAATGGGAGAGTGGATGAAAAACAGAGATAATTTTGTTATAAAGGATGTTAGAGAATTAAAAGGGAACTTCTTACCCGCAATACTTAAGAAAGCTGATAGCCTTAAACCAGGTGAGGGATTATGTATTATTCAAAGCTTTGAGCCAATCCCGTTATACTCAGCATTAGCTGAAATGGGTTTTGAACACGAAACAGAAAAGATATCTGATAACGAGTATAGGGTGTACTTTTGCAGAGTTGCCGTTCCTGAAAAAGAGTCGGATACAGAAATGCCCTTTAAACCAACAGCAATAGTCAACTTTAATACAATTGATCCTGCCTTGGCAGATAATGTTGTTAAGTTCTGGGAATATATCTGGGCACAAGAAAACCCTGCAATAGATCAGAAAACAAGATTATTATTATCGCTTGCCAATGGTGTTGGAGCCGGGCGCATGAGACAAGCTGTACGCGAATTTGTAAAAGGTTATACCATTGGTATTTCTATAAAGGAGTTTGACGAACTATTTGCACTGTTTGCATGGAATCAGGGTATAGGGTATTTTGCATCAGAGATTGGACCATCTGCACTATTTGGGGCTTATAAACTTGTTAAAACAATGGAAGATAAAGGTGTTGAAAGGGCTGAAATTGTTAAGGAACTTCTTGATAAGTTTGGTGAAAACAATCCAAAAGTGAATACATTCTATAAAAAAGGATAAATAGAATTATGGTTACACCAGAAGATAAAATAGCAGATATAATAGAGAAATATCCTTTTGTAAAAGATAGACTTATTGAAAGAAACAGGGTGTTCAGAAATCTGAATAACCCTGTTGTATTTAATACTGTAGGTAAATTTGCAAGAATAACAGACATAGCAAAGGTATCAGGTGAGAATATTGATGAGTTAATACACTTTATAAATAAGCTAATTGAAGGTTCTGATGAATAGTATTGTGATAAAATATCCTGTATTTTACAACAATATGTGCATACCTTAATTTTGTACTATCATATAATTGAGTGATATATTCAGGTGCATTTTTAGTGAGCAGTTATCAGAATTCTGTTAATATACAGATACTATATACCATAAATAGTATCATAAAATCACATATAATGGGGATTTTAATTCCGAATGTTTCAGAATAGCTTTGTTGTTACCAAGCCCGTTTCATAAATAGATTCGGGAGGTAACAAAAACTATGATTGAGATGTTGTACACTAAAGATACACTACTTTCAGATATTATTCATTCTGACTATTATATGCTTACTATAGTAGACAGATATGGCTTAAAACCCGGTTTTGGCAATATTACTTTGCAGGAGATGAGTGCAATGTGTAATATTAAACTGGAGTTTCTTCTATTCCTAATTGAGTTACATTGTAGTCATGATTTAATATCAATTATTGAACGCTACAAACCATCAACAGACGAAATTATTGACTATATCCACCGGACGCATAAACAGCTTGAAGGAGTACTGTTTCCGTATCTGCAAGAGCAGGTAACTGAACTTACAAACAGGGTGAATTCTGAAAAATCGGTAATTATAAACGACTTTTTTAATGAGTTTATAAGAGAGTATAAAGAACATATTGCCGAAGAGAATACAGATTTATTATGTGTTACAGATAGCGATAAATCTGCAGTATCTGATTTTATTACATGCCGGCAATGCAAAAAACACAGCGAATTCTCTGAGCGTTTAAAGGATATAAAACAGTTGCTTATTGTCTATTCAGATGCCGATAATTGTGTTAATACAATGACACATTTTCTTATGTTGCTTAATCGTATAGAGAGAGATTTGGCAGAACACTCAAAACTTGAGGACTATCTGTTGAACATACTTAGAGATAGAAACTAAACAAGGGGGTATGTCAGGGATAAAACAAATTCTTATAGCTGAATCATCTGAGTTGATACTGCGCGGACTTGAGACAATAATCCGGGAACTGCCAATTGCTACAAAGATAACTGTAGATAATGATATATCTGTAATACGGGATAAACTTGAGATAATAGAACCGGATCTGTTTATATTCAATCCGGGTATATTTTCTATAGATATGTATGCTAATTTTAGCAGATATTTCTCATCATCGTTAAAGACATCATATATTGGTGTAATATACTCGCATTACGATAAAAAAATACTGTCAAAGTTAGATGAAACTATATCGGTATATGATAGTGCATCGGTTATAACAGAAAAGATATCGAAACTATTATTGCCTGAGAATAAAGGAGAAGAGAAGCCTGATGATAAAAACCTGTTAAGCTCACGCGAAGAGGAGCTTTTAAAATGGCTGGCACAAGGTTTATCTGTTAAAGATATATCCGGCAAACTCTTTATCAGCCCGCATACAGTAATATCGCACCGTAAAAATATTACACGTAAACTTGGAATACGTTCTGTGCCGGGCTTAACAATATATGCAATAATAAATAATATAATCTCAACCAAAGATATAGTTATTGAATAGTAGTTCGGGTTTTATATAAACTCTGTTTTGTTTTAATTTACCCGCTATATATATAGCGGGTATTTTTTTAATAAGCACACATTATTATCTATATAAAACAGAGGTAACAGAATATATAGAGTATTTAAAGTGTTTTAGATAAGAAGGAGAATATGAGACAAACCCCGCTTATATAAAGCAGGGTTTGTATTATTTATTTAGTATGCTGCTGTTGCTGTGCCAAAAGTGTAGCCATCTACTGTTGGAATACAATGAGCATGATTAAGTGTTCCTGTAGTAATCATAACATCATGAGAGGTAATAGTTACAACTTTAAAAGATCTGTTACTATGCCAGAAAACACCTTGTTCTGCAAATGTTACAGAAGCCATTCCATTACTATTCAGGTGAACTACCTTTTCGCCAAATATATATCCATTTACATATAGTAATACCCTAACCTCTACTCCGGTTATGTTTACATTAGAACTATGCAGACATGCAATTGTACCGCTAATCTCTGTAGAGGTATGTTGCGGAAAACTGATATTAGGGTTTGTTTTCTGTGCAAATCCAGTGCTCATTATAAGGATTGCAGCAATTGTTAAAATTAGATTTTTCATCTTATTCGATTATTAGTTAGTGTTTTGAAGTTAATAAACAAAAAACACATAACAAAATATATCTACCTGTAAATGTGTTGATTTGCTGCCAACGTATTGCGGTTAGGCTATAAGAATATTTGCCTAACCTATACGCTATGGGGTGTTGAGACTAAAAAAACAGCAACTCTGCCTTGCTGGTGAGTTGCTGTTCTATGAAATTAGAATATTGTTGGTTCTGTTCTATTTTAACTGAAGAACCACTCTAAAACCTATGTTATTGTCACATGTTTCAGGTGTTGCAGAATCTCTTCTGTATACAAGGCAAGACTCTTTATCGGTATTCCATGCACCACCTCTTATAACACGTTTTGTCCCATCAACAGGTCCTGTAGGATTCTCCTTTTTGCTGATGTTGTAATATTTACTATTATACCAGTCGTTACACCACTCCTTTACATTACCACTAAGATCATGTATCTTTAACATATTACCACTTTTGCCACCAACAGCTTTAATCTCAGTATTGTTATTGCCCATATATTCAGCTACATCATCTACATTGTTACTGCCAGAGTATTTAGTTATAATACCACCAACAGTACTTGTTGTTACACCACTACGTGCTGCAAATTCCCACTCTGCTTCGCTTGGCAATCTTCCGCCTAACCACTCGCAATATGCTTTGGCACCGTACCAACTAACAAATACCACAGGCGATTTCTCCGACTTAATAATAGCGTTAGCTTTAAACTTAAACGTACCATCTCTATACTCTATAGCACAGTTTGCATTTGTTACATCAATAAACTTCACGTTACCATAATCACCAAAACTTGCTGTACCATCCTTCTTTACATCACTCTGATTAAGGAAAACAATATACTGCTCATGCGAAACCTCATACTTACCCACTTTATAGGCTCCCACCTTTGTACAGTGATATGGCTTCTCATCATCTTTAGCATCAGGTTCGCTACAACCCATCATAAATTCAGCACCCTTTGCATCTATATCTACAGTAAGTAACTCTGTGGTAGTAAAGCTATATATCTTGCTATCTTTCGATAAAGATGTAGATTCACCAGTCTTCTTCTTTGCAATAATGCGCCAATAGTATGTTGTGTTTATCTCAAGATTCTCAAGTTTATAACTCTTATCTGTAATAGGCTTTTTATTTACAACCTCAATAGGATCTTCGGTTTTTCCTATAACAATATCAAACTCTTTTGCTTCACTTTCCCATTTAAGCGTAACAGTTCTTGATAAATTTTTCTGTCCCTGAGCAGGGAACTTCAAATCAATTGACGGATCAAACTCAGTAGAGTCATCTTTTTTACACATCACAAACATAAACCCAACCAATACCAGAAGGATAAAATTTAATTTTCTCATTTAAGCTCTCTTTAAAATTAACACTAGTTATATTTAATGAAAAGGGATGCCTCTTATATTAAGCAGACATATTTTCACCATAAACTCAGAAACAAAAATAACCTATAGAAGTGTTAATGAAGATTTTTAACAACCTATAGTTGTATACATAATGTGCTATTATGTATACTTTTTGGTTTGTTGTTGCTGTATCGACGTTGCACGCAACGTCGCCACTGTTTGTATGCAATATTTCTATTAGACGGTGGTCTATATTGTTTACATTTATTAATTCTATATATATTTGTTTCTGGAAAAGGTTGAGATATAGGATTTTTGTATATCATTATCAAAAAATATCAGCAAATGACTAAAATGATAAAGAATATAGACGAGTTAAGATCAAATTTGTTAGTTCTTGATAATTATTTATCAAAGGATGAAGAAGAAGAAAAGTTCGCAAAAAATTTGGTAAGAAGAGGAATTTGCTTTGTTGCGTATAAAATAAATAGTGAATGGAGATTTGCACCAAGCAGATTTATAGGTTATGCAAATAATTCAATGAGTATTCATAAAGGCAATTATGAAAAAGATGGAAGGAAAACAAATCCTGTTATAAGTAGAGTTATAAAGAGAGAATTGAAAATGGATGATTCTCTTGAGGAAGAATACTTTAGGTATTGTAGGTTTTTAGGAATAGAACCTTGTAACAATAAAAGAAAATATTGGAAGCTTGATTTAAAATAAACGACTCTTATCAACGATCATTTTATGTTTATCTACTTTATTAGACAATAAGTAGATATGAACTGACCTTATCCTAGTTGCGATGTTGCATGCAAAAGATATAATTCAACAGTCTTAATATGACATGACCATAGTGGCGACGTTGCACGCAACGTCGATACTATAATTAAAACACATTAGAGCTGTTACCTTGTTTCATTATGCAGATAAAAAAACAGCGACTCGAATCTGTTAAATGATTGAGCCGCTGTAGTTATAAATCTAAAGAATGTATGAGAGACTATACTTTTCGGGTTTCACGAGCTTTACACTCTGTGTTAATTCTGTCAATAACAACATTTAGTTCAGCAAGAATCTGATTATACTCCGGACTGCTATCATAACGATTCATTATAGTTATTAACTTGCCCAGGTTATCAATTTCATTACGTAACATAACAGAAGCCTCTTTGTATTGAGACTTATCTCTTTTCGATCTAACCTCTTCACGCTCTATATTTTTAACATGAAAATTGTCCTGTGCCTGTTTTAGTTCGTTATATACATCTTGTGCACCAATAGTTCCAATTGCATTAGAAAGCTCTGCATCAGAGTCTATACTATTAAAAATATTGTTAAGGCTAATACTCTGCTCATTATATCCCTGATGATACATTTTATACTCATCTTTCTGGATTATAATTAATATACTGTTTGCTAAATTTTTAATCAGACTATCGGGTCTGTATGTGCACGATTTAATATAATAGGTAAATGCCCTCCACGCATCATCTCTTAATATGTCTAATGCTGCTACTTGCTCTGTAATAAGTTTACTGGCAGATCGTTTAAAACTCTGATCGTACATATCAATAATAGCTTTTATACTGCTGGCTACATCAATAAGTTGCGGAATTTCTCCTTTATATTTATCTACAATCTCGTATGCTCTTGTTGCCAGTAGTATATGATCTGCTATAAGCATAAGATAAAACTTGGGGTTACGTAACATAATTTTAAAGTTTTAATTATTAATATTATATAAGTTACAACACATTTAATATTCAAGTCAAGTTATTATCCGGATTTTTTATAAATTTTTTAGAAATTAATGAAATTGTAGTAAAAGCTAACTGTCTTGTTACTGACTTATAACCTGCTAAGTCAGTATGTCAGGTTTATAAATCAGATTACTAGCTTCTGGTTATAAAAGATTAGTAATATTTTTCAGATAGCATAAAACCATAATTGAAAGATTAGGTTTTGTCGAAAAATGAATACCTCCGGAATCGGGATGGGACAAAAAAATTATAAATAGTATAAACAACGTGTCAGGATGTCAGCTTTTGATAATTAGTTTATTACAAACAGATTTAGTTTGTAGCAAAACAGTTATGAAAATGTAACCTTTAAATACCGAAAGTATTATATCAGAAAAGTAATGCTGCCATCCTGAATCAGAAGATAACAAACAAATTACTATTGCTAATTACCTAAATTTGTACTCCTTTTCCGGTATTCTTGGTTGATTTCTTTTGCACTTTAATTTAACTATATACATAGAAGCTGGTTTTATCTCAAGAATCATGAATGATTATAATTGGTTTGCTGAAAGAAATTAATATATTCGCTCTCTAATATCAGATATGCTTAATGCAGCAATTACAGTGAGTCAAAACAGTGTTTTGTATCACAGTAATTCTTTAATAAAACCCTAAATAAGAACATATGATAAAAACAGAATTGTATTTTGATTTTAAAATAATTAACCCTGAAGATTATACTGAGCAAATAAATTTTTTTGAGAAGTATAAAGACCTGTTCAAAAACTCAAATGCATTTAACGGAATAAGCTCTCGTAAAGAGTTTATAAGGAGAATATATATAATACACACATGCGGAATTGCCTATTCAAGAAAACATGATTACAAAAATGCAATAGAGCTGTTAAACATTGTAATTGAAAATATTGAGGCTAAAAGTAGTCTGTTAAATATTGATTTAAACAGAGAGCACTATTATATCAACTCCTTATTTGAGAAAGGAAAGGCGCAGTATAACCTTAGAAAATACTCCGATTCAGAAAAAACTTTTAAGGTGATAATGGATACGGGGTTTGCTACATTTTTACAGTCAAATTGGTATACCTATTCACGTAATGCCAGACTATACAATAATTTAAATGGCATTATATTGTATATGGCGTTGTTTATGTTTGTATTTGTAAATGTAGTTGTATCACCCTCTCCAACAATAATATTCAGGTTAAATATGTTTAGTTGCATTCTATTTATTCTGTACTTAATAGATCCGTCAAAGAGATTGTCTGATTTTTTTACTAAAAGTAATATTCAGAAGTTCAATAGAAGTATTGAGAATAGGATTAACTCAATAGAGTACTACACAGAGAAGATAATTAAAAACCCAAAAAATTACATCGCTTTAGTAGAGAGAGGAATATCATATAATCTTAATGATGATTTTGATAATTCGCTGAAAGATTTGAATGCAGCATTAGAGTTAGATCATTATAATAATGATGCACTGTACTACAGAGCTATTGCTTTTGCAAGACTTGATATGGTTAAAGAATCGATTGAAGATCTTAATAAATTGATAGAACTGAATGAATCAGATAAGGCTGAACTGTTTAATAACAGAGGATATTCATATAGATTGCTTAATAACTTTGAGTTAGCACTTAATGATTATAACAAAGCTATAGAATTGGAACCACTGGATGCAGCATACAGATTTAACAGAGCATTTCTTTATCAGGATAATGGTAAAAACAGAGAGGCAATTGATGATTATGATGTTGTAATTAAGCTTGAACCGGACAATTGTATAGCCATTACAAATAGAGGCGAAGCTCACTATGCATTGGGAGAGAAAAATAAAGCTTTTGAAGATTTTAAGAAAGCTGAAGAATTTAACTATAAAGAGGCAATTAAGAACCTGGCAGAGTATAATTTCGACTAAATTATTTTAGATAATCTTAAAACAATAAATAACATGTTAATGGAAGATAAAGGTGAACTTTTAAATATATACTTTAGGAGGAACTCCGATTACTATATTGGGCAAATGAATAAGTATGAAGAGAGAGGGAAGTGTTCATTTAGTGTGGCAGCTTTCTTTTTAGGAATATTTTGGATGGCTTACCGGAAAATGTATGTACATATTTTGATAGTATTCGGAATAATTTCTGTTGAGACTCTGATTAGAGAAACTCTATACTATATTAATGTTATTTCAACAAGTATATATGAGATAATTGATAATCTATTTCCACTTATTTTAGCACTTGTAATTGGGTTTTTATCTAACCGGTTTTATATTATAAAAACTAAAAGGGCTATACAAAAAATATTAACAGAGAATAATAATGAGGAGGTAATTAAAGGTTTGGTTTCAAAAAAAGGAGGAACAAATCTTGCAGCACCATTTCTATTATTACTTATATTCGTATTACTGTTCTGTTTTAGTTTCTAATATGATATTTATTCCATATAGTAAGGTTGTATATATATCTGAATATTCAACAGAAGAGGTAAGAAGATTACTTTCAGAAAAGTTTAGTATTGCTTTGAAATCAGATGAATCTGATGAAAATAATGGCTGGTTGGATTATATGTTTATGGCTTATGAAGGAACTATTGGAGATTGTGATTTTGAGATAATCGAGAGAAAAATGGGAAATGATGTCTTTACATTAAGTATTATTGGTACAATTGAGGTTAATTCTAATAAAACAGTATTAAAAGCTAAGATAATTTTCAATCATAATTACTGGTTTGGCTTGTTAATAATATTCCTGATTACAGGGTCTCTTGCAACTGGTGTTTATATAGCATCAAGAATAATTGGAGAACTAAATACTGGATTTTGGTCACTTTTAAATTTTAATCTTTTTGCATATTCTGTCTCATTAATAGCGTACCATATTAAGAGGATTAGAATGAATTATACTATTGTAAATCTTTTAAATGCAACTAAACTAAAATGCTTGAGAAATAGTAAATTATATAAATGAAAAAAGCAATTTTTAATATTCTGATTATATTCCTAATATTTACATCTGTAAAGGCTCAAAAGGCCAATAGTTTATTGGCTAATAATATTGCAATTGAGTGCTATAAAAATGCAACCAAATACAATAAACCTCTATATAAAAAGAGTTTCAGGTTAGATTCAATTAAAGTAGATATAACTCGTTTTAAAACTACAATAAAGGCTGTAAGTTTATTTGAGGGAAGTAAAAGAACTCTTGAGATCACCTACTGTTTTAATAATGAAGCTATAAAAGCTATATATGTCAGAGAGCCTAGTTTACAGTTTCCGGAATATGCCGCAGCAAATTACCAGATCTATTTTAACAATGGTGAGTTAATTTATAAGATCCTTAGGTTTTCAACAACAGGACCGCTAATTGGATTAAATTACCCTGTTGATAAAGATATGTGTGAGGTTTTTGGATATATAAAAGCTGTGGATGATGAGTTTATACTTAAATACTCAAAGCTGCTCTTCAGGAAGATACTTGCATCAGAGAAAGAGTAAGAAGTGGATTTCGTATCGACGTTGCGTGCAACGTCGCCACAGTACTGAATTACACCCGATATTACATGCATAGAGCGTCGCCACAGTTACTGAACTGAATTCAATATTACATGGGTGCAACGTCGCCACAGTACTGAATTACACCCGATATTACATGCATACAACCTCACCACAGTTACTGAACTGAATTCAATATTATATGCGTGCAACGTCGTCACAGTTACAGAGTAGTATTCAGTCTTACATGTACGCAACATCGCCACCAATGCTAAGAAGCTGTTGAATTGTAATATTTTCATAAGCATTACTATTAACAGCAGAAAACATTAAACATTACATTTTCTGTTTTGTGTTTGTATAGCTATGTCTTATATTCGCATGGTTTTAGTGTATAGCAAAACTGGCTAAAACACTCGCTAAACTTGAATGAGAAACATTTATTGAATTAAAACTAATGGGATTATTAGATTTTTTTAAGAAGAAAAAGACATACTCTACATTTCCTGAGAATGAGTTAGAGAAGTGCCTTATGAAGGCAGCATCTGATGTAAATGCCAAGAAAGAGTTCTATCAGAAATTATTATGGAATCAACTATATGTACAGAATAAGGAGTGCTCCGAATCAGATGATGAAACAACACTTAATATTGTTACGTTTGAGAACGGATACATTCCGGTGTTTACCTCGGCAAACAGAATCTTTGATAAAGATGTGGTTAAAGAGAGCAAATCTCTTGTGAGTATGAAAGGACAAGACCTGTTTGCTGTAACAAATGGTGCTACTTTTGTTTTAAATCCATACTCAGAGTACGGAAAGGAGTTGATACCTGAAGAGATAGAGGCTCTTATGGATGGAACAATATTCGATAAAATTGACGAAGAGGAGGTTGAGAATAAGAAGTATCAAGAGTTCGATGAGATATTTGATAAGGCTATTGATAAACAGAAAGGATTAATACTACTGGATGGTTATCGTAGTAAACCTTTAGGTACAGATGATAAATTGAAACTTGAAGAGTCAATAGAGAATTTTAAAAAATGCCTGCAAATAGTACCTGCCCATTGGCAGAGTATGGTTATGATTGCAAAATCATATCAGCGACTAGAGAGACACACAGAGGCATTTGAATACCTTGAACAGGCATTTAATACAGAGTCGGAGAACCATACAATTCCAATGGAGGCATCATTAGAGGCAATGCACTTAAAGGATATTGATAAAGCATTGTTCTATTCTGAGGAGTCGTTAAAAAGAAAACCGGATGATTTTGTTCTGATGGGTAATTATGCTATGAATCTGCTTATAGCTAATAAAGATGATGAAGCAAAGGAGATGATTGAAAAGGCAATCAAGATAAATCCGAACGATAAGGTTAACAGGAATATAAGATCAATAGTTTCAGATGTTATAGCCGGTGAACGCAAAAGACCAACATTTGAGGATACTATAAGATAAAATGTATATATGCGGTATCTACAGATAATATTGATATTTATAGGACTGACTTTAACTCAAAAATCGTTTACTCAGGATACGGTACAAATAGGTAAAAGAGTTGAGTATTTTTCGGAGTTTGATACCCTTGATATATTAAATCACAATTTAAAGAATGTGTATAGTTTTGCTGATTATCATCGTGAGTTAATCAGATTTACTGAAGATTCGGCTAAACTTGAATACTGCTTTTATTATGACAACAAAAGATATACTCACTATTACAATAAGATATTTTTTGTTACCAAGCATGATTCAATACTATATGTTAATTATGCTGATTTATCAGAAAAATGGATTTACAAGAGATTAAACGATTCATTGTATGCAATAAAATCAGAAGCAGGAAACTATCAAGAAAAAGGCTTTGCAAAAAGTATAATACCATTAGAGAAGACAGGTATATTTGTAACCACAGGGTTAAATGCAGACACACTTCTGTTTACGGAGTATGAGAAAAACTATTTTCCGGTAATTACACCAAATATTAATATTGTTGATGAAGTTATATACGATATATCAGAAGTTGATAGTATGCCTTGTTTTATAAATGGCAATAAATTAATAACAAGAAGCTTAAAGATTTCGGATGTAAACAGACCAACACTTGAGAGCAGTATAAATTGCTCCATTATACTTATGAACTTTGTTGTTGATATAAATGGATTAGTTACGAATATTGCTATTGAGAGATCATGTGGTGATATCTTTTTTGAGAAGGTGGCTATTAGTGAGATTTTAAAGATAGGACAATTAAAACCAGGAATTAAAAATAGTACGCCTGTTAATGTCAGAATTATATACCCTGTTAAATTTAAATGGTAGCGTTGTATTGTTTTTTAAGAATACTTATAGATAGAAGAATTTAAAATAAATAGATATGGAAAACTTTAATTCTGAAATAATTATAGCACCATTTGTAGCTATAACTGCTTTGGTGGTGATTTATCTTTTATACAAACGCAGATCAAGAGCTGCAGATAAAATAATTACCGATTATTATACCAGCGAAGGATTTGATGTAATAAGTATTGATAATCTATCGTTAACCGAGAAAATCAGATATCGTGCTCCACTACCAATTATTACACTCTATGTTGGTTTTTTTAATATGGCATTCTCATCAAAAGATAAGAGATACTTTAGAAGGCTTGAGGTGGAACATAAAAACGGATTAGAATTCTTTGTATATGTTGAGTGTTATATTGATAAGGGGAGTCTTATTGAAGTAACAGAACTGGATGTTGTTGAGTAATATTACTTACTCAGTTCATGGGAATACACTGTATATTTTGAAGTTGAATTTGTATAGTTGATGTTCCCTAACAGTGAACTAAATTGACGTAATAATGGAAGTAATAGGAATTCAGGCAACATTAGACAGAATGGAGTTAGTGAGATTTATTTACTCACTGTTTCCGTTAAGAGAACTAATTAACTGGGAAGGTAATTTTAGTAAAACATTTATATATAACGGAGTATGTAACAGAGAAGATACAGGTGACAACTCAGGATTTTCTGGTCTTGCCATACAGGTTGAATCTTGTATAAGTGAATTTAGTACAGTTATGACTCTGTTTAGAACTGAAGAGAAACACCATGAAGAGCGTGAGTTGTTTCTTGCATTAAAAATATCTGAAAGGTTTAAATGCAGAACAATAATTAACGTACCAGAAGGATTTGCAGATCATCCATACTCTAGTTTAATAGTTGAGAATGGAAAGATATATGAAGCTGACGATTGTGGTACAATATGGGGAGATGGTGAAGGGACAGAAGTAAAAATAATTAGAGAGGCAGATATTAAAAGATATGATTTTGACAAAAGTGGAAATTGTATTCTATCTGATAGTTTATAAATAAAGATAAAAGAGGTGAATATCTCTTATTGAAACATTAAACAAAACAAGATGAAACAGAGCATGAGAGAGGTCATTCACACACACTGAAATGATTATTAAGCGAAGTTCAATCTGACAAATAAAAAGAAAAAATGAAAAATATAAGATACTGCATAACACTGATACTATTTATGGGTATAATTAACACTGGTTGTTCCCAAAAGAGAGTTAACGATATAAAAATTGTAGATCTAAAAGGCAGTGTGTTTTCGGTTGATGTAAAATACTACACGTTTGAATTTAATGATAGTATCCTGTCAAAAAAGATAAAGACATGGGACTTCGGAGAAGCCCGGAGAACACCTTTTTATGCTGAATTTACAAAACAAGGGTTTTATACCAAAAGGCTTGACTTTTTTAGCGCTGAAAGTAGAGACACCAACTATTATTGTTACGATAAAAACGGGTTCTTAAGAGATATTATAGCTCATGATACAACCCGTATTGTTTGTGATAAATATGGCAGAGCAATAGAGGTAAAGTTGAGTGGAGGAACCACTCTTAGTTCCGGCTATGATAAAAAAGGAAATCTGATTAATAATAAATTTGTTGATGAGAACGGTGTTATATTAAGTAATTATAAGGCAAAGTTCAGAGATAACAAATTGGTATCTGAAAGACGATATGGCGAACGAGGAAAACTTAACTGTATTACTGAGTATGAATACCATTCAGATTCAAATACTGTTGAGGTTACAAACTATTTTTATCCGGATAAGACAAGCTCTAAAATTATTGGTTATTCGAATGCAAACGACGATGTTGTTAAGATGATATCTTTTGACGAATCAGGAAAGAAAAAGAAAACTACAACATTTGTATATGAGTACGACAGCAATAAAAACTGGACAAAATGTTATGAGTACGTAAATAACACTCCTAAGCTGTTAACAGAACGTATAATAGAATATCATTAAACCAAGCATTAGAATGGTCATTCCCGCGTGTGAAAATTCTTTACTTATGCTTCGTTTCATTGATAAAGAATCCAAACAGCTTCTAAGTGTTTCAAACTCTCTGATTTGTGAGTATTATCTGCAATAAACAGAGTAATCTTACTATTCTTTCTTCTTATTCTGAATATGTAGTGTTATTGTAAATAGCAGGTTTACTATTATAATTAAATAAACATGTTAAATCTATAACACTACTGGTTTGTATTAATTGTTTGTTTATCATGTTTTTGTTACTGTTTGTGTAATACATATAGGTATTTTTGTGCATTGCAAAAAATGTACAACATAGTGGTAGGGTGGTGGATTTTAGATTTTTTTATTTAAAATTGTTAGCAGATAACCATGTGTTGCGCTTTAACTTGACATAAATTATAATCCTGTTGTATAATAATTACAGCTGGTATTACTGGTGTTAATGCGCAGTTGTAAATTTGTTGTATATGAGGTACGTTATAACTGTATTTATGCTATTTATTTGTGTGGCTGTTAATGCTGCAAATATAGATAGCTTACGTAATGTTTATAACAATAGGGCAGGAGAAGATAAAATAGAGGCAGGTTTGGTATTGTGCGAATCGTTACTATTATCAGATGCTGCAGAGGCTGTCAAGTTATCAAAAGAGCTTATAACAGTAGCAAAAAATATAGATTCTGATCAGTACTATTTTTTGGCAAAATATCATCTTGCACATGGTCTTAAATCTGTAGGAAACTACGACGAGTCGGTATCTGAGATTAACGATGCTATCTCTTACTTTAAGATATCAAAACAGTATAAACGTGTTGCAGACCTCTATTCGCTAAAAGGTTATGCTCTTTGGAAAAAGGGAGTATATGGGCTGAGTTACCAGAACTATCTTAAAGCAATAGAGATATATGAAGAGATAGGAGAGGCTAATACAATAGAGACCCTTGTAGGACTGGGTACAGTCTGTTTTAACTCCGGACAATATGCAGAGAGTATTGGTTACTTTGATCGTGCTCTTAAAATAGCCGATGAGTTGGGCGATGTTAAAGAGGAGGCTCGTCTCTATAACAATATAGCAAGTGTATACTATTCGCAGGAGAACTTTCAACGCTCACTAGAGTTTGTAAATATGGCTCTTGATATAAATCGTAAGAATGGCAATAAGCACCGTGTAGCCGTTAATCTTAACAATCTTGGTAACATATATGTAGCTCTTAAAGATTATACAAAGGCAAGAAAATTATATACAGAGGCATATGAGATAGAGAAGACTCTGGGAAATAAACCCGGTATGGCAATGAAACTTGCTAATATTGCAACTGTATATCAGAATAGCAGCGATTTTGATAAATCGTTGGAGTATTGCGAAAGAGCTTTAGAGATATTTGAATCGCAGGAGATAAAACGTGGAGCAGCTTTTGTATCGAATAAGATGGGTAAACTATACCTGCAACAGAGAAACTTTATTAAAGCAAAGCAGTTTCTGGATAAGGCTGAGTTGTATATTAATGAGATAAATGATCCTGAACTGATAGTACAGAACTCATACGATTATACTACCTACTATTATGAGTTAAAAGATTATAAACGGGCTGTTGATCATAGCTTTATATATTCATCGTATAAAGATACTGTATATAATAAAGATAAGAGCAGAACAATTGCTGAGATTGAGGCAAAGTATGAGCTAATACAGAAAGAGAATGAGCTGGTTGTAAAGAGTGAGGAGATTAAAGTGCTTGCCACAAAAAAACGTCTTGACAGACTAAAGTATCAGGCTCTTATTGTAGGAATGATAATATTTATTGTTACCGGACTGTTTATGTTTTTCAGACAGAAACAACGTGCAATACAAGATAGAGTGATATTTCAGAAAGATAAAGAGATTGCAAAGGCAAAGACAGATCTGGTTGAAGCAAGTCTCTATAACTCAAATCTGGAGATGCAGAAGCTGGAAATAGATATCAGACATAAGAATGCTGAATTAACTAACTTTGCACTTCATATAGTACAGAAGAATGAGTTGTTAAATGAGCTGAAAACACAACTAAAAACGTTTAAACCGGTTGGCGATCAGAATCCTAACGTTAATATGATAAATGATCTTAAGATGAGGATAAATCAGCATCTTAACAGTACCAGTGGCGATGCAGAGACATTTCAGCTTAAGGTTGATAAAACAAACCGCGACTTTATGGATAAACTTACAACCAGATATCCGGATCTTACATCAAACGAGAAGCGGTTGTGTTCACTGCTCAGAATAAATCTGTCGTCAAAAGAGATAGCTTCGCTGAATAATACATCGTATAAAGCGGTAGAGATGGCACGTTACAGATTGCGTAAAAAACTTATGATTGATGCTAACGACAATCTTAACGAATTCTTTATTAATTTCTGATAATGCTCTAGGATAGCCTCTTTTTAATTGTATCAACCTTATGTTTTTGGTACATTAGTACAGTTATACAATATAATAAACATGAAGAGAATATATATAGTAATACTATTATCGGTACTGTTTTTATCTGTTAATGCAAAAGAGAGTAACAAAAAAACAGTTATTATAGCACACCCTACAGTATCTGCTGTAAAGGTACTTACTACACTTAGTAAGGTTGGATTATTAGAGACAGATAATCTGCACTTTATAGGTGTATATCATAATAGAGAAAACTATGACTATAAGCAGACAAAAGAGTGTCTGGATACTGCAAAAATCTCTATGAGTCTGCAATGCTTAAGAGGTGAACTTACTCCGGAAAATCTATATAAAAAGAACCCTCTTACAGATTCGTTTAAAGATCTGTTTAACAAAAGTTGCGGTACATTTTTTTTGTGGGGACCTGATATTCCTCCTGTAATATATGGCGAAGAGAAGAATGACAGAACAAAAGTGAGAGATACATACAGGCACTATTTTGAGGCATCGTTTGTGTTTCATCTGTTAGGTGGCTATCAGAACAGTGAATACAGAGCTCTTTTAGAGAGTAGGCCAAACTACCTTGTAAAAGGTATCTGTTTAGGATTACAGACAATGAATATAGCTACAGGTGGTACACTTATTCAGGATATACCATCGGAGATATATAACAGCGATGAACTTAAAGGACTTCAGCATTTGAGTAATGAGCAGGTGCACCGTAACTATTATCGACAGATGTCTGACGAGTATGGTGTAACAGGTTTTCATATGCATACAATAAAAATGGTTGGTACATTCCTTACAGATCTTACAGGAACCGATATAAAATTCAGACCTGTAATAAACAGCTATCATCACCAGGCAATAGAGAGGCTTGGGAAGGGGTTTAAAGTTGCTGCACTATCGGCCGATGGTAAGATTATAGAGGCAATATACCATACAGAATATCCGAATGTATTTGCTGTACAATTTCATCCGGAACGTCCTGATTTTTATCTGTTCGAGAATCTAATAAAATTTGAACCGGAAGGCGAATCAAAATACCTCTCAGAGTGGATAGATAAAGAGAGTATGGAGTTCCACTACAACTACTGGCGCGGAGTAAACAAAAAACTGAAAGAGATTAAGAGATAGAAGTAAGAATAGGAGATCAAAGTTAAAAAGCCAAAGATAGTTAAAACAGATCTTTGGCCTTTGCTTATTGATTATATTTTCGTCTCTTCTTTATCTGATGCTTTTTATGTTGCAGGTATACAATAGCCGGAATAATCAGAAACATCAGAGCCTTATACTCTATCTCGTTCCAAACACCAATAACTATTATAAGAGTCAATAATGTTACTATAAAACTGATGACAAAACTAAGCTCAATAGCGGGTTTTTTAGCAGATATCTGTTTACTATCTTTAACTGATATATTATTCGTGTTGGCATAATTAATCAGTCTATCAGTCATAACTTTAAAAGACAGATCGCTATGTATTAATGGTTTTATAAATATGTGATTGTTTTTGGTAACTATAGCAGATAGTTCGTTTTTATCAACAACAACTGTTTTTATATCGCTTATGCTTATAGTATTGTGTCTGATTTTTATAAAGCTAAATATTGCACTGCTTATAATATCAATTCTGTTTTCAGTATCACTGTACAACAATGATACTCTTGTTACTGCAATAAGAGCAACTAAAACCAGAGATATATACACATATAGCACATTATACATATTTGCTATAGTGTTATTTGCTCCCTCAGTATACTGAAGTATAAAAGCATTAACTACTGCAAGACCAAAAACAGAGAATATTACTCTTTTGTAATTTATCTTATAAATAACTGATTTCATAAACATTAGGTGTGTTTGTTAGCGCGAAGCTATCTGTTCTATTGCTTTATGTAATTCACCCGGCGATTCAATTATTGCATCAGGTTGTCGTTTTTTCAGAATATCGTATGAGTTAAAACCCCATGTAACGGCAACTACCGGTATGTTTATTCGTTTCATAGCTTCAATGTCACGAGTCTCATCGCCAACATAAATAATATCATATGCCGACAGGAATCTCTCTTTTATAAGTTGTTGCATAACCCTGTCCTTTCCAAACAAGTCTTTACCGGAGTATGTAAAATCAATAAGATTACTCAGGTTATTGTTTTTCAGAAACAGTTTTACATTATCGGTATTGTTAGAGGTCATAATACCCATATTATAACCGGCATCTTTAAGGTCAAATATTGCCTTTTTAATACCCTTTATTGGTTTTATATCATATATACTCTTCTTAAGAGTTCTTTTTACTCTGTTTATAACAAACGGAAGTTTAAAGAAATTTATATTGCAGGCCCTGATTACATCTTGTGTGGTTTTCCCTCTCAGAGGTTCAATATCATTATAGTGTACAGTATTACACCTGTATTTTGGAGCTATACTATTATATATTTTAATTATAGTGTCCATTGTATCGGCAATGGTACCGTCAAAATCAAAAATTATTGTTTTGCTCATGTCTCGTTGTGTTGTGTGTCTCTGTTTTAAAAACAAAAATAGGGATATAAATTTATAACAAAATCATCAATAACATAAATAATTTATTGTAATATATTTGCGATGTTATATTAAATATTGTCACAACCAGTATCAATTTTATACATATATCAACTAAAAATATGGGTTAATCTATCTATTAGGTAGCTTAATCCTATAAAAACTGTTGTTCGCCATAGTTGGAGGGTTTGTAGGGGGAGTGTTCTGTGTTATGGTTTTGTAAATCAGATATGTAATTATAAATGTAGTAGTGTTTTTTTGCCCGATATAACGTTCCAATTCAGATTTTGTAGGGGTGGTATAGAATATTGCTTTTCTGTAGTTCATATATAATTGAGCAATATTGTGCAGTAATTAATAAGAACAAACAATGAAGAAAAGGATAAACAGGAGGAATGTAATATTGTGGATAATATATGTTATTGTCTTTATCATCTTCAATGTTTATATAATTAACTATTAACAGATATTTATGAAACCTGAATGAGTTTTAATATTGAGAGATTTTATCTATTAAAGTTCATTGTGAGTTTCATACGAAAGAAAACTATTAAACGTATGAAAAACTTTTACAAAATTAGGTTGTGTTTTGTACTTCTGATTCTGAGTTGCGGTCTTGTTGCAGCTCAGAACTCAGAGAGGACACCCTCCAGTAAGAGAGTAAAACAAAAGGTTTTAGACAGAACTCTGCAAGGAGCATACTATCGGTCTGAAATTAAGAAACCTCCAAGGGGGGTGAAGTTATTTGAAGACTTTGAGAGTCACGAAGATTTTGCTCTTACATTTGGGGATTGGATAATGGTAGATAAAGACGATGATGTAACCTACTCATATTCCGGAATTGATTTTCCGCATGAGGAAGAGAAGGTTGCATTTATGGTTATGAATCCATTATCAGTTACACCTGCACTTACCGAGTGGTATGCACATAGTGGTAATAAATTTGGTGTAGCGCTATCGTGTTATAATGAGCATAACGACGACTGGATGATTTCTCCGGTTATTAATTGTGATGGTAATGATGTATTATCATTCTATGCTCAGTCATATTCTGTTGGATTTGGACTTGAAAAGTTTCAGGTTTTGATATCGGAAACAGGAAGTACCAATCCTGATGACTTTGTTAAGATATCAGAAGGAGAGCATATAAAACCTCCTGCCGGTGTATGGACAAAGTATCAGTACGATCTGTATGACTATGCAGGAAAGAATGTTCGTTTTGCAATTCGTTGTGTATCTACATACTCAATGCTGTTTATGTTAGACGATATTCAGGTTGCATCTACACCAACAGTGCCATCAAGCGACCTTAACTTTAATGTATTTGATGCTGATACAATACGTACAGGAAATACATTTGGTTCAGGCGATATCTTTACAATTCAGAATAACGAGGGAGGAAACCTTGTTGTTAATGAGATTGAGATACTTAATGTAACAAAGGGTACTGATGGTAGTTTTGTTACAACTAAAGTAGATGATATATCAGGAACATCATTTACAACAACATTTAATAAAGATGATGTTAATATACCACGTCACGGAACATACAGTTTCGGATTTAACTATAATCCTGTTGCAGAAGGACGCGATTCAGTTGCATTTGTACTGAAAACAAACTCTTTTGACGGATTAAACGATACAATATTCCTTGTTGGACAGGCGTATGAGTTACCAGAGAAGACAATTGAAGTAGGTTTAAGTAAGGATGTTAATATCCGCACACCAATGGCAAACCTGTTCTCTTACTCATTGTCGCAAACAATATATACAAAAGAGGAGCTTGCTATTGGCGATGGTCGTAAGATAGAGAAGATTCAGTTACGTTATAAAGGCGAGGATGCAACGTATCATAATGTAAGAATATTTGCAACACTTACCGATAAGGTTGAGTATTACGATAAATCTGATTGGGTTGATTTAACCGGACAGCAGCCTGTGTTTGATAGTAAAGTATATCTGCCAACTGGCGTAAACTGGATAACATTTAATTTCGAACGTCCGTTTGAGTATGATGGTACAAAGAATGTTGTATTTACAATTCAGGAGTACTCAGATTATATGATCCCATTCCGTGGCGAGAAGAGCAACGGATTCTATGTATCAGAGTCGGCTTCACAGAATGGAGTTGATAAACTGGTAATGTCGCTTGCAAAGTTTACAGATAAAGAGGTTATTGATTATAACAATATTCCGTCTGCATCAGATTCTTATAAGAAGAGAGCTAACATCAGAATATTCTTTGATGAGAATACAGATCAGGCTGAGGCGTTGGTAAACCCAAGAGTTTTAAAGTGGGATAATCTTAAATCGGGTCTGGAAGATGCAATAAATGTAACACTGTTTAATCCCGGAACTAAAGATCTTGTTGTAAATAATATAACAACAGAAACAGCTGTGCCGGTTGAGTTTAGCGAGACTGCATTTACTGTGGCACCGGGTGCAACAAAGGTAATTACTGCTACATTTAAACCTGTTATTGGCGGATTATATAATACAAAGGTAAATATTGATTGTAATTATGCCAATGTAGAGCAGATAACAATAAGTGCAGATTCATATACAGCCGGACATCTTTATGAAGATTTTGAAGAGGCAACAGTATTTAAGTTCCCGCCGGAAGGATGGACTGTGCAAGGTAACAGTGGTAACTGGGAACTTGGACACTACTCAGCTAATGCATATGAAAAAGGACAATTTGCATTCTCAGATCCGGGTAACGACTATCTTATAAGTCCACAGCTTGTTGTTGAGGAAGGCGATAAATTTATATTCCATGCAATGGGACAGGGAATCATGATTGATCCGGGTCAGCTACTATTTGCATACTGGTCTAAAGATAAAGAGAACTGGCACTCATTCCCGATTGTACAGCTAGAGCCAACCTATATGAAACGTTATAAGAAGTTCGAGTTTGAATTTCCGGAAGATGCACACGGAAAAACATATGTTGCATTCTGGCGTCAGGGCGATGTAGGAGAGGTATTTATTGATCTTGTTAAAGGGCCGAAGATATTTACACATGGTAACGACCTGTTTGTTTCAGAAACAGTAGGTCCTGATTTACCTGTAATTGGTGTTGATAATGAGTATACAGTTACTGTAAAGAATATTGGAAGTAACCAGATTAGCAGTTACAAAGTACAACTTGTTGATGAGAACGATAATGTACTTACTGAACTTGATGCTACACCAATTGGTCCTGATACAAAAAAGGAGATAGCTATTTCGTGGCGTCCGGCAGATAATAGTGTATCTACAGTAAGAGGTAAGGTAGTATCTGTTGAGGATGAGAATACAGATAATAATATAAGTGAGTCAATACGCGTATTTGTTCAGAAGGAGTTCAGCCTTATTGGTGGTAACGAGCCGTCAGAGAAATTCGGATCGTTCCCGATACATGCAGGTGCTGAGATTAGCTTCTGTCAGTCGGTATATACAAAAGACGAACTACAACATGGTGGATACATTAATGGTATTGCAATAAGAAATAATTTCTCTGATAATTATAAAGAGCGCAGAGTATTTATATATATAAGCGAAACTGAAAATCAAAACCTGCAAGATGGTTGGGTAGATATTAAAGATCAGAAATTAGTATACGACAAACGTATTGATATTCCTGCTGGATTAAATACCGTATATATTCCGTTTAAAACGCCATATCTGTATACTGGTAAAAATGTTGTATTAACAGTTTATCGTGTTTACGACTCAAATGTTTTGCTTTCTAAATTTAGTTTCAGAGCAAAATACGATCTTGTAAACAAAGGACGTTCAAGAACATATTTTGGCGACAAACTTAACTTTAAGATGGATGCTCTGCCTGATAATACACTTGAGAATGGTGTAGCAGAGATGCGTTTTGTATTTGATACAGAAAATTGCGGAGAACTTAATGGTAAGGTATATATAGATGGTACAGATCCTAAGCAGGTACTTAACATGGTAAATATTGAGATACCTACACTGGGATTTTCAACAAAAACTGACAACGAAGGAAAATATGTATTAAGATATGTTCCTGAAGGAGCTAAGGATGTTGAGGTTCGTAGCCTGATGATAGAGGATAAAGATCTTTCTACTACAGTTGTTGCACGCACAGCTACAGAGGTTGATATACCTGTTGTTAACAGACCAATGGTTAATGTAACCGGAAAACTTGTTCCAAGTTTCGACCCTTCATCGTCTCTTGCAGATGCAGAGATACGTTTAGAGGGAGTTGGGCTTAAGTACGAGGTAACATCTGACGTTTCAGGTAACTTCACTATGCCAACAGTTTTAACAAATTACGATTACACCCTGTACATAAACAAAGATGGTTTTGATGAGTACACAAAGGTTATCTCTGTTGCCACAGACGATATAGATCTTGGAACAATCACAATTAATGAGGTTGCTTATCCGGCTGTTCTTCCTCTTGTAGAGAAGAACGAGTCAAACAATGCAGTTGTTGAGTGGTATGCTCCGGGTGCAATTAAAGAGAAGGAGTTCAGATACGATGATGGTACACCACGCCACTTTGTAGGATACAACATGAGACCAAACGGATATCTTGGTTCTGCATTCCACAGTAGCTCATATGTTAAGAGTGTTAAATGGTGGCTTACACTATCTGGTATACCTCACAGTAAGGTTAACATAAAGATTCTTGGTCTTGATAATACCGGAAAACCAAACAGAGACGATGTACTATATGAGGCGTACAATATTCCTAATACAGATGATGAGTGGAATGAGCACGTTCTTACAGACCCAATCTGGGCACCAAACGGGTTCTATGTTGGTGTTAATGCCGGAATGAATACACAGGATCTTGCTGGCGACGATGGAGTTGACAAACCTTACGAGTGTAAGACAAACAGATTCTGGGGAACACCAGATATTACCGATCCTAACATAGATTGGTCAGAATTTGGTACACCAGATCACTTTCCTTATAACTTTATGATCAGAGCAGTAGGGTTAAGTAATAAAGATATTACATATGCTGACGATTCAAGAAACAGAGCAGCAACAAGAGCTCGTACAGGATATACTGTTCGCAGAGGGTTATCTGACAATACAGACAATGTAGATGAGTGGACTGTTATTACACCTGCTCAGATTACAGAGAATAGTATTGTTGATACAGATTGGAGTACACTACCTCAAGGAGTATATAAATATGCAGTGTTTGCACATTACGATAACGGTGTTGTTTCAGAAGCTGCATTCTCAAATAATATTCAGAAGGATATGTACACATCGTTTACTGCAAACGTAACAGTAAATACAGATGAGGATACACCAGTTGGTACAGTTATTACACTTGTAAACCATGATGGACTACACAAACATAAGTACGAGGCAACAATAGATGAGATAGAAGGGAGCATTACAATAGAGAATGTTTGGAAAGGTATATATACACTTAAGATTGCAAAAGCCGGATTCTTTGTATACTCAGATGAGAATCTTGATATGTCAACAGAGGGTAAAACACTTAATGTTGATCTTGAAGAGATTATTAATAAGCCATTTAACCTTGAGGTTATTAATAAAGAAGAGAACAAAGCAACAGTAACATGGGGCGATATTGATGTACCACTATTCGAACACTTTGAGAACAGAGAGTCGTTTACAGAGAACATTGGTAACTGGACATCACTTGACCTTGATGGTGGCGATACTTACGGGCTTTCAGTATGTAACTATCCTGGTGAAGGGCAACCACATGGTTTCTATGTATTTGCACCGAATGAAACAACACCTTCAATATTCCTTTATGTGCCTGAGTTAGCACCGTTTAAAGGAGGTAAAGCAGCAGTATCGTTCAGTGGAGATACACCAAGCAACGACTGGTTAATCTCACCTAAGTTTATGGTAGGAACAAATACAATATTCAGCTTCTGGGCTAAGTCGGCAGATCCATTCTACGGATTAGAGCGTTTCAGAGTACTTGTATCAGAGACAGGACAAGAGCCGGAAGACTTTAAGAAAATATCAGAAGGTGAATATATAGAGCCTGATAACTTCTACGGTATCTATGAGTACGATCTTTCTAAATATGCAGGTAAAGAGATATCTGTAGCTATTAACTGTGTATCAGAGAGCTCATTCGCATTCCTTGTAGATAACATATATATAGGTCTTAAGAAGGATCAGATAACAAGACAGTTTAAAGGATACAACGTATATCTTGACGATATGACAACTCCGGTACAGAGTGGTGTTACAGATCACGAATTTACATTTGAGAATCTTGTACATGGACAAACATATACTGTTGGAGTATCTAATAAATATACATCTGGAGAGTCTGATATTATTAAAACAACATTTACATATAAAGTTGTTGGTAATGTTGCTCCAGTAATAAGCTCAACGCCTGTAACAGAGATTACAGAAGGTAAAAAGTATGAGTATCTGTTAAGTGTAGATGATCATAACAACGATAAACTTAGCTACGATCTTGAGTCGGCACCAGCATGGCTTGAGTTAGTTGAAGATGGTGGCGAGTTTAAGATAATCGGAAAACCTGGAAAAGAGCATATTGGCGACCATAAGATTAAGTGGACTGTATCTGATAGTCAGCTTACGGATAGTCAGGAGTACACCCTTACTGTTAAGGAGTTTAAGGTTGTTGATGATATAAGCGATGTTGAACTGAATAAGGTAACTATATATCCTAATCCAGCAACTGATTATATACGTATCTCAGGAGCAAACGGATGTACTGTTAAGATCACTGATCTTTCAGGAAAGGTTGTAGATAGCTTTATATCAACATCAGATAACTACAACAGAACACTTGACCTTAAACCGGGATGTTACATAGTAAATGTATCAAACGGAACATCGGTTAAAAATATCAAACTAACAATTAACTAATTAAATCAATCATGTTTGCCGGAGAGCTGATCTTCGGCAAACAAAAAAATATATAACATGAGATATCTTAACATATTAACGCTTATTTTGTTTCTGCTTGCAGCGCAGAACAGCAAAGCACAATATTGCGACGCTCGTGCAACCGATCCCGGATCGGATTACATAAGTTATGTGCAGCTTGAGGATATTGTTAATGACTCTGACTCAAGAGGCTATTCAGACTTTACATCAATGTCGGCCAGAATATATATTGGCGGAACATATACACTATTTGCAGTTAATGCCAGTCATCATACAAACAATAAACTAAAAGCGTGGATAGACTGGAATGGAGATGAG
Organism: Bacteroidales bacterium; assembly: GCA_025210735.1. Lineage (GTDB taxonomy): Bacteria > Bacteroidota > Bacteroidia > Bacteroidales > UBA6680 > UBA6680. Next base: position 47,276 of record JAOARD010000027.1, read on the forward strand.
ACATTTGATAACGATACAGAGGTAGTTGAGTTTGATTACCCTGCGCGTGCACTATCTGTACTTGGTAATGCAACATTTACTGTACCAGACGATGCAAAACTGGGTGCTACCAGACTACGTATTATACTAACAGATTTTGATGATCCTGAGCCTTGTGGCGATTTTTATTACGGAGAGGTAGAGGACTATACAGTTGTTATTGGTGCAAGTAATGTTGAACCTGTTGCTGATTTCTTTGCACATGAAACAAATCCGTTTGTAAATAACGTTGTATACTTTAAAGATCTGTCGTCGGCATTGCCATCGGAGTTTACATGGTCTTTTGAGCCGGCAACAGTTACATACCTGAATAATACAGATGCAAACAGCGAAGATCCTGTTGTTGAATTTGACGCAGCAGGGCAGTACAATGTTACACTTACAGTAAAGAATGCACATGGCGAGAATACCGTAACAAAGAGTGCATACATTACAGCAAAAGCTTACGATTCACCATTCGGACTTACAGGAACAACAGAGGGTAACAGAGTTAGCCTTGCATGGAATGCCCCTATATTTGAGAGTTTTGAATCGTACGATAACTTCTCACTTGAGTTTGAGCCATGGACACAGTACGATGGTGATGGTAAAGCAACACTTGAGTTTACAGGACTTTCATTCCCTAATATGGGTTATCAGGGATCGTTTATTGTGTTTAACCCTAACAAAACACAACCTGCTGTAGAGGGTGCTCCTGCACATAGTGGCAGCAAATATCTTGCATGTTTCAGATGTGTTGGTGAGTTTAACGACGATTGGTTGATATCACCAAAGTTTACTGCCGGAAACAACGATGCTATTACATTCTTTGCAAGAACTCTTGCCGATGTATATGCACTTGATGAATTTAAGGTACTTGTATCAGAAACAGATGCTTCGCCATCATCGTTCAGAGTTATATCAGGAGAGAACAGTGTTACAGCACCACTTGACTGGCAGAAATTCAGTTACGATCTTTCTGCTTATAACGGAAAAGAGATACGCGTTGCAATACAGTGTGTATCATCATATGCATTAGCTCTGTGTCTTGACGATATTATGATTCTTCGTGGTGACGGATCGGTACGTTTTAAGCAGGATTTTGAAGGAGCTGAGGAAGATGATGTTGACCCGAATACAACATACACACACATAAATAACATAAGAATTGCAGATGCACCAATAGCTGGTCAGGTACGTATGCCTGCTGAGCTATCATACACTCCTTCAAGATATCTTCAGGGATTTAAGATATACAGAAACGATACTGAGATTGGAACAACAAATACATCATGGGACACTAAATTTATTGATAAAGATGTACCTGATGGAGATCATGTTTATGCAATTACAGCAACATATATAACACCTGATTGTGAGTCGGCATACTCAAACAAGTTAGACATTACAGTAGATAACTCTTTACCAGAACTTAATGTTACTGTTAACGATAAAGAGTTTGTTAGTGGCGAGCGATATACAACACAGGGTAGTACATCAATAGGAGAATCAACAGACTTTGTAATCAAGGTTAATAACATAGGTAATAGTCAGGCTCTTGAGGTGAATAATGTAACTATTGCAGGCGATAATTTTACTATAAAAAGTAAACCAGAACAACCTGTTGCTGCAGGCGAATCGGCTGATATAATTATTACATATTCACCAACAGAGCAGGGTGGCGATGTTGCTACAATTAGCTTTGAGACTAACGATAACAACGAGGGTACGTTCAACATGGAGCTTAAAGCTACAACAGGTGCAATCTGGACATGGATGATATATCTGTATGAGGATGGTACCGGACTGAATGGATTTAAAGATATTAATGAGCTTGAGGCAGTTGGATCAATTCCTGATAAGGTAAACTTTGTTGTGCTTTATGATTCAGATATTGATGAGCAGGATGGTATCTATCTTATTAAGAGAGATCCTGACGGAAACAACCAGACAATGATAAGCCCTATTGTTGACAAAAGCATGGGAATGGACTTTGATATGAACAACTGGGAGACTCTTGATGAGTTTATGCAATATACACACCTTAACTATCCGGCTGAGCACTATGCTTTAACAGTATGGGATCACGGTTCAGGTATATTCCGTAAATCGGCAAATAACTTTGTTACTAAAGGTGCTGTAGGAGAGATGAAACTGTGGGAGATGGACGATGCATTAAGCAACTTTAAGGAGACTACAGGTAAGAAACTTGATATTATGTCATTTGACCTTTGTCTGCTTGGTCAGATAGAGACAGTATATCAGCTTAAAGATTATGCTGACTATGTAATTGCATCTGAGAAGACAGAGCCGGGTGATGGTTGGGATTACGAGAACAGTTTTGTACATATGTACAACAACCCGGAGATATCAGCAGCAGAGATATCAGCAAAAATTGTAGAGGCATATACACTATCATATGAGAATGGTGAAGCACAACAAGATGGTGGAGGAACAACACAGTCATTTACAAGTGTTGATGGAATGGAAAAACACCTGATACCTGCACTTAACACATTCTCAGAGAAACTTATTGTAGCGTGCAGCGAGCACAAAGAGGCAATAAAAGAGGCACGATTGGCAACATGGTACTCAGATGGTATTGCAGCACATGTAGACCTTGGACACTTTGCAAAACTGATTAAGACAAATGTAAACCTTCCGGAAGATCTGCGTAATAGTGCCGATGGTGTTATTGAGGCTCTTAAAAAGAGTGTACTGCTTAACATGTATACTAAAGAGATAAATGCACCTACAACAGGACTTAAGATATGGTTCCCACTGCACTATAAAGTAGAGAATGAGTATCCGTACTATACAGAAGGTAACCTTAACTATCTTACATTTAGTGAGACAAAATGGGATGAGTTCCTTGAGATATTTGAGAACCCTGTAGCTAATGGTAAACCAATTGTTGAGTTTACAGCATCAAAAACTGAGGTACAGATGCAAGAGAAGCTAATGCTTGTAGATAACTCACTTGGTAACCCTATTATAGAGGGCCGTGAGTGGACTGTTACTCCTGCTGAAGGATTTGAATATACTAACGGAACAACCAATCTGTCAAAGAGACCAGTATTGTCGTTTAGCCGTCCGGGAACATACGCAGTAGCACTTAAGGTTACAAATAGTGTTGGAGAGAAGACGCTTAAAAAGACAGGATTTATTACAGTTAGCGTACCTACTGATCTTCCTGCTCCACAACTGTCTCATGAAAAGAGTACAGGAGGGGTAACACTTAACTGGTTAGCATCAGCAGATCTTAAGAGTACATTAATGCAGGGATTCGAGAACATGTCTACATTCGACTGGATTGTTAAAACATCAAAAACATTCGAACTGTCTGATCTTAAGAATAACCCTTCAGGAACAGTTACATGGGGATTCACAGATAAGACATCGTATAATGGCGAAGGACAGCAGTATATACATAGTGGTAAATACTCAATGTCTATCGGGTATACATCAAAAGATCTTAGCTGGCTTATTACACCAGAGGTAACAATTCAGGAAGATGACGATTTAAGCTTCTGGACATGGTATAAGAACGGAATGGTAGCTAATGATGGTAAGGTATACTACACTAAGTTCTACGTTGCTGTAATAGAGGGATCAACAGTAAATAAAGTTATTGAGTGGAATGCAGAGGATGTTAAATCTAATGTATACGAATCAGCCGTAAATGTAGATCTTGCCGATTACGAAGGAAAAACTGTCAGAGTTGCATTTATATATGAGTACAACGATGGTTTCCAGATGGCAATTGATGATGTGGTTATCGGAGCACCATCATCATCAAGAATGGTAAATAATCAGACCAGATCATTTACAAGCAGTGGGTTTGAGATTTACAGAAACGATGAACTGATACATACAGTTACAGATCCAGCAGTTCTGACATATACTGATGAAGGACTTGCAACAGGAACATACTACTACAAGATAGTTGAACTGTTCACAAATCCTGACTTCTCAGGACCTGAGTCAAATGAGATTGAGGTAACATTTGTATCAACTGCAATTGATGGTGTTTCAGATAATATCAACATTGATGTTTATCCTAACCCAGCAAAAGATCAACTTAATATTAAGGCCGATATAGTTGGTAAGTTTAATGTTACCCTTTATAACCTTGCCGGAAGTGCAGTTATGAATCTTGGTGATGTAGAACTGCAATATGGAGCAAAGATTAATCTTAAATCGTTTGAGCCGGGTGTATATCTGTTACACTTGAATAACAATGAATATAAGATAACCAGAAAAATAGTACTTAAGTAAATTATTATGTAAGGGTATGCATACACAGTATGTATGCCCTTTTATGTTAAACCCAATATATGGAACTATGAGGAACTTTTATTTGAAGAGAGCATTGATAATGTTCGCATTAATGACATTTACCGGACTTCTGTTTGGTCAAACGTCATGTGAGTGGAAACTCAGACTTCGCGATAGCTATGGCGACGGATGGGGTTCAAATAAGATATCGCTTTCGGTAAACGGAGTGGTTAAATTTGATAAAGTAACACTCGATGACGGAGCTGGACCACTTGATTTTACCTTTACAGCATCAACTGGCGATGTAGTTAAGGTTGAGTATTTTGCAGTTAGCTGGTCGTATCCGGATGAGACATCATGGGAACTGCTTAACGTAAACGGCGAGAAAGTAGCCGGAGAAGGACCTGATGTATACAACCCAGCCGGAGGAGAGCTTACACTTAGCTGTCCTGTACCAATTGACCTTCTGCCTGTAGCTCTTCAGGAGCCAAAATCGGGCAATAGCCTTACAGATCAGGAGACAATAAAGGTTAAGTATACAAACAATGGTACCGATGTGCTTAATGGGGATTTTGAGGTATACTATACTATAGACGGAAATGAGATTCGTGAAACAGTTACCGGACAAGAGATAACATCAAAAGGAGAGTACATACATACATTTGCTACAAAAGCAGATCTTTCTGCAAAGAAGATGCATACAATTACTGCCGGAATTACTGCTGCATCTGAAGATAGCCCTGATAATAATGTTACAGATTATAACATATTTAACACAGAACCTAATAAGATACTGGTATATGACCATACCAACACAAGCATACTTAAGTATACTCTGCCTAATATAACAGATAAAGAGGATATAGTTACATCAGAGCAGTTTGACGGTAAGATGTTACGTCAGATTACATATCTTCCTGATGGAAATATATATGCTCTGTCTACAAGAGATACAATGCTACAGATTAATCATGATACTAAAGAGATAACCTCACTGTTTGAGGTTGATGTAGAGGAGTATATATCTGAGTGGACATCACTAAAGTTTAATACTAAAACCAAGAAGTTATACCTTGCAGGTAAAAACAGCACAAAATCTTTTATCTATCTTGTTGATCTGTTAGGAGAGACAACAGAAAAGATTGTTGAACTTGATGGTGCAATATCGTCAATGACATTTGATAACGTAGGAGTACTATACGTATTAGATGCAAAAGTAGATAAGAAACTATATACACTTAATATAGATACAGAAGAGAAGACAGAGATAACAGCATTAAGTGATGATGTATGTGATTACTACTTCTCATCAATATTTACAGATCGTGAATCAGGCGATGTATACATAATAAACAACACAAATTCTGAGAAGAATAAGGTATTCTTTGTAAACAGCGATACTAAGAAGGTTTACTACATTGGTATGGATAACAATACAGAGGATATACGCTCAGTTGTTACAGAGTATACAGAAGAAAATCCGTTATACTTCATCTCATTTGCTTCAGAGAATCAGAAAGAGTCATCTGTAATAAATCAGGAAGAGAAGACAATTAAACACAAACTATTCTTTGGTAAGGATATAACTAAAGTTAAACCACAGTTTATAGTACCTGAAGGGGTGACAATAGCACTTAAAGATTCAAGAGAGCCAGTTATTAATGGCGAAACTGTTCTTGATCTTACAAACGATGTTGTTGTTGTTTTATCTGCAAATGGTAAAACTGAGGAGTGGACAATTTCTGCTGTTGTTGGTAAAAACCATGAGAATGCTATCGAAACTTTTGCTATAGCAAACCAGTTTGTTGATGCAGTAATTAATAATGAGGAGAGAGAGGTTGTTATTGAGATGCCTGCCGGAACAGATGTATCTGCGCTTGTACCACAATTTACACTATCAACAAATGCATCAGTAAAGGTTAAGGGTCGCACACAGATATCTGGTAAAAGCACTGTTGACTTTACAAAAGAGGATGCGGATGTTGATTTTGAGATGTACACTGTAATTGCTGAGGATGGTAAGAAGCAGGAGTGGAGAGTTATTGTTGATGTTGTTGAAACACCTGAAAAAACACAACTTAGTTATCCTGAAAACGAAGCAAATGATGTACCAACAATATTTACCCTTAAGTGGGATGAGGTATCAGGTGCTCTTGGTTATAAGATATATCTTGGAGAGACAATTGGCGATACTCCATTTGCTACATCAGAGACTAATAAATTTAAAATTACAGATCTTACACCAAATACTACATATAAACTTAAAGTAGTGCCTTATAACAATGCAGGAGACTGTACAGAGGCTGAAGAGTGGACATTTACTACAGACGCTAAAACATACATTATGTCTGATGCAACCTATGAGGTTACAAACGGTGTATTCTACGATACCGGAATTGAGGAGAACTACGATGTAGATGAGGAGCACACAATGACACTTAAGTCATCAGAGGCTGGTAAAAATGTTAAACTGAACTTCAGTTGGTTTAGTACAGAGGTTGATACTGATGAGTTATATGTGTTTAACGGATTAAATATTGATGCACAACAGGTTGAAGGATCTCCTTTCTCAGGAAGCGAAGGTGAATCGACAAAAGAGATAATTGCAAATAACCCTGACGGAGCATTAACATTCTACTGGACATCAGACGCTTCATCGACCAGAAGTGGATGGAAAGCAAGAATATCACTGCACGAATGGTTAACACAAGATGTTGCACTGCGTGATATTGAGATGCCACAATCATCAGTATCTTTAACTGATAACGAATCTGTAAGCTTTGATGTTATAAACAGAGGTACAGAGGCTGTTAATGCCGTAGATATTGAGTATGTTGTTAATGGCGATGTAGCAAATAAGCAGACAAGAACAGTAACATTTGATACTCCACTTGCAGTGGGTGAGTTTACTAAAGTAACAATTGATAATATTGATCTTTCAGCAGAAGGTAACTACAATATACTATTTACGGCTGTACTTGCAGGCGATACAAATGCTGAGCAGCAGGAGGTAAGTGGTTCTGTTATACATGCAGAGATGATGTCTTTAACAGATGTACTGGACTTTACCGATTCTGATACTGAGAAATCTAAATATGTTGTAATAAGCGAATATTTTGCCGGATCTGAGATTTCAGAAGCGCAGAGTACAACAGGAAACACATCACTTGCAATGTATGGTACAACATATACAGGGTGGAGCAATGTACACGGTACTACACACTTTACTAAGAATGCAAGTCATGCTATAAAACTGAACGTATCAGTTGATGCAACATCACTATCGGCACTTGAGTTTGGTTTTGATGCGTTGCTTAATCAAACTTCTTGGTCTACAAACTCATATATGAGAGTTATGGTTAACGGAAATAACGTTAGCGGAACAATTGAGCCATCAAAGAATGCTACATTCAAATCGCATAACTTTGATATCTCAGCGTATGTTGGAGGTATAATTAATATTGTTGTAGAGGCACGTGTTAAAGATAAGGCAGAGACTGTATATCTTGACAATGTACACTTTAGAGTACCAAAGGCTGTTGATGCACAAATTGTAAGCATTAGCGGATTAAGAAACGGTGGAAATAGCGCAACAGAGCAGGCTACAATAAAGGTTAAGAACATTGGAGTAGCTGATATTAATAAGATTATTGCAGAGTGTACAATAGATGGTAACAGTGCTGCTAAAATACAATCAACAATTGATCTTGCTACACCACTATCATATAATCAGGAGACTGACGTTACACTATCAAATATTGATCTTTCAGCAATAGGAACACACAACCTTGAGTTTAACATTGTTGTAGAGAACGATGCAGATATTGATAACAACACAAAAGAACTTACTGTAGTTACAAAAGCGGTTGTTAATACATTCCCTTACAGTGAGGATTTTGAAGCAGATCATGCCTGGGATATTGACGGAGCTTCACCATCGTGGGAAGTTGCAACACCTGCAGGAGAGATAATAAACAGCGCTGCATCAGGAAGCAAAGTATTTATTACAAACGCAGACGGATCGCATAATGAAGACGAGGCATCGTTTGTTCAGAGTCCTGAGTTTGACTTCTCATCTCTTACAAGCCCGGTACTTGAGCTTAAAACATGGTGGAACCTTGATAAGGATTCAGACGTTGCTTATATAGCATACTCTACAGATAAAGGTGCAAGCTGGGAACTTCTTGGTTCAACATCAACTGGTGAGAACTGGTATAACTCTACATGGTGGGCCGATATAGAGTCGTGGACAGGCGATGGCAATGGCGAATGGATTACATCTAAATACAGAGATATGGCTGCACTTGCAGGAAAATCGTCTGTAATATTCAGAGTGGTTATGCTTGCTGATGAGAGCGAACCAAGTCTTGAAGGATTTGCATTTGATGACTTTAAGATATATGAGAGACCAGCTGTTGATGCTGCACTTACATCTGTTGTTAAGCCATCAGATATGACAATTCCTGCAACAGTTAAGCCTACAGTTAAGATCAGGAACTTTGGTTCTGCAGAGCTTACAACAGACGTAACGCTTACAATTAATCCTGGAAATAATACATTCACAAAAACAGTTACAACACTTGCTTCAGGATCTTCTGAAGATGTTGAATTTGATGAGTGGCAAGCAGTATCAGGTAAGTATACACTTACATTTTCTATTAACCCTGCAGGCGATGCAACACCAGAAAACAATAGCATAGCTACAGAGGTTGTACTTGACGAGGCTAAAATGGATAACTACTATATTCAGGGTGCTGAAGCTCCGGTAATTGATGAGAATGCCAAGACTATTACTATTGATGCAAAAGAGAGCTCAGATATAACAGCAATGAAAGCTGTATTTGATCTTACAACTGGTGCAACAGCAACGGTTAACGGAGTAGAGCAGGAGAGCGGTGTTACAATTAACGACTTCACAAATCCTGTTGTATATCTTCTTACAGCTCCTGACGGAGTTAGTACTGTAGAGTGGACAGTTACTGTTAATGCATATAAGCAGAAAGGTAATGATATAACACTATTTGCTGTTGACGGACAATCTGATGATTCATATATTGGAATAAATGAGGTATTTGTAGAGATGCCATTTGGTACAGATATGACTGCTCTTGTACCAACATTTGAACTATCAGAGAATGCAAAAGCATACATTGGCGACGATCTTCAGACTACAGCAGTTTCGGCAGTAGACTTTACAAAAGGTGCTGTTGAGTATAAGGTAGTATCTGAGAGTGGCGAGGAGCAGATATGGACAGTAACAGTTGATGATAAGCCAAACAGTGCAACAGAAATTAAGGCATTTACAGTAAGCGGTTCAGTAGCCGATGCAACAATTAATGCAACAGCAAAAACTATTACTGCTGAGGTGCCTTATGCGTCTGATATTACTACTGTTAATGTTGATTTCGAATTAAGCGAAGGTGCAGTATTGATGGTTAATGATAGCGAAATCGCAACAGGATCGGCAATAGACTTTACAAATGCTGTAACAGCTAAGATTATTGCAGAGGATGCTATCAGTGCAAATGAGTGGACAGTTACTGTTACAAAAGCTACGGCATCTGATAACAACAAACTAACTGCTCTTAATGTAGATGGTACTTCAGTAAATGAATTTGCTGCCGATACATACACATATAATGTAACACTTGATGCCGGAACAACAGCAACACCTGATGTAACAGCTACAGCAGCTGATGCAACAGCAAATGTTACTATTACAGATGCTACAAACATACTTTCTGACACTGAGGCAGACAGAACAACAACAGTTGCTGTAACTGCTGAAAATGGCAACAAAAAGGAGTATAAAGTAGTATTCTATGTGGAGTCTGATGAGACAGCACTTAGTGAGATTAAGATAGATGGTACAGTGATTGATGGATTCGCAGCAGATGTATACACATACAATGTTGAACTTCCGGAAAACACAACCGCTACACCAGAGGTAACAGCTGTTGCTGTAAGTACAAAGGCACAGGTTGCTGTTACTGATGCAGCCGATGTTACATCTGATAACGCAACTGAGCGTACAACTACAATTGTTGTTACTGCTGAGAATGGCGATACACAGGAGTATAAGGTAGTATTCGCAGTTAAGAAAATAACTGATGTTGAGGTTGATGCACTAAACAGTGTAGTTGTGTATCCAAACCCTGCAACAGACTTTGTTCAGATTGCAAATGCAGAGGGATTCAGAATTACAATTATGAACTCAACAGGTAATGTAGTTGAGCAGAATGTTGTAAACTCAGATAACTATACTGTAGATGTAAGCAACCTTACAAGAGGTATATACCTTATTAAACTGGTTAACGGAGAGAGTGTACGTACGATTAAGATTACTGTTAAGTAGCTATACATCATATCTCTATATAACATATTAGTAGTTTTGTAACCTTGTACTACTAATAATTAAACAGTTCATATTAAAAATCCCCGGTTCTGCCGGGGATTTTTTTTGCTGATAATCGCTGACTTAGAGACAGATTTCTGTGACTTAGTGTCACTCGGTCAGCACTTAGAGTTAAAAGCACAGTTATAACTGTCATTCCTTGTTTACTTAGAGACAGGTTTCTGTGACTTAGTGTCACTCGATCAGCACTTAGAGTTAAAAATGCAGCTATAAGTGTTATTCGTTGTTTGCTAAGAGACAGGTTTCTCTGACTTAGCATTACTCAGCCAGCACTTAGGGGCAAAAGTACAGCTATAAGTATAGTTCCCTGTTTACTAAGAGATGTGTACCACTCATACAGCTTTTGCTTACTACTAGTTTTAGCGTGGCTTTTGGGCGTTTATAAGCTACAAATGTATATTAGAGAATGTTGTTTTGGATTGAGGTATAAATTGATATTTTTGTAATACTTAGATAAGAAATGAAGCATGAGAATGGTTAATATAATATACGAGGATGATTGTAAATGTGGGTTCTACATAACTATAAAAGGAAAATAAACAGGTGAAAAACAAAATTCTCAAAATAAGCATTTGCTTTTTACTGGTAACATATTCTGTTACAGTTATAGGTCAGAGCACAACCAGTGACAAGTTAAACAGGTCTGTACTTATAAGTGATGACGGTTTTTATGGTACACTGTTTCAGGAGAACTATGTTTTTGATTTAAGCCCTGATAAATCCGGAAGGTTTAATGTAAACGGATTGTGGTTTATGAAATGTATTGCCGGAGACTCAATATCTGTATGGACACCTGCAGAATCTGAAATAAAGATGTTTGAAAAAAGGCTCTATGACTTGGTGATTAACCATAGAACAGATGAAGAGTATATAAATGATAATATTCCAGAGATTGTTGAGTGTCTGAGTGAGTATAAAAGACAATATATCGGTTTTAGAAACGGCAGAAAACATAACTGTATTTGGATTCAATTTATAAGAACTGAAGAGATATTGAATACCCCTGACACAAGTATAGAGCGTATATTTGGTGGTGGATCAAGTGTTTTTCTTATAATTTATAACTTCAGAAAAGATATTATAGAGCACTTATCTGTTAATGGGTCTATATAAACTTATTTTACCATAAAATGAAAATTAAGAGAAAGACACTAACAGTAAATACTATCCTGCTGACTATCTGTTTTTATTCTTCATTTGGACAGATTAATAAAATAATACCTACCAGAGGAATTGAAGGAGTTCCGGTTGTTATTGATTCATCAGGAATCTCTGCGGTTTTTATAGCATTCGGAACTGATTTTATATTAACAAAAAGAGTTCATGCTACATATTACTACTATGATAGAATAGGGTTGACGTTCGAGATAGATCCGTATGATAAGAATCAGATTGTAAGAGCAATTTATGTTGAGTCTCCTTATAAAGTAGAAACAAAAAACGGAATTGTACTTAATAAAAGTACAATGAGGGATGTTTTAGATACATACAATGATAAAGGTTGTTTTACTTCGAAGTATTATGCCCGAAATTCTCAGAAAGGGATTTCATTCTACATAAAAAAGAGACCGGATAATAAAAAATATGATGCAAATGAGAAAATATATAAAATTGAGATTAACAACAATGGAGACTTTGGATCGCGATCAAGAGAAAACTTTGTATTTAATGATGACCCAATTAAAAGAAAACTAACCAGATTAATATCAATACTTAAAACAGAAAATTTTAACAAAGATAAGCTAGATGAGTTTTGGATTAGTGAGAAGAGTAGTGAAAACGAACCATATGGTCTGGAAAAAGAGATAAAATTTAACAGGAAAATAGAAAACAATCTGACACAAAAGAGTATAGAGATTAATATTGTTGGGAACTCATATAATCTTAATATTATTAAATCTGAAGATAGTATAGTTTACCTAAAATTAACTGATAATAACAAACAAAAAACGCTTATCGAGAGGCTGTTTGTTTCTAAATATAAAAATACGGACTTTAATATATATACTTATGGATCAATTTGTGGTGTTGTAGGAATTCCTCCAAAAAAATGTATGGAGATGCTTAATCTGGTAAAAAATAGAAAATATAAGGAGTTAGTTAATTGGTTACAATCTATAAATCCTGAGATATCCATATACGGGTATATTGGGATAGAATTTCTAAAACTGAAAGGATGTAGTATTACAGAAATTGAATTGGAACGAATGAAAACTCTTAGAAAGTCTGATATGGAGATATATACTTGTCGTGGCTGTGCTTTTGATACTCTTAAATCATCAAAAAACATATTGACAGATGATAATTTAAAACAACTATATAATGTATTTGTACAATGTGGCTATTTGCATAAAACAATTACACAATCCATTAAGTTAGAACCTATAATTATTAGATGATATTATTGACAAATTAAAACAGTTGAATATTAGGTGCTTATTTGTGAATGTCATGTAAATGTCGTGTTTTTGTAGTTGGAAAGTTACCCTAATTAGTCTGACATTTGTATCAAACTGAAAAACTAAAAAGAAATGGAAACAGGAAAATTGATAAAAGAGTTAAGATTGAAGAGAGGTTTAACTCAGGAAGATTTGGCAGAAAAAACAGAGGTTAGTGTCAGAACAATACAGCGTATAGAGAGTGGAGAGGTTGATCCGCGAGCATATACACTTCAGATGATTGCTAAAGCCCTTGATGTGGATTTTAGTATGTTTGTTGAGGATAATACAGATGATAAAAAGGGCGAGAGAACTGTTGATGATAAAGATTGGTGTGCACTTATTCATTTAACAGGAGTTGTTCCGTTGATATTTCCAACCTTAATATTGATAAAAAGTGGGAGAAGAAAAAGTAAGGAGATCTCAAACCATTTTAAGGCTGCTATAACTATGCAGTTATGCATAATAATTATTTGTCTTATTGGTCTGTGGATATATTGGCGGGTAAATCAGCCAATACCATTTGTAGGAGGGCTGCTTGCTGGTGGTTTAGTATCTGTTATAAACGCAATATCGGTTATGAATGGTAAACCCTATATTAATCCGTTTATAAAAAATACAGAGATAAAAGGGGAGCAATAGGGGTGCCACGACTATCAGGCTGAATTCCTCAATGTTGTTGGGGAATTTAGTGGACATCAAGAGTCATACTTTGATATTAATAACATGTGTATGTTATAGTAACTCCTTTAATTTATCTAAATCTGGCAGGTATTTTCGATATTTTTCAGGTAACTCTCTGGTGGTTTTATATGTTGCAACACCCATTGCCTTGTTATAGTCTCTAAAGGCAAACTCAACTACTTTGTCTTTCTTCTCTTTGCACAAGATTATACCAATTGAAGGATTCTCATTCTCTCTCTTTATATATTCGTCCAGTGCCGAAAGATATAGGTTCATTTTACCTGCATATTCCGCTTTAAATTTACCGCCCTTTAGTTCAAACGCAATTAATGATTGTAACCCTCTGTGAAAAAACAAAAGATCAACAAAAAACTCTTCCTCATCAACTATTAATCTGTACTGATTACCAAGAAATGCAAAATCATTACCTATTGACATTATAAACTTCCTGATATTCTTAACAATTTCTTTTTCAAGAATCCGTTCGTCATCATCCTCGTCAATATTAATAAAGTCCAGCAGGTATTCACCTTTAAATGTGTCAGTGGCATGTTTTTGAATCTCTTTTGGCAGGGTTTTATCAAAGTTGTTTATCAGTTTACCTTTTTGTCTGTATAAATTGTTTTCTATGTGATGCTCAAGCAGAACAACACTCCATTGGTTCTCTATAATCTTAGTAAAGTAGAATAGTCTTTCTGTTATATTTTTACATTTGTTTATCAGTAACAAATGGTGCGTAAAACCTATTTTCAGAAAGATATCCTCTATAAAATTCTCCATTGATTTAAACTCAGATACAATCAGTTTTTTTAACTTATCTGTTTGTAATCCGGAGGATGTGTGGTATGTAATTCGTTCTGCATTAGCTTCTTTGTCTATTTCTGCCGTTATCAACGGCAGAATTGGATACTCCTCTGCAAACTGCTGCATCTTCTTTAGATTTCTGTATGAAAAACCTCTTAAACCAGGTAGTTCATTCTGCAAATCCTTAGAGATATTCTGAATAATTGAACTACCCCATTTCTCTTGGTTCACCTTATCAGACAGCTTTAAACCAACCCTGTAATAAAGCAATAACATTTCTCTGTTTGCCAACGATGCAGCTTTATATCTGCTTTGTAGTATACTATCCTTTAAATCGGAAATCAGCTTTACATATCCTTTCTGCATAACTCAACAATATTGGTACTCTATTAAAGTTACAGCTAAATATTTAAGTGTCTTTTGTTAATTCTGCAAAATTGATAAAAGGAGTTTGTAGATAAAAAACAAAACTTGTATTTAGTTTGAGTAAACTAACTATGCTGTAAATTAGTGAGATATTTCTTATATATATTGGGATGATATGTTTGTATTTGTCCTGAATATGAACAACAATTCATTAAAAGTGTTGTTTCATCAACATTAATTTTTTATACTTGTAACAACATGAACTAATATTTTTTAGACGACAATTTATTGTCGGTTTTATAATCGCAATTATGCGATATTTTTAATATTTATAAAGGACGCCAACATATGAAAGACACTACAATATACGCATACAGTAATTCAGACTGATATTGAAGAAACCTTTGTAAACGGTAAACTATAGTAATATCTGTTGCAGATATTATTCTACAAAGGTGCTCTATTCAGGAAAGTATCATAATACATACAGTAACAATTTGTACATCATAAATTTATGAAGGCACTATTTATGCCCGTAAATATTACGATAACATTATTGTTATGTGTTATTCTGTACCCGGAATCTACAAGACTATACACCAACAAATAATTAATAAATGCGCTTAAAAGTATGAGAGAGAAAAAAATTACTTTAATATTTATTCTGATAGCTTTTATCGGAAATTCTCTAATAGGTCAGGATATAATTTCTGATCTATATCAGGTTAATAAAACTAATAATAATTCTATTGAAAGCCCTGATATGGCAATGCACCCTGATGGTGATTATGTAATTGTATGGAAATCGCTTTCACATGATGCTACCAGTTATAATAGATTTCGGTCTGCAATATGGGGAAAGCAGTTTGATGCAAATGGGGTTAAAAAACAAGATGATTACCAGTTGCCAAGATATTTTATATATGCTGAGGCTTTTAATGGTAATCCTAGTGTGGCTGTTAAAGATAAAAACGAGTTTACAGCATTTTGGGAGACTCACTTTTATAGTGGAGTAGAAGCAACTCCAAGCAGAAAAATAGTCAGAAAGCATAATTACGATTTAAATAGTCCTGCTTTGAATAATTATATCCCGAATGACTATGATAAAAGATTTCAGTTTGTGGAGGATATAAACTGGCATAAAGCAGGCCCATTCAGTTACAGCCCGCAGGTTGATATTACTCCTTATGACGAAAAGAAATTTTCTAACTATACATATGCATGGGTAAAAGATAGTGAGAACGGACAATCAAATATTTTTGTAAAATACTATGCCGGAAGGGGTGTAGGATTTGGTATTAGTGGAACTGTAAACGCTACAGATGATATACAAGGACAGTATAGAAACCCAAGAATTCTTAAATATGGCGATCTGGGGACTTTGAATTTTATTCTTGTTTTTGAGAAACATGTTAATAATAAGTGGGAGTTGCATGCAAGAAGATACAGTTATAGTACTGCTGATGATAAATTTAACAGAGGAGATGAACTTGTGGTTGCAACTCAAACCTATGGAATTTCAAAATACTCAGCATCAGTAAGAAAAACAGGTGAATTTGCCGTGGTTTGGTCTGAACAACAGGATGAAAATAACTCTGTAATTTATACAAAAATTTATGATGTTAATGACAATCCTACAAATAAAAAGAGTGTACACAATGCTAATGGATGCAGAAATATTAATCCATCTGTTACAGTAAATGCTTCAGGTAATTTTTTATATGTATGGGAAAAGCTAACAGATCAAAAGGCTAAGAAAAATAAGTACAATGAAGAGCTTAAAACAACCAATATTTTTGTACGTGAAATTACTGTTGGCGGAGCAAAGGTTTCCGGCAAACAGAGAGTTATCTTTGGAAGATATAGTGAGTACAATTCAACTGTTTCAAGTGCAAATCCAATTATAAAAGCCGATAAACACGGAAACTATGTTGTGTGTTGGGAAGATGATGGTAATGTATATGCTAAACAGGTTAAAACAGGATCAAAAGACGCTCCTGAACACTTATTAATATCAAACAGTGAGGTTAAAGAGAATATAAAGACTGAAGAAACAATAGCACAGTTCCTGACCATTGGTGAGAATATATATGATGATTATACCTATAGCTTAGTTGATGGAGATGGGGACGAAAATAATGATCTGTTTCAGATAGGAGGTAATAAGCTGAGGCTAAAGGCTGGTAAAAATCTTGATTTCGAGACTAAGACGAATTATAAAATCAGAGTAAAATCTGCTGAAAATGTAGAGAACGGTAATGCTATAGAGAAGAGTTTTGAGATTACTGTTTCTAATGTTAATGAAGCACCTACAGATATTACGCTAAGTTCAAACTCTATTGCCGAGAATAGTAAAGATAAGATAGTAGCAACAGCTTTGGGTGCAGATCCTGATAGTAAGAGGTTGATTTATGCATTGGTTCAGGGTGATGGTGATGATGATAATGGAGCTTTTGTTGTTGAAAATAATATTCTGAAAGTAGCTAATGGTACAGTGCTTAATTCGCAAATAAAGAATCAGTATAAAATAAGAGTTGGAGTTTCTGATGCACCCTTTAATCCAAATTATGCTTTCTCAACAGGTCCTTTTGGAGGAAGAGAGAAGATTGAGCGTGAAGGAAAATATTTTTTCTTTGAAAAAGAGTTTATTATTGATATCACTAAAGCTATTGATCCCTCGGTTATACTTTTGTCAAACAATAGTATAGAAGAAAATTCTGCAAACAAAAATATAGGAGACCTTACTGCCGATGTTAACAACAATGGCTTATATACATTTACTATTGTTAATGGAGAAGGTGATAAGGATAATGTTTACTTTGTTATTGAAGGAACAACATTGAAATTTAAAGACGAAGTAGTGTTAAACTATGAGGATAAAGATAATTATCATGTAAGAGTTGCTGTAGGAGATGCAGATAATGTTTATGTAGAAAAATCTTTTGTGATTAATCTGAAAGATGTAAACGAAACCCCAACAGATATTCAGCTTAGTAATAATGAGGTTGAAGAGAATTCTACTGAAAAGCTAATTGGGCAGTTAAGTAATAACGATCCTGAGAATGATGATTTAATCTATACATTAGTCAGTGGTGAAGGGGATAATGATAATGTTTCCTTTGAACTGGATGGCACGAACTTAAAATTTAAGGATGGAATTAAATTAGATTATGAAGATAAGAAGGTATATAAATTAAGAGTCGCTGTAGGAGCAGGAGGGAATATTTACCTTGAAAAAGCTCTTGAAGTTCGTGTGAAGAATGTAAATGAGCCACCTACAGATATTGCACTTTTCGGAGATAAACAACTGAATGAAAACAGTGCAAAAGGAACTGTTATTGGCAAATTTAGTGCTGTTGACGTAGATGCAGCTGATAATTTTACATATACAGTAGTATCTGTATTAGATAAGGACGGTACTTCAGTAGTGTCAGCGTCAGACTATTTTGCAATTGAAGGTGCAGATAACAGAAGTCTTGTTTCAGCAAAGGAGTTTGACTATGAGATAAATAGTGAATTTACAGTTATTGTACGTGTTTCTGATAATGCCGGAGCAGAGTTCACAAAGAATTTTGTAATAAGCATAGTTAATGTAAATGAGAAGCCAACAGCTATAGAGTTATCCGGTAGTCATAATATTGATGAGAATCTGCCTTCAGGAACAGTTGTAGGTGATTTATCTGCTACCGATCCGGATAGTAACGAATCTTTTACATTTACAATAAGTGCGGTAAAGAGTAGTAATGGTAGTAATATGGCAGCTCCAACTGACTATTTTAATATTGGAGGGAGTGATAAAAACAGACTTGTTACCTCAAAACAATTTGATTACGAAGAGAATGATAAATATACTGTTACTATTATTGCGGCAGACAGAGGTGGTTTGTTAATTAGTAAGAGTTTTGTTATTGATATTAATGATGTTAAAGAGAAGGTAGTCTCTGATATTAAGAGTTACGCTTCTGATATTGTTCTGTATCCTAATCCTTTTTCAGATTACCTGAACATTAAAACTTCAGGTTCATACAGTGGTGATATTGTATATCAGATAACTAACATATCGGGTAAACTGATCTCATCAGGAATTCTTGTGTATGGCGATTTTACAATAGATACACACAATATGTTAAGCGGGGTTTATCTGCTAAAGATTTCTGTAAACAATGAAACTGTTGTTTATAGAGTAGTTAAGAAGTAATTAGTTTAAATTAAATAAATCCTCTGTTCTGATTAGGTATCAGGCAGAGGATTATTTTTGCAAATCTATATTCTGATTAGTAGACAATCAGAATAGATCTTACTTTATCACACCTCTGAAAGAGTATATAGTAGTTTAACTATTGAGAATATGTTAAAAATGTAAATAAAAGATATTCAGTGTGAAATAATATCTATATCTTTAAACGAACATAACTAACGTTTTACTTACCAAATGTATTCGAAATGGAACATATATTAAATTATCTTGAAAAATCTCCGGATTCAATATTTGTTATATTTATAATACTGGGGATAATACTGCTGATAGTATCAATAATAAAAGGAGGTGTAAATATTGGCAAATTAAAGATACCAAAGCTAAAAACACCACAATCTGTTATGCTTAGTGTGTTAAGTCTATTAATGATTGTTATTCCATCGTATATGTTAATTAATAAGTATCATAATAATCATAACCCTGTAGCATTAGATGACCATAAAAACTGTAATATTAATGAGAAGATATGTATTGATGTGTTAGATAATGATTTTGACAGCGACTCTGACAATCTTATTGTATCGGTTATTGGATATCCGGAAAATGGTAATATAAGTCTTGCTGAAAAAAAGATTGAGTATACCACTACAAAATGTTGTAAAGATACGGTTGTGTATCAGATTATTGATGGTAGAGGAGGGTGTGATACGGCAAAAGTTTATATTACAGTTAATCCTGTTTATCAGACTGTAAAAGGTAAAATTACAGATATATATGGTAAGTGTTTATCCGGAAAATATAAGACAGATATATGCAACATGATTTATAACGATATGTCTAAATGCATTATTGCAGATAACGAAGGAGTGTTTGAGATAAAAACTGATAAAGAGAATAGTAGTTGCCAGATAAGTATAAATGAGAAACATATTGATATGTTCTGGACTAAAAATAAAAAATTGCAAACACTACTCTATAATCCTATTGATTCTGTTCAGATTACCTTCTGTAAAGGTTACGACAGGCAAAACAAGAAACCAATTGGTGTATATGCTAATAAATTTAATATCAAATTTACTGATATGGAGGAAATTATTGCAGATGGGGATGTAAGCAGTAACACAAAATACAGAAGATTATATTGTGAACTAAAGTTATTTGGAACAAATAAGTCTGAGTACTCAAGAAAAAACAGAAAACGTGTTTTACAATGCAAATTTGTTAGTAAAGGTGAAGACGGATTTGAATATAATCCGATATCTATAAATGTAGGAACAAGCTCAAAAGGATGGCGAACCAACCTGAATAAAAAATTGCTAAAAGGTTATTATGAACTTCAGTTGCTTACAAAAACAGGAGATGTTCTTGAGTATTTTGAGTTTGAGATTAAGTAAGAGATGTTTTGAATTTGTAATTCAACTGTTTACGATATAAACAAATGCCTCAGAACAATATTTTTTAACGTAAAATATTGTGTAATGAGAAATTATGACATAGAGAAGCGGATTGTATATGTAGTTGCAGCGGTTGTTGTATTATTACTGTTAGGACTATTATTTATGCTCTATTACGGCAAATGTATTGAAGTTAACGATTGGGGCGATTTTGCTACCCTTATCGGATCAACACTATTGGCAATTACCTTATTGTTTCAGGTTCGTACATCAAGAAAACAGCAGGTAGAGGCAAAATTTTTTGAGATGGTAAGGTATTATCGTAATAATATAGAGGAGATGCGTATGAAAAACCCTTTCTTCTACACCAAAGATAATGAGAACATTGAGGAAGAGTATGTTGAAGGTAGAATGGTGATAAAGCTAATCTTTGAACAGTATAAAGTAGCCAGAAGATTAATTTGTAATCTTGAAATAGGAAATAATAATTGTGCTGTTTGTGATATAATAAAATACATAATTAAAGATTATAAAGATGCTAAATGGGTTAAGAATTTTAATCCAGAAATTTGGAACAGGAAATTTGTATTAAATGATGTTGCTTATCTTATTGTGTATTGGGGTGTAAGAAATAGTAGCGATACTGAATTGGAGAGGCAGTTGAGGAATATGCTTACAAAGCAACAAGTTAAAGGTGTATTAGCAGTTCTTAGAGGGCTAGAGATTGTGAAAACACATGGTTTTAAGGATAAGTACTATGTAATATTACGAAAGGAACTGGAAGGTCTTTCATTGTCAGGTATTAATGCTGAAGATAAATCTAATAAAAAGAAGAAAGCAGAGAATGTAAAAGATCCATTAACAGATCTTATAAAAGGTGACGGCGAACAAGGTAAGGATCAGAATAATATATTATCATCTAATAATGGTGTGCATAATTTCTTTTTTGAGGGAAATCAATATTATTTAGGTCATTTTTTCAGGCATCTGTACGCTGCTGTAGAATATATTGATAATCAACCATTCTGGTTATTTATGCGTAAGGATAAGTATCATTATATTAAAATGCTGACAGCTCAAATGTCTAATTATGAGCAGGCAATGTTGTTCATTGATTCTTTAACACAATTGGGCAGAAATATGGATTATAGCCGTATGCATGATATGAAGTTAATAACAAAATACTCAATGATAAAAGCTCTTCCAGAGAGTTTTATACCTGATTTCGAGCCACAATACTACTATCCGGCTATAAAATATGATTGGAAGGTTTAGAGTATTAATAATTCAGCAATACAGCTAACCTGCTGTATTGCTGAATGTAATTATATAGAAGGGACTATACTTACCCAACTTACCTCAACAGACTCTTCTGTCTCTTCAACTCTGAAACTAATACTTTTACGTCCCGATATTTCAGTTCCGGTAAATGCATACTGATTCTTATAAGGTTTGCTCTCATGATCTACGAAAACAATTAGTATATCGTTTACTGTTACACTGTTTGTGCTAACCTTATATGTATTAGACGATGCTTGTCTGTTTGACGGACTAATTGTTCTGTACTTTTTTATAATAGCCATATACTACTAAATATTTCAATTAACAATATCTACTCTGTGATTTAAGGTGCGCAAATATGATAATTAATTTTTTTCAAGCACAAATAATTACACAATACATATCATTAAGATATCCACATTCAGGAAAGTATATTGTTAATATAAGAAAACAGAACCTTGTATAGGGTTGGTAATGTTGGATTTGTGGTAGTGTAAAAAGAAAAGATGACCCGGCAAAGCCGAATCATCTTTAAGGTATTTACCCATTATAAAGCATACCAGTTAAAACATCTTATGTCCGGAGTACTCCATTGCCTCACCTTTACCAAAGCCAAAACTCACACCAACAACAAACATTCTTCCTACTCTGTTATGTTCATTATAGTAATAGAAATCAGGCAGATCAGATTCTGTAACACGTTTGCGGGAATTAAACAGATCTTTTACGCTAAAATTAATAACCGTACGTCCTTTCATTAGCTTTTTGCGGATTGCTAAATCGGCATAATATGAGGCTTTATATGTCCCCTGTATTCCTTTTGAGTCTGAATAGTAGCGTATCTTAAATTCTGTATCAAAATCGGCGGGTAATTTTATCTTGGTAGTAGCTCTACCAGACCAGAACTTACTACTTATATCAAAACTTTTATTATTATACTCGCCTTTACGTGTGTAATACATATAGTTTCCCTGTCCGGTAAATGTTAACCATTTCCATGGTTCATATTTACCATTAAGCTCAATACCAACTCTGTTGCTGTCACCAATATTTTCAGGTTTTGTTATCGTTGTATTTCCGTTAACCTCTACAATATCGCTCACAACATCTGTTGAGTGCGAGTAGAACAACGATGCATTAACAGATCCTCTGTTGAATATATTAATCATAGTAAGTTCAAAAGCATCTGTAAATGTTGGTTTAATATTCGGATTACCAACCTCTATGTTAAGGTTATCTCTATACGATGCAAAAGGGTTTACATCACGCATATGAGGTCGTCTTATTCTTCGTGAATATCCAGTCTGTACAGATAATCTATCACTAAATTTATACGATGTATGTATTGAAGGAAACAGATGAGTATAGTTTTTGCTATTCTCAATATTACCCTCTCTAAGATCTGTATTACGTCTTGTATCTTCAAGTCTTAAACCAGCCTTTACACCAAACTTTTTACCATCATAAGCATATGTAGTATATAGTGCAGATATAGTTCTGGTGTATTCAAAATAGTTTGTGTAGTTAACGTTATTTACCCAGGCACTATTAACATAGTCCTCCATAAGCATATCATTTGTAACATTCTCAATATCTACCTTTCCTCCTGCTTCAAGTGTGTTTTTCTCTGAGAAAGGATGAGTATAATCTACTTTAAATACATACTCGGCATTGCTATACTCACTGTTTGAACGCTGTTTAATAACGCTTTGTAGTTGTGTGTCGCCACTATTATTAAACACAGAGCTTTTATCTTTACCAAAAAACGATCCGGTTGCACTTGCCGATAACCTGTGCTTCTTATTATCCTTAAACTTTTTATCGTAGTTAAGCTCATATTGCCATTTCGGATTTGTTGCCTCAGTCTCTTCCTTTCTGCGCGATGACGAAACAAGTAGATCGTCAGGACTGGTTACATTATAGTCTGTAGTTGAGTATTCATCCTCAATTTCATAACCGTAATGTCCGGTTAGAGTAAGCATATTATATTTGTTTATATGATAGTCTGTTCCAAGAATAAAATTGTAGAACTGCTCATTTTTTTCATTATCAGATAATGAAATAAGCTTATTAGCATTAGGTTTCTTTCTGTCTATAGATATACTTTTACTATCTGATGGAAATTTACGATCGCCAATACCAATCTGACTAAACAGATTAAATTTTTCTGTACGTCTGTTAAGACTAACGCCTACACTGTAGTTTTTAGGTAATCCCCCGTTTAAAGTAACGGCACCATTAATACCCTTCTTATCCTCTTTCTTCAGAATAATATTAATTATACCGGTAGTTCCCTCTGCATCATACTTTGCCGATGGATTTGTAACAACCTCAACACGCTCAATCATATCGGCAGTAATGGTACCAAGAGTTTTACTACTCGCCATAACCGATGGTTTACCATTTATAAGTATCTTAACGCTGCTGTTACCACGTAAACTAATTGTACCCTCAATGCTAACATCAACAGATGGTACATTATTCAGAATATCTAAAGCTGTGCCACCAACACTTACAAGATCCTGACCTACGTTAAATACCCTTTTGTCCAGTTTAAAAACAGTTTTAGATTTCTCTGCACGTACCTCTACGGCATCAATTTCTTCAACTGCCGGCGATAACGATATTGTATTAAAGTTTATAACACCTTTGTTAAAACTATACTCCTTAATCACCTCTGGTTTATATCCAATATATGATACCTTAAGATATATATCCTTATCACTTACTTCAATATTAAATATACCATTGTTATCGGTAATTCCACCGGTAATTAGTTTATCGGTATTAGAGTATAGAGCAACTGTAGCATACTCAATTGGATGATTTGTGTTCAACTCTGTCACCTGTCCTGTTACATTAATCTTTTTACCTTTTTGGGCAAACATACATTGTGCTCCGGCAAAAAGAATTAATAGTGTAAAAATTAAATGTCTGTTCATAGCAAATAGATTTTTTAGATTATCTGTTTGCAAATCTATAAGCTATATAATGAGCTATAAAATAATCTCTGTTAACTACCAAACTTTTACGATATAAAGCATATTTATAGCAATGCTTGTTGTTTAACCCATTATTATTGTTGTTTACCGATTTATTGATAACTTACAACTAGCTTAAGGTATTTTTGTAGATATTTAATTATGCTACTATGAGACGATTCAGAAGACTATATATAGAGATATTAATACAATTTGTAATTGCACTGTTACTATTACTATTTGTTGCTTTTGATAAACATAGCGCACATATACACTGGCATGAGATACCATTTATGGCAAATTATGTGTTTGCTGCTCTCATAATTAACTATCTGTTATTGCCATACTACTTTTACAGGAAAAGATACTTTTTGTTTGCTATATATATAATAGCAGTTTTATCATTAATAATTATAATAGAGGAGTTTATTCTGGAACAGGTAATGTTCTTTGATCATAGAAGTGAAGTATTTAATCCTACAGGAACCCTGGTTGAAGCAATACCTATATTGTTAATTCTGCTTGCATTTAATTTTGCCCGCGATGCTACACGAAAACAGCGTAAGATTGATGAATTAAAGCATTCAATGATTGAGAGTGAACTGGATTTTCTTAAGGGTCAGATAAATCCACACTTTATGTTTAATAATCTGAATAATCTGTATGCCTATGCTCTTGAATCATCTCCAAAAACACCAAAGATAATATTGGAACTATCTGCAATTATTAGATATATGTTATATGATTGTAAAGACAATAAGGTTTTATTAGAGAAAGAGATTGACAATATCCGTAGCTTTGTAAAGCTAAATGAACTGCAATTTGAGGGTAGAGGTAATATTAGCTTTAATACAAAAGGTAGTTCAAACCATAAATACATTGCACCGCTTATACTTATTGTATTTGTAGAGAATGCATTTAAACATAGTATGTCTAGTCAAACAGAAGGGATTCTTGTAGATATATCGTTAGAGACGAATGATAACATATTGCAGTTTAAATGTGTAAATAGCTATACACAACAGACAAACACAAGGGATATACCCGGTGGAATAGGATTAAAGAATGTAATAACAAGACTGGATATGTTATATGCCGATGGGTATAAACTATCTGTAGATGATACAGGAACACTATATAGTGTAAATCTTAATATTGAGCTAAACAGGTTAAAGGAATGATAAGTTGTATAATTATAGAGGATCAGGCACCTGCACAACGAATATTGCAGCGTTATATAAACGATTACGGAAACATTGAGTTAAAAGGTGTGTTTACAGATGCTATTCAGGCCTTGGAATATCTTAAAAGTAATAAGGTAGACTTTATGTTTCTTGATGTACATCTCCCAAAACTATCTGGTATAGACTTTCTGGATGTACTAACAGATAAACCTCTGGTAATACTCACAACTGCATTTAGCGATTACGCTCTTAAAGGCTATGAACTTGAGATTGTTGACTATCTGCTTAAACCTTTCTCGTTCGACAGATTTGTAAAAGCAGTTGTAAAGGCAAATAAACATCTTGGTCTTAATAGTAACATACAATCTGATAAGCCAGAAGCGGATACAATACTTATAAAATCGGGTTATAACCATATTAAACTCATTATTGACGATATACTATATATTAAATCTGATGGAGATTATACAATACTGTATACATCAGAAAAGAGTTATATAGTAACATACTCATTACGACATTGGGAACAGAATTTGCCGGATAACAAATTTTGCAGGGTACACAGATCGTATATGGTAAATATTCCAGCCATTGAAGAGGTATCAGGAAGTATTATAGTTATAAATGATACAGATATACCAATAGGGCGTAAATACAAAGAGGATTTTAGAAGATTATTTACCAGATAATCGGAAATAATATAATGCAGTTGTATTTAAAATAATTGAATAACATTAAAAGTTTAATTATTATTTTAAATTTGCCATCTTTACATCTTGCATTTGTATATATGTAAGTGTATGCTGTTTATAACGAATATAACCTAAATTTAGTAATAGAGATCAGTAAACCTGTAACAATGTCCGTAGTTTAAACTATCCTGTCATTATATAGATTATTATCTCTGTTTAAAAGAGAAGTTGACTAAATAGAACCAGGCATGAAAATTATTATTGTGCTGGTTTCATTTGTCTATTGAAAAAACAATTTATAACACATGAAAAAACAGATTCTTTTGCCCTTAATCGGAACTGCTCTTGCAGGAGTTATAGTTGTCTCGCTCATGAAGGAACGTGACAATGTAAAGGGTACTGCCTTTAAAGATATTCAGGCAGTTAAATCAGTATCATCGCCAAAGGCATCAGCTGAGGATGCGTCTGGCAGAGGTAAATACTTTGAAGATATGCTACGTGATCCGTATCTTGATAAGATACCTGACAATATAAGACGTAGAGAGCTGGCTTTTGCAACTGAAGACGATGCAAGATACAGAAGTATAAGAGCTGCAAGAGCCGACAGATCAATATGGAAAGAGGTGGGACCGGTTGATGTTGGAGGACGTACACGTGCATTGGGGATTGATAAGCGTAACTCAAACATAATAATAGCAGGTGGTGTGTCAGGTGGTTTATGG
This sequence comes from Bacteroidales bacterium, assembly GCA_025210735.1. Taxonomy (GTDB): domain Bacteria; phylum Bacteroidota; class Bacteroidia; order Bacteroidales; family UBA6680; genus UBA6680. The sequence continues at coordinate 74,731 of JAOARD010000027.1, forward strand.
CGCTCAACCGATAAAGGAGCAAACTGGACACTAGTAAATAATCCGGACGAATATAATGGTATAACAGCACTTGTTCAGGATCCAAGATCGGGTCATGAAGATACGTGGTACTATGCAACAGGTGAGTTGGTAGGTAACTCTGCAAGAGCTGCAGGTTGGTCTTCTCTATACTCTGGCGATGGGATCTATCGTAGTACCGATAATGGTGTTACATGGAGTGCTGTTGAAGGAACAACAAGTGCATTGGATACATGGAATAGTATGTTCGATTATATATCGGCTGTTCAGATTAACCCTGTTACAGGTACTGTATTTTTCTGTGCAAATGGTTACGGCATAATACGTAAACCAGCAAATTCAGATGATTTTGAGCTTGTACTTGGTGCCGAAAAAAATAGTAAATGGTCTGATATTGCAATAGACTCAGAAGGAAAAATGATTGCGTATCTGTCGCAGGCTAAAGAGGGGTATGGTAGCCAGACTGTAAGCCCAGGGCTATACTCATCAGATAACGATGGTGTTACGTGGACAAAAATGTCGATAAGTAGTAATATATATAGTTCTAATACCAGAGCATTAATACGTATAGCGCCATCTAATAAAGATATAGCTTATCTGTACATGGTAAATGGAGATGATCCGTTCTTCTATAAGATAGAGCGCATAAGTGGTACCGTAACAAACAGAACAACAAATTGTCGTTTTGCATTTAGCGGATCAAGTCCGTATGTATCTGGTAAGCTTGGACTTCAGGGCGACTATAATGTTACAATGGAGATACACCCTACTGATGAAAACTTTATAGTTGTGGGTAGTACTTCACTTTTCAGAAGTAAGGATGCCTTTAAAACAAAGCCACAATCACTATACTCATGGATTGGCGGATACGGTACAGTTTCAACAGCTACGTTTAAGTACCCGAATCACCATCCTGATTGCCATATATCTGTGTTTGATCCTAATGATCCTGATGCGATGTGGAGCGGACATGATGGTGGACTTAGTTATACCCCAAATATTAAGCAGACAGTAACAAGCAGTACTCCTCTTAATTGGGTAGACAAAAACAGAGGTTACAATATCACACAGTTTTATAATGTATCTATCTCAAAAGATAATAAAGGCGAAAGATTTGTGGGAGGAGCACAGGATAATGGCTCACCATACTTTACATTTGACGGAACAATAACAAGTAACTCCGATGATATAAGCAGTGGTGACGGCTCATACTGTTCAATAGGTTCAGATTATACATATGCATCATCACAATATGGTCGCGTTATTAAATATCCTAACGATTTTTCAAGTTATGCATATTGTCATCCATCAGGCGCTACTAATAAGGATTTTATACACCCTTATATTCTTGATCCGGTTGATAACAATGTAATGTATTTTCCTGAGTCGTATAAGATGTGGATAAACTCAGACCTTTCAGCTATTACAAGTACAAACTCGTCAGGAACTTCTGTAAACTGGAGTAAGTTTAATGTAGCATCATATGGGTTTAAGATAACAGCTTTATCTGCATCGGTTACACCAGCAAACAGACTTGTTGTAGGTGCCTACAGATATGGAGTATCTCCAAAGATATTTGTAATTGATAATGTAAAAAGCCCATCAAGAACAGTAAAAGAGCTGACAATACCAAACCTGCCAAAGAGTTCATATCCGCACGATATATATATAAACCCTGCAAATGCCGATGAATTTATCTTTGTACTATCTAATTATGGTGTAAAAGGTGTATACCATACAACTGATGGTGGCGATAATTTTACATGTATTGAAGGTAATCTTGAGGGTACAGCAGATAATCCTGGTCCATCAATAAGATCGGTAGCCATTATAGATGGCGACCCTAAAATATACTATCTGGGAACAAGTACCGGACTATATAAAACAAACACACTTGATGGTAATAGTACCATCTGGTTAAAGGTAAAACCAAACCTTATTGGTAGCGTTGTTGTAAACGATCTGGATGTAAGTACAAAGGCTCAGAAGATAGTTGCCGGAACACATGGTAGAGGTATGTTTGTTGGTCAGTACAATGCAACAGAGGTTGATATTGATATAAATAAAGTAGATGATATTGTTCTTAATATAAACTCAGGAGAGGTTAAAAGCATAGATCTTAATAATGTATTTGTTACAGCCGAAGATAAAGTGTTTAGTATTGAGAATGTAAGTAATACATCAGTTGTAAATACACTTTTACAAGATAATATACTTAAAATATCTGGTGTTCAGAACATGGCAGGATCATCGGTTGTAAAGGTAAGCTGTACCGCTAAAGGATCTAAATTTAATACCTCAATAAATGTAAAGGTTAAGTACGATCTTAAATCTGTATATACCAAAGGCGATAGGGAGATTGAGATAGGAGAGAGCCTTACTATACCTGTAACAGAGCTGTTCTCATATTCAGTTAAACCTGATTTTACGGTGTTAAGCAGTAATAACGATATAGTGAGTATAGCTTTAGAATCGGGTAATGTTGTGCTTACAGCAACAGATGCAAATATAGGCACATCAGATATCAGAATAAAAGCTAAAAAGTTTGACAGAGAGATTACTGTCCCATTTAAGGCAGAGGTGTTTTATAAGCTTATGGTAGAGAAAGGAACTCAGTTGTTTAACTTTAACAAGGGTAAAAGCTATAGCAAAACCATAAACCTTAGCGATATGTTTACATATAGCCAGTTGCCGGATTGTACAGTTCAGAACAGTAACGAGCAACTTGTAAAGGCATCGTACTCTAACGGCAAAGTTACAATAACATATAATGGTGAAAATGAGGGTAAAGCAGATATTACTGTAACTGTTAGTAAATATGGTAAGAGCCAGAATAAAACAATTAAGGTTAATGTTGATACAAATACAGCTATTGGCAGTATTACAAGCAACAATATTGTAATATATCCTAATCCTGTAACAGATATATTTACTGTAAACATTCCGGATGCAGATAATATATATACACTTAGAATATATAACCAATCGGGAGTTGTAATATATACTGATAATAACTTTAAACAGGAAAAAACAGTTGATCTGTCTGGTAAATCAGCAGGAGTATATTATTTAGAGCTAAGAAAAGGTAATAATATAATTACAAAGAAGATAATTAAGAGATAAAATTTTATAATACATGAAAATAAGATAGCCGGAATATAGTGTTCCGGCTATCTTTTATATTAGCAATATTGTGAAGCAACCGGGACTAATCCCGGTTGTATATAGTTTAAATTACTTAAGCATAATTTTTTTAACCTTTGTAACGCCATTGTTAAAGTTAACTTTAATTATAACCATACCTGAATAATTCAGATCAGGAACCATTAAAATGTCGTCAGCAACAAAGTCTCTGTGTAATATTCTACCTGTCTGATCGTATATATACAGACTCTCAAATCTGAAGCTATTAAACTCAACCTCAACATAGAAAACATCATCGGCAGGATTTGGATATACAAAGATACGTGGTTCGTATATTGATTTTGTATCCAACTCTTTTTTGTCAGATCTCTTATCAGTTTTTGCTATAGGACTGTTTCCATTATCATCAGTTCTGCTATCGGCAACACGGTTCTTATTATTTCCCGGAACAAAACGTATGTTTACAGATGGATCGCCCATAAGATGATAGATCTCCCAGTAATACTTCTTTCTGCTTGATGTTGACTCCTCAACAGCCAGATTACCACCAACAATCATCTGTCCTTGTGTTGAGTACCAATTGTTTTGTGCTTCACCATGAGTATGGAATAATCTGTCAAAAGCACCAAGATGATTAGCATTATACGTAGGGGTAGATGTTATACTTTTAAAACCAACAGCCCACCAGAAATCTTCATCCCAGTACGAATAATCTGAAGCTCCTATATAACCAACAGCGCCTTTATTTGCAACTCTGAGTACCTTCTCACCAAAACACTCACTAACATCAAACTTACTTGAACGGCAACAATTACCCACCCAAAGACCATATTTATGATTATTTGTAAGACCATTAATATCACTTCTGCTGAAGTTAGGATCTGACCAACCATCGTATGAGCAGTGTGCAGAGTAGTTTGCAAAACCAACACCATTATTAATATCTGTTTTTATGCTTGCGGCATAATTGGCTCCATAAGGCTCGTTTTGCAAATATGTTGTTGCTGTAATGCCATTTTGCGAAGTAAAATAGTTATTCTTAGCATAATTCAACTGTCCGTTACCCCATGTAAGTTCATGGTAATAGTCATCGCCGGCAACCAAAAGAGCACGTTTAATATACGTTGGATCTGGCATTGTATACTTCTCATACTCCAGTGTTTTATCTATCTGTGGAGTTAATTGCGATACATTCTGTGCAGAGAAACGCCCGTAATAAAGATCAGGAATATTATCATTTGTATAGTCAAAATAATATAGATCAGACTTATGAGCACCTTTTGTGTAAGAAGGTACCTGTGCAATATCACCTACAAGAAGAGCATAATGAGGAGGTTTATAACCATTTGGAGGGTTATTATATAACCCTTTAAGGTAATTCTTAATAGATGTTGTTGTGTTACCAACACTTGGCATATCTGTATAACCAACAATTACATTATAACCCTTTTGTTGTTTGTGTGTAATAAATGGAGCAAGAGCAGTTTCAAACATTCTGTCAGCAACAATCACATAGGTAATAGTTTCAGTAATATTCTCCTTACTCATCTCTTCCGGATTGGCAATATAACTGTTAATTACATTGTTAAACAACGGACTTGAATATTTACGCTTCATAGCATCAGTTCTTGCCATATCAGAGTTAACAAACTCTATGTCAATAGTCAAATTATTAAGTACTCTCAGCTTATTCTCAACAGGATTGTACTGAATAGGATTAACAATAACCCTTCCTAACCTTGTGCTTCTAAGAATACCTGCATTTTCGAACCTGACAATGTCCTTATTAAGATATTCATTTATTGAGTAAGCTCTCTTATCAATAACCAACTCTCCAGGCTCTTCGCTTTTAGATACCGATGCCTGTGCAGGAATAATCATCTTCTTAATGTCAGACTTGCTGAGATCAATAATCTGCTCATCGTAACTTAAAACCTTAAATCTTACATCGGCACCCAAAGGTACTTCAATAAGTCTGCTATAGACCGGGATATCAGGCTTTCCAACATCAAAAGTTTTCATTAGACCATCTGTTTCAAGCCTAACAAAACTACCACTACGTTTTGTGTTGTCGCTCTTTAACGTTACCGAAGATATTTTTGCATTAAACTGCAAAGCAACATCTCGTTTAGACTTTTTGCCAATAACAAAAGTATTTTTGCCGGCTTTATTAAGATTTATCACTGTGCTCTGGGTAAAAGCGGTATTAATCATCACAATACCAAGTGTAAGTAAAATGAACTTTTTCATTTTTTAATTGATTAATAATTAGTAATAAATTTATTTATATCATATTATGTGTCAGTAATACAGATTACTACATACATCTTATGATCAGAATAAAACCCGGAGATAATAACATTATGTACTCCGTATGAATACAGAAGTTGCATAAATATCCCGGAACAGACTGAATATACTATCGGTTTAAAGCATACAAGATATGCCTGCTTGCTCAGAGCAGATAGTCTCAGTTCTGTAAATTTAAAGTGCGTCTAATTATATCTGTTATACACGTAGCATACATGTATAATTATTGAGTGGTTGTGTTTATAAACGTTGCAATTACAACATTTGATTCCAATATACTTATTATATTGATATATGCAAAACGGTAATATAAGTTTTGTATATCAATACAGTGTAAAAAAATCGTTTTTTATAGTAAAATCAATGCTCCTGACAGTTAATATATTTATAGATGTTAAAAAACATATCTGCACCATTGTCAATAATATCATCCGGAAAATCGTAATCAGGATTATGCAAATCGGGTTGATCTACTCCAGAGCCAATGCCAAACAGACAGCCATTAAATCGCTCAGTATAATATGCAAAATCTTCTGACCATCTGAATGGTTTGTCTGGTGTAAGAACTGATATTTTATTCTCAACAGCTGCTTTAATAACCATATCTGTACAGGTGTTATTATTTACAGTTGCCGGAAATACCTCGTTATATGTTATTGAGTAATCTAACTTCTCACTTGTTGCAATGGTGTAGATTATAGTTTCAACTCTTCTTGTTAGTGTTTTCATATCGTCATTATCAAATGCACGTAGAGTAACCATAATATCAGCATTACCTGGTGATGTTCCAAATGCAATTTCACCCATATTAATGTGTATTACTGTCAGCATAACATGATCGTTAAACTCATCGTTGTTTTCAACAAGACTATGTAACTGCTTAATTATATCTGCTACAGCATTTGCCGGACTAATTCCGTTTTCAGGTTCAGCGGCATGCGATGTTTTGCCAAATAATTTTAAAGTCATGCCTTTTGATGCAGCACTAAAATTACCACTTTTAACAATAACCATTCCTTTCCTATAGCCGGGAATATTATGAAGAGCAAAAATATAATCGGGTTTAATCGGAGCAAAATTTATATCGTTTATAACATCAAAAGCACCTTGCTCCATCTCCTCAGCTGGCTGAAAAAGAAGAAGCACTCGTCCTGTTTTAGGTCTGTAACCTGATATCCGCTTTGCCAGATCTGCAATAATAGCCATATGACCATCATGACCACAAGAGTGAGCAATACCTTTGTTTACAGAGCTGTACTCACTATTGCTCTCTTCGTCAACATAAACAGCATCAAGCTCGGCCCTGAATATTACGGTATGTCCAGCATTACCACTATCAAACAGATATGCCTTTCCGGTTGACCCCAGACTAATAACATCATCAGGATTCAACTTCTTCATAAATGAATCAATACGCATAGCAGTGTTGTACTCACAATTTGATACCTCCGGATTTTTATGCAGAGTATGTCTCAACTCAATTATATCTCTGTCAGCCATAGCTGTTAGTTTTTTTTATTTGCAAAAGTTAACTAAAAATGATGTAACTATTCGTGTAAGTTATTATGCTTAATAATATATATGGGGTAACATTTAATTTTGATAAACAGCACAAATAACTTCATAACAAATGGTACAATTTATATATTTGCAATCACCAAAATAGCCTGTATAGCATGAAAAGAATTAAACAGTTTTTTACGAGAGAATATAATCTTCTGAATTCGTTAAAAAGTAGCCTTACGTTTGTAGCGTTATTATTTGTTATACTATATATATTTATGTATGTATTCATGCCTTTTGGTTTGTATAGTCTTCCTCAGAAAGATATATACATATTAATAGCAAAATACATTGGTTATCCGTTAATTATTTGGTTTATCGTACTATACCTGCTGTCATCAATAATTAAAAGTTCTTACACTATTTTTGGTACAATGATGCTTATGTTGTTGTTACTTGTTATATCAGGATTGACAACACACTTTATATGGGCCGATTATTTTAACTACAGAGGATTGAATTCAGTAATGTTATATAATTCAGTCTTAATGTCGGTATATATAGGATTTATGCCAATAACGCTGGTTGTTGTTTTTCATTCAAACTATAAATTGAGTAGTCAGATAAAGGAGATTCTTAAGATAAATAATAGTATAATTGATAGTACAGACAATGAGAAGGAGCGTTGCAATATTACAATATTATCAAGAGAGCAGAATAAGGAGTATAAGATTAATTCTGAAAATATAATATATGTACAGTCACAGGATAACTATATAAAAGTTATTACAGTTGATAATGATGATATAAAACTAGAACTTATAAGAACAACTCTTGGTTATGCAGAAAGAGATATAAGAAAAGATTGTTCTCACATAATCCGTTGTCATAATAGCTATATTGTAAACCTGAATAATGTAAAGAGAGTTGAAGGAAATTCTGCCGGATATAAATTACAATTAAAAGATAGCGGCGATGTTATTCCGGTATCGCGTAAATATGCAGGTGATGTTAAAGCTTACTTCAGTACCAAATAGCATACAATTCTGTTTCGGAATATAGGTAGATAGTTGCTGATTATACCGCACTATTGTCAATAGTCCCTGTGTTTGTTAACTGTCCCGTAATAGTGTCAGCTATCCCTTTATGTTTCCGATAAGAGGTGGTTATCAGTAGTTTTGCTTGAAGTTAAATTATAAAAGTAAAACTATGAGAATTTTAAAAACAGCAATCCTACTTATTTTATTACACTGTACAATATTTACTATTCCGGTAAAAGCATGCAGTGCATTTCTATTAAAAAACAGCGAAAACAGCCTGATGTGTAAAAGTTACGATTGGGATTTTGGCGAAGGAATAGTTGTGATTAATCCAAGAGGAGAGGAGCGTATATCAATGCCTGTGATTGGTGGTAAAACAACATTCAGATGGGTGTCTGAATATGCAAGTATAACCTTTAATCAGTACGGGCAAAACCTGCCAAATGGTGGAATTAATGAAGAAGGACTTGCTATAGAGATTCTTGTACTGAATGTATCTGATTATGGATCGGTAAAAGGATACAGCTGTCTTAACGAACTACAATGGATACAGTTTGGACTGGATAACTTTAAGAGTGTAGATGATCTAATAAAAGGTACAGAGAAGATAAAGGTAAAACATTTGTATGCAAAGGTACACTACTTTATATCTGATGCCTCCGGAAAATCGGGAGTAGTAGAGTATATTAATGGCAAACGTGTTGTAACCACAGGTAGTAAAATGCCATATAATGCAATTACAAACTCAACATATTATAGTTCTGTAAGAGGGTTGAAAAGTGCCAAGGGCGGATGTAGACGTTTTAAGACTATTGCCGCAGCAGTTAACAAAGACTATTCTGCTTACTCAACCACTAAACTTACAGATAGAGGATTTACAATACTTAACAGTGTAAAATCAGAAAAAAGGACACAGTGGCAGATTATTTATGACCTAAAAGCAAAGAAGATACAGTTCAGAACAAAAGATAACAGTAATATACGAGAGATTAATATATCTGATTTTAATCTGAATAGTAACGCAGATGTAATGTATGCAAGCATGAAATCAGACTGTAAAAAAGATAACTTTAAAAAGATATCTAAGAGTATAAACAAGTATCTGTTAACTAACGCCTTTACAAATCTTAAACTACAACTACCTGGTGTTGCACTAAACGAACTTGTAAACTATACAACTACCGCTAAACCAACAGAGAAACTACAAACTGTGGTTGATATGTTTGATAGAATTAGGTAACATTTAGCTGTTGTGTGAAATTAGAACATCATTTTTATCTAAGATTATTATATTCGCATCACAAAAAACAGGAATTCTCATGATAATGGAATATGTAGTATTCTTATTCGGGACATGAATGTTAAAAAAGAGTTGCATATAGGATTGGTATGTGGAATTCCGTTTGACCATTAAAAAGAAAAATAAACAGATGAAACAAAGCATGAGAATAGTCATTCACACACACGGAAATGATTATAAATGCGAGTTCCATCTGACAAATAAAAAAACAATTATAAACAGATGAAGCTAAAAGTGAAAATTATAATGATATCATCTATATCGTTGGCGGTAATATATGTATTGTTGAGGATTACTGGTTTAATGTTTTATAATTTGCCAACTAAATCTATGGAAAGTACTGTTCCTGTCAGATCAAAGTTGGTTACTATGCGTATGAATTTTTCGCCAGAAAGGAATGAGTGTATTGTATTCCGTAATCCAAAATGCGATACTGTTTTAATTCCACATAATTATAATAATTATTATGTATTTAAACGCAAATTTGGTATTGATAGTCTTAAGAAGAGATATAAGATCAAGTATGTTCCGTTAGAATTTCGTGAGGAGTCGTTTGGTCGTTGCGTTGGTTTACCCGGAGATACAGTAAAGATATATGACGGCAATCTTTATGTAAATAATACGCTATTTGAAGCAAAAGGAATTAAATATTGCTATTCAGTAGTGTTTTCAGGAAAAGAAAGATTTAGTTTAGATGAGATAAATAGGCTTAAACTTGACAGAGACGATATTTTTTACACTGAAGAAAGTTCTTTCTTTTATGCTACAAAAGATCAGGAGGCAAAAATCAGATCAACAATTAATATAGATACACTATATCGTATTACTGCAAATATAAATATTTCAGATCCGGATGTCTTTCCTAATTCAGAGAATTACAACTGGAATATAGATTATTTTGGAGAACTTGTTATTCCGAAAAAAGGAAAAAGCATAGCTTTAACGCTTGATAATTTGCATCTTTATAGAAGATTAATAGAGAATTATGAGAATAACGATCTGGTTGTAGACTCTTTAATAAGAATTAATGGTGTTGTATCAGATAATTATACCCCAAAACAGAATTACTACTTTATCTGTAATGATAACAGGTATCTGTCAATAGATTCCAGACACATTGGTTTTATACCTGAAAATCATATATCTGCTAAATTATTGTTTACGATTTAGTATTACTACAATTATGTTAAATAGCTATATAGCAGCGATTAAGTAGGTAATCATTGTTATATCGCTCTTTATTCTTACATGCTCTACAACATAAAAAAAACTTAATCCCTTAACGTGCGGGGGAAAGTACTTTGTTATAAACAGGTAGCAAATCAAAATAGAGTTAACCTCACTTGACTTAAGTTAATAAATATCATAATTTGTTTATAGTTCTTTGAAAACTATTTATCTGATACCCCACATCTCAGAATTATGAATATATGCATGCCTTTACTTAATTGTAAATCTGAATTATAGTAATCTGTAATTGTTTAAGAGATGTACGTTGTCTGACATTATCGACTCAAAAGTATGCTTGAGATGATTGCAACTAAGCAAGATCAACCTGAAAGTATGCATGAGACGTTTGCAACTGAGCATTGTCAACGTGAAAGTATGCATGAGACGCTTGCAACTGAGCATTGTCAACGTGAAAGTATGCGTGGTATGCTTGCAACTGAGCATTGTCAACATGAAAGTATGCGTGGTACGCTTGCAACTGAGCATTGTCAACGTGAAAGTATGCGTGGTACGCTTGCAACTAAGCACTGTCAACATGAAAGTATGCGTGGTACGCTTGCAACTGAGCATTGTCAACGCGAAAGTATGCGTGAGACGTTTGCAACTGAGCATAAGCAATGTGAAAGTATACATGAGAAGCATGAAACATACATTAGGAAGTATAGCATTAAGACTCTGTAATATATACGGTATACAGAAATGCGGTTTGAATATAGTTTAATGAATTACACAACTAGAATTATAATATTTTTAAAAAAAGTTACACATGGCTAGAAAAGGAATGACACAATTTGAGGCACTAAACCACTATTCAGCAGTTATTAAAACAGCAAGTACACACCCGGAAATTTTCAGTAAGCTTGAGGAATTTGGTTACGATTCTGTTCAATTAGGCAAGGGTAAAAATTTACTTGAAAATACTATATCTGCCTATGATAATAGTAAAAAGGAGAGTATGGAACTGAAAGAAGCCTCTGAAAAATTTAAGTATATACGCGATAGTATTGCGGACACATTCAGTAAACATCGCAGGTTGGCGCAGGTTATATATCGTGGCAATGTGTCGGTAACTAATAAACTGGAAATATACAAGAGAAACTCCAGAGTTTATAGCGAATGGCTTGAGCATATGATAAGATTTTATGATATCTCAATTGAAGATGTAGAGATTCAGAACGGACTAAAGAGATTCCGCATTGAGATTGGTGATTTGCAGGAGATGAGAGATAAGATAGATGAGATGATAGAACAAAAGCGTAAATGTGATATAGAAAACAGTGAAAAACAGAGCGCTACACAATATAAAACCAAATGCTTTGAAGAGTTAGATTTATGGATGTCTGACTTTAATAAAGTAGCGAGTATTATTTTTGAAGATGATCCTCAAATACTTGAGGCACTTGGGAGAACTGTTCCATAATGTCTATACTATAAAAATCGATAATACAGGATTTAACAGTTTGGTTGGTTATTTTTATTACATTTCATAAAACATCCTGTAGTTTAGTTTATCAGAGAGTTATAAATTACAATATAACTCTCTGTTCTTTTTTATGCTCTGTCTTTTCTGAATAGTACCACAGCATACAGGTTTGCTACAATTGATAAGCCAATTAACAAACCTTTCGCAAATTCGTACGAATCTGGCTGATATCTGTTAATTATGATCATTGCAGCCAGGCAAAACTGACCAATACCAATTGACAGATAACGCGTCTTTTTTTTATCATTTTTACACAGTAATTGTATCAGCATAATATAATTTCTATTTATAAAGTTCTTTTTTTCTCATTAAAGTAGTATACAAGTATCACAATTGCTGCAAGCATTGTTACACCAGCCAAGCCAATAAGCACTCCTTTCTCAAACTGGTAGCTGTTAGGTCTGTATTTGTCAATTAGCATTGCAAAAAAGAATGATAACTGACCAACGGCAAGTGTTGTCATTCCTAATATCTTCTTTTGAGATTTCTCTACTGTTTTTATACAATTCATATCTGGCTTTTTAAATTATTAAGTAATTCAGTTAAATTATCTATAATAGGGTTTATCTTACTTTGTACACTCCTGATTTTTACACGCAATATTATATACAGAAGAGCACCATATCCAACTGTCATTACAGAGTGTATTAGCATACGTATATCTGTACTTTTTTCTTTTATAATATCAAAATGTATAAGATTTATACCTATTACTATAGCTATAGCATATATTGGAAGGAACTTAACAGGTAGTTTTATTAAACCCTTCAGGTTATTTATGTTTTTGTTGATACACTCAACGTTTGATAAAGAGTGGTTTCCGAACCCGATACCTGTACTATATTTCCAAAACATAACAGTTATCAGGAATAGTGCAAAACTTAATAAAACAGCACCTATAGTAAAGGATAGTGAATCAAGTCCTATTGACATATATATTAACATACTCAGCATAGTTGCAAATAATACTGTAATAATTATTCGTCTTATAGTATATTGTTTCTTAATTCTGCTAATATCAGATTCAGCATTTTTAATTTTACTATAATCAACCTCAACGGTTTTCTGTTGCCATATATCTTTTATTTTATTAAAATCTGTCATAGTGTTTCAATTATTTCAGAGAGTTTAACCTTTAATCTGTTTATTCTTGCACCAACATTACCTGGTTTTAATCCTGTAATGGTTGCTATGTCATTGTAACTCATATCCTCAAGTAACATTGTAACAATCAGCCTGTCAACTTCCTTCAGCATAGCAATGGCACTGAATAGCTTACTCATCATAATATCGTTCTGATGTTTTGCATCTACGTCAGATTCAAGTACAATGTTTGTATACTCCTTGTGGCTATTATCGGTACGTTCACGATTTTTTGTAATGTTTTTTTTGTACATGAGTGCGGTATTTGTTGCTACCCTATACACCCATGTATTTATATGCGATTCATTTCTGAACGAATCTATGCTGCTCCATATTCGTATCAGAATCTCCTGAAACAGATCATCAGCATCGGCACTATTACCGCAGAAACCTCTGCTAAGTCTGTGCAATCTGTCTTTATTATCCTGCACAACTTTTTTAAATAGTATCTCTTTATTATCCGGCATCAGAGAATCTTTTTTATTAAATGGTTATTACTAAATTTTATCATATTGTCTGGTTCTTTAGATTAAAATAGCTTTTTTATTATTTCTATCCTTTAGATTACTGATATTTCAATTTATTACAATAAAATTAAATGTTTTTTTTTATTACAATGTAATGTGTTGTTTGCGTGTGTTTTAATATGTGGTGTTTTAAATGAAATATTGTAAACTCAATATATGTATATAAAAACTCTCCCATATGCTGTAACAAATGGGAGAGAGGTATATAAAACTATTTTTGGTTATCTGATATTACAAAACGGAAATAGTTTTTAGTAACAAAGCCTTTCATTCACTATTTATCATCTATATTATCTTGCGATAATCTGAAAGGGAATTTTTTTCTTACACTTTTTTGCATGTTTGCCGGAAGTTTATGATAACCTGTATTATACTGGTTTAATGCGTAATTGTTTCTGAATCCGAATACAACACTATATATCATATCTGTCATTTTAATGTATTCGTTGTAATTACTATTATCAGACCATTTAAGGTTAATTATATATCCGGGAGTATTTGTCATAAATCTTTTTAATTTGCCTTTTTGAGTATTAACATTATCGTTTGTGTTAATAGTAAAAACCTTATCGCCTACTGTTGCCATCTCTTTCTTCTTGATTTTATCAGCGTCAACAGGTGGTAACAACTGTACTACGGCTGCTGCATGACTTTGTAGTAGCGATGTATTATTATCAGGATCTATGGCATATGCAACCTTAAGAAGTCCAAGTTCTCTAAGTGTTTTTGTAAGTATCTTAATGCGTTGCATTTTAACACTCTTATCTGCATATATTCTTGCAGTAACATAAGGACGGTTAAGAACATTAAATTCTGAAACTCTGTTTTTTATAATCTGTTTAAGATTGCTGTCTGAACACTTAGTATTTTCTACATAAAATTTATCGTTATATGCATATATGTTATATACATATTTTGCTTTAGACAGAATACGTGACTCTTTAGCTTTTGGAAGCTGAATATTCTTAAATTTTTCCGGAATAATTGCCGGTATTGAGTTTTTGTAATCTGTTTTCTGGTATGTACACTGCTCTGTACTACTCCACCAGATTTTTAATTTATTACCAGATACCTGATATCGTATATCATCTTTTTTACCTTTATTGGTGATAATAAGTCTGTTATTCTGTATTGTAACAGGAAGTTCAATAACTTCAGCACTATTACTACTTTCAAGTACAGATAACATGTTATTGTTAAAGCTTATTAAGCAACCAAAAGTTTTTGGATTAATATTTTCCCATATTCCGTTGAGCTTAGATTCTTTGTTTACACTAAAGTTTGTAAGATTAGTTACCGGACTTTTAATTGTAAAATTTGCAAAAAGAATAAAAGTTGCAATAACAGTGGGGATTATAATTATGGCCTTAAGCCTTGCTAACAGACCAGATTTGTCTTTTGTCATCATTTTAATACGTTTTTTAATGAATAAAAGATTAAAATTATTAACCAACTCTACTGAGCGGATGCTAATCAATTGCCTCAATAGTAATGATTGGTAATCAAATAATTCGAATCCCTGTTTTACAACGTTACTGTCGGCTATATACTCATGGTTTGCTTTTATAGCGCGCTGTAACAGCCATGCAACAGGATTAAACCATTGAAAAACTGTAATTATATGTGCCAGTAGCAAGTCCGCAGAGTGCCTTTGTTTTGCATGTACCAGCTCATGGGTCAAAATCTGCCTGAACTCTTTGTGTTCAAGTATATCTTTATTTACAAATATGTATCTAAAGAATGAGTAGGGTGGAGTATCTCCATTTAACTGTACAATCCGGTATTTGTTGTGTTTTATTACTCTGTTTCGTTTTATTGTAATATACAAACCGGAAAGAAGTATAAAGAGTCGTATAACAAACAGTATTATCCCTGTCAAATATGCAATAGTTATAATCAGAGCTATATTTGTTCTTTTAGTCCCGACTTTTTCTATTGAATTTTCAGAAATATCTATGTTGTTTGTAGAATCAGCTATAATGTTTATTTCAGAGGCTGGTATTTCATTATCATCCTCAAATATAGCCTCAATATACTCTATATAGGGTGAATCATTAATCTCCGGATCGGTCATAAATATTAATCCGGTATAGTAGCTACGTATTTTACTAATGTTGCTGAACGGTTTCTCAATAGTTTCAAGATTATCTACATTTAATGAGATTCTTACAGAGGGGATAATAAGTGATAATATGAGTATTCCTGCCAGGTATATCCGGTTAAAGTTGAAATATGTCTCTTTACGTAGAAAGATAATATAGACAACAAACATTACAGATAAACATAATGTAGTTTCAAACAGGTATAAAAGCAGGTGTCCCATAGTTAGATTATTTACCTTTTTGCTTCTTTATATCCTCAAGCATTCTAAGTACCTCATCTACCTCGTTAATATCAATATCTTTATTTTCTGAAAAGAAGTTTACAACCTTCTTGAATGAGTTGTTAAAATAGGTATTAACCAATCTGTTCATTTGAGTTTTACTGTATTCCTCTTTTGATATTAACGGATAGTACTGGTAAGTGTTACCATACTTCTTAAATGAGATAATCTCTTTTTTTACCAATACTCTAACAATAGTAGATACGGTATTGTAGGGAGGTTTGGGATCAGGAAATTCATCCTGAATATCTTTTATAAAACCTTTTTTTATATCCCACAATATCTGCATAATACGCTCTTCTGCTTTTGTTAAAGTAATCATAACTATTGAGTTTAATTGATCAGCAATACAAATCTATAACTTATTTTTAAGTTATGCAACTTATTAATAAATATTTTAACTTACTTTTAAGTTGATGACTAAATAAAATTGCAATTATTATATTTGTAGTGCTTTATGAATACAATATAAGTTAATGTTTAAGTAAAGTGATTTTTAACTTAAACATAGAAGTATGCATATAGAATTAACACCTAAAGATTTTAGCTTTCAACCAGATAACACAGAATTTAGTAATATAAGTTTTACAGGATTTGATCTGTCTTATTCAGATCTTGGACTATATGAGTTCTGTAATTGTAAATTTATTTCATGTAACCTGTCAATGGTTAAACTAAATAATACACTAATGGATGGTGTAGAGTTTGTTAACTGTAAGTTAATGGGCGTAGATTTCAGTAAGTGTTCAAGGTATGTTTTTACAGTTCGTTTTACAAAATCTGTTATGAGTTACTCATTATTTGAGCGCAATAGAATGGCAAAATCAGTCTTTCATGGTTGTATAATACATGAAGCATCTTTTTCAGATACAGATCTGTCTGAAGCAAAATTTATAGATTGCGATCTGAGCCTTACACAGTTTACTGTCTGCAATTTAACTCGCTGCGATTTTAGATCGTCAGTAAACTATTGTATTAACCCTGCTGTAAATAAAGTGAAAAAAGCCAGATTTTCTTACGATCAGATAGCGGGGTTATTAAGCAGTTATGATATAATTATAGAGTGACGCTTCAATAAAAAAGAGCGGTAAATTTGATTTTATACCGCTCTTTAACTTGATGGATTTATAATAAATTAGCAGTGGCTCTAATTGATTCTTGTAAATTTAACTGTAGCAAATACAGGCGTAACAGTAGTGCCATCACCTAACGGAGGGTCAACAAATAATGAAATTTTCCCTTGTGGAGATGTATTTGCATCTAATGATGTGAATGTTGTTCCATCATCTGTTCCTGAGTCATAAACAAATGCATTAACAGTTTTTGTACTAACAAAATTCTGTCCGTCCAATAAACTCACATTTATAGCCCCCACATACCAGTCAGGACTAGGGGCAACCATTGTAACAAATGTTACATTTGAGTTTAATCTGTCAATTATTACTTCCGTCTTTATTGTTCCGGTACCACTACCTAAAGCATCTGCTATAACAAGATTTAAACCTTGCCCGAGTCCTATTCGTTCTCTTAACTCACTATCAAGAGGTGTTGTAGCCCCGGTTTCTGCCATAGCCTCTATACCAGGTGTTGCTTCTGTTCCAACCTTAAATAAATCTGATGCAGGTTTGTGGCTCCATCCAATTAATTTAGAAAAATGTGCGTTCGAAGGGTAATCTGTTGGAAAGTTTGCACTGCTCCAAAAGAAAGTAAATTCTACTTCATATTTAGATCTTTCATTCAAAAAATCATCATTGTCATCATCTTCGCATCCAACAAATATAAATGCAGATAAAACGATATACAATATAAAACGTAATCCTTTCATGCCTTCTGTTTTTAATTCATATATTATTAAAACCGTTATGTAAGGTTTTGGTTCACTGAATAACATATAAAAAACAAAATATATACAGAATAAATTTTTAGAAGACTACCTGAGTGTTTTTTTATATATACATTCTGTTTTGGTTAAAGATAATTTGGGGTTGATAGACTTCGGTAAGTCTCAAGAAATGTTCTGTCATCGAAAATGGTTGGTGTTGTATCGTTCTGGTCGTTTAGCTCTTATTAGAATAGTCTCAGGAGTGATTTTATGATCAAACTCATCCATCTCCCGGTACCATGATAAATAGTTGTGCAGATACTTAGTTGCAACTCCTCTGAATCTTAACATCCACTCTTGAAGGTTGAACTGATATTCTAATACATTCTGTATGTGGACAACATTCTTTCTTATCTTCTCATTTTTGGGAATACTTAGTATACCATGCCTGATACAATTTTCTTTTGTATATTTCATATATACAGCTTTATTCTGGCTACAGAACAGAATATCTTTGGCAAATAATGATGATAAGTCCTTTTTTATGTTGTAAGCACTAAATTTGTAATATATTTCGTCAAATGTATTCTTACCTCTATCTCTGCAAAATAGTGTGAATACACGACTTTTAAATGGTATTTGCGTCGCGGATTTATACCCCCTCTTTCTGGATTTTCTTTTTAATCTCTTATTTCCTTTATCAGACCATGCAAAGATCAGTTCATTTACCTCTGCAACACCTGTAAGTTTTTGAGGTTTAATTTTATTGGTGTTTTGTAGAAAACGATGACGCCATCTGAATGAAGTGTTTTTGTGTACACCACACTCTGCTGCTGCTTTTCTGATGCTTAGTCCTTCAATTAGGCATTGTGCATATGACAGCCATCTCCCTTTCTTATGGAGATGTGCTAATGGTGTACCAGTAAGAGTGTTGAATGTTTTTCCACACTCTTTACATTTATAACGTTGTAAATCACTTCTTATACCCCATCTATTATAAGATCTAGAGTCGCAATAAGGACAACACTTGTTGCTGCCAATCTCATCATTATTTAATAGGTACGATACAAATTTAATTGAATCTCTTTTCTCAATAGCCTCTTTCAGCAAGGAATAACTCTTCGTATCAAGATTGTTTATCGATTCGATAAACTTAACAATGTTCTGTGTTTGCATAGTATTTCTAATTATTTACGAGACAATTAGATTTATGTTACACCAAAATCGACCACAGAGCATAATGCAAAGCCTGTACCTCAAATAAAAGTACAGCTCACCGATACACTCAAACCTTTAACAACAATTACACAAAAAAGAGAGGTTTATACAAATTGTATCAGAACCTCTCTTAGTCATATTTTTATACAACGGGTAAACTTAATAGTACCTTTTAACACTATGTAATTATTTTACCGCTTTACTATCATCGAACCACAGGAGTATCCGCCCCCAAATACTGTAAAACCAACAATATCGCCTTTTGATACTTTTGTATGATTTTCAGACAGGGCAATTAGCGTACTTGCGCACCCAGTATTGCCAAGCTCTTCGATATTGCTGAAAATACGACTATCGTCAATATTTAGTTGTTTTGCAATATTCTTAATTATTCTGGCATTAGCCTGATGAGGGATAATATATGACAAATCCTCCAGACCATAACCTTTTTGTTTAGTTATCTCATCTAAAGATTCAATCATATATCGGCAGGCATTAATAAATACATCCTTACCAAAAGGCATAAGAAGACCTCCATTTGTTGGGTGCAAATATACACCCTCTGTGCCTTTGCCAATGTGTCCAAGACCTTTTGAGTATACAGCTTCAATTTCCCAATCGTTATCTGACTGTCGATGTTTCGATATTAATATGGCCGCAGCACCATCACCCCATAAATGACCACTCTTTTCGTCATCCTCATTACTATAGGCTGTATTATGTTCGGAGGTAACAATAAGAGCCTTTTCTGATTTGTTTGTAGCAAAGTACCCTTCAACAATCTCAACAGCATTAATAAATGACGAACATGCAGAACTGATAGATATAGCTTTAGCATTATCTATATTAAATTCGCGCTGAACATAATGAGCGAGTGTGCCAACGGTATCAAACGGCGAATATGTTGCACCAACAATAAGGTCAACATCAGTTAAACAATATGGTATATTATCAGAAATATTTCGTACAGCGGTTGCACCCATTGTATTAGTGTTCTCTCCAACAGAAGCTTTAGTACGGGTCTTAATTCCAGTACGTTCATAAATCCAGTTGTCGGATAATCCGTTTACCTCTAAAAAGTAATCGTTTGCAACGAGTTCAGTTGGTAAATAGTGTCCGAATCCGTTAATAAACATAAGATATTCAGTTTTATAATATTATTTGTTAGAATTAATTTTATTTTTCATTTCCGGCTGACATATACCAAACAATAATATGTCCAGAATATTATTCAGCTGCTTCTCATTATCCTTTGTATAACTCTCCTTAAAGTATGGCATTTCAAAAGCCTTAATAGTTATCATAATATTCTTTACTGTCAGCTCCATATTAAGATTAATGAAATCACCTTTTTCAATGCCATCTTCCAGAATAGAATAAATGTATGCGTACTCCTTATCATCAAATTTTTTACGAATATTTGCAAATCTACTATGCTCCTCAAAGAATGCCTTTTTAAGCGCTTCGTGATAGTTCAAAAGATTCCTTATGGTAATCATCCTTCTCAAAATATAGTGCTTAAGCCTTATTGGAGCTTCGGTACTCTCATTAGAAATGTTTTTTAGCTCTTCATTAAGTATATCCACCTCTTTTTCAATAACGGCCTCATATACATCCTCTTTACTTTTGAAATGTGTATAAATTGTTCTTCTGCCACGCTTTGCGGCATTAGCAATATCAGTCATAGTAGTTTTGTTAAACCCTAATTTTCCGAAAACCCGTTGAGCAACAATAACAATTTTATCTCTTGAAGAAGCTATTTCCATAAATATTAATAATTCATTATGCACAATTGCACAAAATATGTTTAGTTGTGCAATATAATAAGATGAAAAATTATTTTCAAGTAAATAGTTGCATAAAGTATGCCATTTTGAAACAAAAAATCGTACTCAGATATTACAAATATCTGCAATTAAAGCAGTTTGCAATCTTAAATAATTGTGATGTTAAATTAATTACAAATTAGAGTATATGTTTTTTATGTGTGGGCATAATTTTTGATGACTCTTGGCTACAAGTTATGTAGAATTACACTGACAAAAATATACACAGATGAAGAGATTATACATATTAGTAATACTGTTACAAGTTTTGGGATTGAGTACTTACTCACAAATAACATTAAAAGGTGTTTTAACAGATAAAGAGAGTAACAAGCCAATTGAATACGCTACAATATATATTAACGGAACAACAAATGGTGTTATAAGCAACGAAAAAGGAGAATATACCTTAACTAATATAGTATTACCTGCTGAGATTATATTCAGCCATGTAAGCTATGAACCACACTCAATAAAGTTAATAGATAAAAACAAGAATATAATTAACGTATCATTAGTTGCCAAGAATGTAAAGATAGAGGAAGTTGTTGTAAAGGATCGTAATAAACGTGCAAAAAACATGAAACTATTTCTTGAAAACTTTTTGGGGAATGATGAATGGGGTAAAGCTGCAAAACTATTAAATACTAATGCTTTAAGATTTGAGTGGGAGTATAAAGAGAAAAAAATATACGCACAAAACATTAACATTGGAGGCAATAGTAAAATAAGAATGTCAAAAGATGGGTCGTTTTATGTTATAGACAAACCTTACAAACTGAATGTATATGCTACAGAACCACTAAAAGTTGAATTGCCTTTGTTAGGTTATGATATTCAATATGATCTTGTTAAGTTTTGTATAGAGTATACTGGTAAATGGAATTCATATTCATGCAGTATCCTTGGTTATAGCTATTTTAAACCAATGGAACCAAAAACTACGGGACAACAGAAACGTTTTGAGAAACGCAGATATTTGGCATTCTTTAACTCATCGCAACACTTCTTCAGATCATTATACAGTAAGAAACTATTGGAGAATGGCTATAGAGTATATGAGGTTGTAAAAGACAGTAGCAGTATGCCCGAATATCCGCGTGAAATAAGTATAGAGAGAATGATTAAATACAATGCTAACTCAGCATATATAAGTGGACTTAAAGATCGTGATATAAGAATATTCTATTATGGCGACAGAAAAGGCAGACCAATTAATCAGAAAGAAAGGAAGGGAAGGCATCCTGTTCAGACACAGGTATACTTTTTATCTGACAGATGCGTAATAAGATCAAACGGCACTACGCCGGAGAATACCATTGTTTTTGCACCATATATTGGCTCAAAGAAGATTGGAGCTCTTTTGCCTGATAATTATACACCTATGGTTTATAAATAATGCAGAAATGTAGTAAGCTATTGTTTATTAGAATATACAGTTTATGAATTAATCTTCATAAACTGTATAGCTCTCTATGATGTATATAAATAAACTGCTATAGAGCATATAAAAACAATATGTGTATACCTGTAAACAAAAAAAGATGTTTAGTCAATAATTAAATCTACCGATTAATATAAAAGCTACTTTTGTATTCGCTCACAAGCACACACAACTTATAGACGACTTACATGAATAGCTTTTGGAAACGATACTTTACAGAGTATAAGAAAACTTTATTGCTCAGTACTCCTGTTATTATTGCACAATTGGGTCAGATTTTGGTAGGCCTTATTGATAATATCATGATTGGACACCTTGGTAGAACAGAACTTGCTGCAGCATCATTTACAAATACACTATTTCATCTTGTAATATTCTTCGGAATGGGCTTTTCATATGCGTTGACACCTGTAGTTGGTGAGTTGTGGGGAAAACGTGAAACGAAAGAGTTAGGATCGTGGCTGAAAAACGGAATAATGAGCAACATTATTATGGGATTTTTCTTATCAATAATCCTATGCCTAGTTGCTGAACTAATGCCATATATGGGACAACCAAAGAGTGTTGTGTTTCCATCACAAAGTTATCTGTATATACTTACAATATCAGTGCTTCCAATGATGATCTTCTACGGATATAAACAATTTGCAGAGGGTATTGGCGATACTAAGACAGCAATGGTAATTGTTCTTATTGCTAACGGAATAAATGTTTTGGGTAACTACATGTTCATGTTTGGTAAGCTCGGAATGCCAGAACTTGGTCTTATTGGTGCCGGAGTAGGTACCGTAATTTCACGAATATTTATGGGAATAGCATTCTTTGTTGTGTTCCGCTACAAATCAGTATTTAAGTCATACGTAGGGATATTATCAAATAATATTTTTTCTACCGATAAAATAAAGAAACTCTCAATATTAGGAATGCCTATTGGCGGACAGATGGTTATGGAATCTGCTGCTTTTGGATTCTGTGCAATAATGATGGGCTGGATCAGCGAGTTAGGAATGGCATCACACCAGATTGCTATAAACCTATCTACACTTGGGTTTATGATTTTCCAGGGATTAGGTGCAGGAACAACTATAAGGGTGAGCCATGCTAAAGGTAATAACGATATTAAAGGAGTTGCTAAGGCCACTACCTCTGGTATACACCTTATGCTGTTCTACTCTGTAATATCTATGACTCTGTTTATAGGAGCAAGAAACCTGTTACCTCAGATATTTACAAACGATAATGAGGTCGTAATGCTTGCTGCACAGATGCTTATAATATGTGCTTTCTTTCAGTTATTCGATGGCTTTCAGGTTGTACTGGCTGGATCATTAAGAGGTCTGTCTGATGTTCAGGTACCGGCAATAATAACATTTATATCATACTTTATGATATCGTTGCCATTTAGTTATTTTGCAGCATTTAAATGGGGATTCGGAGCTGTTGGAATATGGTATGGATTTCCGGTTGGATTGGCTACATCTGCATCATTATACTATATAAGATATCTGTATATCACCAGACGCAAGCCTAATACAAGAGTTGCTTTAGCATAATTATTTCAGGTTGCTGTTTGGGTAAAAAAAACTTACTATTTTTGCACCAAATTTTATGCAATGGAATATCAGTGGGGACATATAAGACGATTTAATGCCTATTCAAACTACTTTAAAAAGGTGTTTGGAGAGCGTATACAGAAGGTAACTATTAATGCAGGATTTACATGTCCTAACAGAGATGGAAGTAAAGGAACAGGAGGATGTACCTTTTGTAATAACGAATCTTTTAACCCATCGTACTGTGTACCGGAAAAAACTGTTGAGCAACAGATAAATGAGGGTATAGATTTTCATAAAGTCCGATACAGAAGATCATCAAAATATCTTGCATATTTTCAAGCATTCTCTAATACATATGCCGATATTGATATCCTAAAGAGTGTATATAAACCTGCAATTGATCATCCGGATGTTCTGGGTATAGTAATTGGTACAAGACCCGATTGTATTGACGATGAGAAACTGGATTACTTTAAGCAACTGGCCGAGGATAAATACCTTATTATAGAGTACGGAATAGAATCGGTATATGATAAAACACTAAAGAGAATTAATAGAGGACACGACTACAAAACCTCAATAGATGCTGTTGAACGTACAGCAGCAAAAGGTATAAAGGTTGGTGCACATATGATATTTGGCCTTCCAGGCGAGAGTCGTGATGATATGATGAACTCGGCTCAGATACTTTCTGAACTACCTCTGAATAATATAAAGTTTCATCAACTACAGATTGTTAAAGATACACAGATGAGTCTGGATTATACAAACAACCCTGATGAGTACAAATTCTTTGATATGGAGGAGTATATAGAGTTCTTTGTAGACTATGCCGAGAGATTAAACCCAAACTTTGTTATCGAAAGATTTGCCGGAGAGGTTCCACCAAAATATAATCTTAGACCAAGCTGGGGAATGAGAAATGATCAGCTTGTTAATCTGTTTGAGAAAAGATTAAAAGAGAGAGATACATGGCAGGGACGCCTTTATAACTCTATATAATACTACTGAATAATATGAGACACATTACACTATATATATTTGTCATTACAATACTGTTATCTTCTTGTGCTGAGGATAAATCAACGTTTATAGAGAATGGAGATCTTCTGTTTCAGGATCTGGACTGTGGCGAACTTTGTGATGCAATAGAGAGTGTTACACAGGGTGTAGATGGTGCGCAACTATCGCATGTTGGTATTGCTGTAAAAGATTCACTCGGTAATGTGTCTGTAATAGAGGCATACGGCACACATGTAGTAAAGACTTCTCTGAATGATTTCCTGAATCGTAGTTTTGATAAGGAAGGAAATCCTAAAGTGATTGTAGGGAGGGTAAAGAAGGAGTACAATGAATTAATGCAAAACGCTACAAAAGAGGCAGAACAACTTATTGGAACACGTTACGATGATGCTTTTCTTATAAACAACAATAGCATGTACTGCTCAGAGCTTGTGTTCTACTCATATCTGATGGCAAACAGTGGTGCTCCGGTATTCAAGCTGCAACCAATGACATTTAAACCACTTAACGATTCAATATTCTTTCCTGCGTGGGAGGAGTATTATAAGAAGCTTAAGTGTGAAATTCCGGAAGGCAAACCAGGACTGAATCCCGGATCAATATCAAGATCAGATTATATAGATATTATTTATACCTTTGGGTATCCAACCGGATATAAGCCTGAAAAGCCAACAAAAGGTAAACAATAGATAATTAACTATCAGACATACCTGAAAATTGTTGTTTGCTGTTTAGGTATTACTTATCCGGTAATTAAAATTATATACGGATGAGAAAATTTCTGACCGAGGTTGTAAACGACACCTGCAAAAAGTTTGATAATAAGTTATATAATCACTGCTTTATATTCCCAAACAATCGTACTGCACGATTTTTTAACAGAGAGCTTATAAAATTCAGAGATGGCGAACCTATAATCCTTCCCAAACAGACCACTATCAATACCCTGTTTGAGGATAGGAGCAATCTCACTGTTGCAGACGACAATCAGCTTCTGTTTATACTATATAATGTCTACAGAAACATTGATCCTGAAATTGGTACATTTGAGACCTTTTACCCATGGGGACAGGTGCTGCTTAACGATTTTGATGATATTGATAAATATCTGGTTGATGTAGATAAACTATTCTCAAATATATCGGCATTAAAAGAGATAGATGTTCAGTTTGACGAATACACACCAGAACAGGTAGAGATAATACGTGCATTCTGGATTAATTTCTCAAATGAGAAAGGATCAGCATACCGCACAAACTTTATGAAGTTTTGGAATAATCTTGCAGTTGTATACACTGAATATACCAAAACATTAAGAGAGGCCGGACTGGCATACGAGGGAATGATATATCGTGAGGTGTATAATCAATCGGTTAAAACTAACCTTAGTATCTGGAACGACTCTGATATATATGTATTTATTGGGTTAAATGCCCTTAACCTTGCAGAGCGTAAAACATTAGATCTGCTGCATAAGGCTAAAAAGGCAATATTCTATTGGGATTATGATATATACTACTCAGAAGATGATTACCATCAGGCAGGTTATTTTATACGCAGAAATATCCAGCAGTTTGGACAGGAACTATCTGGAACAATCTTTAATAACTTCAGCAATAAAAATATTGTTACAGTTAATACCACATCAGATCAGGCACAGATAGAGTACGTTGTGGCAAAAATTGAGAAGTGCTATAATACAGATAAGGATATAGCAATAGTATTGGGTAATGAGGATATTACAATGCAGCTTCTGGCAATGCTCGATAGCCGAAGAATCAACATATCAATGGGGTACCCTCTTGCACTGTCAAAAACATCAATGCTTATTGATAATATAAATACACTTCAGCAGAATGCCCTGTTCAGAGATAACGATGTAATATTCTCTACAACAGATGTTATAAATACACTGTCATCTGTTCTTGTTACATCTGAGTTTCCTGATCTTGAGAAATTGAAAGAGAAGTGGATAAAGGAGAACAGATCATATCTTAAAAAATCAGATATAGGAAAAACTGAGATAGTAAACCTTCTGTTCGATTTCCCTAAAAGTACAGAGTCACGAATAATTCAGATAAATGCAATTGCCGATAAGATAAGAGAGTTACGTAATAATGAAAAATCTGGAATAGATACTGATTTTGACAAAATATTAGAAGACTTTGCAGAAAAGACTATACGCGATTGCTTGCAAAAACTTATTGAACAGTATAAACTATACTCAATAGATCTTGACAGAAGAGTATTCTTTAAGATGCTTATGTCTGAAATAAGCTCGGTTGAGGTGCCGTTTAATCCAAACAAAACAGCAAAGATACATGTAATGGGACTTATGGAGACCCGCGGATTAGATTTTGACGATATATACATGTTATCAGTTGCGGAGGGAATACTACCCGTTAAGAATAGTGCACAATCGCTTATACCATTTAATTTGAGAACAGGATATGGGTTACCAACATCTGAGCATCAGGATGCAATGTTTGCATACTACTTCTACAGATCGTTACAGCGATCTAAAAACATAAGCCTATTATACAACTCGCAGACCGATGATAACGGTACCGGAGAGCCCAGCAGATATATACAACAGCTTAAAAGCGAGAGCGGAATGGAGATAACAGATATTGTTGTTACACCGGAGGTCTCAATACCATTCTTTAAAGAGAGAGTGGTTAATAAAGACGATGCCGTAATGGACAAACTCAGAAAGATGTTGGTATCAGAAGGAAAGAGCAGTCCGTTTTCGCCAAGTGTATTAAATGACTATAACACCTGTAAACTTAAATTCTTCTATAAAAAAGTTGCAGGTATACTTGAGCCCGATCTTATTGCCGACAGTATAGATGCCCGCATATTCGGAAATATAATGCATAAGGCACTTGAAAATATATATAAAGACCATATAGGTAAGGAGATTACTGCAACACAAATAGAAGGCTTTATAAAAAATCAGGATCTGATAAACGGAGTTATTGATGGCGCATTTGCCGAGGAGTGGTTTGGAGTAAAAGAGAACAGAAAGAGCGAATATCTTGGACAGAGTATTATTGTGAGAGGTGTAATTGAGAAATATCTGGTACAGATGCTGACCATTGATATAAAAAGAGCACCATTTACACTCGTTAATCTTGAGCAGTGGATAGATAAAGATATAGATATTACAGTTGATGGCGAACCACAAAAAGTAAGGATTGGAGGGTATATTGACAGGCTAGAGATGAAGGATAACAAATATTATGCGTATGATTACAAAACAGGACGCGAAGAGCGTGATTTTAAATCCGTAGAGTCGCTATTCTCAGATCTGAGTAATAAGAAGACAAAAGCTGTATTTCAAACCCTTGCATACTGTATGCTAACAAAATCGGAATATGGCAACAATATAGAAGTATCTCCGGGCTTAATATACCTGAAAACAATATTCTCGTCCGATTTCTCAACAGAATTGAAGTTTGGAAGAGAGAAAGTGTACTCATATGCGCCATTTGAGGAGGAGTTTGAGGAGCGACTACATAACCTGTTTGAGGAGATATTCGACAGAAATGTACCGTTTACACCAACCGAGAAAACAGACGCATGCACCAACTGTATATACAACTCATTCTGCAAACGAGGATAGTTTTATAAGAGTATAATATTACAGACATATCTACCAATGACTACACCCAAGGTAGACATGTCAATAACTATTCTGCATTCAATTATCAGGCTTTGTCTGTATATACTGCATATGTTAATATATTGCGGGCTGAAGACCCAGCTAAACCTAGCCCGATGCATGGCATCGGGTAACTAAACAGAACGAACACCGTGCTGAAAGTACAGGTTAAATATAGCGAGTATCAGAAAATAGTACCGAAGGTACATTGGGAATACAATCCATCGTTTATCATATTATGATGTATAAGTCATAAATATGATGTTTTGTGATGATCACAATATCAGTTTTGTAACCTGCTATATCATAGCAACACTCTTCCTTGGAGGAGACACAGAGGTGGGTGAAATAGAACCCTAAATTGTTTTGGCATATCTGATCTCATCATATATCTTTCCCTCTTTAATAACTGATTTTTTGAATATACCCTCCTTATTAAAACCACACTTCTCAAGTACCCTTTGCGATGATTTGTTAAACTCAAACACACCAGCATGTATACGTACTATATCAAATGTTCTGAAAGCATAATCTGTTATTAAATCAATAGCCATAGTGGTAATGCCTCTGTTCCAGAATGGTTCGCCTATAAAATAACCAATCTCCGCACTCATTCTGTAAACATCACTGCCAAGCGACAGACTAATATTACCAACATACTCACCATTATACTCAATAGCAAAGAATGTCTTTGGGGTTTGTCCTTTTACCATATCAATAAACTGTTTAGCATCATCGGTTGTATAAGGGTGCGGAAACAGATCGCGCAGGTTTATACTAACTTTTTTATTATCTGCATACTCTGCTAGTTTTGCAATATCTGAGTATTCAAGCTCTCTTATAGCAACATTACTGTTTTTGGCTATATACATAGTAACTTTAGGTTTCTGGTTTTATAAAATAGTGTGCAAATAGTTGTGCTAATAACTCTCTCTGGCTTTCAAAATTGCTGCACGCTTCCTCTTACGCTCAAATTTTTCAATTGACAGAGGGGTTGATATCAGCCCAAATGTCACATAGTGAATGTTATTGCGGTAATTTATATTGTAATAATCCTTACCCCAATAAAACTTTACAAAAACAGCTAACTGGTCATAAAATCGTGGTTGATAGGAGTATGTAGCAGTAAATGTAAATCGCTCTTTAAAATCAAAAGCAGCTTTATTGTCAAGCCCTGCAAGAGCATAACTTGTCTTTATCTTGAGTCTCGATCGCATATCAGCTTCATCACTATCGCTGTTTTTATATCCTTTTCTGAAAGCCTTAATAATATCAAGAGGTCTGAACATTGATATCTGGAACTCATTATTCCAGTATACTGTACCGTAATTATCCTCTAAAAGAGGCTCGTAAAAAAAGTGAAAAGCTAACGACGATCTATATCCTTTAACAATGTTCTTTAAACCCGGCTTAATCTCAGACGACATAAATCCAATCTCAATAAAATTGGTAGAGAAATTACCCGATTTGATATTTACAGTTCCATCAACATTGTATGTAGAGTCGCTCTGTCCGTTTGAGTGATGGCCAAATTTGCTAAACAGAGTAAGCTGATCTTTTAACAGAAAATTTGTTTTACCAAGATTGTAATATACAGATCCTTCGGGCATATAACTTGGTGTGCGTACCGGAACCGAATACTCATTATACATACGCAGAACAACCATTGGTGTGCCAGAAAAGGCAAGTTTTGCGTTCTCTTTAAGCTGAAAGAAAAACGTTCTGCACAATTTTGATTCAAATATCAACGGATCGAGATTACCAAAACCACTGCTAAATGTAAAATAGCTCTGATGCTCATGTGCCAATACCGAATTACGATAACGCTCCTGTGCGGTATTATTATATTGGGCACCACATAATATTGGGGTAAAGTATGATATGCATACACAAATAAGTTTAAAATATCTAATCATTTAATGCACACGTTTTAGATGTTAGTTCTCAAATATAAATAAAACAACAACTACACAATAATATTGTGCTACATAATAACAATAATAACCGTTGTTGGTTTAATATTGCTATCTGTTGTTAATCATTATACTATAAAATTAACGTATGCACTAAACTATAAAAGATATACTCTACTCATCAAGCAGGTCAGGTCTCAGTCTGCGAGTACGCTCTATACTCTGTTCCTCTTTCCACTTATCAATGAGCTTAGGATTTCCTGAAAGCAGAACCTCCGGAACCTTCCATCCGTTATACTCTGCAGGACGTGTATATACAGGCGGTGCCAGTAAACCATCCTGAAAAGAGTCGGTTAATGCCGATGTCTCATCAGACATTGCACCCGGAATAAGCCTTACAACACTATCAACAATTATTGCCGCAGCCAGTTCGCCACCCGTAAGCACGTAGTCGCCAATAGATATCTCCATTGTAATAAGGTGCTCTCTTATACGGTGATCAATACCTTTATAGTGTCCGCAAAGTATAATGATATTCTTCATCAGGCTCAGACCATTGGCTTTTGTCTGATCATAACGCTCTCCATCAGGCGATGTATAGATAATCGCATCGTAATCGCGTTCGCTTTTAAGTTTCTCAATAGCTCTGAATATTGGATCAATTGTCATAACCATTCCTGCATCGCCACTAAAAGCGTAATCGTCAACACGGCGGTGTTTATCGGTTGAGTAGTCTCTTATATTATGAATATGTACCTCTGCAACACCTTTATCTTTTGCTCTCTTTATTATTGAATGGTTAAGCGGACTCTCTAAAAGTTCCGGCAAAACTGTTAAAATATCTATACGCATAATTCTAATACAATTTAATTACATCCGGCATTAATGTTCTGTTCAATCAACAATAACAGCTAAACTGCAAGGTAATCATGCTTTTATGGTTTAATATAAACTGTTGTTACCCGTTACCCTATTATAGCCCCTTAAGTAAAGCCGAAAATGAGTGCAATAATACAAAAAACAAAGCATACATAAAATTTCCTAAGTTCTTAAATATGATTAAATTTGTAGCTTTAAAAATTGATTTAAACAATTTATTATGAGTACTAACGAGAATACCCCTGTTCAAGATGAACAAGTCAATACTAATGAGAGTGTTGAAAATGTGGAGCAAAACCATGATCAAGAGCCTGTTGCCGAAGTAACTGAAGCAACAATCGAGAACAAGTCAGAGACGTCAGAAAACGAAGAGCAGAAAGAAACTGTAGATTATAATCTGCTTTCGGAAGAGGAGATTGTAGACGCTCTTACTAAATTAATCTCAGAAAACAGTGTGCAAAAAATCAGAAAAGATGTTGATGAGATTAAAACAGCATTTTATAAAAAGTATAGAGCTGGAATTGACAAAGCGCGTGAGGAGTTTGTAGCTGAAGGTAACGAGGAGAAAGATTTTGCATATCCTCTATTGCCATTAGAGAAACAGCTAAAAGAGATTATTCGTACATATCGTGAAAATCTTTCGGCGCATGAGTTGAATATTGCAGAGGGAAAGAAGAAGAATCTTGCTGCAAAGAACGAAATTATTGAGAAGATTAAAGAGTTGATTAACAGTGAAGAGACTCTTAACGATACCTTTAACGAGTTTAAGACGTTAAAAGAGCGTTGGGATAATGTTGGTCAGGTTCCGCAAGAGAATGTAAAAGCTCTTTGGGAGTCGTACCACTACACTGTGCAGCAGTTCTACGATTATATAAAGATAAATAACGAGCTTAGAGATCTTGATCTTAAGAAGAATCTTGAGGCTAAGTTGCAGTTATGTGAGAAGGCAGAGGATCTGCTATTAGAATCTAACATAATTGATGCATTTAAGAAGCTACAGAAGTATCACGAAGCATGGCGCGAGATTGGGCCGGTACCACATGAGCAGAGAAACTCAATTTGGGAGCGTTTTAGTGCTGCTACATCACAAATAAATAAGAAACATCAGGACTATTTTGTTGGTCTTAAGGAGGAGCAGAAGAAGAATCTAGAGGCTAAAACATTGCTTTGTGAGCAGGTTGAAGCTGAGATTGAGGTTGCTAAGAACAGCCACCAGCAATGGACAAAAGCTTCTGATAAGATAATTGAGATACAGAAGACCTGGAAAACAATTGGTTTTGCTCCAAAGAAGAGTAATACAGAGATATATCAGCGTTTCAGAGCTGCTTGCGATAAATTCTTTGAGTCTAAGAAAGAGTTCTATCAAAAATCTAAGCAAGAGCATGAAGAGAACATGAAGAAGAAGGTTACTCTTTGCGAGAGAGCTGAAGCTTTAATGAACAGCGAGGATTGGAAGAAGACAACAGATCAGCTTATTAACCTGCAGAAGGAGTGGAAGACTGTTGGACCGGTTTCGAGAAAAGATTCAGACAATATCTGGAACAGATTCCGCAAAGCATGTGATACGTTCTTTAACCGCAAAGAGGAGCATTTTGCTAATATAGATTCTGTTTACGAGAAGAATCTTGAGGAGAAAAAAGCTCTTATTGAAGAGATTAAGGCATTTACTATAAGCGACGATATGCAGGATAGCCTTGCTAAACTTAAGGAGTTCCAGCGTCGTTGGTCTGAGATAGGTTTTGTACCTATGAAGAATAAAGATGAGATTCAGCAGCTTTACAGAGAGTCTATTAATGCACACTTTGATAGCCTGAACCTTAATGAAGATAAGAGAAATACTCTTAAATTCAAGAATAAAATTGAGGATCTTATGCAGGGAGGTAACTCTGATATTAAGATTCGTCAGGAGAGAGAGAAGCATTACAACAGACTTAAGAAACTTGAAAACGACATAGTTGTTCTTGAGAATAACATAGGATTCTTCTCAAACTCTAAGAATGCTGAATCGCTTATAAAAGATGTTAAGGTTAAGATAGATCGTGCAAGAAGAGACATCAATGATCTTAAGAAGAAGATCAGAATGATAGACTCTATGAACAAGTAATTGATTTTAGTAATTTAAAACAATACAGAATTGTCAACAACTAAGTACATATTCGTTACAGGAGGTGTTGCATCCTCATTAGGAAAAGGTATTATATCGGCCTCATTGGCAAAACTTTTACAAGCCAGAGGTTTTAAAGTTACAATACAGAAACTGGACCCGTATCTTAATGTAGATCCGGGAACACTTAACCCGTATGAGCACGGAGAGTGTTATGTTACAGATGATGGTGCCGAAACAGATCTTGATCTGGGACATTATGAGCGTTTTTTAGGGGTTCCTACCTCACAAGCTAATAATGTAACAACAGGGCGAATATATCAGTCTGTGATTGATAAAGAGCGTAGAGGCGATTTTCTTGGAAAGACAGTACAGATAATTCCTCATATTACTGACGAGATAAAACGCAGAGTAAAAATTCTTGGAAAACAGGGTCAGTATGATTTTGTTATTACTGAGATTGGCGGTACCGTTGGTGATATTGAGTCGTTACCATATATTGAATCTGTACGTCAGCTAAGATATGAATTGGGAACGCAGAATAGCTTGGTTGTTCATCTGACACTTGTACCATACCTTAATGCATCGGGTGAGTTAAAGACAAAACCTACACAACACTCTGTTAAAGTACTGCTTGAGAACGGAGTACAGCCAGATATACTTGTGTTGCGTACAGAGCATGAGCTATCAGATGATATTAAACGTAAGGTTGCGCTATTTTGTAACGTAGCAAACGATTCGGTTATTCAGAGTATTGATGTATCTACAATATATGAGGTGCCTCTGAAGATGCAGGAGCAGAAACTTGATGAGGTAGCACTACAGAAGCTGGGTATTCAGGTTAAGAAAGATGTTAAGATTAAACCATGGAAAGATTTTGTTCAGAAGGTTAAAAACCCTCAGAAGAGAGTGAAGATTGGTTTAGTTGGTAAATATGTTGAGTTACCGGATGCTTATAAATCAATAGCAGAGGCTTTTGTACATGCAGGAGCTGTAAACAGTGTAAAGGTTGATCTTGAGTATATTCATTCAGAAGAACTTAATGCAGATACTGTTGCAGATAAACTAAAAGACCTTAAAGGGGTACTTGTTGCTCCCGGATTTGGTTCGCGCGGAATTAGCGGAAAGCTTGAAGCTGTAAAGTATGCACGCGAGAATAATATACCATTCCTGGGTATATGTTTAGGTATGCAGTGTGCTGTTATTGAATTTGCACGCAATGTATTAAACTATTCTGATGCAAACTCGGTAGAGATGAGCAGAACAACAACCAAACCTGTTATAGACCTTATGGAAGAACAGAAGGGTGTAACAGAGATGGGAGGTACTATGCGTCTGGGTTCATACCCATGTGAGGTTCAGAAGAACAGTTATGCATTTGATGCATATGGTTCTGCAAATATAGATGAGCGTCACAGACACCGCTACGAGTTTAATAACAAGTTTATTGATCAGTTTGCCGAAGGAGGAATGAAATCAACAGGAATTAATCCGGATACAGGATTGGTTGAGATTGTTGAGATTCCGTCACACAAATGGTTTGTAGGTGTTCAGTTCCATCCTGAATATAAGAGTACGGTACTTAACCCACATCCTCTGTTTGTAGCCTTTGTAAAAGCTGCTGCTGAGGAGTAGATTATTTGTACAGAACATTATTAATGTGGCTGTTAAATGCAGCCATACATTATAAAAAGATATATATATGAATAAAAATAATATTATAGGATTAGCAATCATAGGTATTATCCTTGTTGCCTTCTCTTACTTCAATAAACCGAGTGAGGAGCAGATTGCTAAGGAGAATCGTTATCGCGATTCTATTGCTGCTGTAAATGAACAGAACGTTGCAGAGGCAAAACGCGCTGAGGAAGCAGCAAAAGCTACTCAACAAGCTGTTAGTGTTGCAGATACCCTTTCAAAAGATCAGAGATTAGTTGATGCATATGGTGTATTTGCATCAGCGGCCGAGAGAGAGGCTAAATATTACACTCTGGAGAACGAAAAAATGGTGATTACCCTGAATGCATTAGGGGGTAAGGTAGAGTCTGTAAAACTTAAAGACTATACTACATACACAGGCGATGAGTTAGTGCTTTTCAGAGGAGAGGATAATATCTTTGGATTTGATTTCTTTGCAAGTAATCGTAAAATTGCTACCAACAACCTATTCTTTGAAATGGTTGGAGAAAGTAACAATGTAACTGTAACAGGTGATAACAAGAAGAGTGTTACAATGCGCCTGAATGCCGGAAACGGAAGATACATTGATTACATATATACAATGACAGGAAACTCATTCATGTTAGATTTCGATATGAGATTTGTAAACATGGATAAGATTCTTTCTGGTAATACATCGTTCCTTAACCTTACATGGCAGATAAACTCACCACAGCATGAAAAAGGTCATAAAAATGAGAATCAATATACAACTATAGCTTACAAGCATCTTGATGGTGACACAGATGATCTTAATGCAGGAGCTGATGCAGATGAAGAGAAACTTGATACACGTGTAGAGTGGGTATCATTTAAAGATCAGTTCTTCTCATCAATTATTGTTTCAGATAATGGATTCCAGAGCCCAATAATGAATACAGAGAGTTATCAGGAGGGATCTGGACTTATTAAGAAGTTTAAGGCTAATCTTGGGGTACACTATACTGGTACAAACGATGAGAAAGTTAAGCTTAATCTATATTTTGGTCCTAATAAATACAATATTCTTGAAGATCAGGGTAAAGGTTTTGAGAAACTTGTTCCTCTTGGATGGGGTATTTTTGGATGGGTAAACAGATATGTTGTTATTCCTGTGTTTAACTATCTTGAAGGATCAATTGCAAGCATGGGGCTTATAATACTGATACTTACAATACTTATTAAACTTGTACTGTTCCCGTTAACATACAAATCGTACCAGTCATCTGCAAAGATGCGTGTACTTAAACCAGAGGTTGAAGAGATATCTAAGAAGTTCCCTAAGAAAGAGGATGCTATGAAGAAACAGCAGGCTACAATGGCTCTCTATAAGAAAGCCGGAGCTAGCCCTTTTGGAGGATGTATACCACTGTTGGTTCAGATGCCAATTATTATTGCAATGTTCCGTTTCTTCCCATCAGCATTTGAGTTACGTCAGAAATCGTTCCTGTGGGCCGATGATCTTTCATCGTACGATGCTATTTTAAGCTGGAATTTAGATATTCCACTTATATCACATTATTACGGAAACCACATAAGTTTGTTTACTCTGTTAATGGCTGTAGCACTTGTTCTTTCAACAAAACTAAACAGTTCGCAAATGGGCGATGCAAATGCACAAATGCCGGGTATGAAGTTTATGATGAACTGGGGTATGCCTGTAATGATGGTGTTCTGGTTTAACAACTATGCAGCAGGTCTTAGTTACTACTACTTCTTGTCAAACGTTATTACAATAGGTCAGTCAATGGCATTCCGTAAGTTTGTAGATGAAAATGCTATTAAGCGTAAGATTCAGGCTAATAAGAGTAAACCGGTTAAAAAATCTAAACTTGCTATGCGTATGGAAGAGATGGCAAAGCAAAAAGGTTATAACCAAAAGAAGAAATAATTATATATCTTAACTATATACAAAGCAGGCTGATCAGTTAAAGATCAGCCTGCTTTTTTATCTGCAAAGCCTTTTTGTTACATTAACATATCATCTGTAAGTATCTTTTTAGTAACAGATAATACACTCCACTTGTTATCCTGAACCTCTTTACATGTAAAACAATATCTGTGATTTTTAATATCAATATACACCTCTTGTCTATCTTTAAATGAGTGTATATCATATATATCAGCTTGTATTGCATTATATGAGTCTCCATGATACCTCAATACAGGTTTGTTATAGAGCTTAAAATCACATTCCTCTATATCCATTAATCGTACTCTGTTAGTCAGAGACGATATGTACACAGTAGATATATTATCACCGTTTATCAGATGCTCAATGCTACTATGTTTTAAACAGGCCTCTAATATAGAGTTAAAATAGATTCTTTTATCATTATCCATCTTAGGAAATAAAAATTTAGAATAGTCAATTGGAGGATATGGATTAGGAAAGAATGTAGTGTCTTGCAAAACAGTGTTTGCTAATTCATTTAGAATAAGCCTCACTTTTTGATTTATATTATAAATATCTTTAGTATATAACAGATTGGACCATGAGGTTGCATAATCTAATAATATTCGAAGTTCCGGTGAAAAATAGATAATACCATCATCATCGCACGCATAGGTGTCCTTATTTAAAGCATACACAGTGTATGCTTTGCTCATTATTTTGTAAGTTCTGCTGCTAATAAGATGATAATTCTCGTCAGCTCCTTCTGGTATTGAATCAGCATCTCTTTGTAAAAGTATGTTTCTGGTAGCAATATCATAGTTATCAGTATCAAGTTTGTCTTTTTCAACATAATAGGTGGAATCCATATGCCTCATAATTTGCACAATAGAATCTGTTAACCAGTTTACTTTCTCTGATATAAACCAATATGAATGTGGAGTATAATTAGCTCCTTGGTATAGTTTATAAAATACTGTTTTTTTTATATGCACTTGCTGACAATAACATATAGATAACAGAGGTATAAAAACAGATAAGAGGTAGATTTTTTTCATTATAATGTTTTTAGTTTTTAAGGGTCAATAAACTGTTTACATGCTTTAGTTTCACTTCATACGCAAACCAACTATTATGCCATAACCATCAATAATTATATGTTTGTCACTCAAAATAGTAGTTTTATCAGAGAGGCTAAAGATATATAGTTCTATATTACAGTGTCTTATCATTAAGTATAAATACCTTTTCTGCCATTTAACATTTCGTGTTGCAACAAATACATTTCATGTAGTAATTATATCAGTTGGCGCACCACAAATTAAAAATAGCCTTACAGCACCCTAAATTTGTATCAGAAATAAACCGAAAAGACAATTAAAGGATGTTGAAACGTGGTATATATATTATCTCTTTAGCTGGTGCAATAACACTGGCAGGATGTGGTGGAGATAATATTAAGGTAGAAGAAAAGGTTAAGTATGTCAAGGTACAGAAAGTTAAATCGTACCAAGACAGAGATAAATTAATCTTCAATGGAAAGATAAAGGAGAAGAGTTTAACCTCACTATCGTTCAGGGTAGGAGGACCATTGGTTAATCTGAATGTAAACACTGGCGATTATGTTAATAAAGGGCAGGTTATAGCTGTTATTGATAAACGCGACTACAGATTACAGGTACAATCAACCAAGGCACAGTATACTCAATTAGAGGGCGAATATGAGCGTTATAAAGAGTTATATAATAAGAATAAAATTCCTGCAAACTCATTTGAGAAAATAGAGTCAGGCTATCTGATGGCAAAAACTGCTTACGAGAATGCAGTAAACCAGCTTAACGATACAGAGTTGAAAGCTCCTGCGGCAGGATATATTCACGAAAAATTTACAGAAAACTTCCAAACTGTTGGCGCGGGACAACCAATAGTATCTATTATAAACTTGTCGAAACTAGAAGTTGTAATTTCTGTTCCTGAAAACCAGTTACTGGCAATTAGAAGCTGCCGTAATACTTACTTAGATGTTAAGAATGCTAATGTTTCTAAGTTGCCGGTAACGGTTTTATCTGTTGCAGATAAAGCAAAATCAGATGGATTGTACGAGGTTAAGTTCTCATTTAAAAACGACAAAAGCATGGATATATTCCCTGGAATGTCTGCTGAAATTACAATGAATTTTGACAATAACGATAATATTACACTTATCCCGTCATCATCTGTATTCAGAAAAGATAAAGGCTCATATGTTTGGGTTTACAATGCAGAGTCAAAAAGTATAACAAAGAGACGTATTGAAATTAAG
Organism: Bacteroidales bacterium; assembly: GCA_025210735.1. Classification (GTDB taxonomy): domain Bacteria; phylum Bacteroidota; class Bacteroidia; order Bacteroidales; family UBA6680; genus UBA6680. The sequence goes on from JAOARD010000027.1 coordinate 114,155, forward strand.
CAGATTGCTCAGGATGGGTTTGTAGAGATTACATCTGGTCTTAAATCAGATGAGCAGATTGTAACTGCCGGAACACATTACCTATACGAGAATCAGATAGTTAAACCAATTGTAAAAGCTTCAGAAACTAATATTGGGAGACTACTATAATGCTTGATAAGTTATTAAAACAGAAAGCACTTCTGAATACTATTCTGTTTGCTATATTAATTGGAGGTGTATTTGCATATAAAAAACTGGGAAAGCTTGAGGATGCCGAGATTGCAATTAAATCGGCAGTGATAGTTACCCCATATCCCGGAGCTACAGCTCATGAGGTTGAGCTGGAGGTGACAGATGCTCTTGAAAAAGCTCTTCAGAAATTAGAGAATGTAAAGGATATTACATCAAGATCGCTTCCGGGGCTATCAGAGATTACAATAAATATTGAAACAACTGTTCCGTCATCTGAAATACCACAGGTATGGGATCATCTTCGCCGAAAGGTAAGTGATGCAAAATCATCGCTACCACAGGGAGCAATGACTCCAATTGTGAACGATGATTTTGGAGATGTGTATGGAATATTTGTTGCTGTTACAGGAAACGGGTACGAATACCGCGAATTTTACAACTATGTTGATCTGCTTCGCAGAGAGATACTGAATGTTGATGGTATAAAGAGAATAGAGCTGTTTGGTGCACAAACAGAGGCTATTGATATAAGCTTTTCACAAGAGAAACTGGCAAGTCTTAGCATAAATCCTATGCTAATAGTGCAGGCAATAAATAATCAGGGAGAGATCGTGAATCCGGGTAGTATTATATCGGGTACAGATCGTGTCAGATTGAGTGTTGGTAATAAGTATACCTCAATAAAAGAGGTTGAGGATGTACTTGTTCAGGTTCCGGGAGGAGGTAGCTTCAGACTTGGTAACATAGTTGATGTAAAACCATCGTTTTATGAACCAAAACGTCAGGGAATAACATTTAATGGCGATAGAGCAATAAGTCTTGCAATATCTGTTGAGAGTGGCGTTAACGTTATTACTGTTGGTGAGAATTTTCAGAAGAAACTGGACGAACTTGAAGGCAGACTACCTGCTGGTATAGTTGTAAACAGTGTATTCTCGCAGCCAGAAAGGGTTGATACCTCAATAAACAACTTTATAATAAATCTTATAGAGTCGGTATTAATTGTTGTTGTTGTACTGCTGTTTGCAATGGGGATGCGTTCAGGACTACTTATTGCCAGCGGTTTGGTATTCACAATACTCGGAACATTTATTGTGATGCTTATAATGGATATAGAGTTACAGCGTATATCACTTGCAGCAATTATTGTGGCAATGGGTATGCTTGTAGATAACTCAATTGTAATAGCCGATGGTATAATAATGGATCTGAAACGGGGTGTAGATAAGCGTAAAGCATTTACATCAATTGTAAAACAGACAGCAATGCCTCTGTTAGGAGCTACTGTAATTGCAATACTTGCATTTATGCCGCTTGCGATGTCACCCGATTCAGCAGGAGAGTATCTGTCGTCGTTATTTACAGTACTGGCAATATCGCTGTTCCTTAGTTGGTTGTTTGCAATGGTTCAGACACCATTTATGGCTGCCAGATTCTTCAAAAATGGCGTTAAAAAGAAGAAAAAAGAGAAAGAGGGGGATAGCGATCCTTATAATACAAAGTTCTATCAGAAGTTCAGAAAGAGTCTTGTATGGACACTATCGCATAAATCAATGTTTCTTGCAGTAAGTATTGTAATACTTGTTGTATCATTCTACTCATTCAGATTTATAAAGTTTGAGTTTATGCCAATGCTAGACTACAACCAGTTTGTAATTGAGTATAAGATGCCAAAAGGTACAGATATAACAGCTGTAGAGAATGATATTAATGAGATAAGTAAAGAGATTCTGAAATGGGATGATGTAATTAATGTTACAGCTGCTGTAGGAAGTACACCTGCACGTTATACGCTTATTCGTCCAATGAATAAAGGAGGATCAAACTACGCTGAGATGATTGTAGACGTAGAAGATTTTGATGCTTCGCTTGTAGTAGGAGAGAGAATAATTAAATATATAGCCGAAAATTATCCTCAAGCCATTGCCCGTAAGAGAGTATATGGACCAATATCGTCGGAGTATGAGATTGAAGTACAGTTCTCTGGTCCCGATCCGGCGGTGTTGAGAGGGTTAGCAGAGAAGGCAAAAGAAATTATGCGTGAAGAGCCTACAGCTGCATTCGTATCAGACAACTGGCAAAATAAAGTAAAAGTGTTTTCTCCGCAATACTCGGTAGAGCAGGCCGGACAGGTTTCGATATCGAGAAGCGATGTTGCTAATGCCATTGCCATAGCTACGGATGGGCTGGCTGTAGGTGTAATGCAGGACGGAAATAAGAGCCTGCCAATTATGCTAAAAACAGATAAGTCGATTGGTAAAGATATCAACAAGGTGTCAAGTATACCAGTATGGGGAATGCACAATAAAAGCAGTGTACCATTATCAAAGGTAACAGAGAGTACAGATGTGCGATGGGAAGATAATGAGATACACCGTTTTAATGGTCAGAGAGCAATCAGAGCACAGTGCGATGCTGCACCAGGTAACCTTACAACCGATGTTGAGAAGAAACTTAAACCACAGATAAATGCAATTGAACTGCCAGATGGCTATTCAATGGAGTGGAAAGGTATTGGAGAGTCAAGTGAGGAGTCGCAGAATAACCTGTTTAGCTTCCTTCCGCTGGCACTGGGATTAATGGCAATGATTATTATTGCACTGTTCAATAACCTGAAACAATCTGCAATAATATTCGCAATCTTCCCATTCGCATTCATCGGAATTGTATTCGGCTTTATTGCAACAAATGCTGTGTTCACGTTTATCGGGATAATTGGTTCGTTGGGACTTATAGGAATGATGATTAAGAACTCTATAGTTCTGCTTGATGAGATAAAACATAATATAAAAGCCGGAAAAACTGAATTTGAATCAATTGTATCGGCAGCAATATCAAGAATGCGTCCAGTGTTCCTGGCATCGGTAACAACAATATTGGGTATGCTACCACTGCTGTTTGATGTAATGTTTAAATCAATGGCTATTACAATCATCTTCGGATTACTATTTGGTACGCTTATTACACTGTATGTGGTACCGGTAATGTATGCATCAATGTTTAAAGTAAAAGCAGTTAAAGCAGTAGAAGAGAATAATTAAGGCTCTTGTGAAGCAGATCAAATATAGGCGGGAACCCGATCGAGACCGTCCTGGCCGGTCGGGTTCATTTTTAAAGAAAATGACATTATAGTTTAAATCACTGATAAAAGATATAGGCGTTAAATTATCAGGTTTAATATGAGGATAGGACAAGAGGTCATGTTATTACATCACACTAAATAGTTATGATTCTCTTGTCCTTCTTACAAAAAACAAGATTATGCAGAAGAAAATATTACTAACAGTATTGTCGCTCTCAATAACAGTTTTTGCTGTTAATGCACAGAGTAAAATGACACTTAAGGAGTGTCGCGATAAGGCTGTTGAATATAATAGAGAGCTTAAGATTGCTCACTACAATATGCAGGAGGCAATAGCCAACAAAAAAGCCGCAAAAACAGCATATTTACCAAAATTAGAGGCATCAGGTACCGCAATGTATATGCCAAATATGGACGATATATCAATGCCGGGAGGTTTTCTTCCTACTGCATCAAGTGCCGATGCTGCAAGCAAAGGACAATTTACCGGACAGAGTAATGTATGGTCGCCGGGAATGAATATTGAGCTTGGAAACATGACAATAATATACGGTTCTGTAAACCTTACACAACCAATATATGCAGGGGGTAAGATACTTTATAGTAATAAACAGGCTACCGCAGGTGTAAATATATATAGCAGTGCATATACACTTAAATACTCTGAGATAATAGAGAAAACAGATCAGGCTTACTGGAATATGCTTGCAATAGCAGAGAATGTAAAACTTGCTGAGAAATATATCGCAATGTTAACGGAGCTTGAGGAGCAGATGACAGAGATGTATAACCTTGGATTAACACCAGCAAGTGAGAAACTTAAGGTTACTGTTCAGAAAAACGAGGCACAACTAAACCTGCTTAAAGCAAAGAACGGACTAAGAATATCTAAAATGTATCTTAATCAGGTAATAGGACAAGATATAAACTCTGAAATTACTGTTGCAGATTCGCTTGAAATGAGTGCAAAAATGCCGGAATTATCGGGTGGAGTATTAGCAGCACAAACAAACAGAGCTGAACTAAATATACTTAAAAACAAACTGGCTATAGCAGAGTACGATAAAAAGATAACAATGGCCGATTACAAACCGCAGTTAGGGGTAAGCGCCGGTTATACAACATCATATATAAGTAACTTTGCAGAAGACTTTGAGTTCAGACCATCAATATCAGGTCAGTTAACTATACCTCTGTTTAACTGGGGGCAAAGAAAACATAAACGTAATGCTGCTAAACTAAAGATTAAGGCAGCAGAAACAGAGCTTAGCAATACAAACGAACTTATTAACCTTGAGGTTAATCAGGTTAGAATTGAGATTGAGGAGGCATATGAGGCAATACTAATTGCTCAAAAGAATATAAAAGAGGCTCAGGAGAGTCTTGACGAAACACAAGCTAGCTTTAAGGTAGGTTTAAATACCACTACTGAGTTGCTTAATGCACAGGCCGATTGGCAAAATGCAAATGCTCAGTTAATAGGTTCTTTAGCAAATTACGAGGTACTTAAAACAAAATGGGACAAAGTTACTGGTAAATTAGTTGCACCTGAATAAATAAATTATTATAACTTGGAGTTTTGAAGGAATTAAATCAACAGAAAGCTTTGCAGAGTATGTTTATAAAACCGGATAAGCTGTAAATATAGTTCAACAAAGCATTCTAATAGCTTATTTTAACCATGATGAGAGATAAAAAATGCAAATTTGAGGGGACGAAATTTCTTACAAAATTTCCAAGTTATTCTTTATTGTCAATAGCATACAGGTTTACTGTTGTCAGTCTGTGTAGTATACTTATTATAAAACTAATGAGATATATCAGCGACTTTCAGCCAATAACCGAACCTGGATTCAGAGATTACCTGTTTGTTATAATAATTTTTAACCTGCTTAGTGAGTTACTAATAATACTTGACAACGTAATGGAACGTATCTTTCCGATACCAAAAAAACTTAAACTAAGACTTATCCTTCAGTCATTTCTTAGCATTTTTATACTTGTACTTATATATAAGGCTGTACCATTAGTGTTTCCGGATAAGTATGGAGCACCAAAATCGCACTTTTATCTGGGCATAGCTGTAGGATTAATATTTGTTACAATGCTATCTACAATATTGCTTATTACCAGATTTACAGAGAAGTGGATATTTGTACAACAAAAAATAGATAAGATGGAGAAAGAGAAATTGCGCATTGACTATAATGCACTTCAGGATCAACTCAATCCGCATTTTCTGTTTAACAATCTTAGTGTTCTAAAATCACTAATAATGTACGATACCAATGGTGCAATAGAGTTTACTGAGAACTTTACCGATGTGTACAGATATGTTCTGCAGAGCAAAGATAAAATGCTTATAGAGCTTATTGATGAGCTTAAATTTATAGAGTCGTTTATATCACTACACAAAGAGCGTATAGGCGATGGATTTGATGTTCGTTTTTTGGTAGACAAAAAGATATTGGAGATGCTTATAGCACCATTAACACTACAATTGTTAATAGAGAATGCTATAAAGCACAATGTAGCAAGTATTGAGAATCCGTTACTTATAGAGGTCTATTCAGAAAACAACTGTTTAATTGTTAAGAATAATATACAACCAAAAGATACGTCATATTCAACAAAAACAGGATTAAAAAATCTTATTCGCAGATACGAACTATTAGACAGCGATAACGTTATAGTAGAAACAGATAATGAATATTTTACGGTAAAAATACCTTTGTTATAATCTTTTTAGGTGTATTACAAAACAGATAAATTATGAGAGTAGTTATTGTAGAAGATGAACATCACAGTAGCAAGATGCTTGCCGGAATGATTCAGAAAAACAGACCGGGTTGGAAGATTGTACAGAGTTTAACCAGTGTTAAAGAGACAATAAACTGGCTTAATACACATCCGCATCCTGATCTTATAATGATGGATATTCAGCTTACAGATGGAATTAGTTTCTCTGTATTTGATGAGATAAAAATTGAGAGCGCAATAATATTTACAACAGCATATGATGAGTATGCAATACAGGCATTTAATGTTAATAGTATAGATTATCTGCTGAAACCCATAAAAGAAGAGAATCTGCTAAAAGCTATAACTAAATTTGAGAAGATAAACGACTTTATTACAGAGGGTAACAAAACAGTAGAACATGATTATAACGATCTGCTTAATGCTCTGAAGAATGGTAAAAGAGAGTACAGAAAAAGATTTCTGATTAATGGTACTACATCATTCTTTAAACTTGATACAAAAGATATAGCATATTTTAATACCGTAAACAGGGTTACATTTGCTGTAACATTCACCGGAGAGGAGCATATTGTTGATCTTACAATAGAGAAACTTGAAGAGCAACTTGATCCGGAGGTATTTTTCAGAGCAAACAGGAGCCAGGTTTTACATATTGATGCAGTAGATAAAATTGAGGCATATTTTGGTGGAAAACTGATAATACATCTTATACCACCATTTAAATCGTCGATGACTGTTAGCCGCTTAAAGGCAACAGAATTCAAAAAATGGATAGATAAGTAGTTGCAGACAACATAAATCATAGTGAAACATTTGAACAGAACAGTTATGAGCCTGTTGTTGAGGGTTATAACTTGCAGTACAACAACATAATTTACAGAACATAAGCTTACACTAACAAAACAATGAAAAAACAGATATTAATACTTATTATGCTTTTCTCCTCTGTAGTAGCTATAACTGCTCAGAGTACAGATACAATACCAAAGCCTAAAATAGGATTGGTACTGAGCGGAGGAGGAGCAAAGGGACTTGCACATATTGGTGTGCTAAAGGTTCTTGAGCAGGCTGGCATAAAACCCGATTACATTACCGGAACAAGCATGGGTAGTATAATTGGCGGACTATATGCATTAGGATATAGTGCTGATGAGATATCTGAGATTAATAAGAATGCCGACTGGACACATCTGTTATCAGACGATATACCTTTAAATAAAATTGTAATGGAGCAGAAACACGACTCAAAACGTTTTCTGTTCAGAATGCCATTCAGAAAGAACGGGCTTTCACTACCATCTGGGTTCATTGAAGGACAGGAGCTTGAGCGTTTATTTCGCAAACTTGCATGGCCTCTGCCAATGCAGAGTAGTTTTGATAGCCTTCCAATACCATTCAGATGTATGTCTGTAGATCTTGTATCGGGCGAAACAATTGAGCACTCTTCAGGCGATTTTGTTACATCAATACGCTCTAGTATGTCTATACCAAGTATATTCTCGCCCGTTGATGTAGATACACTGTTACTTGTTGATGGTGGTGTTTCCAGTAACTTTCCGGTTGAGCAGGTTCGAAAAATGGGTGCCGATATAGTAATTGGTGTATATGTAGGATTCGACGAGGATGTAACAAAAGAGGATCTGTTTGCTCTTACCGATGTACTAACACGTTCTACAGGACTTGGTGGTATTGTAGACTCTAAAAAGCAGATAAAAAATGTTGACTACCTTATTGTACCAGATCTTAAAGGTCTGACATCATCTGATTTTGTTAAAGGTGTACAGATAGAACAATATGGCGAGGAGGCTGCACAATTACATTTTGATGAACTTAAAAGCCTTGCAGATAGCCTTAATCTGGAATACAGAGATGTAAAGAAGATAGAGCAACCGGAACTTATACTTGTTAAAAATATACAGGTTAATAACCTTAAAAACATAAGTACAGAGTTCTTTATGGGTCAGTCGAGACTTGATAAAGGACAATATATGACAAATGCAGATATTGAGGCTGCTATTGATCGTGTATACGGAACCAACTACTTTAACAAGATTACATATACACTGTTTGATAATAACGACGATTCATACACACTTATATTTAACGTTAAAGAGAAATCAAGAGTATTCTATAATTTGTCGCTCAGGTACGATAGTGACCTTAAGCTTGGGGTTGCGAACGATATTACATTTCGTAACTATCTAATACCATCGTCTGAGGTATCAATAAAGCTAAACATTGCACAAAACCCTGCATTTAAGTTTGAACTAAAGAAATATTGGGGTAAAAAACAACGCTTTATGAACTTCTATTTTGCCGATATAAATAACGATGAGCTTACATTCTTTCAGAACGGTAATGATATGGGTAAATACGATATGTTTATACTAAAAGCAGGTACAGGTATGAAGTATTCATTAGGGCTTAACAGACAGGTTGGTATATTAGGTAAATATGAGTATAAGAAGTTAAAACCACATGAAAACCTCAAGCAGCTGTTCTCTGATGCTGAATTTAACTACTTTAGTTCAAGCGGGTTTGGATATACAGCATACTACAATGCAAATACAACAGACGATCTGTATTTTCCGAAGCGAGGCCTGAAGCTGGATTTGGCATACACACATATGTTTAACCCAACTGTAAGGTACGATGCTAAAGATCTGTCGGCACTTGGTCAGAACATTGTACTTTCAGAAAAACACTCATACAGCATACTGCTTGTTAGTTACGATGTATACATGACATTCTTTAGAACAGCAACACTTAATTTAGGTACCGGACTGGGTCTGAACTCTGATAATACAAGTATGTACAACTTCTTTGGAATTGGAGGATCGTATCTGAATAAACGCGATAACTTTATCCCGTTTTCAGGGCTCAATTTTGGCGAAAGTATAGTAAGAAACTTCTCTATGTTCAGAGCATCAGTAGATGTAGAGATACTATCTGATGTGTACCTTAATGCTAAATTTAATGTTGCGCAAGGAGCAGATGATGCCGGAGATATTTTTAAAGGACTATTTGACTTTGGTTCAGAAGACTATTTTGCCGGATATGGTGCCGGCCTAAAATATGACTCACCTATAGGCCCGGTACAATTAATGGCTGCCGGAAATACAGAAGATAAAAAAGCGAGATGGTATTTCAGTATTGGTTTTCCATTCTGATAACGACATTACCAATTAATATTATCATATCACCTCATGTCTGCTTGTGAAACCAGACATAGAGTAAAAGAGAGACTGGTACCCTGGTCTCTCTTTTTTGTATCTATTTTTTGCTAAAAGGAGACAACTTATCTAAACCAATGCAAACAGCTTGTAGCTTCTTTTAGCATAATGGGAGGGAGCAAAATATATGCAGACAGAATATTGTTAGCATATAGTGCAACAAAAACATGTTTCGCTTAGAGTAGAGCGATAGGTTTGTAGTAACTTAAATGAAGCTACTGTATTTTTGTGAGGTACGAGCTATTGCCAATTCTATACAACGTTGACTAACAGAAACAGAAGTTCGCACCAGCTTTGATGAGTTATTGGATTTGTAGTTAAGGGTCTGATTGTTTGTGTTTTGTATTTAGCAGATATTATGAATTTGATATTTACGCC